>CAJUSG010000039.1 GCA_910589085.1 uncultured Oscillospiraceae bacterium | reverse complement strand
GTAGGTCCTGCTGACGTAGACAATGGAATCCGCCCGGTCCAGGATAGAACGATAGTCCATTCCTCCTTGCTCAAAGTGCGGACATCTATAGAGCCGCAATGGGGGCAACGGTTATAATCGACAATTCGATTCGATGCAGCTTCAGCGTTTCCGCTATGAACCGCACTTGCGGTGTACATACCGCTTACTGCCCCAGCAAACCCCATAGTAGCAGAAAGTGCGGCAGATTTTGCTTTTTCTGCGTTACGCATCAAATCATAAAGAGAATAGCAATACAGGTGTCCGCAGACGTTACATTTTTTTCGAATTTCAGCATCCTTATCCTCCATAACAATCGCTTTGCCATCTGGAGTAAACTGCAGTAGTTTGCCTTTATATTTATTGTAGCAGTTGCGGCATTCGACCTGTCGTTTACCATTAACCTTTGTGGTTAAGGGAACACAGTTTAGACTAAACGAACTCATTTATTTTCCACAAATACAACATTTTGCCATTTTAATTCCTCCCCTGATTGTTTAGGCCTTTATGTGGCGCAGTATTTCTCGGTCTTACACCCTTATTGGAACTGGCATAGCTTTTTTGGCTTATACATATGTCAATAAATCTATTTTACATGAAAAAGATCAGAATACAATATGCTGGCTGCATAGAGCTTGGGTAAAATTTTTCACGCAGGCCGGTATGAAAAATATATTAGCTGTCCATACTGTAAGAAATTTACAGTGCGGACAGCTTTTTTGTCCCAGGAGGATGTTATGGATCGAAAATTAAAGCGCTGGGAGTTGGCGCTGATGTTTGGCATACTGGTGGCCGTAGTGGCGGGCAGCTGGCTGACCCGGGAGCAGCAGGAACTGGCGGACAGCGTGATCCGGTTTCATGTGATCGCCAACTCGGATACCGAGGAGGACCAGGCCCTGAAGCTGGCGGTGCGGGACCGGGTGCTGGAGGAAGCGGAGGGGCTCTATCCCGAGGGGGCCACCTTGGAGCAGGCCCAGGCCGCGCTGGAGGGCCATCTGAACACCCTGGCCGCCGCCGGCCGGGCGGTGGTGGAGGAGCAGGGCTATGATTACCCTGTCAGCGCCCGCCTGGAGGACTGCTGGTTTCCCACCAAGGAGTATGAGGACTTTGCCCTCCCCGCCGGAAATTACACCGCGCTCCGGGTGACCATCGGTGAGGGCAAGGGCCAGAATTGGTGGTGTGTGGCCTTCCCGCCCTTGTGTCTGGGGGCGGCCAGCGAGACGGTGGACCAGGCCCTGGAGGCCGGCTACTTCACGCCGGACCAGGGGGCCTTGGTGACCGGCGACGGCGAGCAGTATGTCCTCAAGTTCAAGGCCATGGAGCTTCTGGGCGAAGTGCGGGGCTTTTTTGAATCATAAATAATCCCTCCTCTCCCCGCATACCCTGTGGGGGAGGGGGGATTGCCCTTGATTGGACAGCTGATTCTGGAACCGGGAGGACGGGGGAGAGCGATATCGGGCAGGCTGTACGGCCTGCCTGTTCTGCGGGCCGAGGCGGACCGGTCGGGCTTCTGGGGGGAGCGCCGCCTGAGGCGGGCGGGGCGGGCGCTGCGCCAGGGTGGGGCTCTGCGGGTGCTGGTGCCCAGGGATTTTGACCGGTGGCCCCTGCTGGAGGCCTTTGGCCTGCGGCCTGTGGATCCGGAGAGCTTTGTCCGGGCGCAGTCGGTGCCCCTGACGCTGGAGGCGCTGGAGCGCCGGGGTCTGGCCCCCGACCGGGCCACGGTGGCACTGCGGGGGAGCCGGGTGGACCATGCGCTGGCCCGGACGGCGGCCCAGCTGTGCCCTCTGGTGCGCCGTCTGGTGGTGGATGCGCCCAGGGGAGGGGAGGAGCTGGCCCTTTGGCTCCATCGGGAGTTTGGCGTTCCGGTGCTCCCGCCGGCGGAGCAGGGCGCGGTGGCCCTGCGCTTTCAGGGGGACTGCCCCCGGCGGGAGGACGCCGCCCTGGAGCTCTACGGTCCCCGGCCCGGACTGGCGGGGTTGTCGCTTTCCGCCCCCGGGCTGGCGGAGGAGGACCGGGAGGACCTGCCCCTTCTGGCCGCCCTATGGGAGGGGGGGAAGCTGGGGCCGGAAGACATAAAAATAACTTGACAGACAGGCGGAAAACACATATAATGACACAGAATGTAGTACTCTATCCATTTTATTCAGTACTTGACGCCCGGGTCGCACCGGGATAATTTTTTGAAAGGTGTGCGAGGTTTCATGGCGAAGGAATACAAGCTGAGCCCCCAGCGGCTCAAGGAACTGCAGGACGAGCTGAACTATCTCAAGACCGTCCGGGAGAAGGAGGTGGCCGAGCTGATTAAGGAGGCCCGCTCCTTCGGAGACCTGTCGGAGAACAGCGAGTACGACGAGGCCAAAAACGAGCAGGGCAAGCTCTACTCCCGTATCGCCCAGGTGGAGGAAATTCTGTCCAACTATGTGGTGATTGAGGAGGAGGAGACGGACGGCGAGTATATCCGCCTGGGCTCCACCGTCACCGTGCTGGACAAGGAGTTCAACGAGGAAGAGACTTATAAGATTGTGGGCTCCCAGGAGGCCGACCCCATGAACGGCGCCATCTCAGAGGACTCCCCCTTCGGCAAGGCGCTTCTGGGCAAAAATCCCGGGGAAGAGGTCACGGTGGACGCCCCCGCCGGCCCGGTGGAGTATAAGATTTTAAAGGTAGAGAGATAAGGAGTGGTCCGTATGGCCGATAAGAACAACCAGACCGAGGCAGCCGAGAACCTGTCCCAGCTGCTCCAGATTCGCAGGGACAAGCTGAAGCAGCTCCAGGAGAGCGGCAATGACCCCTTTGTCATTACCCGCTTTGTGTCAGACAACGACTCCGGGAATATCAAGGAGAACTTCGACGCCCTGGAGGGGCAGGAGGTGGCCATCGCCGGCCGCCTGATGTCCAAGCGGGGGATGGGCAAGGTGTCCTTCTGTGATCTCCAGGACAAGTCGGGCCGCATCCAGCTCTACGCGCGGAAGGACGAGATGGACGAAGCGGAGTACAACCGCTTTAAAAAGTACGATATCGGCGATATTGTGGGGGTCCACGGGGTGGTCTTCCGCACCCAGCGGGGGGAGATGTCCGTCCGGGTGGTGACGGTGACCCTGCTGTCCAAGTCCCTGCTGCCCCTGCCCGAGAAGTTCCACGGCCTGACCAGCACCGAGCTGCGCTACCGCCAGCGGTATGTGGACCTGATTGTCAACCCGGAGGTAAAGCGCAACTTCGTCATCCGCTCCCGGTTTATCAAGCATGTCCGGGACTTTATGGACGGCCGGGGCTTTATGGAGGTGGAGACGCCGGTCCTCAACACCATCTCGGGGGGAGCTACCGCCCGGCCCTTCGTCACCCACCACAACACCCTGGATATCGACATGTACATGCGCATCGCCACCGAGTTGCCCTTGAAGCGGCTCATTGTGGGCGGCATGGACCGGGTGTATGAGATCGGGCGGATCTTCCGCAACGAGGGCATGGACCCCAAGCACAACCCCGAGTTCACCACCATCGAGCTCTATCAGGCCTATGCCGATTTTAACGACATGATGGACCTGTTTGAGGACCTGCTGTCCTCCGCCGCCCAGAAGATTCTGGGCACCTATCAGGTCCAGTGGCAGGGGGAGGACATCGACCTGACCCCCGGCTGGCCCCGTATGCCCATGCACGAGGCGGTAAAGCAGTACTGCGGCATCGACTTCATGGCCATCACCACGGACGAGGAGGCGGTAGCCGCCGCCAAATCCATCGGTGTGGAGCTGCCCGAGACGGCGGACAAGACCTGGGGCAACGCCCTGTATGAGTGCTTTGACCAGCGGGTGGAGGAGAAGCTGATCCAGCCCACCTTCATCACCATGCACCCGGTGGACGTCTCCCCCCTGGCCAAGCGGTCCCCCAAGGACCCCCGGCTCACCGAGCGGTTTGAGCTGTTTATCTGTCACAGCGAGATGGGCAACGCCTTCTCCGAGCTCAACGACCCCATCGACCAGCGCCAGCGCTTCCAGAAGCAGGTGGAGCTGCGGGATAAGGGGGACGACGAGGCCGGTATGATGGATGAGGATTTTTTGACCGCGCTGGAGTATGGTATGCCCCCCACGGGCGGGCTGGGCATTGGCATCGACCGGTGTGTCATGCTTCTCACCGGTTCCGACTCCATCCGGGAAGTCATTCTCTTCCCCACCATGAAGCCCAACGACTGAGCAATAACAGGGGCGTGCCGCGGCCGGACTGCGGCACGCCCCCTGCCCCGGAGGTATTTCGCAAAATAAAGATTGCTAAAATGGGAAAAATATAGTACAATGCAACTTAGTTCTTGTTTCGTCTCGGTACGGAGCAAGGCCGCACTAGTCGGGGAGATAGCGGTGCCCTGTACCCGCAATCCGCTGCAGCGGGGATGAATCCCGGCCCCCGGACGTGAGGCTGTACTGTCTGCCCTGGAAAAGCAGTGATGATAGACCGGTCCCGCGCAACGCGGCTCCGTGAACCGTGTCAGGCGGGGAACCGAGCAGCACTAAGCGGCCCGCCGCGTGTGCCGCGGGGATACTGTTCTTGAGCCGGCTGTCCAGGTAACGGGTATGTCCCGCGCTTCAAAGGCCGGTGTGCGGTCTTGCTTCGCACCGAGTTTTTTTGACAGAATCTCCCGTCCCCCGCAGAGAAAAGGAGGCTTACGGGAGTGTTCTCCTGAGAGAAATTCTTTCCTGGAGGTGAGCAGATGTATCAGGCACTATACCGAAAATGGCGGCCCCGGACCTTCGACGACGTGGTGGGCCAGGGGCACATCACCGGCACCCTGAAGCGCCAGGTGGCCACGGGCCGGCTGTCCCACGCCTATCTGTTCACCGGCACCCGGGGGACGGGCAAGACCACCTGCGCCAAAATTCTGGCCCGTGCCGTGAACTGCGAGAATCCCCGGGAGGGAGACCCCTGCAACGCGTGCCCCGCCTGCCTTGGCATTGAGAACGGCTCTGTTCTGGATGTGCTGGAGCTGGACGCCGCCTCCAACAACGGGGTGGACCAGGTGCGGGCGCTGCGGGACGAGGCGGTGTATACCCCCGCCGCCGTCCGGAAGCGGGTGTACATTGTGGACGAGGTCCATATGCTGTCCACGGCGGCCTTCAACGCCCTGCTGAAGATTCTGGAGGAGCCGCCCCCCCATCTCCTCTTTATTCTGGCCACCACCGAGCTGCACAAGGTGCCCGCCACCATCAAGAGCCGGTGCCAGCAGTTCGCCTTCAAGCGGATCCTCCCCATGGAGATTGCCCGGCGGCTGGAGTATGTGGCTGAACAGGAACAGCTCCGTCTCACCTCTGACGGCGCCGCTCTGCTGGCCCGGCTGGCGGACGGCGGGATGCGGGATGCCCTGTCTCTGCTTGACCAGTGCGCCGGCGGCGGAGCGGTGGTGGACGAACAGGCCATTCTGAACACGCTGGGCCTGGCGGGAAACGTGGAGACCGCCGCCCTCATGGGCCAGCTGGCCGCCAGGGATACCGCCGCCGCCCTGAATACACTGTCCCGGCTCTACGCCAATGGCAAGGATGTAGGCTCTGTGCTGGGTGAGCTGTCCGGCCTGGCCCGGGACCTGCTCCTGAGAAAGACCGCCCCCCAGGGGGGAGCGGCCCTGATGGCGGGTGGCTATGACGAGGCGACCCTCCGCGGACTGGGGGAACAGCTCACCGCCCAGCGGCTGCTGCAGATGCTCACCCAGCTCCAGGGGGCCCTGGCCGATCTGCCCCGAAGCGCCAGCCGCCGCACGGCGGCGGAGCTGTGCCTCATCCGCCTCAGCGATGAGGGGCTGGACGAGTCCTTCGTCGGCCTGTCGGCCCGGATTGCCCGTATAGAGGAACGGCTGGCCCAGGGCATTCCTGCCGCCCCTACAGGGGGTCTCTGCGCCGCCCCGAAGACGCCGGAGGCAGAACGGGGCGGGACAGAGCCCGCGAAGGCTGACCGCCCCCCCTGGGAGGAGGAGCGGCCCCCGCTGCCCGAGGAGCCCCCGGAAGAGCCGGACTATGTCTTCGACGCACCGGAGCCGGCTCAGAGTGTCCCCGCTGCCCCTGCGGAACCCGCCCGGCCCCCGGCTCCAAAGCCCAAAGCTGCCCCGACCCCCCAGGCCGGCGGCGACAGTACCTTCTGGCCCTCCTTCGCGGCGGGCCTGCGGGGGAAGGTGCCTCCCACGGTGATACCTTATTTAAACAACCCGGCCAAGGTGACCGGTACATGGAAAAACGGAAAGCTCACCCTCTGGGTAGACAGTGAATTTACCCGTTCCATGCTGAACAAGCCGGCGGTGCTGGAGAAGCTGGCCCAGGCTGCCGCCGCCTCCTTTGGGGGTCAACCCCAGGTGAGCGTAGTCACCGGCGCGCCGCCCGCAGCGGAGCAGAGCCAGCCTCCCGCTCCAGGGGCGGAGAAGGACCCTCTGGATGAACTGCTGTCCTTCGGTGGGCAGTTTGACAACATAACCATACAGTGAAGGAGTTTTGATTATGGCAAAGGGATACGGCCGGGGGATGCCCGGCATGGGCGGCGGCATGAACATGAACATGCTGAAGCAGGCCCAGAAGATGCAGCAGGACATGCTGCGTATGCAGCAGGAGCTCCAGGAGAAGGAATATCAGGCGGCCTCGGGCGGCGGGGTAGTGACGGCCACCGTCAGCGGCAAGCACGAGCTGAGGGCCCTTGCCATCGACCCCGAGGCGGTGGACCCCGAGGATGTGGAGATGCTCCAGGATATGATTGTCGCCGCCGTCAACGAGGCCATGCGGGCCGCTGACGCCGACGCCGCCAGCACCATGCAGTCCATTACCGGAGGGCTGAACCTGGGCGGCCTGGGACTGTAAGGCTATGACTGAGAAAGGGCTGTCCCGGGGACGGCCCTTTTCGCTTTGGAAAGGGGAGAATATTCTGTGAAGCTCTATGATGAGACCCAAAACCGGCCCGATTCCGGGGCACAGTTTCCCGATGCGGACGGCTTTTTTTACTCCGGCCCCAGCCCGGATGTGTGGGCGGGGTATCTGAAGAACCAGCTGCGCCGTACTCTGGCCCCCCTGCCCCAGGAGCGGGACGGACGCCTTGCCGCCCTGCGGAAAGCTCAGCAGTCCCCCGACTGGCAGTGGAACGCCTCCCGGCAGGAGCATTTGGAGGACACCTGCGGCTGGGAGCGGGAGGAGCTGGAGCGGCATGTTTTTTGGAATGATCCGGAGGAAGTGGCCCGCCTGGGCCGGCTGGTCCGGGCCATCCAGGTGGACGGAGAGGAGTTGGTGAAAGCAGGGCTCCTCCCGGAGGAAAAGCACCTGTTCCAACAGGCTACAGAGCTGGTCAGCGCCAAACGATTTCAGCAGCGGGGAGTGAGGATACGGGACCTGTCATTCCTGGAGGGCCTGACCCAGCTGAAGGAGCTGGACCTGTGGGACAACGACATCGAGGACCTGTCCCCCCTGGCCACCCTCACCGGTCTGCGGGAGTTGTGGCTGCCCTACAACCTGATCTCCGACCTGTCACCTCTGGCGGGGCTGGACAAGCTGGTGCAATTGAAGGTTTACGGCAATCACATCACCAGCCTGGAACCTCTGCGGGGGCTGACCAGCCTGAACACCCTGGACCTGCGGGGCAACCCTCTGGAGCCGGGGGCGCTGGCCTGCCTGCGCAAGTGCAAGCGGCTGGGGATGCTGGACCTGTCCAACACCGGCCTGGGGGACGTGAGCGGTCTGGAGTTCTGCCGGACCCACGTCCTGGATCTCCAGAACAACCCCAATCTCACCGGCCTGGAGGTCATCTCCACCATGAAGCGGCTGAGCTGCCTCAGCCTGGATACGGAGGTAGCCCGGCGGTACGATGTCCAGGCCCTGGCCCCCCAGCTCATTGAGTACGGGGAACTGGACGGGCTGTCTGTCTATGTCTGGCCGGAGAAATATTATAATTGACGGTCCGCACCCTTGCCTTTTGGGAAAAACAGGGCTAAAATAGGAATATACACCATTGGAAACGGCGGAGAAGGAGAGAGAAATGCCCCATTTTCATCAAAGCCACCCCAAGGAACCGCTGGACCAGCGGCAGAGGATGCTGGAGACCCCCATTGACCGGCTGATTTTGTCGCTGGCGGTTCCCACCATTATCAGTATGCTGGTGACCTCCATCTACAACATGGCGGACACCTACTTTGTCTCCCAGCTGAACACCAGTGCCTCCGGGGCGGTGGGAGTGGTGTTCTCCCTGATGGCCATCATCCAGGCGGTGGGCTTCACCGTGGGGATGGGGACGGGCTCCATCGCCTCCCGGCTGTTGGGCCAGGACAGGGGGCGGGAGGCCGACGTCTACGCCTCCAGCGGGGTGATTACCGCCCTGATTGTGGGGGTGGCCATGGCCGCCCTGGGGATGGGCTTCCGGCCGGAGCTGATGTGGCTGCTGGGGAGCACCAGCACCATCTACCCCTACGCCCTGGACTATGCCTTCTACATCATCCTGGGCGCCCCGGTGATGATTTTGTCCTTCACCCTGAACAATCTGCTGCGCTGGCAGGGGAAGGCCAACCTGTCGGTCTTTGGCCTGGCCACCGGCGGGATACTGAATATCATTTTGGACCCCATCTTCATCTATGGTCTGAACATGGGCATCTCGGGGGCGGGGGCGGCCACCCTGCTCAGCCAGTGTGTCAGCCTGCTGATTCTAACCTCCTTTTTCCTGCGGAAGAAGAGCCAGCTGCGGGTGAGCCTGGCCTGTATCTCCCGCTCCCCCGGGACCTATCTGGCCATTTTCAAGCAGGGGATGCCCTCCTTTTTCCGCCAGGGGGTGCTGTCCGCCTCCACCATGGCGCTGAATTACAACGCCAAGCTCTACGGCGACGCGGCGGTGGCCGCCCTGTCCATTGTGACCAAGGTGTTTATGGTGATCCAGTCCATTGTCATCGGCTTTGGCCAGGGCTTTCAGCCGGTGCTGGGCTACAACTACGGCGCGAAGCGGCTGGACAGGGTGAAGGAGGCGGTGCGGTTCTCGGTGCGGACCTGTACGGTGATCCTCACGGTGGGCGCGGTGCTGGGCTTTGTGCTGGCCCCGCACATTATAACCCTGTTCCGTCGGGACGACGCCATGGTCATCGCCATCGGCACCCGTGCCTTCCGGTATCAGTGCTTCACCCTGCCCCTGGGGGCGGTGCTGGTCTTTGCCAACATGTTTTTTCAGTCTCTGGGCAAGTCCTGGCGGGCGGTCATTCTGGCCATCTGCCGCCAGGGGCTGTATATCCCCATAGTCTATCTGATGACACATCAGTTTGGCCTGGCCGGTCTGGAGCTGACTCAGGCCTCGGCGGACCTTCTGGCCTTCACTCTGTCCGCGGCTGTCATGCTGCACTATTTCAAAACGGAGTTTGGGAAGGAATGAAAAAATGGAAACCCTTGCCGCACAAGGGTTTCCATTTTCTTTTTTAATGGACTGCAATTACTCTATGATATGGGTATAAGCCACAGCGAGTCCAACCACCCGTATCTGGGCAGTTTCCTCTCCGATAAATACTCTGGGGGCGATTGCGCTGTTCTCGGCCACCAGCTGCACCACATTTCCGGTATGGTAGAACCGCTTTAGGGTGGCCTCTTCATCCCCTACCATCACAGCGGCCACCTGTCCGTTCTCCACCTCCTCCTGTTGGCGGATATAGACAATGTCGCCGGTTTGTATACCGATATTTACCATGCTCTCCCCTTTGCAGGTCAGCGCGTAGTCGGCTCTGATGTGGGCCGGAAGGTCAATATATTCCTCAACATTTTGCTCCGCTAAAATAGGGGTTCCGCAGGCGATCTGTCCGATCAGCGGAACTTTTTTCATGCTTGGGAGGGGGACGATGTTATCGGGCAGAGCTTTGGTCTCCCACCCCATCAGAGAGGCCGGAGGGACATTCAAAATCCGGGCCAGCCTGGAGATTCGGTCATGCCGGAGCATTTTGATGTTTCCGCTCTCCCAACGCTGTACCGTCGCCTCGCTGACCTCCATCGCCTCCGCAATTTGAAGAAGGGTGAGGCCGAGCTCTTTTCTTCTCCTTTTGAGTACAGTAGAAAGGTTTTCCACAGGCGCCGCCTCCTTTGTAAGGTTAACTATACCACAGGCTGAAGGGCATTGCAAGATAAAACTTGCGTTTTGCGAAAAAACTTTCGCAAAACGTATTGACAAGCTTCCGACGGTGTGGTACTATAAGCTTACGCTGGACGAAAGGCGGTGAACAGATGGCTGCCGTCTGCGCGGATATCCCTGGAGCACAGAGCAAAATTCTGGGTAGTTTTCAATGTGGCGGACGCTCGGTGTGATACTGCGGACGAACTGACAGCAATTTTTTTGCCCGGTACTTACGTAGGGAGAAAGTTCGAAGGAAAGGAGGGAGTTATGTCAAAGCGGTCAACCGCATGGAGCCAACGGACGGCGAAATTCCTTGATTTAAAGCGGACGGTACAATAGTACGCCGCCCAAAGAAGCTGAAACTGACACATGGGCGGCACAATTTGACAAAATGGAGGCGATTTTTTGTTCGTATTTTACGCAGAAAAAAACAGACTGTATGTTATGGAGAAGGAACTGATTACCAGCGGCAGCGCCAATATCTACCCGGTGCGCTTCGAGTTTTCTCCGGATTGGGACGGGCTGGAGCGAACGGCAATTTTTCAGGCCGGGTGCAGAAAGAAGTCTGTGCCCATCGTGGACGGGGTGTGTTCCGTGCCCGCAGAGGTGCTGTCTGATCCGGGCCGCTACCTGATGATGGGCGTGTGCGGCAAACAGGGGGAGAGCGTCGTCCTGCCCACCGTCTGGGCCAATCTGGGATGGATTGTGGAGGGGGCAGTGCCGGGAGGAAACCCGCTCCCCGAGGACTGGCAGGAGGCCCTGGACGGCAAAGGAGACACGCTGGCCTACACCGAGGAGGGTGAACTGGGGCTGTACTCCGGGGACAAGCTGCTGTCCTCTGTGCCTATTGAGGGCGGCGGAGGTGAAGGCGTGCCGGGTCCTCAGGGAGAGCCCGGGGCAGACGCCACCATCAACGGGGTCAATACTTTGGAGTTGGCGGCGGGAGAGAATATTGTTCTGGACCAACAGGGAAACCGGCTGACTATCTCCTCCACAGGGGGCGTAACTCATGCGGAGCTGGAGGAAGCCATGTCCGGCAAGCAGGATGTCATCACCTCCGGCGATGGGCTGGAAAAAGAAGGTAGTACCCTCAGAGTGTCCTCGCCAGTGCAGGGCGTGATCTCTCAGGAGGCGTATGACGCCCTGCCCGAGGAAAAGCGGAACAAGGGGCTGTATGTCATCCCTGGCGAGAGCAGCCTTGGTGTCCCAGACCCAGATGTATACTCTTTCACGGAAAGAGTTGTGGGCGTGTGGGTGGACGGAAGCCCCTTGTATCAGAGAGTGATCCAAACAACCTTACAGACGTCATGGTCTGGCAAGACAGCGAAATTGGTGGATATTCCGGATTTGGATATGATAACGCAGTTGCGGTATAAAGTAAAAAATGTAACTAGCCTTAATATGGATATGTTTTTTGATGGTGGACTTACTTTGGGTCAAATTATAAACACGGATAGCATAGGAGTTTACATGTCTAAAACTTCGTATTCGTTTGGGAAGAGCATTGAGTTAACTGTAAAATACACCAAAACTACTGACCAGTCAAAGGAGGTGTCTGTATGACTTCGATTATAATGGTAGACGGAACCGCAATCCCGTTAGGCGGCCCACGAGGCCCCGCCGGACCGGACGGCAGCCCCATTGGCACTGTCATCAGCTTTATGGGCTCCGCCGCCCCGGAGGATTATCTGGTGTGTGACGGCGGGGTGCACAACATCGCGGAGTACCCTGATTTGGCGGAATTTTTCCGAAAACAGTTTGGTGCGGCCAACCACTTTGGCGGGGATGGGGAAACCAACTTTGCGGTGCCCACCGTACAGGGAACGGAG
Organism: uncultured Oscillospiraceae bacterium; assembly: GCA_910589085.1. Taxonomy (GTDB): domain Bacteria; phylum Bacillota; class Clostridia; order Oscillospirales; family Oscillospiraceae; genus Lawsonibacter. Next base: position 10,843 of record CAJUSG010000039.1, on the reverse strand, counting down.
GCTGCTATGCTCTCCTGCATAAAGGCCCGCACAAGTGCGTCCGCCGAGGATGTCTACTCCCTGGAGGAGCGGATTGTTGGGCGATGGATTGACGGCAGGCCGCTATATAGGAAAACCATTTTGTTCGCAGATGTCGGGATAGCGGGAGGTGCCTACGGGAACATTTTTACCGATAAAAATATTGATAATATTGTTTTTGGGAGTTGGAGCGGGAGCTATTTAAATGTTTCCGTGATAAATGGGCCGATGTTTAAACGTGATGATGGGAGTGTTGAAATCAAAAACATATTTACATCATCTCAATATAATTTTTCTGGTACAGCGACTATCGAGTACATCAAAACCACCGACCAACCCACCATTCCGCTTCCGGAAGCGGCGGCGAATGTTCCACAGGAGGACTGGCCCGATGTAGCGGAAGATGAAATTGTAAGCGAGGAGATATAAGCGATGCATGACAACTGTGGCGACTGCCCGGTAAACGCCCGGGTGGACAGTCTGGCCAAGGAGTTTGACCGCTACCGGGACGGGTCGGGCAAGACACACAAAGAGATGTTCGAGCGGCTGAGCGCCTTGGAGCAGGCCCGGGCCAGCATGGAGACCATTCTGGAGAGCATGGACGCCAAGCTGGACAAGCTGGTGGGCTGGCGGGAGGAGCAGGACGACAAGCCCAACAAGCTGCTGGACAAGCTGAAGGAGAGCTCTATTTGGCTTGTGCTGGCCGCCGTGCTGGGCGCGGCGGTGGGGAGACTTGGGCTGTGAAAAAGCTGTTGGATAGGCTGAGGGCGGTGCCCCACCTCTTTGCCAAGGGGATGGTGCTGTGGTGTGTGATCTGCGGCACCGCCGCCTCCGCCTATGCTATGCGCATTCTCTCCCGCACCGGCCATGACCCCGCCGCTCTGCTGGCCGTGATTCTGGCCTTCTTCGGCGGGGAGCTGCTGCTGATGTGTCTGAAAACCGTACTAAATGGAGGAGGAAGGGATGAAAAACTGTGAACGAGACCATCATTAAGCGATTGGGGGCGCTGATGAGCGTCAAATCGATTGTGACGCTGGTGCTTACCGGTGTGTTTGCGCACATGGCCTGTACCGGACAGATCAGCCAGGACTTTATGACCATCTATGCTGTGATTATTGCCTTTTACTTCGGCACGCAGAGCCAGAAGGTTCAGGATGTGGTGGACAAGGCGGGCGGTGGCAAAGCATGAGGCTGAGACGGCAGCTGCTGACCCGCAACGAGTGTTACATCACCGGAAAAACCATCCGGCCCAAGGGGGTGATGGTCCACTCCACTGGAGCCAACAACCCCCGGGTGGCCCGGTACGTCCCCGGGGACGATGAGATAGGCCGCAACACCGGCGGCAACCACTGGAACCAGCTCCGGCCCGGCGGCCGCCAGGTGTGCGTCCACGCCTTTGTGGGCAAGTTTGCCGATGGACAGGCGGGCGTGGTCCAGACCCTGCCCTGGACCATGAGGGGATGGCACTCCGGAAGCGGCAAAAAGGGCTCCGCCCAAAACACCCACATCGGCTTTGAAATCTGCGAGGACGGGCTTTCCGATCCGGAATACTTCCAGGCTGTCTACCGGGAGGCGGTGGAGCTGACCGCCATGCTGTGTGAGAAATACAGTCTGGACCCCCTGGCCGACGGCGTGGTCATCTGCCACCAGGAGGGCTACAGGCGGGGGATCGCCTCCAACCACGGGGACGTCCTCCACTGGTGGCCGAAATTCGGCAAGACAATGGACGATTTCCGGGCCGACGTGGCCCAGGCGATGAGAGGAGAGGATGAAGTCGTGACATACGAGCAGTGGAAAGAGTATATGGACCGCTACGAAAAGGAGCGGGCCGCGCTCCCCGCCCCGGCCTGGGCCTCGCAGACCGGCGAGTGGGAGCGGGCGCACAGGGCCGGGATCACCGCCGACCTGAGCCGCCCCCAGTCCCCGGCCACCAGGGTGGAGGTGGCGGCTATGATTCTCAGGGCCGGGAAATAATGGGGCGAAGAGGTGTGTAAACGCAAAATTTAAAGGCTTTTTAATAAATTCCCACTTGCGATTTAAATAGTCTGTGCTATGCTAGGAGCAGAAATAAACGGGGAGAGGAGCGGTAAGATGTACACCATCCTGATCTGTGACGACGACAGAGACATTGTATCCGCGCTGGACATCTACCTGAGCAGCGAGGGCTACCGGACCCTCAAGGCCTACGACGGCCGGGAGGCGGTCCGTGCGGCGGAGACCCACGAGGTCCACCTGATCCTCATGGACATCATGATGCCCGAGCTGGACGGCATCCGGGCCACCGCTAAGCTGCGGGAGGGGAGCAACGTGCCCATCATCCTGCTGACGGCCAAGAGCGAGGATACCGACAAGATCCTGGGGCTGAACATCGGGGCGGACGACTATATCACCAAGCCCTTCAACCCGCTGGAGGTCATCGCCCGGGTGAAGAGCCAGCTGCGGCGGTATACCGCTCTGGGGGGTGCGGAGAAGGGCCCCGGCCTCATCACCGCCGGGCCAATCGCCATGGACGACGGGGCCAAGGTGGTCACGGTGGACGGGGAGCCCATCAGCCTCACCCCCATTGAGTACAACATTTTAAAGCTGCTGCTGTCCCACCCGGGACAGGTATTCTCCTCCGCCCAGATTTACGAGCAGGTGTGGAACGACCCGGCTTACGGTTCGGAGAACACGGTGGCCGTTCACATCCGCCACCTGCGGGAAAAGATTGAGATCAATCCCGCCGAGCCCCGGTATTTAAAGGTGGTCTGGGGGCTGGGCTATAAGATTGAAAAGGGGGCGGGCGGATGAAAAGGCTGCAAAGCAATACCGCCGCCAAGGTGTGCGCGGTGCTGATTCTGCTGGCCGCCGCCTTCGGGACGGGGATCTTCGGGGTGCGGGCGATTCTCAGCTTCGGCTCGGTGGCTGACGGTGACTGGCAGGGCTCCTCCCGGTACTACAACGCCGTGGACAACCGCCGGCGGGAGCTGGTGGCGGGGATCAGGCTGTCCCAGCGGCTGGAGCAGCTGGAGCGGCAGATAGAGGAGGGGACCGCCAGTCCCCTGGCCTACGCTGACGCGGAGGCCCTACGGGAGGAGCGGGCCCTGGTGGAGGAGCGTTTTTCCCGGCAGAACACCTGGTTCCGTTTCCGGGTGCTCACCGACAACGGGCAAACCCTTCTGGGTACCAACCTCAACGACGACGAGGCCATAATCCGGACGGTCCAGAATGTGCACTACTTCTCCTTCGAGCTCCAGGACGGGAGCCTCAATGAAGACGTACTGTACTATGATACGGATTTAAGGGAAGAGCCCTCGCACACTGCGGGCTTAAATCCGGAGACCGAAGCCCCGCCGCTGAAGCTGGTGCTGGAGTACGGGGTGCCTGAAAAGATTGACGATTCGATTCAGGACGAGTTCAGCCAAATCTGGAGGATGTGGGACATGGACCGGGCGGCCTTTGACCAGTACCTCACCGGTTTTTTGAGCCTGGGGGCGCTCACCCTGGTGGCCCTGCTCTGGGTCCTCTGGACCGCCGGGCACAGGGCGGGGGAGGAGGGGATTGCCCTCACCTGGCAGGAGCGGATATTCTTTGACCTGTACGCCGCGGCTGTGATCGCTGCCGAGGTCTGTCTGGTTGCCTGCTTTATCTGGACGGCAGAGCAGCTGTACTGGGGGGCGGCCAATGTTTATTCCATTATGAATGAGGATTTTGACGCCTTTTACAAGCTGGGGATCATGGGGGCCGGGGCTCTCTTTACCGCCGAGGTGTCCTGCGGCGCGCTGCTTCTGCGCACCCTGGCTGTCCGGCTCAAGGCGGGCTGTCTGGCAAAAACCACCCTGCTGTGCAGGGTGTGGGGATGGACGGTCAGGACCGTCCATGACTTTGTTCGCTTCCTGCCCTTCACCTGGAAGATTGTGGCGGCCTTTTTGGGCTATGCCGCCGTCAGCTTCTTCCTTCTGGTGGTGGGGTATTATGACGGAGGGATGACGCTGTTCTATCTCTGCATTCAGACCGGGGTGCTGCTCTTTCTGGCCTGGTGGGCTTATGGCTACTACCGCCTGCGCCAGGGCACCAAGACCATCGCCAGGGGCGACCTGGAGTACCAGATCGACACAACCCGTATGCCCTACGACCTGCGCCTCCAGGCGGAGGACCTGAACAACATCTCCGCCGGGCTGTCGGCGGCGGTGGACGAGCGGATGAAGAGCGAGCGGTTCAAGGCGGAGCTCATCACCAACGTCTCCCACGATTTAAAGACCCCTCTCACCTCTATTATAAATTATGTCAACCTGCTTAAATCCACCGAACAGACCGATCCCAAGGCGGTGGAGTATATCGAGGTGCTGGACCGGAAGTCCCAGCGGCTGAAGAAGCTCACCGAGGACCTGGTGGAGGCGTCCAAGGCGTCCACGGGGGTGCTGTCGGTGGTCCGGGAGAAGATCGGCATGGGTCAGCTCATCGACCAGGCCCTGGGCGAGTGGGAGGAGAAGCTGAACGACCGGAAGCTCACCCTGGTGAGCACCCTCCCGGAGGGGGAGTGCTGGGTGTACGCCGACGGCCGCCACCTGTGGCGGGTCATCGACAACCTGCTGTCCAACTGCGCCAAATACGCCATGGAGGGCACCCGGGTCTACCTGGACCTGGAGCGGGGGAAGGGACAGGTGGCTCTGTCGGTGAAGAACATCTCCCGGGAGCCGCTGAACGTCCCCGCCGAGCGGCTGATGGAGCGCTTTGTCCGGGGGGAGGAGTCCCGGTCCACCGAGGGCTCCGGCCTGGGGCTGTCCATCGCACGGTCCCTCACCGAGCTCCAGGGGGGAACCTTCGAGCTGGCGGTGGACGGCGACCTGTTCAAGGCCATCGTCACTCTGCCTCAGGCGAATTGAACACGGCATCCAAGCCGCCCGTCCCGGAACAGGACGGGCGGCTTTTTGTCCCGGGAAAAATTGAAAAAAGCTATGGCTTTTTTCAGAAATTGTGGTATGATGATAAATACCACCATTATGTAGTGGATTCCGACTGAAAGGGGAGTGGGCGCCGTGAGGAGAAGAGGTGCGGCTCTGGGCCTGATTCTGTCCATGCTTCTGACGCTGAGCGGCTGTCTGTTCCGCTCCCCGGACGATCTGTACCGCCAGCCGGAGAAGTCGCCGGGCTATGAGCAGCTCAACGCCGCCATCCGGGCGGTGCGCACCGGGCTGGAGACCGAGTTCAGCACCCGGGTGGAGGACGTGACCATCATGGCGGGGGACAACACCGCCAGCATCCAGCTCCAGGACCTGGATGGAGACGGCCTGCGGGAGAGCGCGGTGACCTTTTTCCGGGTGCCCGGCATTGAGAAGCCCATTAAAATATACATCTTCACTCAGATCAGGGAGGAGTACGTGGTCACCGGCGTGGTGGAGGGCGAGGGCAGCGCCATCTACGCCATCGACTACGCCCAGATCAACGGCGAGGGGCGCAAGGAGATCGCGGTAAACTGGCAGATCAGCACCGGCGCCTACCAGCTGGGGGTGTATACCCTGGACGATATCGACCTGCCCGGCGAGGGGCTGAGCGAGGAGGAGGCCCTGGCGGCCGTCCGGGCCATGACCCGGGCCAGCCTGATGGGCGCCGAGCGGCTGCTGACCCGGTGCAGCGTGGCGGGGGACGGCTCCAGCGGCTGCCGCCTGCTGGATATGGACCGCGACACCCGGGTTGAGGTGCTGGTCACCCGGATGGACGCCAGCGGCCTGGGCAACCAGGTGGAGGTCTACGGCTGGCAGGACGGGGCCATGACCTCGCTGGCCATCGCCGAGCTGTCCGCCGGGATCGCGTCCATCAACCGGATCCGCACCAACTACCTGGCCGGAGAGTACTACCAGCCGGCCCTCTATGTCACCAGCACCCTGGCGGATGGGCGGCGGGCCATCGACGTGGTGGCCTATGTGGACGGAAGGCTGACCAATGTGGCGCTGGACGGCTCCGGCGTCAGCAAGGAGGTTATCCAGGGCTATACTGAGATCAACCCCACCGACATCAACCGGGACTCGGTGGCCGAGTTGCCCTCCCCCTACCAGCTGCCCAGCTACGGGGAGAGCACCTCCAGCAACTTCTGGCTCATCGACTGGGGCCAGTATGACCAGCGGGGCAACCGCAACCACGTGCTCACCACCTACCACAACATGAGCGACGGCTGGTATCTGGAGATCGCAGAGAGCTGGCGGGATCAGATTACCATCTCCCGGAACGATCAGGTCACCGGGCGGCGGGAGGTTGTGTTCTCCCACTGGCTGGGGGACGACCGGGAGCCCCAGCCCTTCCTGTCCATCTACCGCATATCCAGCAGCCGCAACGCTGACCTGGAGGAGGACGGCTGGATTGTGCTCCGGGAGGAGGAAAATGTGACCTACGCCGCCAAATTCCACACCGGGAGCTGGAACAGCGGCCTGGACGAGATGGACCTGCGGGAGCGGTTCAACACCATTCAGAGAAGCTGGTATAACGAATAGAGGACGGCACAGAGGCCGCTTCTACAGGAGGAAAAAGGGGAGGAAAACGTCCATGCGCAAGGTACTGGTCCTGGAGGACGAGGAGAATATCCGCAGCTTTGTGGTGATTAACCTGAAGCGGGCGGGCTATCAGACGGTGGAGGCGGGGACCGGCGAGGACGCGCTGGAGGCGGTCCGGGAGAACCCGGATATCAAGGTGGCCCTGCTGGATATCATGCTGCCCGGCATCGACGGGTTTGAGGTCTGCCGCCGCCTGCGGGCCATGGACAACAAGATCGGCATCATCATGCTTACCGCCCGCACCCAGGAGATGGACAAGGTGACCGGCCTGATGACCGGGGCGGATGACTATGTGACCAAGCCCTTCTCCCCGGCGGAGCTCACCGCCCGGGTGGACGCCCTCTTTCGCCGCACCGGCGGGGACGAGGCCCCCATCTCCCCGGATGAGATCAGCGACCCGCCCTTCTTGCTCAACACCCGCAACCGGACCCTGGAGAAAAACGGCCAGCGGGTGAAGCTTACCCAGGTGGAGTACTCCATCGTCAAGCTGTTCATGGAGAACCCGGGCAAGGCCTTGTCCCGGGAGGAGATCCTGGATACCGTATGGGGCAAGGACTACTTCGGCGAGCTGAAAATTGTGGATGTGAATATCCGCCGCCTGCGCATCAAAATTGAGGACAACGCCCAGAAGCCCACCTTTGTCAATACCGTGTGGGGCTACGGGTATAAGTGGGGGAGCTGAGAGCCGCAGGCAAATGTGCGGGGCAAATGCGGGCTGTATAGGGGCGGATACTATCCGCCCGTCAGATCCATGTGCTGTCCAGCGGGCGGATGATATCCGCCCCTACAAGGAAGCGTCCTCGGGATGACGGCGCGCCGGGGTCGTCGTGCCCTACAGAAGCCCTCGGTAAAGCGGAGCAGAAAGGCAGGTGAACACAGTGGCCAAGACTACAAAAATGCAGGACCAGGTAAAAATCAGGGGAATCCGCCGGCGGTGGCTGGTGAACAGCGTGGCCATTGTGCTGCTGATTCTGGCGCTGGCGGTGGGGGCCTTCGCGGCCATGCTGGGCAGCTACTACTACAGCGGGACGGAGGACGATCTGAAGCGAAAGGCCACCTCCTCGGCCAACGGCTTCCGGATGTATACCCGCTCCGACTACCGTGCGGCGGCCCAGCAGACGGTGAGCAGCTATGAGGACAAAAGCCGGCTGGAGCTGCAATTTCTGGACACCACCGGGGCGGTTATTTTCTCGGGAAATGACCTGACCGCCGGCAGCACCCCCAGCACCCCGGAGATTCAGCAGGCGATAAACGAGCGCAGCGCCCGGGCCTGGCGGGGCCGGGACCCGGCCACCGGCGAGCGTATCCTGGCGGCCTCCTGCCCCGTGATCTATCAGGGGGAGGTGGTGGGCGTCATCCGCTATGTCACCTCGCTGTCCGGCATCGACCGGCAGTTTACCTTTTCCATGGTGGTGATTGCCGCCATAGGGCTGGCCATCTTCGCCATGGTCTACTTCTCCAATCTGTATTTTGTACGGTCCATTGTAGAGCCCCTGGCCAGCATCACCGAGATCGCACAGGTCATCGCCGACGGCAGCTACGGCGTACAGATTGAGAAAAAATATGACGATGAGATCGGTGAACTCACCGACGCCATTAACGATATGTCCATGAAGATACGGCAGTCGGAGAAGACCCAGAGCGAGTTTATCTCCTCCGTCTCCCACGAGCTGCGCACCCCGCTGACGGCCATCACCGGTTGGGCGGAGACCATCCAGAACGGCGAGGCCCGCTCCGCCGACGACATCCGCAAGGGGATGAGCATCATCGTGTCGGAGGCCAGGCGGCTGACCAACATGGTGGAGGAGCTGCTGGAATTTTCCCGCATTGAGGATGGTCGGTTTACGCTGTCGGTGGAGCCTCTGGACCTGAAGGCGGAGCTGGAGGATGCCGTCTACACCTATACCGAGTTCTTTCGCAAGGAGGGCATCGACCTGATGTACTCCGACGGGCCGGAGGAGATGATCCCCATCTCCGGCGACCCGGAGCGGCTGCGCCAGGTGTTCTGCAATCTGCTGGACAACGCCGCCAAGCACGGCGGCGCGGGCAAGCGCATCGACGTCTCGGTCCGTCAGGAGGGGGACGACGCGGTGATCCGCATCCGGGATTACGGCCACGGCGCCCCGGAGGGGGAGCTGCCTTATCTGAAAAATAAGTTCTACAAGGGCAGCTCCAAGGCCCGGGGCTCGGGCATTGGACTGGCCGTGTGCGAGGAGATTGTCACCCGCCACGAGGGCTGGCTGGATGTGGGCAACGCCGAGGGCGGGGGCTTTCAGGTGACCATCCGGCTGCCGGTTGAAAATTAGGACCCGGTCTGGTAGAATGTGTCGTAGTACGGCAGCAAAAAGGACGGGCTGTCCGTCCCTGTAAAATAAAACGAATCGAATGAACATCCAAAGGAGAACCCAAATGCCAAAGCAGGAGCAAAAATTCAAAACCATGTGCGGTGGACAGGCCCTGATTGAGGGCATCATGATGCGCGGCCCGAAAAAGCAGGCCGTGGTGGTCCGCAAGCCGGACGGCGAGCTGGAGATTGAAGAGAAGGAGCTTCAGTTTATCAAGGACAAGCACCCCATCCTGGGCTGGCCTCTGATCCGCGGGGTGGTCAACTTTGCCGACTCCATGTATAACGGGGTCACCGCACTGATGTATTCGGCCCAGTTCTTCCCCGAGGACGGGGAGGAGGAAGAGGAGCCCTCCCGGTTTGAAAACTGGCTGAACCGGCATCTGGGCAGCGAGAAGGCCACCGCCTTTATCACGGCTCTGGCGGTGATCCTGGGGATGGGCATGTCCATAGGGCTGTTTTTTCTCCTGCCCACCCTGCTGGGCACGGCAATCACGGTGCTCACCCCCTCTATGCTGGCCCGGAATCTGGCGGAGAGCCTGTTGAAAATCCTCATTTTTGTCACCTATCTGGCCCTGTGCTCCCGGATGGGGGAGATGAAACGGGTCTTTTCCTACCACGGGGCGGAGCACAAGACCATCTTCTGCTACGAGGCTGGCCTGCCCCTGACGGTGGAGAATGTGCGGAAGCAGCCCCGGCACCATCCCCGGTGCGGCACGAGCTTTCTGTTTATGGTGATTGCCATCTCCATTATTGTCTCAACGGTTGTCTTCGCCATCTGGCCGGTGTACAACGCTTTTCTGCGCTTCCTGGCCCATTTGGCCATGCTGCCCCTTATTGTGGGGGTGAGCTATGAGTTCAACCGCTGGGCCGGCCGCCACGACGGCCCCATCACCCGTGTGTTTATCGCGCCGGGGCTGTGGCTGCAAAATTTTACCACCTTCGAGCCCGACGACTCCATGATCGAGGTAGGAATCAGGGCTTTGGAGCTGGTCCTGCCGGAAAAACAGGGCGAGGATGCGTGGTAAAAAGTGCCCGTCTCTGCCCTTGCCCTACATGGTATACCCCCAAATACATCAGGAAGGTGATTCAATGGCCACCACCTACAACAACCTATTCCTGGACACTCGTGCCCGGCTGAAGCGGGCGGGGGTGGAGTCGGCCCAGCTGGAGGCCCGGGAGATCATCTGCTTCGCCGCCGACAAAAACCGGGAGCAGTTTTACCGGGACATGTCCCTCTACGTGGCCGGTGAGATGGAACGCCGGGTGGAGGAGCTGGTCCAGCGCCGCCTGGCCGGGGAGCCGGTGGCCTACATCATCGGAGAGTGGGAGTTCTACGGCCTGTCTCTGGACATCTCCCGGGACGTGCTGATTCCGCGGCTGGATACCGAGCTGCTGGCCGAGCGGGGCATCCTCAAGGCGCGGGATTCCGGCGAGGGAGCCCGGGTGCTGGACCTGTGCGCCGGCAGCGGCTGTGTGGGGCTGGCCATCGCCGCCAACGCCCCCGAGTGCCGGGTGGTGCTGGGGGAGCTGTCGGAGGGGGCGCTGCGGGTGTGCAAGCAGAATGTCCGCCGCAATGAGCTCAACGCCCGTGTGACCTGCCTGTCGGTGGACGCTCTGGAGGCCCCCAGCTCCACTCTGTGGGATTTCGACGCCATTGTGTGCAACCCGCCCTATATCCCCAGCGGGGATATCGAGGGGCTGGATGTGTCGGTGAAGGATTACGAGCCCCGCCTCGCTCTGGATGGAGGCACGGACGGTCTGGACTACTACAAGGCCATCGCCGCGAAGTGGAAATCCGCCCTGCGCCTGGGAGGTACCCTTATCTTTGAGGTGGGACTGGGTCAGGCCGCCGCCGTGGAGGACATTCTGGAGAAAAACGGCTATGAGGACGTGAAGGTTCTGCCCGACACCCAGAATATCCTCCGAGTGGTGGAGGGGACCATCAATAATT
>CAJUSG010000038.1 GCA_910589085.1 uncultured Oscillospiraceae bacterium | reverse complement strand
CGCTTCATGTTCACCAGCTCCTCCAGCATGGAGTCGGTGACGGTGATGATACGGGTGTTGGCCTGATAGCCGCGCTGGGTGGTAATCATTTCGGAGAACTCGGTAGCCACGTCGGTGCTGGAGGCCTCCAGGCCGCCCTTGCGGATCTCGATGCTCTTGTCGTTCATGATGGCGTCGTTGGCGTCGGGGGCCTTGTCGTCCTCAGCCACCTGGTTGCCCAGATACTTGCCCTGGAGCACGCCGCCCAGAGCGGACACCCGCAGGCTGCCCGCGCCGCCCATGGCCTTGTAGTAGGGGCCGTCGATATGGGTCACGCCGTCGGGGCTGTCTACGTTGGCGATGGCGATATAGCCCAGAATCACGGTCTCGCCGTTGGCGGCGATGCCGGTGATGGCGCCGTTCTTCTCCACGCCCATGCTCTTCAGCTGAATGTGGAGCACGTCAATGGTGGGGTTGTTCTCGTCCGTGTTTTCAGCGACAGGCACTGTAGAGTGCTCATAGCCAGGCGTGAGATCAGTTTTATCCCCGGGCTTGGCATATTGGTTTATATAATAAGTTTTTTTGTTATCTCCAGCTCCCTGCTCAACTTTGCTTAAATAGGGGTAAACCGGCTCCCCTTCCTCCCACTGCTTACTGCCGTTTGCATCAATTCCGCCATTCTCTGTAGTGGGGGCGGCTGCAGACAGGGGCACCCGTATGGGGGCCAGCTGGGTGCTGACAATTGTTTTGCTGGTAATATCAATACCATCCTTTTTTGCTGCTTCTAATTCGGGATCGGTCGGATTGGCCTTATAGTTCGGATTCTGCACCCGGGAGAAGCCGTAGAGCACCTTGCCGTCACGGTTGCAGACGTAGCCGTCCGGGTCTATCCAGAGGTCGCCCACCCGGCTCAGCTCCAGCCGGCTCATATCGGTGGCGCCCAGAATGCCAACCTCACCCGCGCCCGGCTTGTCACCGAACATATAGAAGCCCTCGCCGTCGATATAGGCGTCCAGGCCGTAGCCCGTGGGGGCGTAGGTGGAGGGGGACATATTCAGGTCGATTGAGCCCACGGAACAGCCGTAGCCCACCTGCGAGGGGTTGTTGCCGCCGGCGGTGGGGCCGCCGTTGGAGCCGGAGCGGCTGGTGGTGTACATAGACTCCTTGAAGGTCATCCGCTGCGCCTTGTAGCCGTAGGTGTTCACGTTGGCCACATTGTTGCCGATGACGTTCAGCTTGCTCATGTGAGACTTCAGGCCGCCGATGGCGGCATACATTGCTCCTGTCATGCGATAGAACTTCCTTTCTGTGGCGCTGCCGGTCCCCTGTCAGTCGGGCAGGGGACCAAAGCATCCAAAAGGTCCTGCTCTCTGTTATTTCAGCAGTACAGCGCCGTCGATATTTGTAAAGATATTCTCCTCCATCTCCTCCTGAGACATGGTGGTAATCACCCGTCCGTGGGGGACATTGATGATGAAGGCCCGGGTTGCGTCGAAGGCCAGGATATTGGTGGCTCCCTTCGCCTGGGCCCGCTCCACCGAATCGGCCAGCTGTCCCATCAGGGCGTCATCCACCTGAATGCCCCGCTCTTCCGCCCGGCTCTGGGCGTGCTTGGAGAAGGAGATAGCGGGCTCCGCGGCCTTAATCTCCCGCCGCAGCAGAGTGCCAAACTGTCCTGCCGCCGTGCGGCCGGCCTGGCTGACACGCTGGACACGCTCCACCGTAGACACGCCTTGGATGGAATTAATGCGTTCTGCCATGGTGCTTCCCTCTGCTTTCCTCGCGGACCTCCTGTCCGCTTATTGGGGTCAGATTCCCTCCTGACCGCTGCTCTCAGCCTACCGCGCCGTCGTTCTGGTTGTCTCCGGCGTCGCCGCTGCCCTCGGTCTCAGGCGGCTTCTCCGTGTTGTCCCCCGTTCCCGGAGTGCCCTCGGTGCCGCCGTCGCCGTCGCCCTCGCCCTGATCCGGCGTCTCTTCCTTCTCGGGCAGCTTGCCAACGGCCATAATGCTGCTGAGCAGATAGCTCTTGCCGCCCACGAAAATGACCTGCTGGCCGTCGTAGGTGCCTGCGCCCTCCACCTTGCCGTAAATTTCCTGGAGCTCGCCCTCGTCGTCGTAGACGCCCAGGGTAACGTATTTGTCCACCAGAGAGGCGGAGTAGCTCATTATATTGGCCAGGGTCAGCTCATTCATCTGGGTGGTCATCTCGTTCATGGCCTGCATGGTGGTCATCTGCACCAGCTGGTTCATCATATCGGTGGTGCTGGCCTGGTTATCCATGGTCTGGTTCTGGAACTGGGTCACCATCAGGCCGAGCATGTCGGTGAAGGATAGGGTTGACCTGTCTCTGGTTAACTCGTCATATTTCTCCTTCTCCCCCCATCGGTTTACAGTGGGGTCAAAGTCTGTGGTTGTGTTATAGCTTTTATTCCGGTTAATGATGTCAAATCCGGACTGAATTGTGGTGTCTGCCATACTCGTTCACCTCCTAAATTACGTCGTCCAGGCCGAAGAGCCCCAGGCGGAGCTTCTGCAGGAAATCGCCGCTGTGCTCCTCCTCCTGCTGTTGCTGCTGCTGTTGCTGCTGGTGGTTGTGTCCGTCGGGATTGGTCTGCTGCTGCTGAGCCTGCTGGCTGTCCTCGCCCCGCTGCACCTCCACCCGGACCTCATTCTGGTTGACGCCCTGAAGCAGTCCGTTCAGGTTGTCCAGATGCTGGTTCAGCAGGTTGGCCGCCTTCTCGGTGGTGGTCTGGAATACCACCTGGAGGATGCCGTCGCTGCTCTGTGTCAGCTTGATGGTCAGGCTCCCCAGATTCTGGGGGTTGAGCATAATTTCGACTTCTTTGAGGCCGGCCTGAGCCGCGTAGCGCACCGTATCCGCCAGCACCTCGTCCATGTCCTCCTGCTGGGTGTCCAGCTGGAAGTTCTCGCCCACCTTCACGGGGGCCGCCTTCACGTCCTTGAACAGAGGCTCGCCGCCTGCCAGGGCCTCGCCGTTCAGGTCAGTCTCCTGGTCGTTGGAGTCGCTCTCCTCCATCGCTTCCTTCAGGGTAGTAAACCTGCCGTCCAGCGTACGGACCATCATGTCCTGGTGCTTGGAGAGGTCCAGCTGTCCCACAATGACGTCCACCGGCCTGGGGTCGTTGTTCTCCTTTAGCAGCTGCTTCAGGGCCTTGACCACCTCCGGGGTGAACTCCATGGTCCACTCGGCCTCGGCGTCCACCAAAATTCCCTGGAACGTGCAGTTGTTCTCCTCCATGGCCTTGAGTGGGAGAAGCAGGCTGCCGTTCTCGTCCTGTGCCGTTACGAACAGCACCTTGTCGCTCTCCGGGGAGGGGATAAGCTTTGCGTAGCCTGCGGCCAGCATAGCGGCCTGCTCGGCGGTCAGCTCCACGCTCTTGCCGTCCTTGGTCTTGACAGGCACCTTCTCGGTCTGTACCTTCTCGTTCTTCTGGACCGGCTCAGTTTTCTCGGGCGCCTCCGGCTTCTGGTCCTTGGCCTTGTCCATCATGTCCTTAAAGGTGTCGCCCTTCTCGGTCTTGGGGGGCTCGGCGTTCTGGCCCGTCTGGGGCAGGGAAGCGGCCATATTGGCGGCCATCTGCTGCATCCGTTCCAGCATCCACTGGTCTGTTACATTCATGTCTCTTTCACCTCCTTTCAAAGTTCTTCCGGGTCGCTGGGATTGCCTGGGCCGCGCTGTTCTGTGACCTCCAACGATTCTCTTTTCTCGGACAGCTCTCTCTGCTCCTCCTGCTCCTCCTGAATATCGTCCACCTGTCTCAGGGTGTCCGCGCTGCCCAGGAGGGCTAGCAGGGCCCGAATCTCCGGCATTACGTTGATGTTCACCTCGCCGTCAAAGGTCGCCCTCACGTCCTGGAACTTCTCGGACTTGTAGACAGCCGCCCCGGCCTTCGCCAGGGACCGGGCCGCCACAGTGTCCTGATCGGACTGCCGGTCCCGTTCCGGGGCGTTCATGGCGTCGATCATGGCCATCAGGGCGTCCTCTCGGGCGTGCTCCTCCTCCTGCTCCCGCAGGCGCTGGAGCTTCATCAGGTAGTCCTTAAAAAGCTGGTTGGGGTTCCAGCCGGTCTGCTCCTCAACACTTTTCTGAGGGGCGGGCATCTGCCCATACCGCGCGCTGATGTCACAGAATGAAAGCGGCGTGCTCATTGCAATCACCTCCTTCCTGTGACCCATTATATAGAGAAACACCTTTCGGTGTAACTCACCGTTTAAATACCCATCGCCGCCATGGCGCGGGTGGTGGAGACAAACTCCTCAATCCGCTGTTCCTCGTCCTTCTGCTCCGCCTTGCGGTAGTCCTCCAGCTTGTGCTCCTTCAGCTTCTCGATGGTGGCCGTCTCCTTCCGGGCCTCCACCACCTGATCCCGCTTGCGCTCCTCTCTGCGGCGCAGCTCCTCCAGCTTGTAGTACTCCACCTGGAGCTTCCGCTCCAGCGCCCGGAGGTACTGCTCAAAGCTCAGGGCGTCCAGCACGTTGATCCCCTCCAGCTTGCGCTGGGTAAAGTCCCCGTCCGCCTCTCTGTGCTCCGCCTCCAGGTCCGCGATCACCCTCTCCTGGGCCCGCACCTGGGCCAGAATCGCCCCGTGCTCCGCCCTGAGGGCGTCCAGGGCCTGATTTTTATAGTCCAAAACAGTCTCCAGTGAGAAGCGGAATTTTTTCATCTGTCTCTCTGCCCCTTTTCAGGAATATCGAATTGCTCTATTTCAGGATACGCCGCAGCTGGTCCAAACTTTCCTCATAGGAAAAGGCCTCGTCCACGCCCTGCATCAGGAACTGATTGATGGCGTCCATCTTGGTCAACGCGTGGTCCAGCTTGGGGTTGGTGCCCGACTTGTAAGCGCCGATGGACACCAGGTCTGCGTTTTTCTCATACACGCCCATAATATCCCGGAGCCGGCCGGCCAGCTGCCGGTGCTCCTGAGAGACGATCTCCACCATCAATCGGGAGATGCTGGCCCCCACGTCGATGGCGGGGAAGTGGTTGGAGTTGGCCAGCGCCCGGGACAGGACGATATGCCCGTCCAGAATACCCCGCACCGTGTCCGCGATGGGCTCGTTGGTATCGTCGCCCTCTACCAATACGGTGTAAACGCCGGTAATAGAACCCTTTTCAAAGTTTCCGCTGCGCTCCAGCAGCTTGGGCATCTCGGCGTACATGGAGGGGGTGTATCCTCTGGCCACCGGCGGCTCTCCGATGGCCAATCCGATCTCCCGCTGGGCCATGGCGAAACGGGTGAGGGAGTCCATCATCAGCAGGACGTCGTAGCCCTGGCCGGAGAAGTACTCGGCGATGCTGGTGGCGACGCTGGGGCACTTCATCCGCAGCATGGCGGGCTGGTCGCTGGTGGCGACCACCAGCACGGAGCGGCGCATCCCCTCCTCCCCCAGGTCCTTCTGCATAAACTCCAGAACCTCGCGGCCACGCTCGCCCACCAGGGCGATAACGTTGATGTCGGCCTTCACGTTCTTGGCGATCATACCCATCAGGGTGGATTTGCCCACGCCGGAACCGGCGAAGATACCAATACGCTGGCCCTTGCCGATGGTGAGCAGGCTGTCGATGGCCTTCACCCCGAACTCCATCCGCTCCCGGATGGGGGGGCGCGCCATAGGATTTATGTAGGTGCTGTCCACAGAGAAGGTGTCCGCCCGCTGGAAGGGCTCCAGCCCGTCGATGGGCTGGCCCAGGGCGTTAATCACCCGCCCCCGCAGAAAGGGTCCCACCGGAAGGGTCAGGCGTTTTCCGGTGTTGCGGACAAAGTTGCCCGCGGAGATGCCGCTCATATTGGCGTAGGGCATCAGCAGGATATGGTCGTTTTTAAAGCCCACCACCTCGGCGGGAATCTGGCCCCCGGACTCGTTGGAGTAGATACGGCAGATATCACCGATGGCGGCCCGGCCGCCGGAGGCCTCAATGGACATGCCCACGATATTCTCGATTTTCCCGGTCCGTCCCACCGTCTCGGCGGAGCGGACAGCGGGGATCAGCTCCCGAAACATGTCCTGTGTCTCACCTCTGCTGCCACTGGGCTCCCATCTGATCCCGGAGCACATCCCGGATGTTGGACATCTGGGTGGATACGCTGGCGTCCACAATCTCCTCCGGGGTCTCCACGATACAGGTGCCGCCCTCATCGTCCCCCATGGGGACTACCTTAATATGCTGGGACAGGGCCCCCAGGGTACTGGTCAGGGCCGGGGAAATCTTAGCCATCTGTCTGGCGTCGCAGCCGGAGATATAGATATGAACCCACTCCTGCCGCTTCATCCGCTCGGTGGCGGTCTGGATCATGCGGACAATCACCTCGCTGCTGCTCTTCAGGCTCACCCGCACCACCTTCTCGGCCACGGACAGGCACAGCTCCAGCAGCTCATCCCGGCTCTGGAGGAGCATCTCCTCCCGGGCCAGCGATGCCTTTTCCAAAAAGTCCTGGACCTCCTTCTCCAGCCGGGCGGCAGTGGCCTCCCGGTCCCGGATGGAATCGTCCATAGCCTTGGCGATGCCCTGGGCATAACCTTCCCGGTAGCCCTCGTCCCGGGCGCCCGCCCGGATCTCCTCCAGCTCAGCCTCGGCCTGCTCCCGGGCCTGGTCCAGCAGCTGCTGGGCCTCCTCCCGGGCCTGATTCATAATCAGCTCGGCCTGGAGCTGCGCGTAGTGGACGGGGGTCTCCTTCTTGGGCTCGGGAGGGGGCTCCGGCTCCTCCTCGGCCACCGCCAGCTCCTCCTCCAGGGTAATGTCGATGGTCTGGGGGGCGGGCTCCTCCTCCGCCAGGGGGATAAATTCCTCCTCCCCCTCCATACGGATCTCATCGGCCTCGGGCATCACATAGGTCTCCGCCTTGGGCTCCAGAAAGCCCTTTAGGATATTACGCAATGATATCGTCCTTTCCGCCCTTCAGGATCACGATTTCGTTTCGCTCCTCCAGGTCGCGGATCACGCTTACGATACGCTGCTGGGCGTCCTCCACGTCCTTCATACGAACATTGGTAGTAACCTCCAGGTCGTCCCGGATGCTCTCGGCCATACGGGAGGACATATTGGTAAACAGCTTGTTGGACACCTCGGCGTTGGCCGTCTTGAGGGCCAGCACCAGGTCTCTTGGGTCGCAGTCCCGGACGAAGCGCTGCACGGAGCGGTCGTCCATGGTAATGATATCCTCGAAGACGAACATCCGCTTGCGGATCTCGTCGGCCAGGTCGGCGTTGTGGGCGGACAGGCCGTCGAAGATAGACTTCTCGCTGGACCGGTCCAGGTTGTTCATGATGCCGGCCACGTAGTCGATGCCGCCCACCTTGACGTTGGACTGGGTAATAATGCTGGAGAACTTGCGCTCCATCTCCGCCTCGATGGTCTTGATGGCGGTGGGGGAGGCGCTCTCCATGGTGGCGATGGCCTCCACCACTTTGATCTGGCGGTGGGGCTCCAGCTGCTCGATAACGCCGGCGGCCTTGTCCGGGTCCACATAGGAGAGGACCAGGGCCATGGTCTGGGGGCGTTCGTTCTGCAGGGCGGAGAACAGGGATTTGACGTCCGCCTTGTTGAGGAAGGCGAACTCCCGATTCTTCAGGGACTTGGTCACCTTCTCCAAAAGGGCCTGAGCGGTCTGGTTGCCGAAGGCCTTCTCCAGCACGGAGCGGGCATATTCCAGGCCGCCCTCGGTAACCGCCTTGCTGGTCATGCAGTTCTGATAGAACTCGGTGAGCACCGCCTCGGTCTGCTCGGAGTTGAGCATTCCCAGCCGGGCCACCTCCAGGGTGAGCATCTCGATCTCCTCCGGCTCCATGAACTGGTACAGGCCGGAGGCCTTATCGGCTCCCAGAGAGACGATCACTGCGGCAGCCTTCTGTTGGGATGTCAGCTCTAACACTGCGCTATCAGCCATCGTCGCTCTCTCCTTTCAGCCAGGTCTTCACCATCTGAGCCGCGATCTCCGGATTGTTCTGGGCGAACTGCCGCACCATCTTACGCAGCTCCATGCTCTTCTCGGTATTGACCTCCATGATATCGGCGCCGCCGGTAGGTCCGGGCACCACGGCCGCTGCCGCTGCCACGGCCTCCGCGGCCGCCTCGGCCGCCAGCATCTCTTCCTCCAGAGCCTTCTGCTTGGCCAGCTTCTTCTTTTTGCTCCTTCTGGCCAGCAGCAGGACGATAATCAGCAGAACCACAAACAGGGCCAGCCCGCCGATGGCGGCGTACAGCACCCAGCTGTCCACGGTGGACAGCCAGAAGCCGCCGGAGGGCGCGGGCGTATTCTCCGCGAAGGGGGCGATCAGCACCGATACCCGGGACGCCGGGTCCTCCGAGCCGATGCCGGAGATGACCGCCACGTGGTCCCGCAGGGCCTCCAGGTTCACGGAGCCGGCGTTGCCGGCGTTCTGGTTGATGGTCACTGCCACGCCGATATCCACAATGGTGCCGGCCAGCACCTCCCGCTGCTCGGTGGTAGTATTAAGGTTATGATCCCGTTCCACATTGCCGTTGGCATACTGGGCGTCCCCGTTGGGGTCCAGGTTCTCCAGGTCGGGGTAGCCGGGGATATCGGAGTTGCTCTGCGTACCCACCACGCCGCCCACTCCCTCGGTGTCGCCCCGGATGACCTCCCAGAAGTACTTGTCGGTGCCGATCAGGCCGCCGCCCTGCACAGAGCCCTCAGGCTGAGTATGGGTGGTGGACTCCACCACTCGCCGGTCCATATCCACCCGGCTGTTGACGGCCACGCTTACGTTGTCCTTCCCGTAGATGGGAACCAGTGCGTTCAAAACCTGGCTGCGGACCTTGTTGTTGATCTCGTCCTCATACTGCAGCTTCAGTGCGCTGACCTCGGCCAGCTCTCCGAAGCCGCTGGCGTCGGAATAGTTGTTGCCCGTGGTGTCGTGGATCGCGACGTTGGATACCTCCAGCCCCTCCAGGCCGAAGGCCACCGTATTGCGGATGGCCGTCACCACGCCGCTGCTCAGGGGCTTTGTGCCCTCCAGCTCGATGGTAACCGAGGCGGTGGCCGGGGTGGCCTCCGGGTCCAGCACATAGACGCGCTCCGTCCCCGGGGTAAGAACCACACTGGCATCACGGACGCCATCGAACTGGCGGATGATGGCCGCCAGATACTGCTGTCCGGCGGCCAGCCACATCTGATACCGCTCGTCGCTGGTATCCATCAGGCTCTTGTTGTCCAGGTAAAACTCATACATGAACCCGGTGTTCATGTTGCCCGACATAGCCATCTGTGCCTGGAGCTGGGTCTCCCGCCCCTTGGGCACCAGAATGGTGTCCCCCCGAATCTGGTAGTCGGTCACGCCGTTGTCGCTTAAGTACTTGAGCACCGTGCTGGTCTCGTTGGCTGTCAGTCCGCCGTACAGCACGGCGTACTCCTTCCGGTTCAGCAGCACCACCGCCGCGACAATCAGGATCAGCAGCACCGCAGCGCAGGCTCCCAGCAGAATGCGGGTTTTCTTATTTAATTTTGTAAAAAAGCCCTTGATTTTCTCCCAAAAGCCCTTCAGCTTTGTCTGCACCTTGAATCCCTCCGGACAGTTATCTCAAAACACACAGGCCGCGCGCCGCCCTTACAGGGAGATGCGCATCAGCTCATTGTAGGCGTCCATCGCCTTGTTGCGCATCTCCATCAGGAGGATGGCGGCGTTGGTCGCCTTGGAGGTGGCCAAGGTCAGGTCCGCCGGATTGTCCAGCTGGCCGGTGGCCAGCTGATACTCCAGGTCAACCTGAACGGCGTTTGTGTCCCGCACGTTCTGAATGGCCGACTGGAACACGCTGGCAAACAGGGACTGGGCGGGGTCCTGCGCCTGGGTGCCGGTCTGGCTGGCCGCCGGTGTCCACAGGGGCTCAATGGGGCGAATGGGTGTAAATTCCATTATAAATTCCTCCTGAAAGGGGGTGTAATACCCCGGTATTTCACTATCCCGAAACGCAAATCCAGGCCAGACCAAATCCATGCCCTTGGGCCTCCTGCCCGCTGGACAAAAACTCGACCTGACCTAGATCGTTTTACTTGCCAATCTCCAGTCCTTTGGAGATCACGGTCTTCAGCAGATTGAACGCGGTGACGTTGGCGCTGAATGCCTGACTGGCCGCCATGCCGTCGGTAATTTCCTTCACCAGGTCCACATTGGGCATCTCAACATAGCCGTCCTCGTTGGCGTCGGGGTCGTCGGGGTCATACTTCAGCTTGAAGTCCGAGGGGTCCTCCCCCACCTCCACTACCCGGACGCCGGCCACCCTCTCCTGGGCGAAGCTGCCGCCCCGGCCGTAGCGGGTCCGGGCCAGCACATCCTGGAACCGGCCCACGCCGTTGTCCGCCTGAAAGACCACTACCTTCCGGCGGTAGGGCCCCTCTCCGTTCTCGGTGCGGGTGGTGTTCATATTGACAATATTCTCCGAGATCACATCCAGCCGCTGCTGCTGGGCGGTGAAGCCGGAGCCGATCACATCAATAGAGCTGATGAAGGCCATATGCGTTTCCTCCGTTCCGTATAGTCAAAGCGCTCCTGGGGGGCGCTGAAGCGGGATGGTTACTGCCCCCGGATCAGGGTGCGCATCAGGGACAGGTTGCTGTTGATGGCGTCCATAGTGTACTGCAGCTGGTAGGCGTTGCGGACCGCCTCTGTCTCCTGCTCGGTCACATTGACGCCGTTGTCGTCCATACGGGTGCTCTCGTTCTCCGCCACGTGGACAACGGGCTGGGACCGGTCAATAGCGGAGCGCATAGCGGAGATCGGGCGCTCCGGTCTGCGCATAGCGGAGCGGATGCTGGCGTCCAGGGCCTCCTCAAAGGTGACATACTTGGCCTTGTAGTTGGGGGTCTCGGCGTTGACGATATTGTCGTTGATGGTCACCTGCTTGGTCCACTGAAAATTCATGGCCCGCTCCAGCATCAGGAGGGAATTGGTATGGATCAGGTTGGACACGGAAATTTCCTCCTCTCAGGACGAACGCAAAATCTATTAAAGTGTAATATAACATGATTTTCCCAAAAAGGCAAGGGCCGCCGCCAGGCTTTTATTCTAATCACCGGGCGGTCCTGGATACTGTACTATTATAGCCTATCTTTCTGCCCATTGCAAGACATTGGTCAAATATATTCTCTCTGAATTTTATCCTGCGCCGGGCCAAAAGCATCCACCCTCCTCCCTGCGGGAAGGAGGCGAACGGCAATGGTAGTTTATAGAATAACTCATATCGCCGGCGATTGCAATGGTAATTTCAGTAAATTACGTCTCTGCTCTCCCCTGATCTTTTCTACTTTTTGTCAGAAAAGTGATTTATCCCATTTCTCAGGCATAAAAAAGGGCCTGATGAGGCGTTGCGCAGCCCCTTTTTGAACGTCTATTCTTTTTTTCCCTGCTCCTTGAGCACGCCCAGCAGCTCCAGGGGGGAGACCTCCTCATCCGCCGCCTCCCGGTTGGCCTCGGCGGCCACCTTCAGCTCGCTGCGCAGGATGGTAACGCTGCGGGGTGCCTGAATTGCCAGCCTTACCCGTCCTGCCTCCACCGCCATCACGGTAATCTCCACATCCTCACCGATCAGGAGGGACTCCCCCTCCTTCCGCTGCAAAATCAGCATGGCTCCTCCTCCTTCCGTCCGAACTGTGACAGAAGGTGGTGCATCTCATAGCCGCCCTCCTCCAGGATCACCTGGACAGCCTGCCGTGTGCGGTCGTTGATGACCACCGGGCAGCGCAGGTTCACCGTGCTGTCCCCCACCGGATTGCGCACCACGCACAGCGTGTAGAAGCACAGGTCCTCGCTGCGCTCCACTCCCATCTGCCTCAGCTCTCTGGAGGTCAGCTTGGGGGCGTAATCCGGCTTCAGGGAGAAGGGGTCCATCGCCACAAAGGCCAGGCCGGGGGTAACGGCGCTCTGAAAGCAGAGCAGGGTATCCTCACCGCCCTCGAAGGGCAGCAGGAAGAATGCCTTCTCCTCCTCAAAGCCAAACAGCCCCTCCGGGAAGTGGATGATGTCCTCCTCCGGACATTCGATCTCACCAAAATACTTTGTTTTTAAACGCATGGTTCCTCCTTGTCGGCTGAAAAAATGAGGCCCGCCCTCTGGGCGGGCCAAAGCTCAAACGGTCCGCCCCGGGCGGGCGGCGGGCGGTCAGGCCTTCACATCCACCGGCTCATAGTTGGGGTCGGCGGAGGGCGGCACATAGATGGGGCCGCCCAGATACTTGATTACCACATCGGGCCGCTGGGTAACGGTAAACTCGATATCGCCGGGGGTAAACTCAAAGCTGCCGTCCCCCATCCGCCAATTAATATTCAGCTTATCCATCTCATAGCGGATGTTCATCTCGCCGGGGTCCCAGGTAATCTCGGGGCCGGGCTTGGGGAGGAAGTCAATACCCACGTTGGTCTTGACATCCTTCATCATGGCGTCCTCGGCGAACTGGGTCACCAGCTCCTGTCCCACCTGGGTCTCCAGCAGCAGCTGGCCCTGGCGGGCGTAGGTGGCCGTAGCCTGATAGGCGGCCTGTTTTCCCTTCTGGGCGCTCTGCTCCAGGTAGCGGGCCAGGGTGGGGGACAGGGAATTGCGGGCCTCAAAGGTATCGATATTGACCTTAATGGGCCGGCTCTTGATCTGGAGGCTGCCGTTGTCCCGGTGGATTTCCATCTCAGCGGTACCCCGGGCATATTCCAGCTTGGCGTTGGTGGTTTTCATCTCGATCTGAATGGGTACGGTGGTAATCTCAATCAACGGTTTCATTGTGTGGTACGCGCTCCCTTCTACATCTAAATGATGTCATTTAGGCATCCTTACCTGTTTAACACACAATTCAGCGAACCCGGCCGGGTCAGTTCATATAGTCGATGAGGGACTGGCTGAGCAGCTGGTTGCCGATCTTCAGCGCGGAGTTGTAGCAGTACTGGTCCCAGGAGAAGTCGGTGAGGGCCTCAGCCAGGTCCACCTGCTCCAGGTCCAGCACCTGCTCGTTCAGGTTCAGCCTCTGGTCGCTCAGGCGGCTGCCGTTGGTCTTGAGGAAGGTGGCCCGGGCGTCCAGCTCCACGTTCTTCTCGGTCAGGTTCTCCTGGGAGAGTTTCAGCTTATCCATCAGGCGGAAGGCCTTTTCCTCCAGCTCCTTGCTGGTCAGCCCCGCGGCCGAGCCCTTGGCCAGCTCGGGGTTGTAGCCCTGGGGGTCCCTGTCCTCGTCCCAGGTGTCAAACACGTCGGCCAGCTCCTTCATGATAAGGGCCAGGTTCTTGGGGTCGCCGTCCTTGTCCACGCCGTAGTCCACAAAGTTGATGCCGCACAGGGCGGAGTTAAAGGCGCTGCCGTTCACCAGCTTGCCGTTGGCGTCCTCCTGCATACCCATGCCCAGGTCCAGGTTCATCTGCTCGCCGCTCATCTTTTTCAGCTTTTCCAAGTCCCGCTGGTCGTTGATATAGGCAATCCACTTCTGGTCTATCTCACGTTCTCCAAAATCCTGCTTGATCTTATCAACATCAGGTGCTCCCGTCTCAGTGTAGTAGTTCGGATCATCCATCCAGCCCGGTTTGTCCGCGACCGGCTTATCCTCCACCTCGTGCTTGTAGTATTCCAGCCACTCCTGCTCCTTCGGATCAGTCGGAGCCTTGGCTTCCAAATCCTTTGCCCACTGGGGCTTATCATAGTTGGGAGGCAGGGTGTCGCTGGTGTGGTTGTAGTAGTCATACCACGCCTGGTCCGTATCCGACCACGCGGGTTTATTATCAGGGTCGGCCTTATAGGCATCTTCAATCGCCTTTTTCGCGTCAGCCAGCCAGGTCGGTTCCGGGGCGAGGGGCTTCTCCACCTTGCCGGCGTTCACGTTGACCCCCCGGTAGTAGAGGGTATTGCCGTCCTCGCTCCAGCTGAAGGGGACATTCAGTCCGTCGTCTCCGGCGAAGACAAAGTGGGTGCCGATATTCTGGTTCATGGACTGGATCACCGAGTTGCCCGTCTCCCGCAGGACCTGGGCCAGGGCGCGGCGGCTCTCGCCGGCGGTGCCGGTGGTGCCGTTGATGGAGGCCATCTTCGCCAGGGGGTTCTCCAGGTCCTTCAGGATGCCCTGGATATTGGTCCATGCGGTGTGGAACTTATTATAGGTATCGGTGGTGTTGGTCAGCTGGCTGTTGGTCTGATACCAGTCCCGGCGCAGGCGGAAAGCCTTGGTAGCGCCGGTGGGGTCCTCGGCGTAGCTGTTGAAATTGCGTTGGGTGAGCACCTTGTCCCGTGCGTCCGCCAGCTTGTTGGTGTTGTTCATCAGGTTGTATTTATAGGTGTTCACCATCATGTTTGTGGTAATGCGAAAGCCCATCTTAGCTTACCTCCTTATCTGATCGTGCCGTTAATCAGCTTATCCAGCATGGAATCCAGTGTGGTTATCAGCTGACAGGCGGCGGAGTAGGATTTCTGGAATATCATCATACTGGTGGCCTCGTCGTTCAGGTCCACGCCGGATACGCTCTGCCGGTCGTTGTCCCGGCTCAGGGACGTTATGGCGTAGCTGTTGTACAGGGTTCCGGTGTCCCGCTGGTCGTTACCCAGCGTCAGGTTCATCTTGGCCAGCAGCTCCTGGAAGGTGCCTTTAAAGTAATCCTTGTCGCCCTCATCCGCATCGGGCACCACGTCGTTGGCGTAAAAGCTCCACTTGGTGGTCTGCATCATGGTAATCATGTGGTCGATGTTGTCCTGGAGGGTGGAGTGGTCCTCCTCGTCCCAGGGCTGCTTGGTGTTCAGCAGGCGCACCTTTTCGGTGGCCCAGCCCTTGGAGATGCTGATGTTTTTGGCGGTGATGTTGCTGCCGTCGTTGTTGTCGCCGTGGTTGCTGAAGAGCACGCCGCCGTTGTAGTAGCGGTAGGCCTCGGTCAGCTTGCCCTCCTGTCGCAGCGTCTCCATGGCGCTGTACGTCTCATTCTCCAGCTGTTTGATCTGCTCATTCAGCTCCTGCTTCTTCTGCGGGTCCGGCTCCTTGGTATAATTCTCCCTCAGCTTCGCCAGCTCATCCTTCGCATCCTTAAAGTAATCCGCTGTCAGCGGGATCTGTTGGCCGGGATGTTCCGGGTCGTCAATCATAATCTGATTGCCTTCGGCGTCCACAAAAAACATATCTGTCCCTCCCGCCGGAACGGCGGCGGTAACATAGGCATCCTTCATCTGGTCAAACTCCAGCTGGTTGGCCTTGTTGAACTCGTCGGCGAAGCGCTTGGCCAGGGCGTCCAGGGCGTGCTCATAGTAGGGGATGCCCCGCTTGGTGTTGGCGTCGCTGTCGAAGGCGATATCCTCCGCGCTGGAGAACTCCCCCTCCTCGGTGAGCAGCTCCCGCAGGGCCTGGAGGGAGCCGGTCAGGGCGGTGTCCCCCAGCTCGTGAATCTCGTCGATGTCGTTGCCGTACTTATCCTTGATATAGCGGCCCCGCTCATCCACCAGGGCGGTCACCTGCATCCAAAGCCGGTTGTCGTCCGCGCCCTTCACCGCGTTGTTGACCTGCGTGGCGGCATCCGGATCGTCCGTTGTGGTCTGTGTCCCATCCGCGTTTTTAATCAGATACTTGCCATTTTTAGTGGGATCGTGTATTTTATCCGGATCAAAGGTCACGCCCGCGATGCCTTCTCCTGGCGCATCATTGGTGACCTTCTGGCCGCCGATCTCCAGCGCCTCCCGCTCGTTATCGGTGTACTGAATCACCGGAGGAACTGCGTCCAATTTGCTGTTCCGGCTGATATACCGGCAGCATTTCGGATCGCTGGGGTCATACGCGGGATTGCGCATAGCGGTGGTCTCGGGCATCTCAAGCTGGGCGCCATAGATGCCGTTAATCAGCTCGATGGGGGGATTGCCCGAATCGGCGATGCTGATGGACAGCTTCTCCACCTCAGAGAACTCATCCAGCTTCTCCATGCTGTAGCGCACGTCGATCTTTATATACTTGGACAAATCGTCAATCAGCACATTCCGCTCGTCCCGCAGCTCCAGGGCGTTCTGGTGGTAGATGCCCGCCTCCCGGATGGCCACGTTCAGGTCCCGGATCTGGGTCAGGATGTTGTTCACCGAACTTACCTTGTCCTTCAGGTCCTCCATCATGGTCTCCTTGGCGGAGTCCATCGCTGTGGCGTAATTGTTAAGCAGCCGGACCAGGCTCTCTGCCGAGGAGCGGACGATGGTGTCATTCGTTCCGTCGCCGGCGTTCCTGTGGAGCACCTCCAGCTGGGCCAGGAAGTCGTTGAACTGGGCCTCCACGATGCCGAACTCGCCGTCGCCCTTGCCCACCTCGTCCAGGATGTGGGCCAGCTGGTTCAGGCCGTCCAGCCGGGTCTCGGCCTCGCCCAGCTTGGACTGCTCATCCCGGTAGCGGATATCCAGGAAGGGGTCCCGCAGCTGGGACACGCTGTCGGCGATCACGCCGTAGCCGATATCCAGATTGTAGCTGTTGGCGTACCGGGCGCTGCCCGCGGAGTGGAGGGAGACCAGGTCCATCCGCTGGCGGGTGTACCCCTTGGTGTTGATGTTCGAGATATTGTTGCCCGTCACATTCAGGGACGCCTGAGAGGCGTAGATGCCCAGCCGGGCGGCGGTAAATGACCCAAAGGTTCCAATAACAGCCATATTCGTTCTCCTTTATCTTAGCTCCCAGCCCGCCGGGACTCACGCCCGAAAATCGGTCTGGTGGTTTTTACGCTCCTCCTCCGCCTGGGCGGAGTCCCCTGCCTGCCGGGCCTGAATCTGCTCAATGGCCCGCAGGTTGACCTCCAGGGTATCCCGGGCCACCTCGCTGGCGGCCTGGAACAGTGTGTAAGCCTGGCGCAGCTTTTCCGCCACGTCTTTGGTCTCCAGCCGCAGCTCATCCGGGCTGTGCTGCACCAGCTGTCTGAGGGTGATACCCTTCAGGCCCAGGGCGCCCAGGATGGTATCCCGCTTCTGGTCGTAGCCCCGCAGGGTCAGGCTCAGCACCTGCTCCCGCTTCATGCAGTCCTCCACCCCTCTCAGGTCCCCCGCGGAGGCGGCGGCGTTTTTGTCCCGCTCCACCTGGGTCAGCTCCTCCAGGGTTTTGGTCAGGCTCTCCATCAGCTTCAGGTAATCCTTCCAACTTGTCTGCGCCATTTACTCGCCCTCCGACAGCAGCAGCATCCGGGCCGCCGTCTCTCTGGCGTCGGGGCGGTACTCCCCGGACGCCACCTGCTGGCGCAGGTCCTGAATTTTGCCGGTGGTGTTAAAGGTGCGCACCTGCTGGGACAGGCCGGCCGCCACATCCCGGAAGGTGGCGGCGTTCTCCCGCCCTGCGGAGAGAATAATCTGGTCAAATTTTGCCCCCTGGGCCTGGACGCGCTTCGCGCCGGCCGACCGGACCGTGCCGGCGGCGACGGGGGTGGAAGGAAAGCCTTCCCGTCTTGTAATCATCATATCAGTGACCTCCTGAAGCGCCCTCCGCTGGGGGGCGCGCCGTAAATTCGGACATAAAAACATTCTGTATTAATTCTATCGGTTCCTTCGGTCAAAAACATAACATCGCGGACAAAATTTTTTCCCGGGCCGCTCCCCGGGCTTTTTTGCCGTTGCGTCCCCCGTTCTTTTCCTTTATAATAGGTATAGAAGGGATCACTCCGCCCGCCGGGCGGACAGGGAAGGCGGTACTTTACCATGACAATGTTCTTTCACTGCAAAAAGGCCGAGCTCACACATCCGGACACCGGCGCGGTCCACCGGGCGGCGGTCAGCGCCGACAGCGAGGGGGACCTCCTGGTCACCCTCCCCCAGGACACGGAATTTCCGGTGTACACCCCTGTGGAGGCCCTGCTCTTCGACCCTCTTCTGGGGGTTGTCCGCTGCCGCTGCTCGCTGGCCCTCCCGGACTGCCGCGGCGGCCTGTGCTCCTACCGCTGCCGGGTGCTGGAGCGCCTGTCCCAGGAGCAGCGGCGGGAGGATATCAAGGTGTCCCTGTCCGCCAAGGTCACCGTCACCCTGGAGGGGGCCGCCCGCCGGGCCGAGGCGGTTTTATACAACATCAGCGCCGGCGGCGTCTATCTGGTCACCGAGCTGAAGGCCCAGCCGGGCGACCGGCTGACCTTCCCCTTTCCCCAGGCCGACGGCCCAATCCCCCTCACCGCCCGGGTCCTCCGGGCGGAGGACCGGACCGACCGCCGGGGGCATCCCGTCCGGGGCTACGGCTGCCGCTTTGAGGACCTGCTCCCCCAGCACGAGTCCCGGCTGCGGCGGTATGTATTTCAGGAGGAGAAGCGCCTGCACCAGCGGGAGCCATAGGCAAAGGGTCCGGAGCGGCGCTCCGGACCCTTTGGCGTTTGATTTGACGTCTGAATTATGGGAAGAACGGCGTCAGCGGCGCTCCTCCACGGGGTCCCGGTCACGGAACAGCAGGGAGACGCACCAAATGGCGGACAGTCCCACCAGGGTATAGATCACCCGGCTTATCATGCTGGCCGAGCCCCCGCAGGCGAAGGCCACCAGGTCAAACTGGAACAGGCCGACACTGCCCCAATTCAGGCCGCCGATAATCAGCAGCGTCAGGGCAATTTTGTCCATCATCACGTCATACCACCTCCTTGTCTCTGGTTCCGGGGGTAGTTTATACGTTTTTCGGGCTTTTATGCGGCCTGAAAATTTTTATTTCAGCGATTTCGGCCCAAATCCATAGGGCAGCAGCTCAGACAGGGGGACCGCTTGAAATTCCCCGTCTCCCCGGGCAGCCAGCACCCGCAGCCCGGGGGCGAACTCATAGAGCATCTGCCGGCAGGCGCCGCAGGGCCAGCAAAAATCCTCTCCCCGGCCGGCGATGGCGATGGCGGCCCAGCCCTCCCGGCAGCCCTCGCTCACCGCCTTCAGGATGGCGGTGCGCTCGGCGCAGATGGTAGAGCCATAGGCGGCATTCTCCACGTTGCAGCCGGTGAACACCCGGCCGTCCTCCGTCAGGAGGGCCGCACCCACAGGAAAACGGGAGTAGGGTACGTAGGAAAATTGGTGCATTTCAAAGGCTTTTTTTACCAGCTCCTGGTCGGTCACAGGGCACTCCTCCTTCACAATGATCCACAAAAGCCCGGCGAATTATGCCGGTATCCCGGTATAGCACCCCCGGCCATTTTATGGGCAGCGGTGTCCGCCAGCCGTGGATTTTATACGAATGGTAATATTTTGTCGAAATAATACGCCTCAAAAGGGGGCAAAACGGTCATTTTACCCCCCCTTTTCGGCCCGAAACGGGTCCCTTTTGGCGCTGTCCACCCCACGCGGACACATCCGCCGGGACCCCGCGATTTTATTCCTCCGCCAGCCTGGCCCGCAGGCCGGAGTACCTTCTGGTCTGCCGGTTGTTGCCCACCATCCCGGCCACGGCGGCCGGGTCGCCCACCACGATGAACAGCTCCCGGGCCCGGGTGACGGCGGTGTACAGCACCCCCCGGGTCATGAGCATGGGGGCCCCCTCCAGGGCGGCCAGGATCACCGCCCGGTACTCGCTGCCCTGGGCCTTATGTACCGTCACGGCGAAGGCGGGCTCCAGCTCCCCCAGCATGTCGGGGGAGTACTCCACCACCTTGCCGTCGAAGTCCACGGTAATAACCTCCTTCTCGATGGAGCGGATAACCCCGATGTCCCCGTTGAACATCCCCATGCCTGAGTCGGTCCCCCCCTCCTCCCGCCAGAGGATGTCGTAGTTGTTCCGCACCTGCATCACCCGGTCTCCCGCCCGAAAGACCCAGTCCCCAAAGCGCCGCTCCCCCTTCCCCTCCAGGGGCGGGTTCAGGGCGGTCTGGAGGACCTGGTTCAGCGCCCGGGTGCCCGTCCCCCGGCGGCGGGTGGGGGAGAGCACCTGGATCTCCCAGGCGGGGATGCCCATCCGCTCGGGCAGGCGGCGGCGGCACAGGTCCACAATGGTCTCCAGCACCCGCTCCGGCTCCCGGCGGATCAGGCAGAAGAAGTCCCCCTCGTTGCGGCACAGGTCGGGGAGCTGCCCCCGGTTGATGAGGTGGGCGTTTCGGATGATGGCGCTCTGGGCCGCCTGGCGGAAGATCTCGGTGAGCCGGACGGTGGGCACCACCCCGCTGCGGATCAGGTCGGCGAAGAGGCTCCCCGGCCCCACCGAGGGCAGCTGGTCCGGGTCGCCCACCAGCACCAGGCGGCAGTCGTCCCGGAGGGCGTCCAGCAGGGCGGCCATGAGGGGCACGTCCACCATGGAGGTCTCGTCCACAATCACCGCGTCCGCCTTCAGGGGGTCGTAGGAGTTGCGGGTGAACACCAGCTTCCCCGTGCGGGGGTCGAAGCCTGTCTCCAGCAGGCGGTGGATGGTGGATGCCTCGGTATTGCACAGCTCCCCCAGCCGCTTGGCCGCCCGGCCCGTGGGGGCCGCCAGGGCGGTTGCCAGCCCCATCCGCTCGAAGAGGGCCAGCACCCCCCGGAGACAGGTGGTCTTGCCCGTGCCCGGCCCGCCGGTGAGGAGCATCACCTGCCGCCCGGCGGCCAGCTCCACCGCCTGGCGCTGCTGGGGGGCGTAGGAGATGCGCTGCTCCCCCTCGATGCGGCGGATGAGCTTGTCCAGCCCCTCCGGGGGCAGCAGCTCGGCCCGGCTCATCTCCAGGATCCGCTGGGCGATGTAGGTCTCGGCCTCGTGGAGGGCGGGGAGATACACCGCCTCCTGGCCCGCCACCTGCTCGCAGTCCGCCTCCCCCCGGCGGATCAGGGCATCGAGGCAGTCCTCCAGCTGCTCGCCGGACACCGACAGCAAAGTGGAGGCCGCCTCCACCAGCTTGCGCCGGGGAAGAAAAGTGTGCCCGTTGCTGTAGTTGTTGTGGGCCATCTCGAAGACCAGCCCCGCCTCCAGCCGCAGGGGGTCCTCCGGCCCCACACCCAGGGACAGGGCCAGGGCGTCCGCCTGGGAGAACTCCACCTCGAACTCCTCATTTACCAGCAGGTAGGGGTTGGCCTTCACCACCTCCAGGGCCACGTCCCCGTAGGCCCGGCGGAGAAGGGCGGCCAGCTCCAGGGGCAGCCGGTGCTCCGTCAGAAACTCCATCAGCCGGCGGGCCCCCATCTGCTGCCGGAAGACCTCGCCGATCTGCCGGGCCCGCTTTTTGGTGATCCCCTTGATTTTGGTCAGCTGCTCCGGGTCCTCCTCGATGACGGTGAGGGAGTCCTCCCCAAATTCCTCAATAATCAGCCGGGCGGTGGTCTTCCCCACCCCCTTGATGGCACCGGAGGACAGATAGTGAAAGATCTCCTTCATGCTCTGGGGCAGCCGGCGGTCCACAATCTCCGCCTTCATCTGAGGGCCGTAGACCGGATGGCGGGTCCAGCGGCCCTGGATGGACAGGTATTCCCCCGGCGCCGTCCCCGCCATGGGACCCACCACCGTGACCTCCTCGCCGTGGACGTCCAGCTTCAGGATGGTATACCCGTTCTCCTCGTTCTGAAAAATAACGGCGGAGACGGCACCCTCAATCCGCTCCAGCTCCTGGTCCGACATGGGCCTCTCCTCCTCTCCAAAGCACGACCGCTCCGCTGGGTCGTGCTTTGGGGCGGCCTGCGGCCGCTCCATTATGTTCTCGTAATATAGTCTCCCAAATCGCCGGCAGGCCACAGGATTACCTCCGGCCAGCGGGCCGTGAGGCGCAGGGCCAGGTCCCAGCCCGCCGGGGTCAGCCCCGCGTCCGCTATCACAATGGGGCACCGCAGCAGTCCCAGCCCCCGCAGCCAGAGAAAGGAGCGCACCTGATGCTCCAGGTCCTCCCCGCCGCCCCGGCCCGTGATGACTACTCGGGCCAGGCCGCCCGGCAGCGGCCGCAGCAGCAGCCCGAACAGCCACCAGCCCGCTAACGCCAGCCCGCAGATGCAGATCACCGCCATTAAAACATCCCAGCATGTACCCACAGGGCAACACCTCCGGGCTATCCTATGCCGGGAGCGCCTCCGGTGTTCAGACCGCCCCGGAGAACAGGTTGACCCCTACGTGGGTCAGGCCCAGCATGATGCACCCGGCGGTGAGCACCCCCAGCACGACCGCCGGCATGGCCTTCTTCAGCCGCATACCTAAAAACGCCGCCGCCAGTGAGCCCGTCCAGGCCCCCGTCCCCGGCAGTGGGATCGCTACAAACAGCCACAGGCCGATGTATTGGTACTTCTGCACCTTTTTCCCCTTGAGATGGGCCTTTTTCTCCAGCTTGTCGATCAGACCGTTCAGACTGGGCAGGTATCTCCGCAGCAGCTCAAAAATCCGGCGGATGTAGACGATGATGAAGGGGGCGGGAATCAGATTGCCGATTACCGCCGCCGGAAAGGCCAGATAGTAGGGCAGACCCAGGGCTACCCCGAAGGGCAGGCCCCCCCGCAGCTCAATGACGGGTATCATGGACACCAGCATGGTGAACAGGCACTTGCCCGAGGTGGTGCCGGTCAGAAATTCAAAGAGCTCCATAGACTACTCCCGACCCAGCAGATAGTCAGTCGTTACGCCAAAATAGTCGGCCAGG
The DNA here is from genome assembly GCA_910589085.1 of uncultured Oscillospiraceae bacterium. Taxonomy (GTDB): domain Bacteria; phylum Bacillota; class Clostridia; order Oscillospirales; family Oscillospiraceae; genus Lawsonibacter. The sequence continues at coordinate 596 of CAJUSG010000038.1, read as the reverse complement.
AAAATCAAAGTTGTAGATGGCAAATTGATCTTGCCATATTCTATCCTCTGGTAGTGCTGGACTGTACAGTCCAGCAACTCAGCCATCTCTCTTTGTTTCATCTTTTTTCCTCTTCGCAGCGCTCCCAGTGTATTTGCAACACCCGGCAGTATAATTTCCATCTTTTTTCTAAATCCCCCTTGACGCAACATTAAATGTATTGTATAATGTAAGCAACCTAAAAAGTTGTAAGGCGGTGCCAGTTATGAAAGAATTGCTAAAAGAACTCTACGACTGGGAAATCGACCAGTCCCGGCTGAACTTCGACCATGATCCCGAATATCAAGCCTATTATACACAGGTTGAGGCCCTTTGGGAAGAGGGAGATATGCCTGCACCCCTCTTTCACCTTCTGGAGACCAGCAACCTTATCTCCTTCGCCCACGGCTTCCAGCTGGGCGCCCGGCTGGCCAGGTGGGTGGGGACGGGCTGAGGTCCGCACCCTAAAGGCCCCCTTCGCAAGGGGGCTGTCAGCCGTAGGCTGACTGGGGGTTTTCTCCATAGAGACAGATACGTTTCGATTGGGAAAACCCTCCGTCATTTGCTTCGCAAATGCC
>CAJUSG010000037.1 GCA_910589085.1 uncultured Oscillospiraceae bacterium | reverse complement strand
TAGGGGGCGCGGATGGGCTGGTCGCCAAAGCGCAGGTGGCTCACCGTCACGCCGCCCGTCTTCTTGGAGTCGTACTGGAAGTAGGCCTGGACGTACTTGTCGGTGTGGTCGCCGATGATCTTGATGGAGTTCTTGTTGGCGCCCACGGTGCCGTCGCCGCCCAGACCCCAGAACTTGACCTCGATGGTGCCCTCGGCGGCGGTATTGGGGGCGGGCTTCTCGGTCAGGGACAGGTCGGTGACGTCGTCCACGATACCGATGGTGAACTTCTTCTTGGGGGCATCCTTGGCCAGCTCCTCATACACGGCAAAGACGGAGCGGGGCGGGGTGTCCTTGGAGCCCAGACCGTAGCGGCCGGCGATGACAGTCTTGTCGGTGACGCCATTCTCAGCCAGGGCGGTGATGACGTCCTGATACAGGGGCTCGCCCAGAGAGCCGGGCTCCTTGGTGCGGTCCAGCACAGCGATCTTCTTGGCGGTGGCGGGGATGGCGGCAATCAGCTTGTCGGCCCGGAAGGGGCGGTACAGGCGGACCTTGACCATGCCCACCTTCTCGCCGTGGGCGTTCATATAGTCGATGACCTCCTCGGCCACGTCGCAGAAGGAGCCCATGCAGATGATGACCCGGTCGGCATCGGGAGCGCCGTAATAGTTGAACAGCTGGTAGTCGGTGCCCAGCTTGGCGTTGATCTTGCCCATATATTCCTCGACGATCTCGGGCAGGGCATCGTAGTACTTGTTGGCGGCCTCGCGGTGCTGGAAGAAGATGTCGCCGTTCTCATGGGAGCCGCGCATGGTGGGGTGCTCGGGGTTCAGCGCCCGGGCCCGGAAAGCGGCCACGGCGTCCATGTCCACCATCTCGCCCAGATCCTTGTAGTCCCAGATGGCTACCTTCTGGATCTCGTGGGAGGTGCGGAAGCCATCGAAGAAGTTGATGAAGGGAACGCGGCCCTTGATGGCGGCCAGATGGGCCACGGGGGCCAGGTCCATGACCTCCTGCACGTTGCCCTCGGCCAGCATGGCAAAGCCAGTCTGGCGGCAGGACATCACGTCGGAGTGGTCGCCGAAGATGTTCAGGGACTGGGCGGCCACAGTACGGGCGGACACGTGGAACACACCGGGCAGCAGCTCGCCGGCGATCTTGTACATGTTGGGGATCATCAGCAGCAGGCCCTGGGAGGCGGTGTAGGTGGTGGTCAGGGCGCCGGCGGCCAGGGAGCCGTGGACGGTGCCGGCGGCGCCGGCCTCAGACTGCATCTCAATGACCCGCACGGGGTTGCCGAAAATATTCTTCTGGCCCGCGGCGGCCCACTGGTCCACATAGTCGGCCATGGGGCTGGACGGCGTGATGGGGTAGATGCCGGCCACTTCCGTAAAGGCGTAGCTGACATACGCAGCGGCGTTGTTGCCGTCCATGGTTTTGAATTTTCTTGCCATAGAGGTTCCCTACTTTCTTCGTTAATTTGCTTGAGGCCGGAGCGGACTCCGTCCCCGCAGGTTTCTCTGCTCTATTTTACAGGCCTGTCCCCATCTGACCAATGGTGAAAACTGTTATAATCTTTATAAGCAAATGGTTATATCGGGACAGACTAGCGGCGCCCCCGGCAGACAGGGCTCGCCTTGGGCTTGCATACGGATGTAGTGTATCACTTTTTCCGGCGTTTGTAAACTTTTCCGGTGAAATTTTCCCTGCAAATTTTACGGCCTCCAGGCCCCTTTTTTCTACGTCCCGCCCATAACAAACCAGCCCCGCCGACTGTACCCGGCGGGGCTGAATTCAGAGACCTATGTAGCCCATCAGCCGCCAATCGCGGTGGTGGAGATCAGGTTGCCGAACTCCTCGGCATCCTTGGGGACCCAGACCTTCTTGGTCTTGCCGTTGACGTCCATGTCGGCCAGCTCAAAGTCCACGTCGAAGTCGGCGCTCTCCCCGGAGGGGGTAAGGCCGGCAATGGCGCTGGAGATGGCCTTCAGCATGGCGCTCACCGCGGCATCCTCGTCCTCGATGGACATCACGCTGGGATCGGACATAGCCTTCATCATGGCCTCGTTCAGGGCGTTGGAATCGAAGGTGCTGATGGTGCAGGTGACCACAGCGGTCCCCGCCTTCTCGTCAGAGCTCTTCACCTTGGCGGTCATATCCACACCCTTGAACATGGTCAGGAACGCGTCGATAAAGGCCTGGGCATCCTCGTTGGAGACATTCATGCCCATCGCGGTAAACTGGTTGACCACCTCGTCAGCCATGGTCTCATAGAAGCCGCCCTCGATGCCCATGTCCTTGCGGGCCTCGGCCTCGTCGGCGTAGCCGAAGAGCTCCACAACGCTGGAGGCGTCGTCCTTCAGGATCATGTTGAACAGGGCCACCGCCACCTGGTCGGCGGCAACAGGGGCCTCCTTCTTGCAGCCAGTCAGCGCCAGAGTACCCAGCATCAGCACGGCCATCGCAAGGGCAATTACTTTCTTCTTCATCATGTTTCCTCCCAATTCATGTTTTCAGGTCCCCCTCGTCCTTTGTTGAAAACAAAGGACAGAAGGGTACCCTTCTGTCTGGCTATATTACCACATCCCGCCCCCCGGCGCAAGGGATGATCTTCAGTATTTTGCACAATTTTTATGTCCTTTAAGGCAAATTTTTCTTCTTTTTCTTCTACCCCCCTCCCTCCCTGTTGCATTTTCCCGCAAAAGCCGTTACAATAGACGAAGCCGACATTTTTCTGACATGGAGGGCGGGACTATGGTACAATCCATTCAATCTCTGGGGCTGCAGGGGGTATCCGGCTATCTGGTGACCGCCGAGTGCGACCTGTCCGGCGGCCTGCCCGCCTTTACGGTGGTGGGCCTGCCCGACGCCGCCGTCAACGAGGCCCGGGAACGGGTGCGGGCCGCCATTAAAAATTGCGGCTTTACCTTCCCCGTCAGCCGGATCACCGTCAACCTGGCCCCCGCCCACCTGAAGAAAATCGGCACGCTGTACGATCTGCCCATCCTGGTGGGCATCCTGGCCGCCGGAAAACAGCTCCGCCTGCCCAGGGAGAACTGCGCCTTCCTGGGAGAGCTGTCCCTGTCCGGACAGCTGCGGCCCTGCGCCGGGATGCTGTCTATGGCCCTGGCCGCCAAACGGGCGGGTATTCAGGCCCTGTATGTCCCCGAAGAGAACGCCGCCGAGGCCACCCTGGCCGAGGGGCCCGCCGTCTACCCCGTCCGGGATGTGGGACAGCTGGAGCGCCACCTGATGGGGGAGGAGCTCATCTCCCCCGCCCCGCCCTGGGTGCCCTCCCCCGCCGCCTTCCACTGCCCCGACATGGCGGAGGTGAAGGGTCAAGAGCAAGTGAAGCGGGCCCTGGAGATCGCCGCCGCCGGGGGACACAGCGTCCTTATGTCCGGCCCTCCGGGGACGGGCAAGTCCATGCTGGCCCGCCGCCTGCCCGGTATCCTCCCCGATATGACCCGGCAGGAGGCGTTGGAGTGCACCGAAATTCACTCCATCATGGGCCAGACCAGCGCCAAGCAGCCCCTCATCGCCCTGCGACCCTTCCGCTCCCCCCACCACACGGTCTCCTCCACCGGTATGGCCGGGGGCGGCTCCAACCCCCGGCCCGGTGAGATTTCCCTGGCCCACAACGGGGTGCTCTTCCTAGACGAGCTGCCCGAGTTCCCCAAGGAGGTGCTGGAGGTGCTGCGCCAGCCCCTGGAGGACGGCCAGGTGCAGATATCCCGGGCGGCGGGCACCGTCACCTACCCCGCCCGGTTTATGCTGGTGTGCGCCATGAACCCCTGCAAATGCGGCTGGTATGGCCACCCCTCCGGCCGGTGCCGCTGCTCCGAGGCGGAGGTGAAAAAGTACCTCTCCCGGCTGTCCGGCCCCCTCCTGGACCGGCTGGACCTGTTCGTCGAGGCTGCCCCCCTGGAGTTCGACGAGCTGGCCCAGCGGGAGCAGGCGGAAACCTCCGCCCAGGTGAAGGAGCGGGTGGACGGGGCCCGGGCCCTCCAGACCGCCCGGCAGAAGGAAACCGGTGTACTCAGCAACGCCCAGCTTACCCGGGAGAGCCTGGACCGGTTCTGCGCCCTGAATGACCCCTGCCAGCGGCTGATGAAGGGGGCCTTCGACCGCATGGGCCTCACCGCCCGGAGCTATGACCGTATCCTCCGGGTGGCCCGCACTATCGCCGATCTGGACGGCGGCGGGGACATCTCCCCCACCCACCTGGCCGAGGCCCTCCAGTACCGGCCGCCGGAATATTTGAGGCGTTGACAGCGTATTATATATGTGTTACAATGTCCATATATAGTATTAAAAGGAGGTTTTTTATATGGCGCAGACAACGTTGAGTGTCCGCATGGATGATGAGGTCAAGCGCAAATTTGACGCGTTCTGTGCTGAGGTTGGGATGAACGCCTCTGTTGCGATAAACCTGTTTGCCAAAACTGTGATTCGGGAGCATCGCATCCCCTTTGAAATTTCCGCCGACCCCTTTTGGAGTGAGGAAAATCAATCGGTACTGCGCCGCTCTGTTGCACAGCTTGACGCCGGAAAAGGCACCACGCACGAATTGATTGAGGTGGAGGACAATGCATAAGGATTGGTCCGACTCGGCATGGGAAGAGTATATTTCATGGCAGACCAAGGATATTAAAATATTGAAGCGAATCAACCAGCTGATCCGGGACACGGAGCGCGACCCGTTTCATGGAATCGGAAAGCCCGAGCCCCTGAAAGGCAACTGGAGCGGCTGGTGGAGCCGGCGGATCGACAACGATAACCGGCTGATTTACCGTGTGCGAAATGGTATTTTGGAAATTGCTCAATGCGGAACACATTACGGAGATAAATAGCAAAAAACCGCCCAGGCGGGCGGCAGAATTTGACAAAATACGATATATGCGATATGATAAAAGCACCCATCCATCTGATGGGTGCAGATTGTGCGCTGTTACATAAAAGGCGGTTGGCCCACCGTTTGAACCCCTAATCCAAAACAGGGGGAGGTGGTGCAGATGTGGAAAAAATGGATTTTCAAGGTAATCTGTTTTTTGATGGGTACAGCAATTCTCATGTACCTGTCGTCCATAAATGCGTGTTGACCGCTCGGCTGCAACCCAAGCGGTCAACCTTAAAATAAGGTGATTGTCTGGGCCAACCGTCAGTAACAGCGCCCTTCTGCGTCTATTATACCCAACTGTCCGGCCCTTTGTCAAGATGCTGGGTCAAAATTTATCCCTTTCTCCACCGCTTCAGGGTAGGGAACCAGCCCCGCATCATCTTCTCCGCCTCCTCCTGGGGGCCGAAGGGGTGGCCGTTCTCGGCGTTGAACTTCAGATTAAAGGCGATAATATCGTCCATGGTGGCGTCGGGCGCGGTGAACGCCCCGTTCTGGTAGCAGTAGCGGCAGTAGTCCTCACTGGGTATGCCGCCGGCCTCGGTGCCTTTGTCCTCGGGCTTGTCTAGGGGCATGGCGCAGCACTGACAAAATTTTCTTTCTTCCATTGGGATGACCTCCTTATGTTGGGCGGGGTCTGCTGTCCCGTCTCTGCCACAAGAATACGCCTTATAACCTGACAAGGTCTGTCAGGTTTCATAGACACCCAAAGATTTTTTTAGCTCTTCCTTTAAAATATCCCGCCAGTAGTCCGGCGACAGCACCTCCAGCTGTCCGCCGAAGGACAGCAGAAAGGACAGCAGCCACTGGTCCTCCGGGAAGGTACACGCTACCAGCAGCCGCCCGTCGGGCTGGGCGGACACCTCTTTGGGGTGGAAGTAGTCCCGCACCCGCCATGCGGCGGAGGGGGCAAACAGCAGCCGCAGGTCCACCCCCCGGTAGTCCCCGGGCATGGGGGCCTCCAGCTGCTCCGGGGGCCGACGTGGTGGGTAGCTCCCCTCCTCCAGGACCAGGTCCTCCATCCGCACCAGCCGGAAGATCCGCCAGTCCTGCCGCTCCCGGCAGAAGGCAGACAGATACCAGCACCCCGACTTGAACACCAGCCGGGCCGGTTCCGCCGTCCGGCGGCTCGTCTCCCCGGCGGAGCTGTAGTAGGTGAAGGACAGCGGCCGGCGCTCCAGAATGGACCGCTTCACCTTGGAAAAATTCTCCCGCTCCGCCGCGCCGCTGCCCCAGTCGGAAAAATCCACCTCCAGCCAGTCGCCCCCCTCCCGGCGGAACAGGGCGGACAGCCGGGACAGGGCCTCCTCTCCCCCGCCGGTGGCCCGGATGGCCTGGAGCGCAAAGAGAATTTCGTCCTGCTGCTCTCCGGACAGCAGGGCCCGGTCCAGCACAAACTGGTCCATCAGCCGGATGCCGCCCCCCTTGCCCTTCTGGGCGTACACCGGGATACCGGCGGCGGACAGGGCGTCCACATCCCGGTAGATGGTGCGCTCCGATACCTCCAGCTTCTCGGCCAGCTCCCCGGCGGTGACGGCCCGCTTCTCCACCAGGAGGTAGAGGATTTTAAAGAGACGGCCGTTTTTCATCGGACCTCGATCTGTCCCAGCACCTCCCCAATGGGAGCGTTGATGGCCAGGCTGGCCCGGCCGTCGTAGGGGGTGGGGCTCTTATTGATGAGGACCAGCCGCTTTCCCCGGAAATAGTTGATAAGTCCGGCGGCGGGGTAGACCGCCAGGGAGGTGCCTCCGATGATGAGCATATCCGCCGCTTGGATATCGGCCACCGCCCCCTCGATAGTGGCGCTGTCCAGCCCCTCCTCGTAGAGGACCACATCGGGCTTGACGGTGCCGCCGCAGGCGCATTTGGGCACCCCGGTCCCCTCCTTGATATCCGTCACGGCGTAGGACTTTCGGCATCTCATGCAGTAGTTGCGGTGGACCGAGCCGTGGAGCTCCCAAACCCGCTTGGAGCCCGCCAGCTGGTGCAGCCCGTCGATGTTCTGGGTGACCACGCTGCGCAGCCTGCCCGCCGCCTCCAGCTCAGCCAGCTTTTTGTGGGCGGCGTTGGGCTGGGCGTCCAGGCAGAGCATCTTGTCCCGGTAGAAATGGTAGAACTCCTCGGGCTGGGCGTCAAAAAAGGTGCGGCTCAGAATTTCCTCCGGAGGCCAGGCATATTTCTGGTTGTACAGCCCATCCACACTGCGAAAATCCGGGATGCCGCTCTCCGTGCTTACCCCCGCCCCGCCGAAAAACACAATGGCGCGGCTCTCGTCAATCCATTGCTGCAAGGTTTTGATTTTGTCATCCATGAGAAGTCCCCCTTTAAATTAAGATTTATTGAAATGTAATTCTCAATAGGCAAAAATCAAATCCTTGCCGTATGCTTTGCACAACTTCTACGGAGACAGGTTTTTCAAAAACAATCTCAAATAATTTTTTGTTATATCCAGCCGTGCAGTGACACCATGTTAATGAATTTGAATTTTTTGCTTTTTCTAACATAGGGCATTCACAAGAAAACATTTTTGTATATAATTGATTATCGTTAAGAAACCAACCGGCACCATTTTCATTCAAAGCATTGACAAATCTATGCAAATCCTTATCCAAAGAGAGATAGAGTTGTTTCAAGTTATTTGCTGTATCTTCTAACCTACCATTTTCATTACAATAGCACTCTTGGCGAATGTTTTTTACCGTTTTTTTATCAAATCTATTTTCAAGAATAGCAGATAGCTTTTCTACCCACTCGGCTCGAATGTCTGGTGTTGAATTTATAGATAATGGAATTTCCTTTATTATGCTTTCTGCAACTTCCCTTGATACATTCTTTTCCAAACTATGTTTCAACCTCATTAACTCATCTATTTCTAATGTCGGAGAAACTTGCTCTGGCATAGAAAAATGTTTCATATTCTTACTCCTTAAATATGGATTTGTATTTGATGTAACTATACCACCGTTAACCTTGCACGTCAACACACAGGGAAACTCCCTCTTGACTTAAACCTAGCTTTAAATGGTAAGATGGCTCCACTCAAAAACAAGGAGGAAGCGTATGAATTACCGTACATTGGGCCGCACCGGGCTGGCGGTCAGCGAGATCGGCATGGGCTGCGAGGGCTTTGAGGGCAAGCGCCCCGAACAGATGCAGGAATTTGTGGACAAAATGGAGGAGCTGGAGATCAACTGTATCGACCTGTACTCCCCCAACCCGGAGATGCGCTCCAACCTGGGCAAGGCCCTGGCGGGCCGGCGGGACAAATTCGTCCTGCAATCCCACCTGTGCTCCATCTGGGAAAACGGCCAATATCTGCGCACCCGGGATATTAAAAAGGTAAAGGCTGGCTTTGCCGACATGCTCCGCCGGCTGGACACCGATTTTATCGACATTGGCATGATCCACTACTCCGACGCCCTGTCCGACTGGCAGGAAATCGTGAACGGCCCAGTGATGGCCTACGCCCAGGAGCTGAAGGCGGCGGGGAAAATCGGCTGCATCGGCCTGTCCAGCCACAACCCGGAGGTGGCCCAGGCGGCGGTGGACAGCGGGCTCATCGACGTACTTATGTTCAGCGTCAACCCCTGCTACGACCTCCAGCCCGCCGGGGAGGACGTGGAACAGCTGTGGGCCGAATCCGCCTACGAAAAGCCCCTGGTGAACATGGACCCCCAGCGCCAGGCCCTCTATGAGAGCTGCCAGCGCCAGGGGGTGGGGATCACGGTGATGAAGGCCTTCGGCGGCGGCGATCTGCTCAGCCAGTACTCCCCCGCCGGGGTTGCCCTCACCCCCTTCCAGTGCCTGCACTACGCCCTCACCCGGCCCGGGGTGGCCTGTGTCATGGCGGGGGCCCGGACTGTGGACGAACTGGTCCAGTGCGCCGCCTATGAGGATGCCCCGGACCACGAAAAGGACTACGCCGCCGCCTTCGCCGCCATGCCCAAAATCAGCTGGGAGGGCCACTGCATGTACTGCGGCCACTGCGCCCCCTGTCCCCAGGGCATCGACGTGGCCTCTGTCACCAAGTTCCTCAACCTGGCCAAGGCCCAGGGCCAGGTGCCCGAGACAGTACGGGAGCACTACACCCTCCTCCCCCGCCACGCCGGGGCCTGTGTGGCCTGCGGCGCCTGCGAGAAGCGGTGCCCCTTCTCGGTATCCATTGTGGAGAACATGCGGCAGGCCGCAGAAATTTTTGGAAAATAAGGTAAAACCGCCGGCAGTGCCGGCGGTTTTTTACAGCTTTGTCTCTATGGGGACGGCCACCGTGTAGTGGCTGCCGCTGAGCTGACGCAGAAGGGCCGGCAGCACCCGGACGGTGTTCCCGCTCCCCTCCAGGGTGAGATAGACAGTGCGGCGGGCGCCCAAGCGGCTGAGCACGCTGTTGGCAAAGGAGGTCCCCCCCACAGTATCGCTCGGGGTCAGGGAAAGCGTCTCCTTCCAGCACACCCAGCCCAGCTCCTCCAGGCCGGCCCGCTGCCCCGCGGGGACATAGGCCAGGGTGGTTCGGGTGCGGGCCGCCCCCTCCAGAGCCAGATTCCCCCGCTCCAGCACCGCTTCCTCCCCCGTCTCCGCTAAAATCCCTACACTGTGCCCACTGCCCAAAATCCGGCGGACCAGATCGCCCTCCGCCTCAATGGTCTCCGGGGTGAGGAAAAAAAGGGCATACTGCCCGGCCCGGTCCATGGCGTCTAAAATGCCCGGCAGATTCTCGCCCCCCTCGCAGCGGAAGGCCAGATAGGTGGCCGTGTTGGAGCCCTCCACCTCGGGCGGGGTATTGGGCCGGATTACGGTTCCAGGGTCGGTGGTTTCCGCCGTGCTCAGGCTCTGGGTGTACTCCCGCAGACGATTTTGAAGCAGGTCCCGGGCCCGCTCAATGAACAGCGCGTCGTCCAGCACCGCATCGGCGCTCTTGATCCGCACCAGATACCCCTGGGAAATGGAGGGCAGCTGGTTATAGCTGTATTCCATGCCGAAGAAGGAGCACACCATATTCAAGGGCAGATAGGGCCTGCCGCTGCGCATGATGGCCCGATAGGCGTAGACCGTTCCGGTCATGTCGTCCCGACAGTTCCGGCTGTTAAAGTCGAAGACCAGCACCTGCCGCAGATTGAACAGGGTCACAGTGCCCGCATTCTGATTGTAGTTGGCATAGAGCCCCAGGCTGACGTTGACCCCGTTCTGCTTGGCATCAAACACCGTGTAGGGCACATAGATCGTTCCGCCAGACCAGAAGGGCATGGTATCTGAGGTCAGCGGAGGTATGCTGTCGTTGATGGCGGTGAAGTACAGGCTTGCCGCCGACGTGGGGACGGTCAGCCCCAGAAACAGCGCGGCGGTCAGCAGCAGCGGCAGGATACGGCCCCTTCGCCTCATGATGTATCCCTCCTTTTCTTTGGCTTGCGTTCCTCATTATATCATAGTATAATCAAGTGGGCAAGTATGCGGGACTTAAAGGGAGTGTCCGCAGAGAAAATTTATTGACACGTTTCCCCACCTCTGGCAGAGGAAACACAGGCAAAACTCTGCGCTTAGGACACGCCCGGACTTAAACTTTATTAGTAGAGAGAAAGTGGTGATCTGCATGTCTAAAAAGTCAAAGAAGAAGGAAGAGCAGGCCCCTGAAACCCAGGAAGCTGAAAATCAGGCCCCCGAAAAGTCTGAAGTCAAACCAGCGCCCAAGCCTCCCCGGGAGGCGGAGCCGCTGCGAATTTTTTTCACGGTTCTCCTGATTCTGGTGGGCGCCGCCGAGCTGGCCCTGTGGGGCTATCTGGGCTTTTCCGTCTATCAGAGTATACAGACCCAGCGGACGAATCACACCCAGCAGGGGGTCTCTCAAACCGCCGGGAGAGCCGGCTACATCGGCCCCGGGCTGATGCTTGAAAACGGCGCGCCCGTCGATCTGCCCCCCACCGAGGACACACAGCCCGCAGAGAAGCGCCTGGCAAGCCTGTCCGTGCCGGTGCTCCCATACGCCCTGGCGGAGGACGACATGCCCGAAGAGCCGGTGGAGCCTGCGGTGGCCTCTTAAAATTTTAAGGTTTTTTTAATCTGAGATAAACGGTCTTTCAACCCGGCCGTGTTATGATATCGGCGTAAACAGGAGCATGGCCCGCAGAAAGGAGCCGTTATTTATGGAAATTACACTGGAACTGGTCGAACGTTTGAAGGAAAAGGCCAATGTCAGCTACGCCCAGGCCAAGGAGGCGCTGGAGTACAGCGGGGGCAACCTGCTGGACGCGCTGATCTATCTGGAGGAGAAGGGGGCCATCCCTCGGGCGGAGGGCGCCTATTTCTCCACCAGGAGCGAGACGCCCCCTCCCCCGCAGCAGGACGCCCTGCCTGTCCAGCTGCCTGTCAAATCCAAAAGCCGGCCCCCCAAGCCCCCCCGCGCCAAGGGTAAGGGAGGCATCCGCCGCTTTTTCCACGCGCTACGCCGCTGGCTGGTGGACAATGAGCTGGAAATCTGGCGGCACGACCAGCCCATCACTGCCCTTCCGGTTCTGATCTTGGCGCTGCTGCTGTGCTGCGCCCCCTGGGTAACCATACCTGTGCTGGTGCTGCTCCTCTTTCTGGGCTTCCGCTACCGGTTCTCCGGCCCCGACCTGGACCGGGACGAGATCAACAGCGTAATCGGTTCCGTGGCCGACACCGCCGCCGATCTGGGGCACAAGGTTATGGACGAGCTGAAGCACGACTGGCACTCCGACGAGAAGTAGAGCAACAATGAGGTGAAGCAAATGGCAGAACGCATCCTGCTTGTGGAGGACGAGGAAAAGCTGGCCCGGATGGTGGAGCTGGAGCTGAACTATGAGGGCTATCAGGTGGAAAAGGCCCTGGACGGGCGCAGCGGTCTGGAGCTGGCACTGGGCGGTGGGTTTGATCTGGTGTTGCTGGATATCATGCTGCCGCAGCTGTCCGGGATGGAGGTTCTGCGCCGCCTGCGCCGGGAGAGCCAGGTTCCGGTGATTATGTTAACCGCACGGGACAGCGTGGTGGACAAGGTGGCCGGGCTGGATTCCGGGGCGGACGACTATATCACCAAGCCCTTCGCCATTGAGGAGCTGCTGGCCCGCATCCGGGCCGCTCTGCGCAACAAAGGCGGCCCAGCGAACGTCCCGCTGGCGGTGGGACCGCTGGTCATGGACGTGGAAAAGCACCAGGTCACCGTGCGGGGCCAGAGCGTGGAGCTGACCAAAAAGGAGTTTGACCTGCTGCACCACCTGTTGGAGAACAAAAATCGGGTGCTCTCCCGGGAGGCTCTGCTGGATGCGGTATGGGGCTTCGATTTTGTGGGCGAGACCAACTCTGTGGATGTATATATCCGCTTTCTCCGAAGTAAGCTGGATGACGCCTTCGGCCTCAAGCTGATCCACACCGTGCGGGGCGTGGGATACGTTATCAAGGAGGAGTAATCATGGTCATCGTCTACCGCTCCAACACCGGCTATACCAGGGAGTACGCCGAGATGCTGGGCAAGGCGGAAAAAATGAAGGTATTCAGTATATCGGAGGCCCCGGACAAGACGGCCCCCGGCGAGGCTGTGTTCTATATGGGTCCTCTCATGGCGGGCCACATCGCCGGCATCGATCAGGCGGTGAAAAAGTTCACCGTCAAGGGGGTGTGCGGCGTGGGTATGTCCCCCGTTTCCCAGCAGGTGCTGGACACCCTGTCCAAGGCCAACTACGTCCCCGGCGCGCCCATTTTCTATTTGCAGGGCGGCTGGGCTCCTAAAAAGGTGGGCTGGCTCAAGCGGCGGATGGTCGGCATGGCCACCAGATCCGTGCGGGAGGCCCTTCGGGACAAGGGCAGCCGCCGCACACTGGAGGAAAACAGGTATCTGGATTTCCTCCTCCACGGCGGCAGCTTCGTGGCCTTTGAGAACCTGGAGACCATCCGGGAGTGGATGCATGAGCAGCAATAAGCCTCTTTTTCAAAGGAGTTTTTCAAGGAGGTGAACCCTATGCCCCGCAACCGGCACCGCTTTCAGACCCCGCCTCCGGCGGACCCCATCGCCGCCGCCCGGGATTCCTCGCTGGTCTTTCGGCTGAATATTGGCTTTTTTCTGCGGCAGCTGGGGGTTTTCCTGGTGATGGACCTGCTGCTGCTGGCGCTGGCCTCTTTTGGACTGTTCGCCTACGCGGAAAACCGCTGCGCCGACGTGGCCGCGCTGGTCAGCCAGCGGGGAGTGCCATCCGAGGACGCCATCCCCTGGATGGAGGCCAGCGACTACACCATCTCTCCCCTGCACCGGCCGCCGGAGGGCCACCCCGCCGCCTCCGGCTGGCTGCCTACCAGCCGGCCGGAGACCTGGGAGGGTCTGCGCTCCTGGAATTTGAGCGAATATTACACCATCGAGCTGCCCAACGGCGGCCAGCCCTACGCCATCACGGTGGACACCTCCGGCATCTTCTACGGCCTGTACTGGGCGGGTGTGGTGGTTCTGGTCTGCCAGGGGCTCTCCCTGCTGACCAACCTGTTCCGCAGCAACCGGTCCATCCGTAAGGTGCTCCGGCCCATTCAGGACCTGGCCGCCACGGCCTCCAGGCTCAACTCCATGACCCACATGTCCAGGCGGGAGCTGGAAAACCTGGCGGTCGAGCTGGATAAAATCGACGCCGCCCACCTGGACAGCCGCATCGACCTGCCCACCACCCAGAAGGAGCTGCGGTCGCTGGCTCAGGCCATCAACGAGATGATCGACCGGGTAAATCAGGCCTACAGCGCCCAGATGCGCTTTGTCTCTGACGCCAGCCACGAGCTGCGCACCCCCATCGCCGTCATCCAGGGCTACGCCGCCCTGCTGGACCGGTGGGGCAAGAGCGACCCGGAGGCCTTGCAGGAGTCCATCGATGCCATACGGGGAGAGGCCGCCTCCATGGAGCGGCTGGTGGAGCAGCTGCTCTTTCTGGCCCGGGGGGACAACGACTCCCAGCCGGTGAAGAAGGAGCGGCTGGACCTGACCGAGCTGGCGGGCGAGGTGCTCCGTGAGGAGGAGATGATTCATCCCGAACGCACCTTCCTCCCCCGCTGGGGGGAGGACCCAGTCAGCATCGATGCTGACCCCGGCCTGATGAAGCAGCTGCTGCGTATTTTGATGGACAACAGCCTGAAATACAGCCCGGAGGAGGGCCGGATCTATCTTCGGGTGCTCCAGCGGAAGGGATATATCCGGCTCACCGTGCAGGACGAGGGCATGGGTATCCCTCCGGAGGGTATCCCCCATATCTTTGAGCGGTTCTACCGCACCGACCAGTCCCGGGACCGCAAAACCGGCGGCACAGGACTGGGGCTGTCCATCGCCAAATGGATTGTGGAGCACCACGGAGGCTGGTTTGAGGTCGTCTCCCGCCCCGACGTGGGCACCCGGATTACCGCTGTGCTGCCCTCTGCCTGTGAGGAGGAAAAAGCGTCATGAAGCTGCGTTTTGCCGGTGAGAAAGATATTCCCGCCCTGCTGGACATCTATGGGCAGTATATCCCCACCTCGGTCACCTTTGAATACGAACTGCCCAGTCAGGAGGAGTTTTCCCGGCGGCTGACCTCCTTTTCAGCGGTCTACCCCTTTCTCACGGCGGAGGAGGATGGGAATGTGCTGGGCTATGCCTACGCCCACCGCTGCGCCGAGCGGGCCGCCTACGGCTGGGGGGCAGAGCTGTCTGTCTATCTCCGCCCGGAGGCCGCCGGAAAGGGGCTGGGCAGGCGGCTATACCGGTCGCTGATAGAGCTGCTGCGCCTTCAGGGTGTGCGGACCGTCTATGGTCTGGTGACCAGCCCCAACCCCGCCAGCGAGGGGCTGCACAGCAGCCTCAGCTTCCGTCTCATGGGCGTCCAGCAAAACGCCGGCTATAAAAATGGCCGGTGGATTGACCTGCTCCGGTTTGAGCGGCCCATCGCCCCCTACGACCCGGAGCCCGCTCCCGTCATCCCCATCGGACAGCTTCCCCCGGAGAAGGTTCAGGAAATTCTGGACGCCTTTTAACCAATATCCCAATCACATGGGCGCGGGTAAAACCCGCGCCCAGCCTTCATTTATTTGGCCCAGATCAGCACCGCGTCCCGGAGAAAACGGGCGCAGCCCGGCCGCTCCCGGTCGTAGTAGGCGGTAAACCGCTCGTCCTGAACATAGAGTTCCGCAATTCCCCGGTGGCGCTGTACGTCGTATTTGTCCCCGGTGGCGGTGAGCCAGCGGCGGTGGAGCTCCGTGATTTCCTTGCCCAGCTCCCCCGCCGGGTCGGCCCCGGCGGCCACGGCGGCGGACAGCTTTTGCAGCACCTCCGCCTCCAGCCGCTCCCATTCGGCGTACTGCTCCTGGGTCACGCCCTTGATCCGGTTGCGCATCGCGTCCACCTCCCTGTCGCCATACCGGGCCCGGCTCTCAGCCTCATGGGTCTCTGCGTATTCCTCCAGCATAGTGCGTTTGAAGGCCTCAAATTTCTTCTCATCAGACATATTTTTCTTCCTTTCCTGTGCCATGATCGTCTCCCTGACGGATTCGATCAGTTTTTGCAGCCGCCCCTGCTCCCGCTCCAGAGCGGACAGATGCTCCCGCAGGGCGGCCAGCCGGTCAAAGGAGGGGTCGTCCAGACACGCCCTGATCCGGGCCAGCTCCACCCCGAGAGCCCGGTAGTACAGGATGTCCTGGAGCCGGTCCACCTCCGCCGGGCCATAGCGGCGGCAGCCGCCCTCGGTCCGGCCGCTAGGCTTCAGCAGACCGATCTCGTCGTACCAGCGCAGGGCACGGGTGGTTACCCCGGACAGGCGCGACAGCTCCTGAATGGTATACTCCATTTCGATCACCTCCTGATTAGGATACTACCACTTGACGCCGCGTCAACGTCAAGTGGTATTTTTAAATATTTTTTTGATGGCCGGCAGGTCCCTTCCTCGGCTGCCAGGATATAGAAGAGAGCCCCCTTAAAAAGAGGACTCTCCATATCGCTCCGATTCAGACCTGTGCCTCCGGTGGCTCCTGCCAGCCCTTGCACACATCAATCCAGCCCAGGCTGCGGGAATACCCGGCCAGCTCATCGCAGGTGAGCTCAATGGCGGAATTTCCGCTGCCCGCGGCCGGAAACACGGTTTTAAACCGCTGGAGAGAGACATCCAAATAGGTCTTTACCCCCTCCGGGTTGGCAAAGGGACAGACGCCGCCAACGGCATGGCCGGTAAATGCGGACACCTGCTCGGGCGTGAGCATCTTCGCCTTGGTATGGAACACAGCCTTATACTTGCTGTTGTCAATCTTGGCGTCGCCGGCGGCCACAATCAGGACGCAGCCCTCCTCTACCAAAAAGGACAGAGTCTTGGCGATGCGGGCGGGGATCACCCCCACCGCCTGGGCGGCCAGCTCCACCGTGGCGCTGGAGACGGGAAACTCCAAAATGTCCCCCTCCCGCCCCAGCGGACGGAAATAATCCCGGACTTTTTCAATGGACATCTCTCAGCCCTCCAGCTTCCTGGCCGTCTTGGCCAAAAAACGCTCGTCGGCGACGATAAAACGCTCATGGGTGCCCCGGCCGATGGGGCCTCTCTCGTCAAAGGCGGCCACCGTGAGGATTAGCCGCTTGCCGTCCACCTCGGTGACCTCGCTCTCCGCCCAGACCTTCATCCCCACCGGGGTGGCGCTGTCGTGGGAGACATTCAGCCGGGTGCCCACGGTGCTCTGGCTCGCCTCCAGGTGGGGGGCGATGGATTTCCAGGCCGCCTCCTCCATCAGGGCGCACATGAAGGGGGTGCCGAATACCGGCAGGGCCCCGGAGCAGGCCGCCTGAGCGGTGTTGCTCTCATTTACAACGGTCTCCGCACGGCCCTTCAGGCCAACTGTAACAGACATGTGTATGTCCTCCTTTGTCTTTGGTTGCCTGATTATACCACAGACCGGAGAAAAAATCCAGTAGGGGCCGCCGCCCTCGGCGGCCCGCCCCTACATTTCGGAGCGTATCTCCGCTATGGCGTTGACCGCCACCCAGTTCTGAGGAAAGGGCCGGTCCAGGTTCCAGTAGCCCACACCGTAGAGCCCCAGGTCAATCGCCAGATTCAGCTTGGCCTGGATGGACCGGGCATCCTCAAACCAGACCTCGTGCTCCGCCCCTCTGTCGTCCACATACCGGAACCAGGGGGACTGGACCGTCTCGTCATACCGGATGGAAACCCGGCGGTCCCAGGCCAGCCGGACCGCCTCCACATTGCTCAGCGACCGGGCCCGGCCGCCCTCCCGGTAGGGCAGGGTCCAGTCATAGCCGTAATTGGGGATGCCCAGATAGAGCCGGTTGGGCTCAAATTCGGTGATGGCGTACTCCACCACCCGGCGCACCTGGGGCAGAGGGGCCACCGCCATGGGCGGGCTGGCCTGGTTGCCCCACTCGTATGGATGGGAATTGTTAGCACAACCGCTGAAAACCCTACAAATTAGAGGATTACGGAACAATATCTACACTTATTTACAAAAGGAGATTGCGGTTGTGGCAAGAGTAATGTTATCAGATTATATTTATAGCGACACAGTCAGCCAGGTTGCGTTTTTCAAAATTCCACATCAGCTGATAGATGACCCTAAATTCAAGCAGCTTTCTATTGCCGCTAAACTGCTGTATGGCCTGCTGCTGGACCGTATGAGCCTGTCCGCTCAAAACGGCTGGCATGACAACACCGGACGGGTCTACATCTACTACACCGTGAACGATGTGTGCCAGGACATTGGCTGTGGCCGTAACAAGGCCATGCGGCTGCTGGCGGAGCTGGACACGGTAAAGGGAATTGGGCTCATTGAGCGGAAAAAACAAGGCCAAGGCAGGCCCGATAAGATTTTTGTCAAGCGGATCACGGTCCAGGAGAACGCAGAGAACGCCCCTGAAACAGAGCAAGTCCCGACTACGCCCGTTTCTGAGGTCGATTTTTCCGACGTGCATAGGTCGGAAAATCCGACTTCAAGAGGTCGAAAAAACCGACCTCTTGAGGTTTCAAAAGCAAACCCTAATAAGACTGATAAAAACCAAACTGATTTTATCCAGACCAATCTATCTATCTATCCGCACACGGCAACGAAACTAGGATGGATAGATCGATACGAACGAAAAGAGGAAGAGAATGTTTTAGAAGGACAGCAGACTACTGCTGATTCTATGTTGTGCTGTACTATTTCGTTTCGGACAAGCTATGTTCAAAACTGTCCGACAGGACGTAGCGCCCCAGACAGCGCCGCTTGCGGAGCTGTCCCAGCAAGTATGTCATTTGTTAAACAAACAACCCTTGTTAGGGGCCATAGCCCCTAATACCCCCGATATATTGAAATCCCACGGTGAGACGCAAAAAAGAAAGGGTGATGCCATGAGAAAAAGAAACCACTTTATTGGCCTTTGGCTGGACGATAAGGAGTATTGCCATCTTCTAAAACAGTGTTCTGTCTCCGGTTTAAGTGCCAGCAGTCTAATTCGCCAGAACATAATGGACAGGGAACTCCGCCCACGACCGCCTGAAACTTATGCCGCTCTTTTGCGGGAATTGTCCGCCATCGGCAACAATGTCAATCAGATTGCATATTGGGCCAATGTGAAAAAAAGAATTTCTGCGGCTGAAATTTTACAAGCCGCTGCTTTGGTCAAGGAGGCGTGGCAGTTAGTCAAGGGCACATTATGATTATCTACATAGGGAGTGCGTTCCCTTTGGGGAGGATACGCCGGGACCCGCTGTCAGTCAAGGCCGAGCGATTGCTGACGCAATCGCTCGTGAGCCGGCCAGTCTGTGGACTGGCCGGACCTTGACAGCCAGCGCTCCCCGGCGTGGTGGTTATGAAAGGGAACACACCCCCAAAGCCGCCTTGCGGCGGCTTTGGCTATCCTAGAAGGTCCTTTATCTCTCTCCGCAAAATCAATCTATCAATCAAAAAACGGACGAGTATAATGAAATCCCACGGTGAAACGCAAATGTCGCCTTTTTTATAATTTTAAATCATCCATTTTGTATCCCTAATACGTTATACTAATACAGCAAGGTGGTGAGCCAATGGAGTACAGCGATTTTGACTTGATAAACGGAATAAAAAATGGAGATAAGGATGTGCTATCGTTACTGATTCGACGCTGGTATCCTAAAATCTACTCATATTGTTTTAAAATGACCGAAAACGAACAGGATGCTTACGACATTACTCAAGACGTATTTATCTCTGTTATGCAAAATATTGAGCGTTTTCATATATGGAATAAATTCAGCAGTTGGATATTTACAATCGCGCATAACAAGTGCATGGATTATTTTAGACTGCGGAAAAAGACCCATTCAGAACAGGTGTTAGAAGCTGAACTCCATGTTTCTCCACCTGCCTTAGAGGATCAAATCGCCGTTTCCGATACTGTTGAGAAAGCACTTGCACGATTACCCGGAGCACAGCGAAACGCAATTATTTTGCACTACTTTCAGCAATTCACTTACAAAGAAATTGCACACATGACCAATACACCATTGCCTACCGTCAAATCAAGGCTGGCCGCCGCCAAGAAAACACTGTATAAACTTCTTTGGGAGGACTTTCAATGAATGACCGTATGGAACAGGAGATAAAACAGACAATCGCTTTATTGCAGGCGTCCATGCCACAGAAAAGGTCCGAGGCCACCTTATTGCAGCTGCTAAACATAGCCAAGAGTGAAATGAATCCTTTTCTGTTACTGACGTTGTTTATCCTTTCAATTCTATCTGGCGTATGCTTATCGAAAAATATTGCCTCTCCAATGGTAACGATATTTTGTATCAGCCCTTTGCCAACACTGATTCTGTTTCACAGATATGTCCTCCATTCCAACGAGCCTATGCGTGAACTGGAGGAGACCCTTCCCTTTTCCTATTCCGAAATGCTGGTCGGCCGTGCGGCACTCATATCCGTTTACATGGTGTTTGTTTTTGCTGCCCTTGCTGTACTCCTATCCCATTCAGCAGGAGAGAATTTTATCCGGCTGGCCTTATGCGGGGCCGTCCCAAACACTTATCTATGTATCGGTCTGCTGATCCTCTCGGCTGTTATTCGGAATCAGGACGGACTGTCATTGGCCGCTATCATTTTGTGGGTTGGGATCAGCTATTGTGCATTGATTCTGCCATTTGACCACTTTTTGATTTTGCTGCCAACCGCCGCATATGTGGTACTTCTGGCCGTTGGGGTGGCTATATACAGCATATGTGCGTATCAACTAAAACAAAGGAGGTTTTCTTATGCGGCTGGTGTTGAGTGAAGCCAGAAAACAAAGGTCATTTCGGGAAACCTGGGTTGGGTACTTGCTGACAATCCTGCTGCTATTTGTATTGATTTACACAGGATTAGGGGAATTAAAATATGTGGCCGAATTTGGGTACTTTGAACAGTGCTGGTTTACAATTCAACAGGATATTCGTAGCTATGTGGGAACCTTTACCGCTTTTCTGCTTGTAATTGGCCTGTCCCGTCTGATGTGTTACGAGACGGAACAGAAAACTGCTGGGCTGGTCGGTACTGCCGCACATGGCCCAGCTCTAACTTGGAGGGCAAAAATTGGATTTTCCCTTATTTATTGTATCGCTGTTGTTACTGTGCTTGGGGTTGTGACCCTTGGGAGCCATGTAGCAATAATTGGATTTCAGGGTGCGTTTGCGCCCGTTTCAGAGTGCTTGCATTTTGAGAGCGTACCTCTGTCAAATCTAGCATACTGCATTGTCCAATATGGTTTCCTGCTGCTGGGGGCTCTGTATTTTACCGGTTTTATCCTAATCGTTGCGACACTCACAAAACACACTTCATTTACCGTTTTCCTCTGCGGAGGTATATATTTGGCTGCTCTCTGCTATCAATTTGTCATTGGGAACCGATTGAGAGGACTGGCCGACAGAATCTGCAAGGCTATTTTTCAATTCAGTTTTTGCGGCTTTATGCAGTTGGAAAGTTATCGTTGGTTTGGATGGAGAGGTCAATGGGGAAATATTTGGAAGCCCATTGTGTTTGTCCTGCTGGCGACTGTCCTTGAATTTGCCGTCTTGTGGCTGTTATGGAGGCGTAGAGCTAAAACATGAAAACAGAGTGTTACCAATACTTCAAAAATCCGCTTTACTGGGTTGTAATTGGCCTGGGGCTGGCGGTGCGAACAGTATTGGCCTACCTTGACGGCCGCTATCGAGGGCCGCAATTTTGGGAGCTGGCCGCTGACTTTTGGAACAAGACTGGCTCCGTCACAATGGGATTTTTAATACTGCTGGTAATGATCCGCCGGTTTTCTTTCGATACGGAGCTAAGAACATTCCCCATCATCAACAGCACATCCTATGGACGGCTTTCTCTGTTTTGGAACCGCCTGATTGGTGGTGGAGCAGCGGTCATTGCGGCTGGATTGTTTTTATATGCGGGAAATATTGGAATCTCATTTTTATTGGGAAATAAGATAGATATGCCCTATGGCTGGACAAATTCTTTCAGCCGCGCTACAGTGATTGCGCTTGTTGGCTCTGTTGGTTACTTCCTAATGTCCGCTATGATATGTGATTTAGCAAAAAATCACCCTATCGCTATGTGCCTATGCGGACTTCCCTTTGCAAGCAGCTACTTTATTAACACCGGCGCAGTAAGCCCGCCGGACATATTCTGGTTTTTACGATACGGCTTCTTTACAGATCTGGTACGGGGGAGAACAATCAAAACCCTTCCAGTATTTTGGCTTATGTGGTACATAGCACTTATTGGACTGACACTCTTTTTTGTGATTCGGAGAAGGAAGGAGCGCAAGGAGCTATGAATCTTGTTTTTGAAAATATCAGCAAAGTATTCCAAGAAACTGTCGCGCTAGAAAAAATCAACCTAACCATGTCCAGTGGCGTCTATGGTCTGTTAGGACCCAACGGGGCCGGGAAAACGACCATGATGAAAATTATGACCGACCTGGTGCCACCCTCCACGGGCCGAGTGCTTTTGGACGGCCAGGATATTGCTGTAATGGGAGCCGCCTTCCGAAAGAAGCTGGGGTATCTCCCCCAGGATTTTGGCGTCTATCCAAACTTTACAGCAGAACAATTTCTTCTCTACATTGCGCGATTGAAGGGCCTTTCAAAGTATGAGGCGAAGCGGCAGACGGATGATCTGCTGTCTATGGTAGGGCTGGAAGAAAAAGCCCGGAAGAAACTCAAGGGATTTTCGGGAGGCCAAAAGCAACGTGTAGGGATTGCGCAGGCGCTTTTGGGCGATCCGGAGATTTTAGTGTTGGATGAGCCAACAGCCGGACTGGACCCGGAGGAACGTATCCGGTTCCGGGGAATCATCAGCGCATTGTCTCAGCAAAAAATCGTGCTGCTGTCAACACATATTGTCTCCGATATAGAAGCCATAGCTAATCAGGTTATTTTGCTGAAAAAAGGCTCCATATTGGACGTGAAGCGGCCCGCCGAGTTATTAGAGAAAATCGAAGGTATGGTCTGGAGCGTCACGGTTGATACAGAGAATGAAGCGGAACTGATTCAGAAATACTCTTGCAGCAACATCCTGCACATGGATGGAAAAAGCGTGATTCGGCTGCTGTCTGAACATAAGCCGTGTGTAGAAGCCGCGCCGCAATCCCCTAACATGGAGGATATGTACTTGTATTATTTTGGACAATAAGTCAAATATGCATAATCCGTATGGCTTTGCGCCATGCGGATATTTTTTTGCTAAAAATTTTTACAAAGTGGCCATTTAGCGGGCAGCAGAGGGTGTGTCCGGTGTTTTATTAATGGAAAGGCAGAGAAATCAAATCCCATCGTGGGACGCGAACCGTCAAGTATATCCAGCCATTCTGCCTCATAGTGTTCGTGCAGGAGGTGTCTGCTGTGAAGGAAAAAACTGTGTCTAAGCCAGCGAAAAAGTTGACAGCAACACAAGAGATGACGGTGACAGTACACTATACGGAAAACGGTCCGAGTCTGGAATCCTGCATGATAGCTGTGCTTTCCTGCTATGTGTCAAAAACGGCGGGTTTTTGACATATTTCCCTCTATTTGCTACAATATGATTGTAGATGTTGTTTCGCAAATAGAGGGTTTCAGCAGAGAGGAGGACACATGACCTTTGTGCGAAACAAACAAGAGAAAACCGGCGCTTCTTCCAGCCAATGGCGCATGGCGGTTTATGTCAGGCTCAGCAAGGAGGACGGCGATAAGCTGGAGAGCGACAGCATACAGAACCAGAAACGGATCATTGAGCAGTACATCAAATACCTGCAAGACCAGGGGGAAAAAATTGTGGACACCGAGGTCTACTCCGACGACGGCTACCCAGGGGGAAACTTTGAACGCCCGGAGTATAAACGGATGATTGCCGATATTGAAGCGGGAAAAATCAATTGTGTGATTTTTAAGGACAACTCCCGCCTGGGACGGAATTACCCGGAGCTGGGCCGCCTCATGGAGGAATATTTTCCCCAAAAGGGGATCCGTGTTATTTCCGTTCTCAACCACATTGACAGCCTGAAAGACCTCAACGGATATTGCAGCGCCATCGTGTCATTTTCCAACATTATGAATGATGACTATATCCGTCAGTTGTCTGTGAAAATCAAATGCACCTTTGCCATGAAGCGTGAGCGTGGGGAGTTTTTGGGCAACTACGCCCCCTACGGTTACGAGAAAAGTCAGGAGGACCGCCACAAGCTGGTGATCGACCCGGAGGCTGCTGAAATCGTCCGTATGATCTTCAACTGGTACGCAGACGGCGCTTCTGTCTGTGGCATTGTCAAGCGGCTCAACGCCCTGCAAATCCCGCCGCCGTCGGTGTATAAGTGTATGAAGGGCTGCAAAGGCTTTGCCAGCCACTCCAGCGGCGGCACAAAGCGGAATATCTGGTCTGTGACGTCTGTAAACACCATGCTGAAGGATGAGGTCTACATCGGCAATCTGGTTCAGGGCAAGTATAAAAGCGTATCCTACCGGACCAAGAAAATGGCTCCCACCGATGAAAGCGAGTGGACTGTCATTGAGGGAACCCATGAGGCGATTATCTCCGACGAGATATTTACCATCGTCCATGACCGCTTTTCCCG
>CAJUSG010000036.1:8955-24077 GCA_910589085.1 uncultured Oscillospiraceae bacterium | reverse complement strand
CAGCCGAAGGCTGACTGAGGATTGCGTTTTGCGAAGCAAAACATACGAAGTAAACGAGATTTCTAAGCACTGGCTTGCTTCGCATATTTTGGCTTCGCCAAAATGCAATCCTCCGCCCCAGTGTGCGCACTGGGGCACCTCCTTTCAAAAGGAGGCTTTTTGGTGCGCCTTACAAAATATCCGCGCCGACCGCGCGCTCGACCGCCGTTTTTACGTTGGCCATGCCGATGCCCAGAGAGCCCTCCTTGCCGGGGATCAGGATGATCGCCGGGGTCAGGGCGTCCTTGTACCGGGCCACCTCCTGGGGGAGCTGGGCGGCCAGCTGCTCGGTCATATAGATGATGGCGTAGTTCTCCTTGGCCATGCGGTGCAGCGCCTCCCGGCCCGCCTCGGGGGTGTCCACAGAGCAGACCTCCAGCCCCAGGGCCTTGAAGCCCAGCACGCTGTCCTTATCGCCCATGGCGGCAATCTTATACATCTACCCTACCCCCTTACACATAGGTTTCCCGGAGCCGGGAGCGGATGGTGTCCCCATCCAGGCCCGCCGCACGCCCGGCGAAAATCGCCCGGATGGCGGTGAACTCCAGCTCTTTGGCGTACAGGTAGCCGATGACCGTCTCCTCCCCGAAGGGGATGCGCCGGGCCGCGGCCAGATAGGCGGTGAGGGCGTTGTCGCACTCCCGCTCGAAGGCGGTGAGAGATTCTCCGCCCGGCTGGGCCAGCCTGGCCCCCAGCTCCGCCGCCTGGGCCAGCAGCCCGGCGCGGAATACCTCCCCAAGGGCCTCCCCGCGGGCGGCGGCGATGGCCGTCTCCGACACGCTGCCCCCGGGCAGCAGCACCTGACGCAGGAACTCGCCCTCTCTCCCCATGCGCGCCACCCGGACGGCGGAGCGCAGGTTGGCCACGTCCACCGACAGGCGGACATAGCCCTGGAGGAAGGGGCTCTCCAGCTCACGGGCCAGCCGGGCCATCTCGCCGTAGCAGGCGCGGTCCAGAATCAGGTCGGCCTGCTGGGGGTCGCCCCCCTCGGCCAGGGCGGTTTTTGCCTGCTCCATGGCCTTTTTAAAGGGCTCGCTGACACCGCTGAGGGCCTCACGCTTCCAGCCGTCCCACAGCTGGGCGGGGTCATAGCGGCCGCCGGCCAGCAGCAGACGCTCCGGGTCGGAACCCATGGCCTGGGCCTTGAGGATGGTCTTGGCGTTGTGGTAGTCGTATTTGATCTGAAATACTTCCACCAGGCGGGGGTCGGGCGCCCCCTGCTCCATGTCCTTGAAGACCTCCGCCCGGGCCTGGGCCAGACAGGCGTCCAGGCCGGCGGCGTCGTTATAGCCGCACTCGGCCAGAATCTTCATGGCCTCGGAGCCGTCCCGGGCCTCAATCATCCGGTCCATCCGCTCCCGGGTGAGGAGCTTGTTCTCCATCGCCCGGATCCGCGCCGAGATGGCCAGATAGTCTGTATCCTTTTTCCGGTGGGACAAGTTGACTGCCCCCTTCCTTACGATTGAAACAACGCGTCGGCGACCTTCTTCTCCATCTGCTCCCGCTGAAGGCGGACCAGAGTCTCGAAGGCGCAGTTGATCTCCACGTCGCCGTCCACCATGATGAAGCCGCCCTTCAGGTCCCGGGTCTCCTCGCTGAGCGTCAGGCCCGTGCCGGTGACCGCCGCGGTGGTGTTGTGGACCAGCTTATCCACAAAGGCGCCCACCTTGGACCTGGTGACCTCCTCGGGCAGGCTGGGCGCCCGCTCCTTCACCAGGGCGTCGTTGACCGCCATGACCACCTGCTTGCCTACAGCGGCGCGGTCCTTTTGGGAGAGGATCAGCTGCTCCTTGCCGGAGGAGCTGGCCTCCAGCGCCAGCCTGGTCAGAAGGGCGATGTACTCCTGTTCAGGCAGGGTGCACAGCTTCTCCAGCGCCAGGGCGAAGGCCTCGCCCAGCACCTCCTGCCTGGCGGCCAGCTCCAGCTTGCGCCGCTCCATCTGAGAGGCGGAGTTCAGACGCTCCAGCCGCTCGCTGGCGGCCATGCGGCCCTTCTCCACAATCTCGTTGGCCTCCTGCTGGGCCTGGGCCGCGGCGTTGGTCAGGACAGCCTGCACCTTCTCCTCGGTCTCGGCCGTCAGCCGGCTGATCTCAGCCTGGGCGTCCTGGGCAATGCGGGCGGTGATTTTTTCGATTCCTTCCATCAGCTTCTCTCCTGCCTCAGGCGCTGATGTTGATAATCATCAGCATGGAGGCCAGCAGAGACAGAATGGCGTAGAACTCCACGGTGATGCACAGCACCATGCCCTTGGACCAGTCGTCGGGCTTCTTGGCCAGGATGTTGATGGAGCCGGCGGCCACGCGGCCCTGGGCAATGGCGGAGAACAGGCCGCCCAGCGCCATGGGCAGGCAGGCGGCCAGGTACTGGCAGCCCTGGGCCACCGTCAGCATGGGCAGGGTGCCGGACAGCAGGCCCATACGGAACACGGCGAAGAACCAGACCACCAGACCGTAAAGGCCCTGGGTGCCGGGGATGACCTGAAGGATCATGACCTTACCGAACTTGCTGGGGTCCTCGCAAAGCAGGCCGGTGCCGGCCTCGCCGGCGATGCCGGTACCCTTGGCGGAGCCGATGCCGCTGAGAACGGCCGCCAGGCCGGCGCCCAGAAGGGCCAGAGCCAGACCGCCGAAGGCCCCGATGAAGGAGCTGGCCGCCCCGCTCTGCTCAACCATTTGGATCATATCTGTTGCAGTGCTCATAATTTTTTCCTCCTCTTATTTCACTACCTCGTAGTATTTGGTATTTAAATCCAGGGGCCGGAAGGGCCTTCCGCCGTCCTGGTAGAACTTGCCGAAGTACTCCAGACACTGAAGTCTCAGGTCGTGGACGTAGCAGCCCAGCAGGTTCAGCGCGAAGTTCAGGGTGTTGCCCGCGAAGGAGATAATCAGGAAAATGATGATGTTGCCGGGGATGGCCCCCAGGGTGTTGAACACCTGGGCAATCACTGAGCCGGCCAGCATCAGGGCCATGAGACGGGAGTAGGACAGAATGTCGCCAAAGTAGCCCGTCACGTGGTTGTACAGGGAGCCGAAGATGCCGGTGACCTTGCCGAAGCCCTCATTCTGGATCACAGGGCCGGCCACCACCAGCACGCCGCCAACGGCCAGCAGGATGGGGGTGACCCCCGCGATCATCAGTCCCAGTCCGGCGAAGACCACCCACCAGGTGACCTCCTCAAAGACCGCGTCCAGCACCTGGCCATGTTTCAGCTTGCTCACGAAGCTGACCGCCATGCCGGTGACAATCTGCACAAAGCCCAGGCACATGGCCCCCACCAGGATCATCATGGTATCCTCCAGGGGGGTGAACAGGGCGGGCAGAACGAAGTCCCCGCCGGTGGTCAGCTTTACCACCTGGGTGAGGAAGTCGCCGAAGAAGCCGCCGGTGAGAGCGCCCATGATAAATGTAGTGATTCCGCACAGCACCAGCAGGCCGCACAGATGGCCGAAGGTGCCCCCGGGCTTCTTCTTTTTCAGGAGTATCCCTCCGGCCAGCATCATGAGAAGGCCGTAGCCCATATCCGCCATCATGATTCCGTAGAACAGGATGAAGAAGGGGGCCATCAGAGGGTTGGGGTCCAGCGTGCCGTAGGCCGGCAGGGAGTACATCTCGGTGACCATGTTCAGCGGCCGGGTCAGGGTGTTGTTTTTCAGCCGCACCGGCACCTGGGGGTAGTCCTCCGGCGCGGGGTCGGTCACCTCAAAGGCGCAGGGCCAGGGCTCCAGCTCCTTGGACAGAAGGCCCCAGCTCTCCTCCGGCACCCAGCCCTCCAGCAGGAAGGTCTGACCCGTGTCCATCAGACGGCCGCGGCACTCCTCCCGGCTGGCGTTTACCCCGGCCAGGTCGGACAGCTGCCGCAGAGGGGCGTTCAGCTCACCCATGCCGGACAGCTTTGCCTCGATAGAGGCGGCCTCCGCCTCCAGCGCCTTGCTCTCCCGGTCCAGACGGGCCAGGTTCTCCGCCGCGGTGCCCGTCCAGTCCCGCAGGTTGGCCCGGGACCAGCCCAGAGCCTTCAGCGCCTCCAGGGCCGCCTCCGCCCCGCTGGCGTGGCACACCAGGGTGCAGCAGCGGGCGTCCTTGCCGGCCGACACCTCAGTGAGCTCGGCCAGCTCGCAGACCGCCTGCAGCTCCCCCTCCGCCTGCCCCAGGGGGACAGTCACCGGCAGGGTGCCCAGCTGGATGGTCACCTGGGGGGTGGAGGGAGTCTCCAGAGGCAGGTCCAGGGACTGCCAGGGGAGCAGAACCGCCCTCTGGGCCTCCAGCTTGTTCTTTTCCGCATGGATGGCGGCCAGCCGCCGGTCCAGGGCGTTGACCTCCTGGGCGGCCTCCCGGGCCCGCTGGGCCCGCGCCTCGTCCAGGAGCTCGCCCTCCCCTACGCCGGGCTTGGGGGCCAGAAAGCTCCCCTTGGCCGGGGCGTACCGCTTGAGGACCTCCAGCGCCCGCTCGGCCTGGGTCTTCTCCTCGTGAGCGGCGGCCAGGCCCCCCGCCTCCGGGCAGGTGAGGACGGCCCACATGGGGTCCTCCGGGTCAGCCTCTGGCTGGACGATCTCCACACAGCCCAGGTGCTGCAGCTTGCGCAGCAGCGCCTCCCGGTCAACCGTCATGGCCACCATGCGCAGGTGTTTCATTTTTACGATAGCCATTAGCGTTCCACGACCCTTCCAACAATGAGCTGTGCGGCCTCTTCAAGCCGGTCCCGGGCATTGCGTTTCAGTGCCTCGCAGTCCGCCGCCGCCCGCTCCAGCTCCGCCCTCGTCTGCTGGGCGGCCTTGTCCTCCGCCTCCGCCATCATCTGTCTGGCGGCCTCGCGGGCCTTCTGCCGGGCCTGCTCTACGGTCTGCTTCGCCTCGCGCTGGGCGTCGGCCAGCCGCTGCTTGGCCTGAGCCGCCGCGGCCTCCCGGTCCGCCTTGGCCCTGGCCTCCGCCTGGGTTACCGTTTGAATCGCTTCCAATGCCATGTTTTCACCACCTTCTTTTGGATGCTAGATTACAGGAATGTGCTACCTCCCATTGTAGTCATAATTTCCTGAAAAATCAAGACCTTTCTCTTCGGATTTCCATAGACAATTTTTCGCCCCTGTCTGGATACGTTCCGCGTTTTCGGCAAACGAACAGCCGGCGTCCATCTGTTTTGCACAGGTGGACGCCGGCAGCTTACTCGATTTAGTTTTCGGGCTCCTCCGACGGGATTACCGCCTGGAACAGGGGGGTATCCTCCCGGGCGTGGGTGACCAGCACCAGCCGGTCCTCTCCGCCGGTGATTCCCGCCCCCTCCAGCAGGTCCAGCGGGGCGGGGGTCTGGCCGTCCGCCTCCACCCAGATCCGGTGGGCATACTCCTCCAGCAGCTGGGGGGTCACCCCGCTGGCTGTCTCACCGCCCTCCAGAGTGCTCCGGCCTACCCGGAGGGAGAGCTTTGTGCCGTAGGGCTCCACCGCCGCCCGCACCCGGGTGAGAAAGTCCTCCACCTGGGCGGTAAACTGGCTGGGGTTGTAGGACTCGCCCCGGCGGATGGTGTCCAGCTTGCCCCCGATGGGGAAGTAAAATTCCTCCAGCACGATCTCGTCAAAGCCCATGGCGGCCAGCTCGCCGCACAGTGCCGCGTTGTAGGCCCGGACCTCCTCCTGGGCGGGGCTGGTCCACCGCAGGCCCAGCTCGTCCCGCCAGTTCCAGTCGTTGCCCGCCCAGCGCAGTGCCAGCGGGTTGCGGTAGTAGGGCACCGTGTCGTCCCGGAAGCAGTGGACCCGGGCGATGGTATACACCTCTCCCCCGTTCCACCGGCTCAGGCCCTCGCCCGCCTCCGCAGGCCCGTTTACCCCGCTCTGGCCCGCGATGCGCTCCGCCGAACTCCAGCCCAGACGGCCCATCTGGTCCTTCATCTCCAGCACCAGGGCCTCGGCTTGCAGCTCCTCCAGCCGGGCGGAGGCGGAGCCGTTCAGCACCTCCTCCACCGTAAGGGTGACCGCCGCCCCGGCAGATTGGGGCTCGGGCTCGGACTGGCTGCCCCCAGGCTGCTCGATCAGGCTGATGTCCTCCGGGTCGGGGAGGGTCACAGAGCCCGCGCTGCCCTCCGGCTCCTCACCATGTCGGAACAGCTCCAGGAAGGGGGGCAGCTCCAGACGGACCCCGTCGTCACTGTAGACCAGATATTTTTGAAGGTAGAACACTCCGGCCAGCACAAGAACCACCACCACCGCCAGGGCGATGGCTATGAATCGTAAAATATCCGTGATTGTCCTGCGGCCCCGGTAGCCGCCGACATCCCTGTTGGTGCGGCCCATAACTACCCTCCTGTCGGTTTTGGTAAAAATTGGTCAACATAATTTTGTGAGCGATTTATTATACCAAGTTTTGGCCCGTTTTACAACCGCAAATCAGGCCCGCAAATCTTAAAATTCGACGAATTTTTCATTAAATTATCATACCGCCGTCCACCCGCAGCACCTGGCCGGTGATGTATGAGGCCCGCTCCGAGGCCAGAAAGAGGATGGCCTGGGCGATTTCCTCCGGCCGGCCGATGCGGCACAGCGGGGTCTCCTCCCCCAGGGCGGCCAGCTCCCACCGGGTGAGATGGCCGTTCATCCCCGTGTCCACGACCCCGGGGGCCACGCAGTTTACCCGGATATGGGAGGGGCCCAGCTCCTTGGCCAGAGCCCTGGTCAGGCCGATCACCCCCGCCTTGGCGGCCGAGTAGGGGACCTCGCAGGAGCCTCCCGTCACCCCCCACATGGAGGAGACCGTCACAATGGCCCCCGCCTTCCGGCGCACCAGGCCGGGGATGGCCGCCTGGAGGGTGTGAAACACCCCGTCCAGGTCCACCGACATCACCCGCCGCCACTGGTCCGCCGTCGTGTCGGTGAGCAGCTGCTGGGGCAGGGCTACCCCCGCATTGCACACCACGGCGTCCAGCGGGCCCAGGGCCTCCTCCGCCTCCCGCACCAGCCGCTCCGCCTGCTCCGGGTCGGAGACGTCCGCCTGGATGGACACCCCCGACAGCCCGGCCGCCAGCTCCATAGCCTCATCCCGGCTGCGGTTGTAGTTGATGGCCACGTCCCAGCCCTCCCGGGCGAACAGCCGGGCCGTGGCCGCCCCGATGCCCCGGGACGCGCCCGTGATTAACACTCGGCTGCCCATCTAGGCGAACACCCCCTGGACCAGCACCATGTACAGGATGGTGGCGCCGAAGATGGAGATCAGGTCGTTGCCCTTCCACAGGTGGAGAAGCACCGCCGCCAGACCGGCGGCCAGAGGGGGGACCCAGCCCCCCAGGGCGGTGAAGGTGACCCCCTTCAGGCAGTAGACGATGAGCATGGCTATTACCGCCGGGGGCAGAACACGGCCCAGGTAGAGGACCAGCTTGGGGGGATGGTCCCCCCGGTCGAAGAGCAGAAAGGGCAGAGCCCGGGTCAGAAAGGTGACCGCCGCCATCACGGCGATGGAGGCCAGGGTCTGGGCAGGGGTCAGGGGCATGGGGTCTCCTCCTCTCTCGCGCGCCGCTCATCCAGCCGGGGCCGGAGCAGCGTCAGGGTGATGACTATGATGGCCAGGGCCGGGAGGAGCATATCCTCCGCCCCCGCCAGCAGCAGGCTGACCAGGGTGGCCGCGCCCCCCAGCAGAGCCGGCAGGTGGCTCCCCGCCGCCCTCCACTGGCCTACGGCGATCACCAGGAACAGGGCGGTCATGGCGAAGTCCACCCCCGTGGTGTCGAAGCCCAGCGCCGCCCCCAGCAGGGAGCCGATTACCGAGCCCAGCACCCAGTAGCTCTGGTCCAGCAGGGCCACGGTGAAGAAAAAATCGTGCTCGTCCACCCCCTCCGGGGCCCGGGCCGAGGAGAGCAGAGCATAGGTCTCGTCCGTGAGGGAAAAGATCATATAGAGCTTCCGCAGGCCCATGCCCCGGAATTTCTCCAGCATGGACAGGCCGTAGACCAGGTGGCGGAAGTTTACCATCAGGGTGAGAAAGGCTACCTGGGTCAGCGGCGCCCCCGCCGCCAGCAGCGATACCCCCAGATATTGCCCCGAGCCGGCATAGATGGTCAGGCTCATCAGCGCCGCCCAGCCCACGCCCCAGCCCGCAGATTGCAGCATCAGGCCAAAGGCTACCCCGATGGCCAGATAGCCCATCAGCACCGGGAGGGTAAGCGGAAAGGCCGCCGCCAGTGTCTTGCGATTCATAGAGACACCTCAATCAAAAAGTTTCCGCCCTATTGTACTCGCTTTTTTCCTCCGGCGCAAGCCCCTGTTTTCCGGGGGAATGCCTTTCCCCCTTTTATCCCCTTCGGGGATAAAGGGTTGTTAAGAAGGAATAAAGTTTTCTCCGCCATCTTGATTTTTCTCGGACGGCTACTATAATATGTATCAATATCTCGGTTACCCCGGAGGATTTTCCAATGAATCAACTGCTTTTCATCTACAACCCCACCTCGGGCACCGGACAGGTGAAGGCCGCGCTGGCCCCCGTGCTGGACGTGTTCGCCAAGGCCGGCTGGCTCACCACCGCCTACCCTACCCAGTGCAGAGGGGACGCCGCGCGGGTGGTCCGGGAGTTGGGACCCAGGTTCGACCGGGTCGTCTGCGCCGGCGGAGACGGCACCCTCAGCGAGGCCGCCGCCGGTCTGCTGGAGCTGGACTGCCCGCCCCCCCTGGGCTACATCCCCTTCGGCTCCACCAACGACTGCGCCACCACCCTGCGCCTGCCCAGAAAGCCCCGGGAGGCCGCCCTGGTGGCCGCCGGCACCGGCCTGCCCCTCCCTATAGACATCGGACGGCTCAACGACACCACCTTCGTCTATGTGGCCGCCTTCGGCGCCTTTACCAAGGTCGCCTACGACACCCCCCAGGACCTGAAAAACACCTTCGGCCACCTGGCCTATATCTTCGCGGGCATCGCCTCCCTGCCCACCATCGCGCCCTACCACATGACGGTGGAGTTCGACGGACAGACCCTGGAGGACGACTTCTACTTCGGCATGGTGAGCAATTCCCAGTCCATCGGCGGGCTCAAGCCCCCCAAGGCCGAGCGGGTGGTGCTGGACGACGGGCTGTTTGAGGTCACGCTGGTGCGCAAGCCCCTCAAGCTGGCCGACCTCACCGACGGGCTCCAGGCCCTGATTAACCTGTCTCAGAACGACCGCTCCGGCGCACTGGTCCAGTTCCAGGCCCGCAGCCTCACCTTCGCCAGCGACCAGTCCATCCCCTGGACCGTGGACGGGGAGTTCGGCGGCAGCCGGCCCGTCAACCGGGTGGAAAACCGCCAGAAGGCGCTGAAAATTATTCGTGGAGAATGAAAATACCCCGGCGTCCCACTGGGACGCCGGGGTATCTCGTTTACTCCCGGCCCAAAACCTGGGCCATATCCAGTTCCTCCGCGTCGCTCCACAGCCGCTCCAGGTCGTAGAACTTCCGGGCCTCGTCGGTGAAGACGTGGACCACCACCGAGGAGAAGTCCATCAGCAGCCAGGTGCCGCCCCGGTGGCCCTCGATGTGGTGGGCGCGCTCACCGTTGGACTCCGCCGCCTCCTCGCAGGCGTCGGACATGGCCTTGATCTGGGTATTGGAGGTGGCGGTACACAGCACGAAGTAGTCCGCCAGGGTGGTCAGGCCCTCCGTTTTCAGCACCTTGATGTCGCCGCCCTTTTTGCCGTCCAGCGCTCTGGCCAGCAGAACCGCCAGTTCATAGGATTCCATCTCTTTGTCTCCTTTCCTTGTTGTCAGGCCGCGGCCCGGGGCAGCCCGTCCGCCGCGATCTGGCTGTCTCTGTTCTGAATGTCCGTGGAGGGGTCGGGGAAGACCACGCCCGGGTCGATCTCCCCGATGTCCGGCGGGTCGGGGACAGCGCCGGGTTCCTCCGTGCCGCCCGGCTCGCTGGCATCCCCCGGCGGCGTCTCCTCTCCGGAGCTGTCGGGGGGAGTGGAGGTGTCAGGGTTCTCCTCTCCGCTGGTGTCGCCGGGCTCCTCCGAGCTGTCTGGCTCCTCCGGCTTGGGCTTGGGGGCCACATAGACCCGGCCCACCGCCGGGTCGGCCAGGGTGCCGTTGGTCACGCCAAAGGCGCCGTTGCTCTTCTGGTACATCAGCTGAAGGTCGCTGGACCTGATCTCGTCCAGATAGGGGTTGATGCCGTCGTTAAGCAGTTCCAGCAGCTCCTTCTCCTGGGCGCACACCAGCGACGCGCCGCCATAGGACACCCCATAGCAGGGCATGGGGACGAAGTTTACCCCGTTTTCCACGTCCATGCCGATGGCCAGCTGGGCGAAGGCCAGGATGTTGCCCACGGTGAGGTCGGTGTCCACGTTGTCCACAAAGATGTCCACCAGGGTGGGCAGCTTGAGCAGAATCTCCGGGGTGAGGCACTTTTTCAGCACGGCGGTGAGAAAGTCCCGCTGGATCTCGGTGCGGCCCACGTCGCCCAGGGAGTGGCTGCCGTCGTTGTTCTTCCGGAAGCGGATCACCTCCATGGCGTCCCGGCCGTCCAGCACCCGCAGGCCCTTCTTCTGGTGGATGTGCAGGTCCTGATAGGGGTCGTCGTAGTCCATGTCGAAGGGGACCTCGAACTCTACGCCGTTCACGGCGTCCACCAGGCGGCCGATGGCCTCCCACTCCACCATGACGTAGAAGTCGGGGTAGATGCCGGTAAGGCGGCTGACCTCCTTCTTCAGGGCGGTCATGCCATTTTCGATGCGCTCCTTCTCGCTGAGCTTACTGTCGCCCCGGTTGCGGTTATAGACCGCGTTCAGCCGCTTCTGGCCGCCGCTCTTACCCGAGGTGTTCACCATGGTGTCCCGCAGCAGGCTGATGGCGTTGATCTTCTTGCCCTGGGTGTCGTAGGTGACCAGCATCATGGTGTCGGTCAGGCCGCTGCTGGTGTCCTTGCCCACCAGCAGGAAGGTGTAGTAGCCCGGCTTCCGGCCGCTCTTGGTCACGCTGGGCAGCTCCGCCCCCTCGTACTCCAGGCCGGCGGGCTGGCCGCTCTGGGAGGGCGGTCCCTCGCTGCCCGTACCGGGCTCCGGAGGGACCGGCACCTCGGGCAGCTTGATCCAGGACTGGAGAAACAGCACCAGCGCGATGACCAGAAGGGCCGCCACAGACAGCCCCTGGTACACCCGGTAGCGGATCCTTGCCCCCCGGTCCAGGCTGGCCACCCAGCCGCGGTAGCCCGCCCACCACTTCTTCAGGGAGAATCCGCCGGGCGCCTCCCGCCGGCCGTGTTTATCGTTGTATTCGCTCATTGTTCTCTTACCCCTCTGTTGTAACGCCGTGCTCCCGCAGCCAGGCCTGGGCCCGGAGGGTGCTCTGGTGGACGGGGAGACTGCGGTCCTTCATCTCCTGGATGGTGGTCTCCACCCCCAGAAGCAGCGCCTTGTCCAGGTCGCTGTAGGCCAGCTCCCGCAGCCGCTCCACCCCCTCAAAGGTCCGGTTGGGCTCCATATAGTCGGCTACGTATAGAATTTTTTCCAGGGTGGTCATGTTCTCCTTGGCCGTGGTGTGCCAGAAGATGGCGTTGTACACCTCGTCAGGTTCCCCGAAAACATGCCGGGCAATACACGCCCCCGTCTTGGAGTGGAGTAATTTTACCGCCCGGCGCTCCAGCTCGTCCAGCTCCACGCCGTACCGCTCACACAGCGCCAGCTGCTCCTCCAGCTCCAGATACTTGGTGCAGTCGTGGAGAATGCCCGCCCGGCGGGCCTGGTCCGGGTCCGCACCCCAGCGCTGGGCCAGGCGGACCGCCTCCTCCTCGGTGCCACGGATGTGACGCACCCGCTTCTGCATCACCATGGAGTAGGAACAGGCCCGCAGCTCGGGGATGGCCAGGCGCTTCAGGTCGGCGTGGGTGCTGTAGAGCTGATTTCTCAGGATGTATCCATAGACGGCGGGGATGAGATAGTCCCCGCCCTCCCCCCGGGCCAGCAGCTCCCGCAGCCGGGTGGAGGAGATGTCCACCAGACCGGGCAGGGGGATGGTGGTGATCCTCGCCCCGGGGCAGGTCCTTTGCAGATACTCCCGCTGAGGGGCGAAGACCGCCTCCCCGTCCTGCTCCGTGCGGCCAAAGGCGCATACCCCCGCCAGCTTCAGAATCTTCTCCGGCTCGCGCCACCGGTGGAGGGTCAGGAACATGTCCGTACCCATAAGCAGCCACAGCTCCGCCTCCGGGTATTCCTCCCGGAGGGCCGCCAGCGTGTCGGCGGTGTAGCTCTTCCCCTCACGCTTCAGCTCCATCTCAGACAGCTGGACCACCTGGGGCAGCAGAAGCGCGTCCGCCAGCTTGGCCGCCATGGCCAACCGATGCTCCGGGGCCGGGGTGCCCTCGGGCAGCTCCTTGTGGGGCGGGATGGACGCGGGCACAATGTACAGCTTGTCCAGACCCAGCGCCCCAATCGCCGCCTCCGCCGCCGCCAAGTGCCCCAAGTGGGGCGGGTTGAAGGTTCCGCCAAAAATTCCGATTTTCATCACTGACACCGCCTTATTTCAGAATGAAAATTTTACAGAGCTGCGCCCAAGGCCCCCTTCGCAAAGGGGGCTCCGCCCGAAGGGCGGTGGGGGTTTCCTCCGACAGGGCCAGATGCATTTCGGGAGGGGAAAACCCTCCGTCATCCGCTTCGCGGATGCCACCTCCCTTTGCGAAGGGAGGCTTTTGTCCTAACCCTTTAGGCGTTTCTTGTCCTGTACCAGCACAATTTTATCCTTTTTGTCCTTCTTATGGCTTGGACGATATAACACGAATTTTGTTCCAATCACCTGAACAATTTCGCTCCGGGTCAGTGGGGCCAGCTCCTCCGCCGCCTCCCGGGGGGAGAGCAGGGAGTTCTCCAGCACCTTCCCCTTGATGAGCTCCCGGGCCTCCAGGGCGTCGTTGGCCTGCTTTACCAGGTTGTCCCCGATGCCCTCCTTGCCCACGATCAGAATGGTGTCGATATTATTTGCCAGGCCCCGCAGCTGGGCCCGCTGTTTGCTTGTAAGTTCCATATTTTATCCTCGTTTTCGGCTATTTTGTAGGGCGTGACCACTGGGCACGCCGTTTTGCAATCACAGGCGGCGCGCCGGGTCGTCGCGCCCTACGTGCGGCGCATATCCGCCCCTGCAAATCACCTGAGATAGTCCTCTAATTTCTCCTTGAACGCCTGGATGGCTTTGCCCCGGTGGGAGATGGCGTTCTTTTCGTCCGCCGTCATCTGGGAAAAGGTCTTTTTCAGCTCCGGGACGAAGAACACCGGGTCGTAGCCGAAGCCGCCCTCCCCCATGGGGGCGTAGGCGATGGTGCCGGGGCACTCCCCCCGGGCGGACAGCACGTCCCCGTTGGGGAAGCAGCAGGTGATTACCGAGACGAATTTCGCCGTCCGGGTCATCTGGCCCCGCATGTTCTCCAGGAGAATCCGGTAGCGGGCCTCGTCGCTCAGCCCCTCGCCGCCGTACCGGGCGGAGTACACCCCCGGAGCCCCGTTGAGGCAGTCCACGCACAGCCCCGAGTCGTCGGCGATGGCGGGCAGGCCGCTGGCCTCCATTACCGCCTTCGCTTTCAGCAGGGAGTTCTCCTCAAAGGTGGTCCCCGTCTCCTCTACCTCCAGGTCTACCCCGGCCTCCGCCTCGGAACAGACCTCGATCCCCAGATGGGACAGAATGTCGTTCATCTCTACCAGCTTCTTCTCGTTCTTGCTGGCCAGTACCAGTTTCATCTGGCTTCCCCCTTATTCTACCATATTTTCTCTTTCTGTCTATTGATATTCTATTAATTTTTTGGGGCCATTTCTGTCGGGGTGGGCACCGTCAGAGCGGGCGGATGATATCCGCCCCTACGCCGAACACGCGCCGCACGCAGAACGCGACGACCACGGCGCGCCGTCCGTACAATGCCGCAATTCCGTAAAAACGGGCCGCCGGGGTCGTCGGCCCCTACACGCCTTCACACACTCAAATCAGCGCCTGGGCGAACTCCTGGGCGTCGAAGGGCTTTAAATCGTCGATGCCCTCCCCTACGCCGGCGTACTTTACGGGCACCCCCAGCTCTTTGGCGATGGCGATGGCGATGCCCCCCTTGGCGGTGCCGTCCAGCTTGGTGAGGACGATGCCCGTGATCCCCGCCGCCTCCTTGAACTGCCGGGCCTGAATCAGCCCGTTCTGGCCGGTGGTGGCGTCCAGCACCAGAAGGGTCTCCCGGGCGCAGCCGGGCAGCTCCCGGTCGATCACCCGGGAGATTTTATTCAGCTCGTTCATCAGGTTCTGCTTGTTGTGCAGCCGGCCGGCGGTGTCCACCAGCACTACCCCGGCGTTCCGGGCCTTGGCGGCCGACATGGCGTCAAATACCACGGCGGCGGGGTCCGCCCCCTCCTGCTGCTTGATGATGTCCACCCCCGCCCGGTCCGCCCAGATGGTCAGCTGGTCGGCGGCTGCCGCCCGGAAGGTGTCGGCGGCGCAGAAGAGCACCTTTTTCCGCTCCGCCTTCAGCTGATGGCCGATCTTGCCGATGGTGGTGGTCTTGCCCACCCCGTTTACCCCGATGAACAGCACCACGGCGGGCTTGGTGGACAGGTCCAGAGACGGGTCCCCGGCGCTGAGGGCGCCGGCAATCACCCGGACCATCACCTCCCGGGCCCCCTCCACCGTCTTGACCCCCTCTGACTTCACCCGGCGGCGCAGCTCCTCCACCAGCTCCAGGGTCACGTCCATGCCGGTGTCCGCCAGAATCAGCGACTCCTCCAGCTCGTCGTAAAAGTCGTCGGTGAGCTCCGAGCCGAAGCCGGAGAAAATGTTGATCTTTTTCAGCTTGTCAAAAAAGCCCATGGGTGTTACTCCTTATTGTTCAATTTTTTCCCCGCACCAGGGACAGTACTGCCCCCACTGGAAGCTGTCGGGCAGCTCCTCGCCGCAGTGGACGCAGAAGCCGGGGGCCTCCGCGCCGGTATCGGGGACGCTCTGGACAGCCGAGACGGCGGGCGCATCCTGATGGATGACCTCCTCCAGTACCCAGAAAATCACCTGCACCCCTATAAAGAGCACAATAATCAGGGCTATCCCCCCAATTATCATGCTCCAGCTGCCCGTTTTTTTCTCGTTCATGGTTTTCCTCCAAACTTTTCCGTCCCCGCAGGGCCAGAC
>CAJUSG010000036.1:0-8855 GCA_910589085.1 uncultured Oscillospiraceae bacterium | reverse complement strand
TTTTTTTCTCGTTCATGGTTTTCCTCCAAACTTTTCCGTCCCCGCAGGGCCAGACAGAGGATTGCATTTTTACTTCGTATGTTTTGCTTTGCAAAACGCAATCCTCAGTCACGGCTTCGCCGTGCCAGCCCCTTTCAAAAGGGGCCTTTTTCGCTGCGGCGGGGGTCAGCGGATGTTCAGCTCCTTCTCCACGTCGTTCAGGTTGATGGTCAGCATTCGGCTGACACCCTGCTCCTGCATGGTCACGCCGTAGAGTACATCGGCCTCCTCCATGGTGCCCCGGCGGTGGGTGATGACAATAAACTGGGTCTTGGCCGCCATATTGCGCATATAGTGGGCGAAGCGCACCACGTTGCTGTCGTCCAGAGCGGCCTCGATCTCGTCCATGACCACGAAGGGGGTGGGCCTCACCTTTAAAATGGC
The DNA here is from genome assembly GCA_910589085.1 of uncultured Oscillospiraceae bacterium. Lineage (GTDB taxonomy): Bacteria > Bacillota > Clostridia > Oscillospirales > Oscillospiraceae > Lawsonibacter. The sequence continues at coordinate 8,432 of CAJUSG010000036.1, read as the reverse complement.
AAAGTACAGGGCGATGGCCACGAAGGCCTTCTCGCCGCCCGACAGAAGGGTGATGATCTTCAGCGCCTTGCCGGGGGGCTGGACCTTGATCTCAATGCCGCAGTTGAGAATATCCTCCGGGTCCTCCAGCTCCAGGGTGGCCTTGCCGCCCCCGAAGAGCTCCAGGAAGGTCTGGCCGAAGGCCTCGTTGATGGTGGTGAACTCCCGCTGGAAGATGGCCTTCATCTCGTTGGTGATGCCGGCGATGATCTCCTCCAGCTCCTTCTTGGCCTTGTCCACGTCGTCCCGCTGGTCGGTGAGGTAGGTATACCGCTCGTTGACCCGCTGGAACTCCTCGATGGCCCCCACGTTCACGCTGCCCAGCCCGGAGATGGACCGCTTCAGTTCGGCGATCCGGCGGCTGGCCTTCTGTACCGACTCGATCTCCACCCGCTGCTGGCGGGCCGCCTCGTGGCTGAGCTCGTAGGTCTCCCACAGCTTGTCCAGCAGCTGCTTTTCCTCCATGGAGGCCGACACCCGCCGCTGCTCCAGACGGGAGACCTCCCCCTCGGTGCGCAGCAGCTCCTCGTTCAGCGACTGGCTCTCCCGGGTGGCCTTCACCCGCCGGCCCTCCAGGTCCAGCTTCTCCTGGTTCAGCCGGGCGATGGTCTCGTTTCTGCCCCGGCTCTCCTCCTGGATGGCGGCCAGCGCCCCCTCCTTCTCTCCGATCTCCCGGGTGAGGCCGGCGTTCTTCTCCTCGTAGCCCGCCATCAGGGCCCGGTTCTGGTCCCGGTCCCCGGCCATGCTGGCTTTCAGGTTCTCCAGCTCGGCGAGGCCCGACCGGGTGGCCTCCCGCTCCGCCTCCAGGGCCGCCTGGGCGGCGGTCAGGCCGGCCGCCTCCCGGGCGATGCGGGCGGAGCGCTCCTGGACCTCGGTCTGGCCCCGGGCCTTGCCCTCCGCCTCGCTGCGCAGAGCGGCGGTCTCCCCCTCCAGGGCCTGGATGCGGGCCTTGGCCGCCTGGGTGTCCGTCTCAATCTGGGCGGAGCGGCTCTTGAGCTGCTCCAGCTCCTCCCGGTGGCCCGCCCCCTGGCGCTCCAGGTCGGCGGCCACGCTCCGGCGGTGGGACAGCTCCCCCTCCGCCTTCAGGATGGCGTCCTCCCACTGGCGCAGCTGGGCCTGGGCGGTCTCCAGCTCGTAGGCGGCGGCGGTGTTCTCCCGCTCCGCCTCCGCCATGGCTCTGGCCCCCTCGGCCACACGGGTACGGATGTCCTCCAGCTGGCTGTGCAGCCGCTCCAGCTCGTTGGCCCGGCTCAGGATCCCGGCGCTGCGGCTGGCCGAGCCGCCCGTCATGGAGCCGCCGGGGTTCAGCACCTGGCCGTCCAGGGTGACAATGCGGAATTTATAGCCGTACTTCCGGGCGGCGGCGATGGCCGCGTCCAGGTTCTCCATGACGGCCACCCGGCCCAGCAGGTTGGAAAATACGTTTTGATATTTGGGGTCGAAGGAGATGAGCCGGTCCCCGATTCCCACAAAGCCGGGCTCCCGGGACAGCTCCTGCCCCTCCTTGAGATAGCCGGGGCGGATGGAGCTGACGGGCAGGATGGTGGCCCGGCCCCCGTCCCGGCGCTTCAGGTACTGGATGACCGCCTTGCCGTCCTCCTCCCGCTCCACCACAATGTTCTGCATGGCCCCGCCCAGGGCGGTCTCAATGGCCACGGTGAAGCGGTCGGGCGCTTTCAGCAGATCGGCCACCGGGCCGTGGATGTTGTGCAGCGTCCCCCGCTGGGCCTCGTTCATCACCAGCTTCACCGCCCTGGTGTAGCCCTCGTGGTCCTTCTCCATCTCGGTGAGGAGCTTGATTCGGGAGGTGAGGGCGTTCTCCTCCATTTGCAGCTTCATGTGGGCGTCCCGGGTCTGGTCCCACTTCTTTTTGCGGCTGTCCATCCGCAGCTGGTAGCCCTGAATCACATTCTTGACTGCGTCCCGCTCCTCTACCGCGTCGTCGTACCGGCGCTTGGCGGCTCGGGCCTCCTTTTGGGCCTCCTCCAGCCGGTCCTCCAGCTCGTTGGCCTCCCGGCGGACCGTCCCATCCCGGTCCATCACCTCCTGGGCGGCGGCGGCCAGGGCGGACAGCAGGGCCTTGGCCTCGGCGGCCCCGGCGGTGCCCAGGTCGGCCTGGCTGCGCAGCGCCTCCAGCTCCTTCGCCAGGCTGCCCGCCGAACGTGCGGCCTCCTCCGCCTCCCGGCTCTTGGCCGCCAGGGCGGCCCGGCCCTCCTCAAGCTGGGCCTCGATCTCCGCCAAGCGGGCCCTGCGCTGGGCGATCTGCTCCGACAGGGTGCCCTCCCGGCCCTCCTGCTGCTCCAGGTCGGCCTTGAGGCGCTGGGCCGACTCCAGGTTGTGCTGGATGCTGCTCTTCAGCACGGCGATGGCCGACTCCAGCTCGTTGGCCTTGGCCTGCCGGCCCTGGAGCTCAAAGCGCAGGCGGTCGGCCTCCAGGTCCTTTTCCCGCATCTCCTCTGAAAATTTCTCGGCGGCGGCGTAGGCCTTCTCCTGGCTGATTTTGACCTCCTCCCGGCGGCGGACGGCCTCCTGATAGTCGGCCTCCAGTTTAATGTTGTTGGACCGGATGCGCTCCAGGGTGTCCAGCCAGACGGAAATCTCCAGCCCCCGCAGCTCGTCCCGGAGGACCAGAAACTTCTTCGCCTTCTCGCTCTGCTCCCGGAGGGGCTCTACCTGCAATTCAAGCTCCGAGATTTTATCGTTGATTCGGACCAGGTTCTCGTCGGTGCGCTCCAGCTTGCGCTCCGCCTCCTCCTTCCGGTGGCGGAAACGGGAGATGCCGGCCGCCTCCTCAAAGACCTCCCGGCGGTCGGCCGACTTCACCGACAGAATCTCGTCAATCCGGCCCTGGCCGATGATGGAGTAGCCCTCCCGGCCCAGGCCGGTGTCCATGAACAGCTCGTTCACATCCTTCAGCCGGACGGAGCGGCGGTTGATATAGTACTCGCTCTCACCCGAGCGGTAGTACCGCCGGGTGACCATCACCTCGGACTCCTCCATGTCGAAGAGGTGGCTGGTGTTGTCCAGCACCAGGGAGACCTCGGCGTAGCCCGTCTGCTTGCGCTTGGCGGTGCCGCCGAAAATCACGTCCTCCATCTTGCCCCCCCGGAGCGCCCGGGTGGACTGCTCCCCCATCACCCAGCGGATGGCGTCGGAGATGTTGGACTTGCCCGAGCCGTTGGGACCCACGATGGCGGTGATGTCCTCGCCAAAGGTGAGCACCGTCTTGTCGGGGAAGGATTTGAAGCCCTGGATTTCCAATGCTTTTAAATACAATCAGGCCACCTCGTATCTTACTGAAAATGACCAAGTTGGTCATTTCTGCCGCGGGAGTGTCCGCAAGACAGATTTATTGACGTGTTTCCCCCGCCGGAGGCGGGGGATAAAAGCTCTGCGTTTGGGACACTCACTCTGCCGCGCCCATTTTGCGCAATTATAGATAGTATATTATAACAAAGCGCTTCCTAAAAAGCAATCGTCTTTTCCCCCAGAGGCTGGAAATTTCAGAAAAGGCCCCCTGTCAACCTGCGGTTGACAACATTCCAGCTTTCTTTTCTTGTCAAACCGCCCCGGATTTGCTATGCTGAGGATAGATGAAGGAGGGATTTTTATGACATTGGGTGAACGCATCGCTCAGGCCCGGAAACAGGCCGGGCTGTCTCAGGAACAGCTGGGAGAGAAGCTGGGGGTGTCCCGTCAGGCGGTGAGCAAGTGGGAGGGGGATCAGACCAACCCCGACGTGGCCTATGTGGCCCAGATGTGCCGGACGCTGGGGGTGTCCTCCGACTGGCTGCTGCTGGGTGAGGAGCGGGAGGCCGACGGACTTCCCCGCCTCTGCCCCCACTGCCAGGGGACGGTCACCGGCCTGGAGCGGTTCTGCCCCAGCTGCGGGCAGTGCCTCACGGACAGCCCGCAGAATGCCCTGGACGACGGCCCCTATAACCTGTATCTGTGGAGTGTGGGCAGCAAGGAGCAGACCCAGGAGGCACTGCGGAAATTCTATAAGGAGCTGCCCGGGGAAAGGGACTATATCCTGCCCGAATGCCTCCAAACCGATCCCCTGCGCTACGACATTACCCTGACGGGGGCCGCCCCGGTCCAGATCTGCGGCAACGCCGACCGCGCCGCAGCTCTCCGGGCCAGGACCCTGCTGTCCGGCTCCGGCGAGCTGCGGACCTACCCCGTGGAGGCCGGGGCGCATTGGATGAACCTCTCTGACGCCGACATAGTGGAAGACCTGTCCTCCCCCCGGCCGCCCGACGCCCCCATGTCCTTCGGGATGACGGTGCTGGCGGTGATCGTCGGGATCCTGGGGGCGATGTTCCTGCTCATGTTCCTATGAGCAGGAGGCGGTTTGACTGGGCCGTCCTCTGGGCCGCCGGCGGCTTCTACCTGCTTAACCGGCTCTGGCTGCGCCCGACGCTGGGCGGCCCCGCAGGCTGGTTTCTGGCCTGCTACGCCAATGATATCTTTGCCGGGGCGGCCATCGTCGCCTGGACCGACCTGCTCCTCCGGTGGGGCCGGCTGACCCCGGTGCGCTCCTGGCGGCAGACCCTCCCCCTGCTGCTGGCCTGCGGCTTCCTGTGGGAGGCGGCGGCCCCCCTGTGCAGGCCAGGGGCCGTCTTTGACCCCTGGGACTTCGCCGCCTATCAGGCCGGCGGAGCCCTCTGGCTGGCAGGACAAAAAAGACTCCCTCTTTGAGGGAGTTTTCTTACTCTGTGCCCCGGTCGTAGCGGCTGTAAAAGTCCCGCACCAGGTCGATGAAGGCCCGGGCGGCGGGGGACAGAAAGCCGTTCTTCTTGTAGACCACCGCCAGCGGGCAGGTCAGAGGCGGCTCGCCCACGGTGAAGCAGGCCAGCCGGTCCAGGTAGGGGGTGCGGGGGATGCCGCTCTCCTGCAAAAAGGCAAAGCCCAGCTTCTCCGCCGCCAGGTTGATGGCCGTGGTGGTGTTGGTGGTCACCAGGATGTTCTGGGGCTCTACGCTGTGGACCGAAAAGGTGTTGTACAGCAGCCTGGACAGCCGCCAGTCGGCGGGAAGCATGATGATCCGCTCGTGCTCCAGCAGACGCAGGTCCGGGAAGGGCCGGGGGTCCTGGTAGGTGCTGTACAGCCCCCGGAGAAGCGGGTGGTCCCGGTGGCCCACCAGGAAGATGTGCTCCCGCATCACCGGCTCGTAGGTCAGCTCGGTGAGGTCGCCGGGGGGCTGCATGACGCAGAAGTCGATGACATTGGCCTCCGCCAGCGCCCCCAGCTCGGGCACCGGGGCCTCGTGGAGCACCACCTGCACGTCGGGGTACTGCTCCTCGAACCTGGGCAGGATGTCGGGCAGGAGGGTGGACCCCCGCCAGGGGGACACCCCGATGTGGAGCACCGGCCGCTTCCGGTCCTGAAGGTCCCGCAGGTCGCTGACCAGCTGCCGGTCCAGGTAGCTCTGGCGCTCCAGATAGGCGTGGAACAGCTCCCCCGCCGGGGTGAGCTTCAGAGGGGAGTGGGAGCGGTCCAGCAGCACCACCCCCAGGCTTCCCTCCAGCTTGGCCAGGTACTGGCTCAGATAGGGCTGGGACAGGTAGAGCCGCTCCGCCGCCTTGGAGATGCTCCGCTCCTTGACAATGGTGAGAAAATAGTCCGGATTCTTGACGAACATGGCCCGCTCAGCCCGGAGGCCAGGTCATGTCCCGGCCGGCCAGGACGTGGAAGTGGAGGTGGGGCACGCTCTGCCCCGCCTGCGCCCCGATGTTGGACACCACCCGGTAGCTGTCCAGCCCCAGCTTTTTGCACTGCCGGGCGATGACGGTGAGCATGTGGGCCACGGCAGCGGCGTTGTCCTCCGTGACCTCGGCCACCGAGCCGATGTGGGTTTTGGGGATCACCAGAAAGTGGGTGGGGGCCTGGGGGTCGATGTCGTGGAAGGCCAGGCACACGTCGTCCTCATAGACCTTGCTGGACGGGATCTCCCCGGCGATGATTTTGCAGAATAAGCAATCAGACATGGAAAAACCTCCTTTGCATTGCAAAAGCCCTCCGCAGCTGCGGAGAGCTCTTTTGCGGTAATTCTATTTTACCCGATTTTCCCAGGATTGCAAGGTTTACTTTTCAGCCTGTTGCGAAGTTTGACGAAAGCTGGTATAATTGTTTCGCTGCCCTTCTCCAATCTGGCAACAGAAGGGAGGTGTGCGCCATGGAAGAGATTCTAACCAGCTTTCTTGTGTCTGTCATAGCGAGCGTAGTCGGCAACTGCGTGAGCAAATGGCTCGGCAGACACCGCAAGGGCAAGTGAGCATAGGGACATAGCAGGACCCCAGGGGCGGCACCCCCTGGGGTCTTTTTTTGCATGTGCGCCGTGAATCCTCTAACCAGCTTCCGGCTGTTTTTATTATACCACCGCTCTCTAGTATATGCAAGAGGGAATTTTCTATTTCACTTATTCCGCCGGGACCAGATTGTCCAGGGGGATGTCCACGCTCCCATCCCCGACACGCAGGGTGAGGATACCGCCCTGGAGTTCCTCCACATCGGTGGCCTGGGTCAGGCGGAGCACATAATTGTACTGGTTTGTGTTCACCCCATCTGCGGAGCCATCCCGAAATTCCAGAGGAATTTTACACCCGTCCCGCGTGGTTAGGACCGCGCGGCTGACCCCGTCGGACTGCTCCTCGCGCAGCGCGAAGGCCCAGCGTGTCCACTGCTGCTCCCTCTCTTCTGGCGAAAGGCTGGCGTGAATTTCCTCTTCCCGCTCCAGGGTGACCTTCAGAGTGATGGGAGACAGATAGACCTCCTTCAGACGGATGGCCGACCCGTCCAGTTCCCCCACTCTCTGGTCAAACTGCTGGGTATAGCCCTGATAGCTCTGAGGCAGGGGGACTACCATAGGCCAGTTCCCAGTATAGGGCCATTCCACTTTGCCATTGTTGATGAATGCCATATTCATTGTCGATACACGGAGCGCGGTCACATCCAGATTCTCCCGCAGTCCCTCTGGGATGGTCAAATAAAACAGCATGGACAGGTGGTTGTCCTCCGGTTTTCCATCCTCCAGCAGCCTCCAACCGCAAGTAAAGACATAGCTGTCCGCAATATTGTCGTTTACCGGCACTCCATCCGAGTTTAGAAACAGTATGCCCTCATCGTCCAGTGAGAACCCAGCAAACCGTTCTACGTCCAGTACTGTCCCTTCGGGAACGGTGAAGTCGGCCAGCACTGCGATGCTGTATCGATCCCGCAGCACCTGGGTGGCGTGGAGCGTGGCCCCGTTGTCCTCAGCGGTGATGTCCACCGACATGGCGCCGGGGAGAAGCAGCTCCTCCACCTGCTTCCCGCCGCCAAAGTAGTCAATCAGCCGCTGGTCCAGTCCCGTCACCACGGCGGCGGCGCAGGAGATGACCATCAGCGCGGCGGCAATGCCAATCACGGTCAATTTTTTCAGCTTTTTCATAGGTCTGACCTTCCTTTCCGTTCGGAGAAGGCGGTCCAGCCCGGCCTGCTCCTGCTCCGGGGTGGGAGCCAGAGCGTCAAACATGCGGTTTAAATCACGTGGTTCCATAGCCTTCCGCCTCCAATCGTATTTTCAGCTTCTTCCTGGCCTGGACCAGCCGGGAACGCACGGTGGAGGGGTTGTCCCCCAGCATCTGAGCGATCTCGTCGGTGCTGTACCCCTGGCAGTAGTGGAGAAACAGCACCAGCCGGTGCTTGTCCGGCAGGGCGGCCACCTGTTCCCAGACGGAGCCGTCCTCGGGCTGTTCCCAGGCCAGCGCCTCCAGGGCGGAGGCGTCCTCCCGGCACCTGCGCCACCAGTGCCTCAGCTGGTCCCGGCACTCGTTTCGGGCGGTGACAATGAGCCAGGCCTTCTCGTGCTCCGGATCACGAAAGGGCTCGGCCCGCTCCATCACCCTGCGAAAGACCGTCTGGGCGGCATCCTCGGCGTCGGGCACGCTCTTCATCAGCACCAGGCATATCTGGTACACCAGCTTGAACTGCCGCCGGTAAATTGCTTCGATTTCCTCCCTGGCGTACGCGCCCATCCGATTCCGCCTCCTTTGCGTTCCTCTGTCTGATACACGATTGAACGGGGAAATTTGTTGAGGGTCTCCAGAAAAATTTTGAAAGCCGGCTGGTGGACTACCAGCCGGCTTGGATTCAGATAAATTGGTTGCGCTCCGGATTGTAGCTGTAATTTACGCCCTCCAGCCTGCTGACCAGCTCCTCCCGGTCCACGTCCAGAGCGACGCACAGCTCCTCCAGGCTGGGGTAGTCGTCCCGCAGCTTGGTGTTCACGTAGCTGAGCAAAATCATGGGGTCCTGGGGTAGCATGGGGAAACCTCCTTACTCGGGCCGCTCCAGACCCAGAACATCGTAGTATTCATCGGAAAACTTCAGCACCGACGGGTCGAAGCTGG
>CAJUSG010000035.1:15588-24206 GCA_910589085.1 uncultured Oscillospiraceae bacterium | reverse complement strand
GTTTGAAAACCGCATTTTTCCAGACAATCTACTTTCCTAATATAAATGCCCCGACGGGCGCCACAGGCGCCACCGGCGCCCAGGGCCCTGCTGGTCCGACTGGTCCTACCGGCCCTGCCGGTGCAGCGGGCGCTACAGGCACCACCGGCGCCCAGGGACCTGCTGGCCCTGCCGGTCCCGCTGGTCCCACTGGCCCTGCTGGTCCCGCTGGTCCCACCGGCCCTGCCGGTGCAACGGGCGCCACGGGAGCCATCGGCGCACAGGGACCTGCTGGCCCCGCTGGTCCCACTGGCCCTGCCGGTGCGGCAGGTGCCACAGGCGCCACTGGCGCTCAGGGACCTGCTGGTCCCGCTGGCCCCACTGGCCCTGCCGGTGCGACGGGCGCTACAGGTGCCACCGGTGCTCAGGGTCCCGCCGGTCCCGCTGGCCCGACGGGCCCTGCCGGTCCTGCCATCACCCCCGGTCCTGCGGTGGCGGATGAGGATCCGGGCGCCGGAACCCCGGAGCTCGTGGACAAGATCAATGAGCTGCTGGCCTCTTTGAGGACTGCCGGCGTTATTGCCACCTGATCCGGTCAAAATCAGCCGGCGCTCCTGATCTGGGAGCGCCGGCCCTCTTAGAAGGAGGTTCTTATGGGGAAGTACAAGGTATGTGTCTACGCCATCTGCAAGAATGAGGAACCGTTTGTGGACCGCTGGATGGACTCCATGTCTGAGGCTGACCAGGTGGTGGTGCTGGATACCGGCTCGGAGGACAAGACGGCAGAGCGGCTGCGGGCCCGGGGGGCGGAGGTTACGGTGGAGACCATCTCCCCCTGGCGCTTTGACAGGGCCCGGAATCGCTCTCTGGAGCTGGTGCCCCCGGACACCGATATCTGTGTCTGTACCGACCTGGACGAGGTGTTTCACTCAGGCTGGCGGGAGGCATTGGAGAAGGTCTGGGTCCCGGGGGCGGGACAGGCCTCCTACCGGTATACCTGGTCCTTCAACGCCGACGGCTCAGAGGGGGTAGTGTTTTGGTATGAAAAGATCCACGCCCGCCATGGTTACCAGTGGGTCCACCCTGTTCACGAGGTGCTGAGGTGGACGGGAGAGGGACAGCCAGGGCCGATGGTTGTCACAGAGGAGATTCAGCTGGACCACCACCCGGACCCCCAAAAATCCAGGGGACAGTATTTGCAACTGCTGGAACTGTCGGTTGAGGAGGAGCCGGGGGATGACCGGAATGTCCACTATCTGGGTCGGGAATACATGTACCGGGGCCGCTGGGACGACTGTATTCGGACGCTGAAGGGACACCTGGCTATGCCGTCCGCCGTGTGGCGGGATGAGCGGGCGGCCTCCATGCGGTACATTGCGAAATCCTACTGGGAGAAGGGGGAGACATCCCAGGCCCGGGATTGGTATCTCAGGGCCATCACCGAGGCGCCCCATCTGCGGGAGCCCTACACCGATCTGGCCCTTATGCTCTACTACCAGGGGGAGTGGGAGGGGGTGCTCTACTTTACCTCCTGCGCGCTGGCAATCACCGTCCGCCCCAGAAGCTATATCTGCGAGGCCGCCGCGTGGGGAAGCCTGCCGCATGACCTGCGGGCGATTGCCCTGTACAACACCGGAGCATACCCGGAGGCCGTGGAGGAGGCGGAAAAAGCGGCCGAGCTGGAGCCGGGAAATGAGCGGCTGCAAGATAATCTGAAGCTGATGAAGGAGGCAGCGGGAAAGAGAGAATTTACATAAAAGACATGATTTTGTCAGGGGGCTCTGCTATCATGAGGCTGACCCTCTCCCCGAGAGGGACGGAAAGGAGAAAGCGAATGAAGAAAAAGAAAATGGCTGCCTGCGCCTTGGCGCTGGTTTTGGCCCTGACTGCCTGCTCCAGCGGCAATACATCTCAAAATGGAGGCGGATCGTCTCAGATACCTCCGGATTCCGGAAATGTTTCCGGTTCTCAGCCGGGCTCCCAAAGCTCCGGTGATATTTCCAGCGCTCAGCCAGAGGAACTCCAGACCGCCACCCTGTATATCGGGATGGACGGCCAGTTCAAGGAATATCCCTTAGAGGCAGCTGAGGAAATCACACCCGAGGCCCTGGTGGCCGGAATTTCTGAGCTGACGGGCTGGAATCTGGATCTGGCCGGGGAGGTCACCGACGGAAAAGGCGGTATGACGGTCATGTTCGCCGAGACCAGCGCTCTGTTTGTGGGGCCGCCGGACCCACAGAAGGATGAATTCCGCGTCTTTGATGCGGGCCAGCTCGACCAGACCATTCTGGACAGCGTCCAGAAGACTTTGCAGAATTGGGCGGTGGTTCCCGGCGCGGGGGACCCGGATCGTGTGGATATTTACTTCTGCGGCCCTGATGGAGGGGACCTGGTACTGGAAAATATAGGGGTTACCATCCCCCATACGGAGCCCTACACCCGGTTTTTTGAGTCTTAAATGCCCATTGAAAAGGGACCGCCAGCTGAAGCTGGCGGTCCTTTCCTCATGTTGTCAGGATTTTTCTTCCAGATAGTCCACCGCGAACTGGACATAGATGCCGGTGCCGTTCCACAGGACCGATTCGTCCACGTCGAAGGCGGGGTGGTGATGGATGTACTCCGTTCTGCCGCCCAGATCCTTGAAGCCCAAGTAGCCGTAAACGCCGGGGATGTGCTCCATATAGACGCTGAAATCCTCCGCGCCCATCATCTTATTCAGGGAGACCAGACAGTCATCCCCGATGATTTTTTTGGCTGCGCCCTGGGCCAGGCGGTTCAGGTCCTCGTGGTCGTTGATGAGGGGGCTGGGACCGAAGTAGTAGTCGCAGTCGGCGGTGCAGTTGTAGCCCTGTACTACGTTGGCTACCAGGTTCTGAATACGCTGGGGCATACTGTTCCGAAATTCCCGGTCGAAGGCCCGGACTGTGCCCACCAGCTCCACGTGATCGCACAGAATATTCTCCTTGGTGCCGCCGTTCATCATACCGACCGATACCACCAGGCTGTCCATAGGATTGACGACCCGGCTGGGCAGGGACTGCAGGGCCATCACGGCGGCTGCGGCGGCCAAAATGGCGTCATGGCCCTGGTGGGGGGCGCTGCCGTGGGCGGCTTTGCCGTGAATCTGAATGGTAAAGCGGTCGGAACAGGCCATGCGCCCGCCGCCCTCAAAGTTGGCCTTACCCTTGTCCAGCGCGGACCAGACATGCATTCCGAAGATGGCATCCACGCCCTCCAGAGCGCCCTGCTTCACATACTCCTCCGACTTGCGGCCAATCTCCTCGGCCATCTGGAAGATGAGCTTGACGGTGCCCTTCAGCTCCTGCCGGTGGTCCTGAAGCACGCGGGCGGCCCCCAGGAGCATGGCGGTGTGGCAGTCGTGGCCGCAGGCGTGCATCACGCCAGGGTTGAGGCTGCAGTAGCTCTTGCCGGGGTTCTCCTGGATGGGGAGGGCGTCGATGTCCGCCCGGAGCATGACGGTTTTACCGGGCTGACCGCCCTGAATGGTGGCCACGCAGCCGGTAATACCCTCAAAGGTCTGGACGGGGATTCCCATGCTGTCCAGCTGCTCCTTGATGAAGCGGGTGGTTTCCACCTCCTGGGTGCCCAGCTCCGGGTGGGCGTGAAGCCAGCGGCGGCACTCAATGATGTAGGACTCCTGTTCTTTCGCCAGCGTCTTAATATCCATCACTGCGCACCTCCCGCGTTTTTTGCCAGATAGTCGGCGGCAAACTGGGCGTAGTGGGCGGCGCCGACTTGAAGAATATCTTCGTTGATTTTAAATTTTTCATTGTGTACCGGGTGGACACTGTCGGTCTCCTCGTCATAGCAGCCTAAAAACACAAACAGGGAGGAGGGGATTTTTTCCATCAGATAGGAGAAGTCCTCGCTGCCGGTGGCTGGGGTGGTGGTGGCGAGAACCTCCGGGCCGAAGAGTTTCCGGGCTGCGCCTCGGGCGATCTCGTTGAGGGCGATGTCGTCGTTGCGGACAGGGGGCTCCAGGAAGTTGTACTCCAGGTCGGCGGTACAGCCCATGGCGGCGGCGGTGGTCTCAACGATGCGGCGGATGTTGTCCGCCGCCAGTTGGCGGGCCTCGGGGCCGTGGGCCCGGACCGTGCCCTCCAGCACGGCGGTGTCGGTGATGATGTTAAACTGGGTGCCGGCCTGAATCTTTCCTACCGTTACCACCAGCATATCTCTGGGGTCGCTGATCCGGCTGACCACAGTCTGAAGGGCCATAATTATGGCGCTGGCAGCCACGATGGCATCCTTGCCGATGTTCGGGGTGGAGCCGTGGCAGGACACGCCATGGACGGTGATCTTAAAGTTGTCGCAGCTGGCCATCAGGGGGCCGTCCTGAACACAGAGACTGCCGCTGGGGGCGGTGGCCCACACATGGAGGCCCATGGCGGCGTCCACATCGCTGAGGTGGCCCTGATCCCAGTAGTAGTGGCTGCCGATAAAGACCTCCTCGCCGGATTGGAAGAGCAGCTTGACAGTGCCGTTCAGCTCCTCACGGCTCTCCCACAGCATCTGGGCGGCGCCCAGAAGCATGGAGGCGTGACAGTCGTGACCGCAGGCGTGCATCACGCCGGGGTTTTGGCTCTGAAAGTCCACACCGCTGTTTTCCTGAATGGGGAGGGCGTCGATGTCCGCCCGGAGCATAACGGTTTTGCCCGGTTTGCCGCCCTGGATGGTGGCGATGCAGCCGGGGTAGTCCTCAAAGGTCTGAACGGGAATGCCCAGTTCCCGGAGCTGTCCGGCAAGATAGGCAGTGGTCTCATGCTCCTGGAGAGAGAGCTCGGCATGCTGGTGCAGCCAGTGCCGGTGGCTGATGATGGCTTCACTGAGCTGCGCCGCACGTTGGGCGAAGTCCATAAGCAAAAACTCCTTTCAAATTCAAAAATGACCTAAACGGCCCGAACCATTGCTGATCCGGGCCGTTAAGATTGTTACAGGGGGCTGATTCAGCCGCCGTAACCGGGCAGATAGATGCCGCCGCCAGGACCCAGGGGCAGGTTGAACACAACCCAAACGATAACCTGGAGAATCCAGACAATGGCGAAGCAGGTGGAGAAGGGGATCATGTTGGCAATTACGGTGCCCAGACCGGCCTTCTTGTCGTATTTCCGGGCGTAGCCCAGGATGACGGGCATATAGGTGAACAGGGGGGACAGGGGGTTGGTGATGGAGTCGCCGATGCGGTAGACCATCTGAGTGATGGCGGGGTCGTAGCCCATAATCATCATCATGGGGACGAACACCGGCGCCAGAATGGCCCACTTGGCGGAGGCGGAGCCGATGAACAGGTTGACGAAGCAGGCCACAATAATCAGGCCCACCATCAGGGGCACGCCGGTGAAGCCGATGGCCTTCAGGCCGTTGGCGCCGCTGATTGCCAGAACGGTGCCCAGCTTGGATACGTTGAAGAAGTTGGTGAAGATGGAGATAAAGAAGCACATAAAGACGTAATTGCCCATTTCAGAGAAGCCCTGGCTGATGTCAGCCCACACGTCCTTATCGTTCTTATACTTGCCGATGGCCACGCCGTAGGCGATACCGGGCACCATCAGGGCCAGGGTGACGGTGAACACGATGCCCTTGGTGAAGGGGGCGGCGGCGGCGGTGATGGAGCCGTTTTCATCGCCCAGGATGGGGTTGCCGAAAATCGGCAGGGAGAGCAGCAGCACGACGGCGAGGTAGACCAGCTCAGCGATGCCGGCCACGGCCAGCCCCTTCTTCTGAACGGGGGTGAGGTTGGTGGAGCTCTCGTCATAATCGTACTTGGCCAGATCCTCCTTGGTGACAGGGAAGCGGTGAACCATGATCTTCTCGGTGATGAAGGTACCTGCGACGGTCAGGATGATGCAGGAGACGATCATGAAGTACCAGTTAATGGCGATGGAGGCGGAATAGGTGGGGTCGAACATCTGGGCGGCGGGCTCGGTAAAGCCGTAAGCCAAAGCGTCAGACAGGCCGATCATAATGTTGGCGCAGAAGCCGGCGGCCACAGAGGCGAAGGCGACATACAGGCCCAGCATGGGGCTGCGGCCGATGGACATATACAGAATGGCGGCCAGGGGAGGCAGGATAATAAAGCCCGCGTCGCCGGCGATGTTCAGGTTGATGCCCAGGAAAATGACCACGGCGGAGACGATCCAGCCCTTGGCACCGCCCAGGAAGTTCTGCATCAGAGAAACCAGGAAGCCGCTCTTTTCGGCCACGGAGGAGCCAATCACGGCCACCAGCACCATGCCCAGGGGGGCAAAGCCGGAGAAGTTGGTGATAACATTGCTCCACAGGTACTGGATACCCCAGATGGAGAACAGATTCTGTACCTTGACAACCTCTTTGGTGGCGGGGTTCAGAGCCTGAACATCCAGTGCGCTGCACAGCCAGGAAATCAGGACAACGATGACGGCCAGACCCAGGAACAGGGTAATGGGGTCAGGCAGCTTGTTGCCGGCGCGCTCAATGGCATCGAGAATGCGGTCGAGCACACCTTTTTTCTGCAGGGAGTTTGCATCTTTGGGCATAGGTACTCCTTTCTTTCCTCCGGACACGATGACTGTCCGGTCCGTCGGCGCGCTGGCCGGGCCTTGGGAGATATAGTGTATCTCTCTTCTCGTGTTCCCCTTGCTTGCTGGAAGGGCCGCCGTGTTTTGAAACACGGCGCAAGCGGGACATGCCCCGCTTGATACAGCTTCCAATCAAAAGTTATGCTTCATTATAACGGATTTTTCTCTGTTTGACAATAGGTTTTTAATAATTTGTTCACAATTCAATAATTCAGTGCGCTAGAGCAATAAAATTTATGGAAAATGAAGACGCGCCCTCTTTTTTCAGGAGGGCGCGGAATGGATGAAATGGACGTATTCAGCCGCTCATTTTTTCTGTGTAGGCCTTATACCCCTCTTTGGTGTAGGGGGCCTGGTAACCGTCAATGATCTTCCTGGCCTCAGCGGCCCCGTCTTTCAGCAGACGATAGGCCAGCAGAGCCATCATTTTTGCGGGGACAATGTGCGCCACATTGAGGTCGGAGACGGCGTAGTCTTTGGAGTGCAGGTCGCCGGTACTGCCGCCAAAGGTAAAATTGAGCACAGGCATCACCGCAAACAGGTCGCCCACATCGGTGCTGGCGGTGTTGCACGCCCCGGCGGGGATGGACTGAACCTTCAGCCCGTCACCCAGCAGCTTGGCGCAGTCCCACAGGATTTCGTCGGGGAGGCGCTCGGGGCAGGGCATATAGCCCTGGGCGTTGACAATGTCAATGTCGCAGCCGATGGCCATAGCGGCCCCCTTGAAGCAGTTGTCAACCTTGGCGCTGACAGCTTCCACGGCCGCCTGATTGTTGGCCCGGACCATCATGTCCACAATTACCTCGCTGGGGACGATGTTGACGGCCTCGCCCCCCTGGCGGATATAGGGGTGGACCCGGACGCAGTCCTTTTCTTGAAAGGTCTCCCGCACCATGCCAAGGGCGCTCATGCCAAGGCAGGCGGCGTTGAGCGCGTTGACCCCCAAGTGGGGGGCGGCGGCGGCGTGGGAGGCCCGGCCGTGAATGAGGACAGTTTTGCCCACAAAGCCGGTACAGGCGCTGTTGCCCAGCATCAGGTCCACGTCAGAGTCCCGATCCACCATGAGGGAATGGGTGGTAACAGCCATATCAATATCGTCAAACTCACCACGGCGCAGCAGCTCACATTTACCGCCGGCGCAGTGGACGTCGTGGGTACGGCGTACCTCGTCGCGCAGATCGCCCCCCTGAAACTCCTCGGCGGGAACGGCGAAGAATGTGGCGGTGCCGTCCAGGCTGGCGGCTACCTCCGGGTCGGTGAGGGCCATGGCGGCCCCCAGCATACAGACAATCTGGGCATAGTGGCCGCAAGAGTGGGCAAAGCCCTGGTCGGTAGCCATAGGGTGGGTGGGACAGGCCAGGCCGTCCAGTTCACCGATGAGAGCCACGTTGGGACCGGTCGGCTTGCCAATGCTGGCCCGCAGGCCGGTGATGGCCAGCCCCTCCCGGGTCTCCAGCCCCAGCTTTTTCAGGGCGTCAGACACGATTTGGGCAGTGCGGTACTCGTGGTATCCCTGCTCGGCGTGGGTGAACAGATCCTGAGCCAGAGCCTGCAGCTCGTCGGCACGGCTGTCCAGAATGGAGAGAATTTTTTGTTCGATTGCGTCCATGTGAAACAACTCCTTATTTTTCGTTTTGTTAAATTGTCCCTGCGCCCCTTCAAGAGGGAGGACAACTGCGGACCGGATGTTACGGCAGCCGGGAAAATTTTCTGTGTCTGTTAGTATAACAGAAATCTTGATATTTGAAAAGAGCGCAGGGCCCTCTTAGTGCCACAATTTTTGCGGCTTGATATTGATACATACAGGTGGCACTAGGACTGCAATGCACCGTAGATGGGGCGCCCTCATAAGATAGTACAGCACCATCTGAAAGGAGGATGCTGGAACTGACGTTCCTATTTTATGAATCAGAGTGATTTTTATTATTTTTTGGCCCCGATGGGCCGAGCCGGTGGGGAGGCGGTCATCCCTCTGCCCAATCCCGGTGAGGGCGGTCCGGTCTATCCAGGAGATGACATACGGCCTGTGATTCCACTGCCCGACCTCGGTGAGGGCGGCCC
>CAJUSG010000035.1:0-15488 GCA_910589085.1 uncultured Oscillospiraceae bacterium | reverse complement strand
CAGGAGATGACATACGGCCTGTGATTCCACTGCCCGACCTCGGTGAGGGCGGCCCGGTCTATCCGGGCGTACCCGTGGAGCCTGTGATTCCCCTGCCCAATCCCGGCGAGGGCGGCCCTGTTTACCCCGGCAATAATTGGGGCTGTTCCAGCGGGAGCTGCGGTGGAGGGGGAACCCAGCCCGGACAGCGTCCCGGTATGTCCAGAGTGCGTTTTTTAAATGCCGCCTATGGGTATCCCTCTTTCCGGATTACGGTAGGGAACAGCCGGTTTGCGAACCGGCTGCGGTATGCATCCGTCACCGGCCATGGCCGGGTCCGCGCCGGATATCAGACTGTGACAGTTGCCGGTCCGAACGGGTATGTCTATCTCCAGAAATCCATGCCCTTCCCGGTGAACGGGCGCACCACCATTGCTGTCATTAATACCGCGGGCGGCATGGACCTGCTGCAGGTTACAGACAGCTGCTGTCCGCCTTCCAATCGATACGCCAGCTTCCGTGTGGGCAATCTGGCCTACAACAGCGGGCCGATTGATGTGCTGATGAGCGACGGCCGGGTGGTCTACGGCGACCTGCGCTTCAAGGAGGTGGCCGCGTTTAAGCGGATTGTGCCTGGGACCTATCAGTTCTTCTATGCGGACACCAACCTGGCCCCCATGCCGGCCCAGATGGGCATTGAGCCGCTGGACCCCGCGTGGCTGGGCGTCTATCCGCCGCAGGAGACATTTGGCTCACTTCTCCTGAACGTAGCGGGGGGAGAGATCTATACCATATATCTGCTCCAGAATGGAGAGGGACGCAACAATATTCAGAATTTGATTCTGGTGGACCGCTGATGTTAAATTTGGAAGAGCGATAAAAAGTCAGGACTGCCCAGACGGGCAGTCCTGATAAAATATTCAGAGGGACAATCAGACCTCGGCCTCCTGGGTCCGCTCTCCTGCGGGCTCCAGCTCCATGGTGCCCACTTCGGTGAAGAGGTCCTCCTCCTCGTCGTCCTCGTCCACACTGAAGTCCAGATTGATTTCCCGCTCGGGACGCTGGCGGACCTGGGACTGGGAGACCAGATTGCCTTCGTCGTCGATTACGTCCTCTCTCCGGTACTGGGCGAGGCCGGAACCGGCGGGAATCAGCTTGCCGATGATGACATTCTCCTTCAGGCCCAGCAGGTGGTCGACCTTGCCCTTGATGGCGGCCTCGGTGAGCACCTTGGTGGTCTCCTGGAAGGAGGCGGCGGACAGGAAGGACTCGGTGGCCAGAGAGGCCTTGGTGATTCCCATGAGCAGCCGGGTGCAGGTGGGGACAACCAGGTCCTCGCCCATCTCATTTTTCTCGCCGGCGTCGATGCGGGCCTTGACGGCCTCCTCGGCGTCCATAAAGTCCACAATGTCAACGGTGGAGCCGGAGAGCAGATCGGAGTCGCCGGCCTCCTCCACGCGCACCTTGCGCATCATCTGGCTGACAATAACCTCGATGTGCTTGTCGTTGGTGTCAACGCCCTGCTGGCGATACACCTTCTGCACCTCGCGGATCAGGTAGTTGTGGCAGTCGGACAGGCCCCGGATGCGCAGTACCTCGTGGGGGGACAGCGCGCCCTCGGTGAGGGCCAGACCCTTGGGCACCACGTCGCCCTCTTTCACCTTGATGCCGGCGGAGTAGGGCAGGGCATAGGTGACCACCTCGCCGTCGTCGGCGGTGATGGTCAGATTACACATCACGTTGCGCTTGGTCTCCTCAATGGAGACCCGGCCGCCGATCTCGGCCAGCTGTGCCATCTTCTTGGGCTTGCGGGCCTCGAACAGCTCCTCTACGCGGGGCAGACCCTGGGTGATGTCGCCGCCGGCCACGCCGCCGGTGTGGAAGGTACGCATGGTCAGCTGGGTGCCCGGCTCACCGATGGACTGGGCGGCGATGATGCCCACCGCCTCGCCGGCGCCCACGGGCTCACCGATGGCCAGGTTGATGCCGTAGCACTTGGCGCACACGCCGCTCCGGGCCCGGCAGGTGAGGACGGAACGGATTTTAACCTCATAAATCCCGTGGCTCTCCAGCACGCTGGCATCGTCCTTGCGGAGCATGGTGTCCTTGGTGAAGAGCAGCTCGCCGGTGGCGGGGTCCACAATGTCTTCGGTGGGATAGCGGCCGTGGAGACGCTCGGCAAAGGTCTCAATGACCTGGCCGTGCTCTTCAATTTCACTGACCAGAATACCGTCGCGGGTTCCGCAGTCCGCCTCCCGGATGATGACCTGCTGGGAGACGTCTACCAGACGGCGGGTCAGGTAGCCCGAGTCGGCGGTACGCAGGGCGGTGTCGGCCATGCCCTTTCGGGCGCCTCTGGAGGAGATGAAGTACTCCAGCACGGACAGGCCCTCACGGAAGTTGGCCTTGATGGGAATCTCGATGGTACGGCCGGCGGTATCGGCCATCAGGCCGCGCATACCGGCCAGCTGACGAATCTGAGCCATGGAGCCGCGGGCGCCCGAGTCGGCCATCATGAAAATGGGGTTGTACTGGTCCATGGACTCCTGCAGGGCGTCGGTCACGTCCTTGGTGGTCTTTTCCCAGGCGGACACGGTGAGGCGGTAGCGCTCGTCGTTGGTGATAAGTCCCCGGCGGTACTGCTTGTCAATGCGGACGATCTCCTTCTCTGTCTCGCCGATGAGCTCGTACTTTTTGGAGGGGACGGTCATATCGGCAATGGCCACGGTGAGGGAGCCCACAGTGGAGTAGTGGTAGCCCAGGTCTTTGATGGCGTCCAGCACACCGGCAGCCACAGTAAAGCCGTGCTTGGTGATGCACTTGTCGATAATCTTGCCCAGCTGCTTCTTGCCCACCACAAAGTTGACCTCGGGGTCGAACATGGTGTCGGGGTCGTCCCGGTCCACAAAGCCCAGGTCCTGGGGGATGGCCTCGTTATAGATCAGGCGGCCCATGGTGGTCTTGACCAGTCTGTGCCGGGTTTCGCCGTCAATCTCCTTGAACATCCGGACCCGGATGGGGGTGTGGAGGGTGATAAGGCCGGCGTCATAGGCCATCATGGCCTCATCCACATCGGCAAAGGCGTGGTCCACATCGCCCTCGTCCCGGCTGTAGGTCAGGTAGTAGGCGCCCAGAATCATGTCCTGAGAGGGGATGGTGACAGGGCCGCCGTCCTGGGGACGGAGGAGGTTGTTGGCGGAGAGCATCAGCACCCGGGCCTCGGTCTGGGCCTCGGCGGACAGGGGGACGTGGACGGCCATCTGGTCGCCGTCGAAGTCGGCGTTGAAGGCGGTGCACACCAGGGGGTGGAGCTTGATGGCCCGGCCCTCTACCAGCACGGGCTCAAAGGCCTGGATGCCCAGGCGGTGCAGGGTGGGGGCCCGGTTCAGCATGACGGGGTGATCCTTGATGACAAACTCCAGGGCGTCCCACACAGCGGCCTCGCCCTTTTCCACCATCTTCTTGGCGGCTTTGATGTTGTTGGCCAGGCCGTCGTCCACCAGCTTCTTCATGACGAAGGGGCGGAACAGCTCGATGGCCATCTCTTTGGGCAGGCCGCACTGGTAAATCTTCAAAGAGGGACCTACCACAATGACCGACCGGCCGGAGTAGTCTACGCGCTTGCCGAGGAGGTTCTGGCGGAAGCGGCCCTGCTTGCCCTTGAGCATGTCGCTCAGGGACTTGAGCGCCCGGTTGTTGGCGCCGGTGACCGCCCGGCCTCGGCGGCCGTTGTCGATGAGAGCATCCACCGCCTCCTGGAGCATCCGCTTCTCGTTGCGGACAATGATATCGGGGGCGTTGAGCTGGATCAGCCGCTTGAGACGGTTGTTCCGGTTGATAACCCGGCGATACAGGTCATTCAGGTCGGAGGAGGCGTACCGCCCGCCGTCCAGGGGGACCATAGGCCGAATCTCGGGGGGGATCACCGGCAGCACGTCGATAATCATCCACTCGGGCTTGTTGCCCGAGACCCGGAAGGCGTCCACCACCTCCAGCCGCTTGATGATTTTCACCTTTTTCTGGCCGGAGGCGTCCTTCAGCTCCTTGCGCAGCTGCTCAGACAGAGCGTCTAGGTCAATCTGCTGAAGGAGCTTTTTCACGGCCTCCGCGCCCATACCGGCGTCGAAGTCGTCCTCATACTTCTCCCGCATGTCCCGGTATTCCTTCTCGGAGAGGATCTGATTCTTGGACAGGGGGGAGAAGCCGGGGTCGATCACAATATAGGCGGCGAAGTACAGCACCTTCTCCAGAATGCGGGGGCTGATATCCAGCAGCAGGCCCATCCGGGAGGGGATTCCTTTGAAGTACCAGATGTGGGAGACGGGGGCGGCCAGCTCGATGTGGCCCATCCGCTCCCGGCGGACCTTGGCTTTGGTGATCTCCACGCCGCAGCGGTCGCACACCTTGCCCTTGTAGCGAATCTTTTTATATTTGCCGCAGTTGCACTCCCAGTCCTTGGTGGGGCCAAAGATTTTCTCGCAGAACAGGCCGTCCTTCTCGGGTTTGAGGGTGCGGTAGTTGATGGTCTCCGGGCGCTTGACCTCGCCGAAGGACCACTCGCGGATCTGCTCAGGGGAGGCGATTCCAATTCGGATCGCGTCAAATTCAGCGTAGCTCATGCGTTTATCTCCTCCCTTTTAGTTATAATCGTCCTCGGCGAAAAGGGCGTCCTCGGCCTCATCCTCCGCCGTCTCAATGGACAGGTCGTCGTCGTCGCTGTCACCCTTGAAGGTGAAGCCGCCGGCGGCGGCAAAGTCGTCCCCTGCCTGATAGCCGAAGCTGTCTTCACGGTCATAGTAGTCGTCCCGCACGGGCTGATAGGTGTCCTCGTCCTCATCCTTCAGCTCAATCTCACAGCCCTGGGCGTCCAGCACCTTCATGTCCAGGCACAGGGACTGCAGCTCCTTGATGAGCACCTTGAAGGACTCGGGCACGCCGGGCTTGGGTACGTTCAGGCCCTTGACGATGGCCTCGTAGGTCTTGACACGCCCCGTTACATCGTCCGATTTGACCGTCAAAATCTCTTGCAGGGTGTAGGCCGCGCCGTAGGCCTCCAGGGCCCACACCTCCATCTCGCCGAATCGCTGGCCGCCGAACTGGGCCTTGCCGCCCAGGGGCTGCTGGGTGACCAGGGAGTAGGGGCCGGTGGCCCGGGCGTGGATCTTGTCGTCCACCAGGTGGTGGAGTTTGAGGAAGTAGACGTAGCCCACAGTGACGGGGTTGTCGAAGCGGCGGCCGGTCCGGCCGTCATAGAGCCAGTTCTTGCCGTCCACAATGCGCAGCTGGCCCGCCTTCTGCCAGAGGTCAACCTGACCGTTGTCGGCCATCTCCTCGGGGGTGAGGGGGCGCATCTCCTCCCCCTCGCTGCCGGCCAGGTAGAGCTGTTTGCCGATGAGAGGCTCGTCAGCACCTACCTCACGGGCCAGGCCGGCCAGCTTCAGGCACTCCTGAATATCCTGCTCGCTGGCGCCGTTAAAGATGGGGGTGGCCACCTTCCAGCCCAGGGTCTTGGCGGCGTAGCCCAGATGGACCTCCAGCACCTGACCGATGTTCATACGGGAGGGCACGCCCAGGGGGTTCAGTACGATGTCCAGGGGGGTGCCGTCGGGGAGGAAGGGCATATCCTCCTGAGGCAGGATGCGGGACACTACGCCCTTGTTGCCGTGGCGGCCGGCCATCTTGTCGCCCACGGAAATCTTCCGCTTCTGGGCGATATAGACCCGGACCACCTGATTGACGCCGGCTCCCAGCTCGTCGCCGTTTTCCCGGGTGTAGACCTTCACGTCCACTACAATGCCCGCCTCGCCGTGGGGCACCTTCAGGGAGGTATCACGGACCTCCCGGGCCTTCTCGCCGAAAATGGCCCGAAGCAGCTTCTCCTCGGCGGTGGCCTCGGCCTCGCCCTTGGGGGTGACCTTACCTACCAGATAATCGCCGGCGCGGATCTCCGCGCCCACCCGGATGATGCCGTGCTCATCCAGGTCCTTCAGGGCGTCCTCGCCCACGTTGGGGATGTCCCGGGTGATGGTCTCGGGGCCCAGCTTGGTGTCCCGGGCCTCGGTCTCGTACTCCTCGATGTGGATGGAGGTAAAGACGTCGTCCTTCACCATCCGCTCGTTGAGGAGGATAGCGTCCTCGTAGTTGTAGCCCTCCCAGGTCATGAAGCCCATGAGGATGTTCCGGCCCAGAGCCACCTCACCGTGGTCGGTAGAGGGGCCGTCGGCCAGCACATCGTGGTAATCCACCCGCTGGCCGGCCTCAACAATGGGCCGCTGGTTGATACAGGTGGTGTGGTTGGAGCGCAGATACTTGGTCAGGCGGTAGTCGCGGGTCTGGCCGTTGTCGTAGGCCACGGTGATATACCGGGCGGACACCTTGGTGACGGTGCCCGGACCCTCGGCCAGGATGGCCACCTCGGAGTCGATGCAGTTCTTGTGCTCCTGGCCAGTGGCCACAATGGGGGCCTCGGGACGGAGCAGGGGAACGGCCTGGCGCTGCATGTTGGCGCCCATCAGGGCGCGGTTGGCGTCGTCGTTCTGGAGGAAGGGGATCATGGCGGTGGCCACCGACACCATCATCTTGGGGGATACGTCCACATAGTCCACCCGGTGCTTATCCACCGAGATGGTCTCGTTGCGGTGGCGGCAGGTGACGCGCTCATTGACCAGACAACCGTTTTCGTCCACCGGTTCGGTGGCCTGGCCGATGATATACTCATCCTCCATGTCGGCGGTCATATAGGTGATCTCGTCGGTGAGACGGCCGGTCTCCTTGTCCACCTTGCGGTAGGGGGCCTCAATAAAGCCGTACTTATTGATCCGGGCGTAGGAGGCCAGGTAGGAGATCAGGCCGATGTTGGGACCTTCGGGGGTCTCGATGGGGCACAGCCGGCCGTAGTGGGAATAGTGGACGTCACGCACATCGAAGGAGGCCCGGTCCCGGCTCAGACCGCCGGGGCCCAGGGCGGACAGACGGCGCTTGTGGGTCAGCTCCGCCAGGGGGTTGGTCTGGTCCATGAACTGGGAGAGGGGGGAGGACCCGAAGAACTCCTTGATGGCGGCGGTGACGGGCCGGATATTGATGAGGGACTGGGGGGTGACCACGTCCAGGTCCTGGGTGGTCATCCGCTCCCGGATGACACGCTCCATGCGGCTGAAGCCGATGCGGAACTGGTTCTGGATCAGCTCGCCCACGCAGCGCAGGCGGCGGTTGCCCAGATGGTCGATATCGTCGGGAGTGCCGATGTTGTAGGCCAGACAGTTGACATAATTGATTGAGGCCATAATGTCGGCCACAGTGATGTGGTTGGGAATCAGGTCCTCCATGCTCCTGCGGACCGCGTTCCGCAGTTCGTCTCCCTGGTACTGGTCCACAAGAGCGCACAGGGCGGGGAAGGAGACCATCTCATCGATGCCCACCTCAGCGGGGTCAAAGCCGGTGAGGGCCACAAAGCCCTTCTTGTCCACCATGTCGTTGGAGAACACCTTAACCTGCCGGCCGTCCACGTCCACGACAGCCTGGTTTACGCCTCGGGAGTCCAGCTCCTGGGCCCGCTCCCGGGTGAGAACCTCGCCCGCGTCGGCCAGAATCTCGCCGGTACGGGGATCAGCGATGGGCTGGGCCAGCTTGCAGCCGGACAGCCGGGTCCACAGGGCCATCTTCTTGTTGAACTTGTAACGGCCCACGGTGGATAGATCGTAGCGCCGGTGGTCGAAGAAGGTGGCGTTGATGAGGGTCTCGGCGGAGTCCAGCGTGGGGGGCTCGCCGGGGCGCAGTTTGCGGTAGATCTCCAGCATAGCCTCCTCGTAGGTCTTGCAGGCGTCCTTCTCCAGGGTGGCCAGAATGCGCTCGTCCTCGCCGAAGAGCTCCAGAATCTCCGGGTCGGTGCGGGGACCCAGAGCCCGGATGAGGCAGGTGACGGGCAGCTTGCGGTTCTTGTCGATGCGGACGTAAAAAATATCGCTCAGGTCGGTCTCATACTCCAGCCAGGCGCCCCGGCCGGGGATGACGGTGGTGGAGTAGGTCTTGTTGTCCGCCTTGTCCACCTCACGGGTGTAGTACATGCCGGGGGAGCGGACAATCTGGGAGACAATGACACGCTCGGCCCCGTTGATGACAAAGGTGCCCGAGTTGGTCATGATGGGGAAGTCCCCCATGAAGATCTCCTGCTCATTGATCTGGTTGTTCTGGGTGTTGCGCAGCTGGACCTTCACCTTGATGGGGGCGGCGTAGGTAGCGTCCCGGGCCTTGCACTCCTCCACGTCGTACTTGGGCTTCTCGTCCATGGAGAAATCCACAAAGGACAGCTCCAGATTGCCGCCGTAGTCCACAATGGAGCCCACATCCTTGAATACCTCTCGCAGCCCAACATCTAAAAACCAATGGTAGGAGGTTTTCTGAACCTCCAGCAGGTTGGGCATCTCAAGAATTTCCTGATACCGTGCGAAGCTCTTCCGCGGGGTCTTGCCGTACATTACGTCCTTTACGACCATGCTGAAAAATCAACTCGCTTTCTTCTGATTTCACGGTTGGTTGTTACTTTTTCTTGCCGGATTTTGGGAGAACAGGGAAATTTTGCCGTCAGTTTGCACAAGTTGGAGGGGAAAGGAAAAATACGAACACCGGGGCGCGTGGATTGTTTTCCTGTGTCCGCTCTTGCCTTTCGCGACCAGATGTGGTAAACTGGGGTCGTGAAAATGGGAGAGTGTCCTGCTGTGAAGTGAGGACACAAAAGCATTTTATTTTACCATAAGAGGGATGGGCTGTCAAGGCCTATCTTATTTTTTTGGAAAAATTTGTTTTGCGGCGGGATTTTTGTTGGGACAGGGGAGCCGCACCACTGTCGATATGCATAATTTTTCCTGCGGTCTTATGGTTTTCTTTTTCCGGGCCGATAAATAAGATACAGAGTATTAGGCTGGGAGGGAAAACCATGGGCATATCAGGAGTGAGCTCTGCTGTCGGCTATCAGAGCCAGGCGGCGGTGAGCCGGGGAAGCTCCGGGCAGGAGACAGAGGGGGAGCGGCTGGCGGCTGCGCTCCGGGAGGAGCGGGAGAGTCAGCCCACCCTGACCGAGATGATGAAGGAGGCCAAGGAGCGCTCTGAGGAGCGGGAGCGGATGTTGAAGCTGACTAAGAGCAACGCCCGCTACGGCGATGCCCCCATCCAGGCCTACGCCCGGCTGGCCCGGGCCAGGAGCCTGGGGGAAGTAGACGCCGCCTCGGGCTATGCCAGGCGGCAGATGGCCCGGCTTCGGGCCGCCAAGAGCAGCGACAGTGAAAACGCCGACCGTATTCAGGCGGCCATCAATCAGCTGCAAAAGGCGGTAAACCGGGCGGGGCGGAAAAAACGAGAGATTTCTCAGGAGAAGACGGTCGCGAAGCGCCAGGTCAAGCTGGAGAAGGAGAAGCGCCTGCGGGAGGCCAAGCGGCAGCGGCAGGAGCTGCGCCGGCGTCAAGCCCAGCGGATGATTCGTGAATCTGGATATATTCGGGAGGCGGAGGTGGACAACCGCCTTCAAAATCACTTGTCTGCCGCCAAGCTGGAGCTGCGCAGTCAGATGCAGGAGATCAGCTCCTCCACACAGGCCGCGCTGGACACTGCCATTCAGGGGTATGCCGCCGCCGGCGCGGAGGCGGCGCCCGTCCCCGAGATCAGTGTGGAGGCATAGAAAAATAAAGAGCCGTCGCCCAAGTACGGGCCGGCGGCTTTTTTATACATGGAGATGCCATTGTTTGAAAGGGGAGAAGCATGGAATTTACAAATTATTTTTCTGTCTGGAATGAGTTGACGCCCGCTCAGCAAGGGAGGCTTGAGGGGGCGGTGATGAGCAGAGAGATCAAAAAGGGCACCGTCATCCACAGGGGAAGTCTGGACTGTACCGGGCTGCTGCTGGTCCGGTCGGGACAGCTGCGGGCCTATATTCTCTCCGACGAGGGCCGTGAGATCACCATTTATCGCCTGATTGAGATGGATGTGTGTCTGTTTTCCGCCTCCTGTATCATGCGGAATATTCAATTTGATATCTCCATTGAGGCAGAACGGGACACACAGGTGTGGGTTATTCCGGCGGATTTCTACCGGGAGCTGATGGAGGAGTCTGCCGCTGTGGCCAACTATACCAATCGTTTGATGAGCGGCCGATTTTCTGAGGTGATGTGGCTGATGGAGCAGATCCTCTGGAAGCGTCTGGACCAGCGCCTGGCAGATTTCCTGTTACAGGAGAGCGTACTGGAGGGAGAGACGGTTCTGCCGATTACCCATGAGAAAATTGCCAACCATCTGGGCTCGGCCAGGGAGGTGGTGACCCGTATGCTCCGCTACTTCCAGGGCGAGGGCCTGGTGAAACTGTCCCGGGGCTGTGTGGAGCTGACGGACCTGAGAGGGCTGTCGGCGCTGTCCGGGCGCTGAGGCCGGCGGGGTCAGGGCGCTCCGTTTTTGGCCCGGCAGATCAGCTGTGTCATGGTGCCCATAGGGCAGTAGACACACCAGCTGCGGGGCTTAAACAGTACCATGGTAATCAGTCCGAGCACCGTTGATGTGAGCATGACACTGTAAAATCCAAAGGCGAACTGTGCCGCGCCGGGGTGAAACAGGGTCCCATGGTAGGCCCACTGCCAGGGCAGCTTGAAGGTCCACAGCAGGGTTACCACCTGCCGAAGCTCCCGGACACCGGCAAAGACCAGATATGTATTCCACAGCATGAGCAGAAACATGGTGAGAAAGAAGACCAGAAAGCCGTAGCGGAAAAATTTGCTTTTCATCCATTTGGGGATATCTTTTCTGCGGGACAGGCCGAAGCGCCCGCCCAGCAGACCGAAGAGCTGTCCTCTGCCGCAGTAACGGTTGCAATAGGCCTTGTTTCCCCCCGCGATGGCGATGATCAGGGGGATGAAGAAGCACAGGAGGCCCAGCCAGGCGAACAGAATGTTAAAAAAACCCAGCACAAGATAGGTGAGGGAGACGATCCAGAGATTGTCGTACCATTTTTTCTTCATACTGCCGCCTCCTGAATTGTAATGACCGTTGCGGGACACTCCCTGGCGCACTTGCCGCAGCCTACGCATTTTTGAGTGTTCACCTGGGCCGCGACGCCCCTGACTACCTGAATGGCGGACAGGGGGCACACCTTGACACAGCAGCCGCAGGCGACACAGCTGGTCTGGTCCACAAACGCCTTTCTTGTTTTTCGTAAAACAGGTTCCATCAGCATTTCCTCCTTAACAAGAGATCAGATTCATTATAGAAAATTTATTTATTTTGTACTGTGATAAGGTCACACTGTTGAGTAGCTATTGACACTAAAATGAAAAGAATAGTATAATAGTGATGCAGTGTCCGACGGGGCTCTGGCGCAGTGATGCCGGAAAGCGCATTCCTGTGCAGGGGCCGCACGAAGTATTTCCAGAGCGTTAGGATGGAGATTTTCGATGAAAGAGAAGCAAAATAAACAAGAAAAACGGAAGGGGCTGCATCTGCTCCTCTCCATTGTATTGGTGTTTTGCGTTTTTGGGACAGTTGTGTATTCGGTATCGCGAAAAATATCCCGGGAGATGTCTGAGGGGGCGATACAGAACCTGAGTGAAAGTCTCGACCTGATCCAGTGTACGATTGAGGCAATTCTGCGCAGCGAGGCGGAGTTTCAAATATTGATTGCGCAGGAAATCGCTCGGGCGGAGGATCCTGAGGCTTATATCTGTACTTATAAGAAAAATCAGACAATGTCAAAGATGTCACTGATCCTGTCCGGAGAATCGGAGGGTGTGTCCAATTCCGGGGAGCGGTTTACAGAGGAGGGACTGGATTTTTCCGCTGGCGGTACGGTCATGGGACTGCCGGTCTCCCAGTCCTATGTGAATTATATGGGCACGTGGTCCTATACCATAAAGTGTCCCGTCGAACAGGATGGACAGGTCATTGGGACGCTCTACGCGGAGTATGTCTATGATGCGATTGACAGGGCGCTTCCCAACGGGTTTTATGACAAGCAGGCCACACTGTATATCATGGATGCGGTAAGCGAGCGCTTTGTGCTGAAGCCCAAGGGAATGGGGATGCGCAGCGCGGGCCACCTGAATTTGGCCGACTTCTACCGGGCAAACGAGATTCAGGACGCGGGTATTCGGGAAGAGGTGGAGCGCTGCCTGAAAAATGGAAGGGATATCCTGTTTTACCATGACATTCGCACGGTACATGCCCTTAATTACATGTGGTCGGTCAATGACGGAACAATTTTTCTGGTGGGCTATGTTCCGGTAGAGGCGATCCAGCAGGAGGGCAAGTCGGTCAACCAGAATATTTTTGTTGTTGTGGCAGCGATGCTGGCAGCTTTTTTCCTGTGCATTCTTTTATATTACCTCAACTGGAGACAGCAGGATAAGCTCCATAGGGAACAGGAGCTGGAGCGAAAGCTCCACAGCCAGCAGCTGGCGGAGGCTCTGCGGGCGGCGCAGATTGCCAGTGAGTCCAAGACAATGTTTCTCTCCAATATGTCCCACGATATCCGCACGCCTATGAACGCGGTGCTGGGATTTACCACCCTTCTGGCCACAGAGGCGGAGAATCCGGCCAAGGTGCGGGAGTACACCAAGAAAATTACAGCCTCCGGCCAGCACCTCCTCAGCCTGATTAACGATATTTTGGACGTCTCCAAAATTGAGAGCGGAAAAGTAGTGCTTAACCTGGAAAAATTTGCGCTGAATGATGTGGTATCCTCTATAGATGCGATGATTCAGCCGATGGCAAAGGCGAAAAGGCAGGAGTTCCATCTGGAGGTAACCGGTATCCGGCATGAGTATCTGGTGGGAGATGAGACCAGAATCAACCAGATTTTGATTAATCTTCTCTCCAACGCGGTCAAATATACGCCGGAGGGCGGCCACATCTGGCTGCGGATTATCGGCCTCAAGCAGCGCTCCAGCCAGTATGAGCACATCCGGATTGAGGTGGAGGACGACGGCTACGGCATGACGCCGGAGTACCTTGAGACGATTTTTGACGCGTTTACCCGCGCGGAGAACAGCACAACCAACAAGGTACAGGGTACTGGCCTGGGCATGGCCATTACCAAGAGCATCGTGGAGCTTATGGGCGGCACCATTGAGGTGTCCAGCGAGGTGGACCGGGGCTCTCTGTTCGGAGTGGAGCTGGAGCTGCGTATTCAGGAGGAACAGGCCGACCGGCAGTTTTGGACAGAGAGAGGAATTTCCCAAATTCTCGCGGTGGACGGAGATCGGGAGAGCCGTGAAAACATGCAGGCCCTCATGGCCGAGACTGGGGTCCGGCTGGAGGCTGTGTCCAGCCTGGAGGAGGCCCTGGAGTATGTCCGGAGGGGTGGGGACTGCCAGATAGTCCTTCTGGATTGGGATATGCCAGACCTGAGCGCGGTTCAGGCGGCTGAAGAGCTGCGGGAGGTGCTTCCCGAATGTACCCCCATTCTGTTTTTGGCGGAGCACGACGGAGAGGGGCTGGAGGAAACCCTTCAGATCAGCCGCGCCGGGCTCTTGGGAAAACCGTTTTTTGTGGCGGCTTTTCGGGAGAAGGTTGAGGAGCTTTGGAAGAGGCCGGAGGACGGAAAGGCTGCGGAGCCCGAAAAGGACGGAAATTTGGAGGGACTGTGCTTCCTGGCCGCAGAGGACAATGAGATCAACGGAGAAATTCTGGCAGAACTTCTGGAAATTGAGGGGGCCTCCTGTGAGATCGTGGAGAATGGTCTTCTGGCCGTGGAGCGTTTCCGGCAGTCGGCGCAGGGTGAGTTTGACGCCATCCTGATGGATGTTCAGATGCCGGTGATGAACGGCCACGACGCCACAAGGGCAATCCGGGCTCTGGAGCGGGAAGACGCGAAGCACATCCCCATTGTGGCCATGACGGCCAACGCCTTCGCCGAGGACGAGAAGGCGGCGCTGGATGCCGGCATGAATGCCCATGTGGCCAAGCCTTTGGATGTAAAGCTGTTAAAAAAGGTTCTCAGACGATATATTGGATGGAAGGATACGCTATGAAAAAAATTGCGAAGGGTAACATTCAAAGATGGACTTCAGCCTGTCTGGCCGTGTTCATGCTTTTGATGTTGAGCGCCTGCGGCGGCCAGGAGGACCCCAAAAATCTGATTCCAGAGAAGCCGGATGAGGAGCGGGTGGTAAATCTGTTCAGCCCCATGGAGAAGACCGACCCCAACGCAGAAAATGTGGCCCGGACTGCCTCAGATCTGACGGTTATGATGGCGGAGGAAGCGCTGGGCGTGACAATGGTGTATAGGACCTACACCGCGGAGAGCTATCAGGACAGGACCTATGACGAGGTGATTCTGGACCGTGCCCGCAATAATATGGATGATCTGTACCTGCTGAATTCAGATACGCTTCTGACACTGGGGGCAGAGGGGGCGCTGATGGATCTGTCCGGACTGGACAGTGCTAAAAATTTAAGAGAAATTATTTGGACTGCCAACACTGTGGACGGGAAGCTGATCGCCATCCCTCAGGAGGTGGTGGCCTACGGGCTGTTTGTCAATAAAGATATGTTTGACCAGTATCAGCTCTCCTTGCCGGAGACGCCGGAGGAATTTTTAAAGTGCTGCCAGACCTTTAAGGAGAACGGGGTTGAGACGCCAATCGGCGCCAACCGCTGGTGGCTGGAGACCTTTGTCTTTGCGCAGGCCTATGCGGACCTGTACAACGGGGAAAACACAGAAGCGGAGATTGCGGCACTCAACAGCGGCGAGGCCAGGTACAGTGACTATATGCGCTCCGGGTTTGAATTTCTTCAGACGTTGATTGACCGGGGATATATTGATGCGGAAAAGGCTCTGGTCAGTGAGGCGTTGGAGGCGGAGAGAGAGGATTTTCTGGCGGGCAAGATCCCCATTGTTATGGCCTATTGGGGTGCGGCCAACACAGAGACCGCGTACGGTAAGACGGACTTTGAGATGCAGGTGATTGGCTTTCCCAGCAGCCGGGGACGGATGCCGGTGATAACCATGACAGGCTTTGGCGTGGGAGCCAATGCGGAGCATGCGGAGGACGCCATGCGTGTGATGGATATTATCGTTTCTGATAAGGCGCTGCAGGTCTACGCGGAGACCAACCGGGTCATCTCGCCCTCTAAAAACGTAAAGGTGGACTGTGTCCCCGCCTTAACCCCCCTCAACGACCGGATTGAGGAGGGGGTCTATGTGCTGGGCTCCAACGCGACGATGAAGGTGGAGCAGTGGGGCAATACCTGTCTGATTGTGCGGGAGCTGTTGGGGGGCGCTACGGTGGACGAGTGTATGGCTGCCTTTGATGCGCTCCAGGCCGCGGCATTGGACTAAAGGGACATGGAGCGCCGTGTCCCCAAATATCTGAAGTAAAACTGAAAAAGAGCTGCCTTTTGAATCAAGGCAGCTCTTTTTTGACCCGTTTTACGGAGCTTGCGAAGTGCTGGGGCATTGGCCGTCCCAAACAATTTTTCTGTAATTCTCCCGGTCGGTGTCACCCTCGGTAGAGATGCACAGGATTCGGGAATCC
>CAJUSG010000034.1 GCA_910589085.1 uncultured Oscillospiraceae bacterium | reverse complement strand
TGTCCGCCACCCCCATCCCCCGGACGCTGAACATGGCCCTGTCCGGCATCCGGGACATGTCCACCCTGGAGGAGCCCCCCGCCGACCGCCAGCCGGTGCAGACCTACGTGCTGGAGCACGACTGGAACCTGCTGGCCGACGCCATGCGCCGGGAGTTGGAGCGGGGCGGGCAGGTGTTCTACCTCCACAACCGGGTGGAGACCATCGACCGGTGCGCCGCCCGCATCCAGATGCTGCTGGGGGAGGACACCGCCATCGGGGTGGCCCACGGCCGGATGACCCAGGAGGCCATCGACGACGTGATGGCCCAGATGACCGACGGGGAGCTGAACGTGCTGGTGTGCACCACCATCATCGAGACGGGCATCGACCTGCCCAACGTGAACACCCTGATTATGGAGGACGCCGACCGGCTGGGTCTGGCCCAGCTCCACCAGATTCGGGGCCGGGTGGGCCGGTCCAACCGTCGGGCCTTCGCCTACCTCACCTACCGCCGGGGCAAGGTCCTCAGTGAGGTGGCCTCCAAGCGGCTGGAGGCCATCCGGGAGTTTGCCGAGTTCGGGTCCGGCTTTAAAATCGCCATGCGGGACCTGGAGATCCGGGGGGCGGGCAACGTGCTGGGGCCGGAACAGAGCGGCTTTTTGCTGTCGGTGGGGTACGACATGTATCTGAAGCTGCTGGAGGAGGCCGTCCTGCTGGAGCAGGGTCAGCCCCTGCCCACCCGCACCGAGTGCGCCGCCAATCTCAGCGTGTCCGCCTCCATCCCGGACCGGTATGTCCCCTCGCCGGAGCAGCGGATGGACCTGTACCGCCGGATCGCCGCCGTCCGCAGCGAGGAGGAGGCCGACGAGCTGGTGGATGAGCTCATCGACCGCTACGGCGAGCCCCCCAGGCCGGTGAACAACCTGCTGTCGGTGGCCCTCCTCCGGGCGACAGCCGCCCAGTGCCGGATCAACGACCTGGCCCAGAAGGGGGATAAGCTGATCTTTACCCTGGATGAGTTCCGGCTGGAGCCCTTTTCCGCCCTGTGCGCCCAGGACAAGTACAGCAAGCGCCTGCTTCTCATGCCCGGGGAGGTGCCCCGGTTTTCCTTCCGGCTGGCGAAAAACGAGGACCCCCTCCGGGCCGCCCGCCAGGTGGTGGAGGACTACGCCAGGGCGCTGGAGATGTAAAAAGCCCTTCCCCTCAATGGGGAAGGCGGCAAACCCTAAAAACGGAAAGACAGGGAGCCGGACCGGCTCCCTGTCTTTTCCTATTATCCCGCCTTATACCCCGTTTACCATGTCACTTTGTCAATAATAATACAAAAAACCGCTTGCGTATATGGTCGAAATGGTGTAAAATGTATTCACGAGACAGCAGAAGCATAAAGGCAGGACGTGAGAGGTTGCCCCCTCCCACGCCCCTATGCAGGAGAGCGCGTTAAGCCCAAGTCCCACACAGCAGAAATTATCTGCGCCCAAGGTCCATTATAACGATTTTTCCGGCAATAATCAATGGGGAAATCAGGTGGACGTGTGCGTAGCTTCGGCGGTGTAGGGCTTTATACCCCTGCGCCGCTTTTGTTGTCTTGATGGGAATGCCTGCGGGGGCCGGGAAGTCCCGCCCCCAAGGGCTGAACCATTAAGACAGGGGGAGAAAACCCCTATTAAAAAACAGAGGAGCGATATTATGAGTAAAAAAATGCTATCCCTTGCGCTGGCCCTGGCGATGTGCCTGGGCCTGACTGTCCCCGCATTTGCAGATTCGGCCTATGACTACTCGGTCATCTACTCGTTCGACGGCGAAGAAGATTCGGTCTATAACTTCAACTACTCGGCCAACGGCTACACCGACCCGTCGGCGGAGAACGTGACCTTCTCCGTGGCCCCCATCGGCATGGCCAAAATCCGGTGGGTTTTTCCGGGGGGAACCAGCGAGTATGCCGCCTATGTGTTCGACCAGGACTGCACCGTCACCCGAAAGGACGGCCTCCCCCTCCAGCGTTTTAGCCTGCCGCCCATGTTTGGCGATATGGGGTATAGTGTTCCGATGGGGGTGTATGAGCAGTGGGCCCATATTGAAGAGGAGTGGGCCTGGGTGGAACCCGGAGCTGCCGGGATACGCGCGGACAGCGACAATGGCTGGGCATACCAGTTTGTCGCCGAGTCAAGCGAGGACTGGAGCCCCCTTATGATGTCCAAGAAGGGCCTCGACACGGTGTTTCCTTATGAGCTTGAGGATGAGTGGACGAATGGTCGTATTACCGGAACCGTGGTGGAGTACCGCCCGCTGTCTGCCCAGCCTGCTGTCTCCACCGTGGGCAATTTCACCGATGTGAAGAAGACCGACTGGTTTGCCGACCCGGTGCTGTGGGCCGTGGAGAAGAACATCACCGCCGGGACCTCTGACACCACCTTTTCCCCCAACGCGGACTGCACCACAGCGCAGATTTTGTCCTTCCTGTGGCGGGCCAACGGCTCTCCCAAGCCCACAACGGTCAACCCCTTCTCCGATGTCAAGAGCGGCGACTACTTCGCGGACGCCGCCGCCTGGGCCTATGAAAAGGGGATTGTTTCCGGCGAAACCTTCGGCGGGAATACCCTCTGCACCCGGAGCATGGCGGTGACCTATATGTGGAAGGCCACCGGCAGCCCGAACGCCGGAAGGTCTGATTTTACCGACGTACCCGCCAGCGCGGACTACGCCAGCGCCGTGGCCTGGGCCGTGGAGCAGGGCGTGACCGCAGGCACCTCTAACACCACCTTCTCCCCGGACAGCGTCTGCACCCGCGGACAGATCGTGTCCTTCCTCTACCGGGGACTGGCAGAATAACAAAAAATTGAGAACGGGGAGCGTTCATGTCATAACAGGCATGAGCGCTCCCCGTTTTTCAGGGCTTTGCCGTCTGGTGCAAATTCTTGATCCGATAATTCTCCCTCGCCTGCTCGAACTCCACCACCACGTCGGCGGCAAAGTGGGCGGTGAGGGTGTCGCCGGACCAGTCGAAGGGGGTTTTATTCCAATTTAGGAAGGCCTCCACGAAGATTTTGTGATCCAGATAGAACTGCTGAATGCATTGGCTCACGCTGTTGATGAAGGTGATGCCGTCCACCGGGGCAAACAGCTCCCCGGGCATGTCACACAGGACCACGAAGGCCGCCCCCTGCCCCTCGCCGGTGGGACAGCGGTAGTAGCAGCGGTCCTCCGCCAGGGCTCCGCAGACCACCATGGAGAAGTTGTGGCCGTTGAAAGTGTCGTTCAGCTCACACTGGGCGTACATCAGGGGCTCCAGCCCCCAGGCCTGGCCGTAGGTCCGGGCGATATGGGTCTGGCCCAGGATATTGTCGGGGAAGTTGTTGATATTCTCCCAGCCCCACAGCCAGGAGTTGGACACATAGGACTCGCTGCCCAGGAACTGGACCCGGAACTCCTGTTTTCCCAGGGTAAGGGTGCCCTTCTCGAAGTCGATGTACCAGCCCTCCTCGCCTCTCACCAGGTCCAGAAAGGCGTGCTGAACGGTGTACATCTTCCCCAGGCAGGCGGAGAACACCTGGTCCCAGTCGGACATGTTCACCCCCTCCGGGAAAAATCCCGCCGGTGCGCCCGGACCCGTCTGGGGGACAGGGGCCTCCTCGGGCTCCGGCTTTTTGCCAAAAAGACTGCTGAACAACGACATGACGGTCACTCCTCACAATTTTTGGATATTTTACCACAGAAAATGGGAGACTGCAAGGAGGAAATCGGACTTGCTCCGCTCCGGAATCTGTGGTATGATGATAATCTACGATTCTAACGGCAGGAAAGGAAACACAACAATGAAAAGCAAAAAACGTTTTGGGGCCCTGGCGCTGGCCCTTGTAATGCTCTTGAGCGGCTGCGGACAGAAGGCGCCAGGCGCCGTGTCGGGTTCCGCCGGCGGCTCGGCCTCCGGAGCGGGGAGCGGCAGCACCGGGGATGTCTCCCAGACGGCCCCCGTGGACCTGGCCCAGGTAACCGACCCCTGGCTGGCCACCGCCGGCCTGACCGGCGACAGCGTGGTTGCCAGGATCGGGGAGACGGAGGTCACCGCTGCGGAGCTGCTCTACTGGCTTAACCGGAATACGGAGGTCTATTTGGCCCAGCTCGGCGGGCAGGTGAGCGTTCTGCCCTGGGATGCCGATGCCGGCGGCGGCACGCTGGGGGACCAGATGAAGGAGGGGGCGCTGGAGGCCGCCATCTACTATCGGGGCCTCAACCTCCTGGCGGAGCGGGAGGGGCTGACCCCGGACAGCGGGGTTGCCATCAGCGTGGATCAGATGTACGGCGATATGGCCGCCCAGATGAAGAGCGAGGAGACGGTGGAGCATATGCTCTGGGCCGAGATGCTCAGCCGGGAGCTTCTAATCTACCTCAATGAGAGCGGCGACCTGAGCGACCAGCTGCGGGAGCGGTATTTTGGGGAGGACAGCGGCGGCTATCCCACCGACGCCGAGGTCCAGGCCTGGCTGGATGAACAGGGCATCTACCGGGCCAAGCATATTCTGCTGGCCACCATAGATCTGGACACCCGGGAGCCGCTGGATGAGGCGGCTGTGGCACAGAAAAAGGCCAAGGCCGACGATATTCTGGCCCAGCTGCGCGGCGCGGAGGACCCCATCACCCTCTTTGACCAGCTGATGAACGAGCACAGCGAGGACACCGGGCTGGCTGCCAACCCCGAGGGCTACACCACCGAGAAGGGCATGATGGTGGCCCCCTTTGAGGAGGCTGCCCTGGCCCTGAAAAACGGGGAGATCAGCGATATTGTAGAGAGCGATTTTGGCTACCACATTATTCTCCGCCTGCCCATCGACCCGGAGAGCTACCGGGGCCAGCTCACCAGCCAGCGGCTGAAGGAGCGGGCGGACCAGCTCACCAAGGAGCTGGGCGTGGAAAAGACCGAGGCCTACGGTCAGATTGACCCCGGGGCCTTCTGGGAGAAGCTGGGCGCTCTCCAGGCCGCCGTTCAGGCGGAGGTACAGGCCGCGCAGGGATAAAATGACAGGAGCGCCTCCTTGGAGGCGCTCCCGCGTTTTTTTGCCGGTAAAATGAGGGATGTAAACTAAAGTTGGTTGCCAGACTGGCCTGAAAGGACTATAATAGCTTCAGATTTTTACTCAAACAAGGAGGACTCGCTATGGATTTGAAAGAGAGCTTATCGTTTTACCGGAAGGAGCAGGGGCTGTCCCAGGTGGAGCTGGCGGAGGCGCTGGACGTCTCCCGGCAGACCATCTCCAAATGGGAGACGGGAGCGGCCCTCCCCTCGGCGGAAAACCTGCTCGCCCCTCTGGCGGCTGTACGATTTAATCGCCTGGGGCGGCGCTCAAACCTTCGAGGCGGCCCTTCCTCCCAACCCCGCCTGCATGTTTATCGGCCTGGTCCTGTGTGACGAAATTATCATCTTTTTCCATATGCTCTGCGTTGTCACCTTCCAGCTGGGCCGCCTCTGGTTTTCCCGGAAAAAGAAGGGCCGCGTCCCTCAGCCCCAGACGGCACAGCAGGCTTAACAACAGCAGGAGCGCCCCGATTTGGGGCGCTCCTGCGCTTTCTATTTCAGGCAGTTAAAGTTCTTTTCTGTTCCTTTTCTTTCAAGAAAAGGAACAGATTCACCGCTCTTCCCGGAAGTAATTCAGGCCCAGGGCCGCCGGCTGGCCCGAGCCCTCCCGCTTCCAGATGGAGGAGCCCACCAGTACGATGGCGGTAATCAGGAAGGGCAGGGCCTTGTACAGCTGGGGCGGGATGGAGTTGAGCCAGCCCAGAGAGGCCGGGAAGGCTCCGGCCAGAGGGCCGGAATAGATCTGAAGGGTGTTGAAAAAGCCGAAGACTAGGGTGCCCAGGATGGCCATGACCGGGTTCCAGTTGGCGAAGATTACCAGGGCGATGGCGATCCAGCCGTAGCCGTTGATCCAGCAGTTGGAGCCCTCGAAGGAGCCGCTCATGTACAGCGCCATGTAGAAGCCGCCCAGCCCCATGATGCCCGAGCCGGCAATGAGGTGGACATATTTGTACAGCAGGATATTTACGCCCACCGAGTCGGCGGCGCCGGGGTTTTCCCCCACCGCCCGCAGGCGCAGGCCGGTTTTGGTAAAATTCAGATACCACCACACCAGAACGGCCACGGCGATGCCCAGATAGACCAGCAGGTTGTGGGAAAAGACCGCCTTGCCCAGGATGGGGAGCCTGGACAGCAGGGGGAGCTCGATGGCGGAAAAGCCCTTTACCAGGGCGTCGGCGCCGGTCATGGCGGGCCAATCCGCCCCCAAGCCCTTGCCCACGAAGAAGTACAGCCCCAGGCCGAAGGTGGTGATGGTCAGGCCGGTGACATTCTGGTTGGCCTGGAGGGAGACGGTGAGCAGGGCGAAGAGCATACCGCACAGCCCGGCCGCCAGAAAAGAGACTGCCAGCCCCACCAGTAGGCTGTTGGCGGCGCACCCAGCCAGGTAGCCGAAGATGGCCCCCACAGCCATGGTACCCTCCACGCCCAGGTCCAGGCTGCCGGCTTTCTCCACTACAATTTCACCTACAGTGCCGTAGAGCAGAGGGATGTTCACCAGAACAATATTGAAGAGAAACAGGGTAAATACATGGATGGGTTCGCTCATTTGGCCGCCTCCTTTCCGCTCCGGATGACCAGCTTGAACCGTGTGAAGAAATCCGCCGCCAGCACAGTGAACAGGATGACGCCCTGGAGCAGGTTGGCGAAGTTGGCGTCGATAGCGGGGTAGGTGGCGCTGGCCGTCTGACAGCCGAACTGGAGCACGGTGATGAGCAGGGCGGCAGCCAGGATTCCCAGGGTATTCAGCTTGGCCAGCCAGGCCACCACAATCCCGGTCCAGCCCACGTCGTTGGTGGGGGAGGCGGACATGACGCCGGCGGAGGACATGTGGAGCGCGCCCGCCATGCCAATGAGGGCGGCGGAGAGAAAGATGGTCCGGATGACGATTTTTCCCACCTTCATCCCGGCGTACCGGGCGGTGTTGGGGCTGTCACCCACCACGGCGATCTCATAGCCCCGCTTGGTGTAGTTCAGATAGACGAAGAGGATGGCGCACAGGGCCAGCGCCGCCACCAGAGACAGGTTCAGATGAAAGGACCCGATGGGAACGGTGAGCATCTGGGCGCCCTCCGGGAACTTGGCGAACTTGGGCCGGGCGGACTGGGGGTCCAGGAAAAAGTTCCAGGGGGCCTTGGTCTCGGCAAAGAACTGGAGGAAGTACAGGGCCACATAGTTGAGCATCAGGGTGAGCAGGGTCTCATTGGTGCCGAAGCGGACCTTCAGCGCCGCGGCGAATACGCCGTAGAGTCCGCCTCCCAGAGCGCCGCACAGGGCCATGACCAGCACCATCAGGGGCTGGGGCAGGGTGTCACCCAGCTTCATGGCGGCCGCTCCGGCCCAGAAGGCTCCCATGATGAACTGGCCCTCGCCGCCGATGTTCCAGAAGCGCATTTTGAAGGCCAGAGACAAGGCCAGGGAGGTGATAAGCAGGGGGACGAAGAGCTTGATAAAGTTCTCCACCGCCCGCCAGGGGTAGCGGCTGCCGGGGATGCCCATGGTGAGCAGCTGCTTGTAGAAGGTGACGGGCTCCACCCCCTGGACAGCCAGCAGGACGGCGCCTACGGCCAGGGCCAGCACCACCGCCGCCACATAGGCCAGCAGCTGCCGGGCCGGGCTGCCGCTCTCCCGCTTGACAACATGAAAAAGAGGCTGCTGGTTTTTCATTCCTCCACCTCCTCGGCTTCCTGAATACGGCTGTCCCGGGCGATGCCGGCGGGCTTGTCCTCGTGCTTGAGGGTCAGGTCCAGCGCTCCGGTCATCATCAGGCCCAGCTCCTCCTTGGTGGTCTTGTGGGCGTGGACCACACCCATCACTCTGCCGTGGCAGAGCACCATAATCTTGTCGCACAGGTCGATCATCACGTCCAGGTCCTCCCCCACGAAGAGGATGCCAACCCCGTCCTTCTTCTGGGTGTTCAGGATGTCGTAGATGGCATAGGAGGAGTTGATGTCCAGTCCCCGGACGGGGTAGGCGGTGACAATCACGTTGGGCCCAGCCTTGATCTCCCGGCCCAGCAGCACCTTCTGCACGTTGCCGCCGGACAGCCGGCGCACCGGCGTCTCGGCGGAGGGGGTGACGATCTCCAGGTCGTGAATTACCTGCTGGGCCTCCGCCCGGCCCAGCTTCCGGTCCACAAAGGGCCCCTTGGCCTGGTCGTATTTTTTCAAAAGCATGTTGTCCGTGATGGACATGGAGGGGGCCAGGCCCATGCCCAGCCGGTCCTCGGGGATGAAGGACATGGAGATGCCCTTCTCCAGGATGGCCTTGGGGGAGAGGCCCACAATATTGTCCCCCTGGTGGATCATCATGCCGCCCTCGATGGGCCGCAGGCCGGCGATGGCCTCGCACAGCTCCTTCTGGCCACAGCCGGCGATGCCCGCCACCCCCAGGATCTCGCCGCCCCGGATGTAAAAGCTCACCTGGTCGATGGCCACAGCGCCCTCGTCGTTCTTGATGGTCAGGTCCCGTATCTCCAGCAGGGGCCGGGTCTTGTCCACCACCGGGCGCTGGATGTTCAGCTCCACCTTCCGGCCCACCATGTACTCGGTGAGCTGCTGCTCGCTGGTGGAGGAGGTGTCCACGGTGGTGATGTACTCCCCCTTCCGGAGGATGGCCACCCGGTCGCTGATCTCCAGCACCTCGTTGAGCTTGTGGGTGATGATGATAATGGCGTGGCCCTCGGCCCTCATCCGGCGCAGGACGTCGAAGAGCCTGGCCGTCTCCTGGACGGTGAGGACGGCGGTGGGCTCATCCAGAATAATGATCTGAGCCCCGTAGTACAGCACCTTGACGATCTCCAGGGTCTGCTTCTCAGACACCGCCATATTGTACACCTTTTTCTGGGGGTCGATGTCAAAGCCGAATCGCTTCGCCATCTCGCCAATCACGCTGTAGCGGTCCTTTTTCAGCACCGGACCCGATTTGTCGTCCCCCAGCCAGATGTTGTCGGCGGCGGAGAACACGTCCACCAGCTTGAAGTGCTGGTGGACCATGCCGATGCCCAGCCGCTTGGCGTCCTCCGGGGAGTTGATGGCCACCTCCCGGCCGTCCACCAGAATGGTGCCGCTGTCCGGCTTGTAGATGCCCGAGAGCATGTTCATCAGGGTGGTCTTGCCCGAGCCGTTCTCCCCCAGCAGGGCCAGGATTTCTCCCGGCTTCACGTTCAGGTTGATATCCTTGTTGGCGGCCACGCTGCCGAAGCTCTTGCAGATGCCCCGCATCTCAATGGCGTATTGCTGCTCTCCCATTCGTTCCCCTTCCTTCTGTAGGGCGCGACGACCTCGGCGCGCCGTGATCTGGAGTGATTTGTAACGGCGTGCCGGGTTGTCACGCCCTACGGTCCGCATTGCAGGGGCGGATATTATCCGCCCGCCTGTTTCCAGTGCATGACCGGCGGGCGCATGGTATGCGCCCCTACATACCACTCCGGTTTCCTTCCAAAAATCCGGGCCGGCCGGAATATCCGGCCGGCCCGGTTCGGGTCTGCGCTGGGCGGGTGGCTTAGCCCTCGATGACGCCTGCCACGTTGTAGTTCATAGAGCCCTTGATGACGCCGTCGTCCACGGGGGGGCCGCCGGCGGGTACGATCTCAAAGTCCCTGTCCACCAGGCTGCCGTCCTTCAGCTCGACACCATCGCACATGAGGGGAGCGTCGGTCTTGACGATCTCCACCTTGCCGTCGGTGATGTTGTAGCTCAGCTTCACGCCGGAGAACACATCCCACTCGCCGGAGATCATCAGGTCCCGGACGGCGGTCATAACGGCCTGGGTGTCGGGGGCGGCGATGGACTCATTCAGGGGGGAGGCGTCCACAAAGCCCTCCTTCAGGCCGGCGTAGTAGGCGTT
This sequence comes from uncultured Oscillospiraceae bacterium, assembly GCA_910589085.1. GTDB lineage: Bacteria > Bacillota > Clostridia > Oscillospirales > Oscillospiraceae > Lawsonibacter. The sequence goes on along the minus strand of CAJUSG010000034.1, from coordinate 15,704 downwards.
GCCGCCCATGTTCTCCACGAACTTGGAGGCGTCGCCCTCGCAGGCCATGGCGGCCTGGATGGCGGTCTGATAGTAGACATTCCAGTGCCAGATGGCGGAGGTCAGGTGGGCGTTGGGGGCCTGCTCGGTCATGTCGGAGTTGTAGCCGCAGCCGAACATGTTGTTCTCCTGGGCCACCAGCTGGGGCTGGGCGGAGTCACAGTGCTGGGAGATGACGCCGCAGCCATAGGTGTCGATGAGGGCCTGGGCGGCCTGGCGCTCCTTGGCCTCGTCGCCCCAGGTGTTAATCTTGTTTACATAGACCAAGGCGTCGGGGTTGGCGGACTGGGCGCCCAGGGCGAAGGCATTGATGCCGGAGCAGGTCTCGGCATACTCCCGGTTGTAGGCGGCCACATAGCCGATGTTGTTGTTGCCCAGCTCCACGGACTTCATGCCGGCGGCGATGCCGGCCAGGTAGCGGGCCTGATAGATGCGGCCGAAGTAGTTGTTGAAGTTGGTGTCGTTGGCCATGTAGCCGGTTCCGTGAGAGAAGATAACGTCGGGATACTGCTCAGCCTTGTCGTTCATGGCGTTGATATAGCCGAAGGAGATGCCGAACACGATGTTGGCCCCCTGGTTGACCACGGTGTCGATGGCGTTGGCCACGGCGGTGTCGTCGGTGTCAGGCACGTTGTCCACCACGATCAGGTCGGCGGGGTCCAGGCCCAGGGCCTTCATGGCGGTGGTGATGCCGTTGTGGTGCTGGAAGGTGTAGCCGGCGGTGTCGTTCTGGCTGGTGATATAGACGGCGCCCACCTTGAAGTCGGATGTGCTGTCCACGGGGGTGGACACGCCGGCGCCGCTGGCGGAGCCGGGATTGCTGGCGGGCGGATTGTCGGGAGAGGTGCTCCCGGAGTTATTGCCGCAGGCGGCCAGGGACAGGCTCATGGCCGCAGCCAGAGCCAGTGCAAGGATTTTCTTCATTCTTCTTCCTCCTGTTTTCATTGTTTCAGCACAATGGTTCGATATATTAAAACCGAAGGGCTTCGGCTTTAATCCACAAACTCCACGCCCTGCTCCTCGCTCATGGACTTGATCCGGGCCAGGGACTCCACCCGGACGCCGCTGGCGCGGAGGCGGTCGCCCCCGGGCTGGAAGGCCTTTTCAATGACAATGCCCGCCCCGGCCAGACTGGCCCCGGCCTGGTTCACCAGGTCGATGAGGCCGGCCAGCGCCGCGCCGTTGGCCAGAAAGTCGTCAATAATCAGCACATTGTCCCCGGGGCCCAGAAATTTCTTGGAGACAATCACATCGTACACCCGTCCGTGGGTAAAGGACTCCACCTTGGTGGTGTACACCTCTCCGGCGATGTTTTTGGTCTGGCTCTTCTTGGCGAAAATCACCGGGCAATGAAAAAAGCGCGCCGTGATACAAGCGATCCCGATGCCAGAGGCCTCGATGGTCAGAATCTTGTTCACGCCGCAGCCGTCAAACCGGCGCAGAAATTCCGCGCCGATCTCATCGAACAGGGCAACATCCATCTGGTGGTTCAGAAAACTGTCCACCTTCAGCACATCGTTCCCCTTTACGGTACCGTCCTGCCGGATTCGATTTTTCAGCAGCTCCATCAATATGCGCCGCCTCTCTGAAAAAATGACGGCGGCCCGCAGCTGTGGGCCGCGCCGCAATAGGCCGAAAAAATCACGACTATATTGTACAAGAAAATTACCCGGCTTTCAATCCCTTTTTTCTCACATCTTCCACAATTTTTTTCGGTGATTCTTGTCGCTTTCAGCAAAAATGGCTGGGGACGGGCGGAGAAGAGATCCCAATAGGTTTCCTGGGAAATTTTTCCTGGGCGACGGGCTTCGACCAGGTATTTTCCAAATTATGGTAAACTATAGATGCGGCAGGCCTGTGGGACAAGCTCCGCCACCGGAGGGGTGGAGACCGGCCTGCACTTCATACAACAGAAAGGTGGTTTTCTTTATGTGGCCGCTGCAAAAAAAGGGATTATTTGAGAGCGGGCGGGTGCTGTTCCTCCCCCTGGACGCCATTCAGCCCAACCCCAGCCAGCCCCGGCGGGCCTTTGACCAGCCGGCGTTGGAGGAGCTGGCCAGCTCCATCCAGGAGCTGGGTGTGCTTCAGCCGCTGACGGTGCGCCGCCGGGAGGGGCAGTGGGAGCTGGTGGCCGGAGAGCGCCGCCTGCGGGCGGCCCGGATGGCCGGGCTGGAGACGGTTCCCTGCCTGTCCATCCAGACGGACAGCCAGTCCTCCTCTCTGCTGGCCCTGGTGGAGAATCTCCAGCGCCGGGACCTGGATTTTTGGGAGGAGGCGCTGGCTCTGCGCCGCCTCATCGACACCTACCATGTCTCCCAGGAGGAGGTGGCCCGGCGCATCGGAAAGAGCCAGTCCGCCGTGGCCAACAAGCTGAGGCTGCTGAAGCTGGACCCGGAGACCCTGACCATTCTCCGGGAGGGAGGGGGCACAGAGCGCCATGCCCGGGCGCTGCTGCGGCTGGAGCAGCGGGAGCGGCAGCTGGAGGCGGCCCGGCAGGTGGTGGAGCAGGGGCTCACCGTGTCTCAGACCGAGGCCCTGGCGGAGGCGATTCTGGCCGAGCAGGCCCTGCCCCCCGCCCGGAGGCGGCCCACCTTCATTGTTAAGGATGTGCGGCTGTTTCTGAATACCGTCACCCGGAGCCTGGACCTGATGCGCTCCGCCGGGGTGAACGCCCAATGCCGCCGCCAGGACACGGAGGACGAGATCCTTCTCACCATTCAGATCCCCCGCCGGGCCGGTTAGGCCGGGAAAAAAGGCGTCCGGCCGGAGGGCCGAACGCCTTTAAAATTCAGGTTATCTCATAATCCCGGCCAAATTGCAGGGAGCCGAAATCAATGCGGCTGGTGCTGCCAGCGGGAGGATCGTCTTCGTCCTCCGGATCGGGGTAGTCCTCCTCCTCATCCTCCTCGGGAGAGAGGCCGGGGGTGAACTCTGCGGTGTCGGACATGTCCCGCTCGTCGTCGTCCTCCTCCTCCGCCCTGGCCCGGAGGTTTTCGGCGGCGGCGGCCTCCATGGCCTGGGCCAGAAGGCGCTGAACATTGTCATCAATCTCGGCGGCTTTTTCCTCCACCGGATCGGGGGCGGGGGTGGTATCGGGGGGGACGAGCTCCTCCAGCTGGGACAGATACTCCGCCTCCTTGGCGTGGAGGGCGCGCACCTTGTCTACATAGGCGGCGGTCTCCTGCTGGGCCTTTTTCAGCCGGAAGGCCTCCGCCTCCAGCTCCCGGTCGATGCCGGCCCTGCGGTTGCGGACCTCGCTTTCGGCCCGGGAGAGAATCTCCGCCTTCTTCTGCTCCGCCTCCCGGACCAGATCGTCCGCCATCTTCTGGGCGGCCATCAGGGCCTTGCGCATGGCCTCCTCGGTGGAGCGGTACTCCTCCACCTTGTCCACCAGCACCTTCATCTTGTTCTTCAGCACCGCGTTCTCGTTGAACAGCGCCGAGTAGTCCCCGGTGAGGATGTCCAGAAATTCATCCACCTGGGCCATATTATAGCCGCCGAAGGACGCCTTTTGAAAGGCGCGTTCGGATACTTCCTGAGGTGTGAGCATCGCAAAGCCTCCCTGCTCTATCTTCTTAATAATACCATTCAAACCACTGGTTCAGTACCACGGCCTGGCCGTTCTCCCAGGTTATGGCGGTGACCAGCTCCCCCATGCCGTCCGCGTCCATGTCCACCGACCAGCGCTCCACCGTCATGGGGTAGGGGGAGGCGGGATCGTTCACGAAAATCTCCTCCCTGGCCCCGTCCTCCGCTGGCTCTGCAACAGGGGCGGGCGGCTTCTGGGGTGGGGATTGGTCGGACCGGGAGGCGGCCTCCCCGGCGGTGCACCCGGCCAGCAAGGCGGCGGCAAGGAGCAAAACGGCGGGGAATTTCAGTCCCATCAGCAATATTCCTCTTTAAAAATACAGTCCGTTATTCTCCAGCTCGTCAATCAGGTCGCCCAGAATGTCCACATTGTAGGGGGTGATGATGTAGGTGGAGATGGCCACCTTCTTGATTTTGCCCTCGTTGGCGTAAGACACGCCGGCCAAAAAGTCCAGCAGGCGGCGGGCGATCTCGCCGTTGGTGGATTCCAGGTTCAGGACCACGGTGCGCTTCTCCCGCAGGTGGTCGGCGATGGAGGAGGCGTCCTCAAACCGCTCGGGCTTAACCAGCACCACCTGGAGCTGGGTGGCCGCGCGAATATTGACCACCTTGTTGCCCCGGCGGTCGTCCTCGGGGGCGGGGGCGCTGTAGCTGCTCTCGCTGCTGCGGCTGGGGCGCTCATAGCGGTCCCGGTCCCGGTCCCGGCGCTCTACCGGTCGGGGGGAGATATCAAAATCATCATAGTCGTCTTCGTCCTCATCCTCGTAGGGGTGGGCCAGCCGTTTAAACTCATCAAAAATTCCCATCAATAATATCCTCTTTTCTCGAAGTAAAGGTGATTAAGGCATTTTGCCCGCCGGGGAAAGAACGTATATTCGTTTTCAAATCCGGGGCCCAACAGGGGGGCGGGGGCCGAAGAGCGCGGTGCCCACCCGAACAAGGGTGGCGCCCTCAGCGACGGCATCCTCGTAGTCGGCGCTCATGCCCATAGACAGACAGTCTATAACACTTTGATTATCCGACATTTTCCCAATTATGTCAACAAGAAAATGGCGCATCTGTGCAAAATATTTTCGGTTGGCCCCGGAAACCGTTGATACAGGCGGGATTGCCATCAGTCCCCGCAGACGGACGTGAGGACAGCCCGCAGCCAGCTCCGCCAGGGCCGGCAGAGCCTCCGGCAGGCAGCCGCCTTTGCTCTCCTCCCGGGCCACGTTGACCTCCAGCAGAATGTCCTGGATAAGGCCCAGCCTGTCCGCCTGGACCTCAATGGCCTGCAGGAGCCGGTCCGAGTCCACCGAGTGGATGAGGGACACCTTTCCCACCACCTGCTTGACCTTGTTGGTCTGGAGGTGGCCGATGAAGTGGACCTCCGCTCCGGCGTAGGCGTTTGCCTCCAGGTGGGCGGTGAGCTCCTGGACCCGGTTCTCGCCGCACAGCCGGATGCCGGCGGCGATGGCGGCCCGGATGGTGTCGTCGGTCTGCACCTTGGTGGCGGCGCACAGGGTGATCTCGGCCGGGTCGCGGCCCGCCGCCCGGGCGGCGGCGGCCAGCCTCTCCTCAACGGTTTTTACATTTTGAGACAGGTCCATCTTAATTTCCCTCTTTCTCTAAATCTCTGCGGGGAGCGTTATCCCTCCAGCCGCAGGCCGTCCCGCAGGCCGGTGGCCTCGGTGATAATAGTGTCCTCCGCCCGGAGGACCTTTGGCCCGGTGCCCACCGAGCGGACCACATAGTAGTCCTCGCCTTCGTGGACGATCTCCACCTCCCGGAGCTCGGCATGGCCGTTGACCAGGGCGTAGACCGCCAGAATCTGGACCGATACCGGCTCTCCAGTCTTGTCATCCGTCCGGGTCACCTCCTCCAGGTGGAGGGCCTGCTTGGGGATGCGCAGGCCGGACCAGCGGTCGAAGATCAGCTCCACGGTCTGGCAGCGCAGCAGGGTGGTGAGGATCAGGTAGCGGCTGGAGGAGAAGACCACCAGGGTCTTGTTCTGCTCGGTGGGGCCGATCTGCTCCACCGTCATCTCCACCTCCCGGTTCAGTTCCCCCGAGAAGCGCAGGGTGGCGGTTTTCCCCTCCGTCAGCCGCTCTGCCGACTGTTTGGGCAGATTGGCGGCAAAATACCAGGTGTTGGAGGTGAGCAGCTTACCCAGGGCGCCGCTCTCCTCCCCGGCGGGGTTGTCAATCAGCTCCTGGAGCGCGGAGGGGGTGAGCTGGAGCACCGTGTCCGGGGTGAGGAGGCTCTCATAGCCGTCCACCAGGCTGGAGAACACCCCGGGCTCCGGGGCGGTTACCCGGGTGGTGGCCCGGGCGGACTGGCGGGTGAGGACGGTCAGCTCCTCCTTGAGCTGGCGCAGGCGGGCGGTCAGGTCGGCGGGGGTCAGCCCCTCGCCGTAGGTATAGCCCCGCTTGAGGACGCTGCTTTTCACGTTCATCACCTGATCCCGCAGCTGGGTGCAGTCGCCCAGGGCGTAGGAGGCGCGCAGGCCCACCACCGCCTGGAGGATGTCCTCATCCAGCCGGGCAGCGGAGTCCAGGTCGCCCCCCTGGTCGATGGCGTACTCCAGCAGCTCAATCTCCATCTCCATCTCCTCAATCTGGACCTGGTTGGCCTGAGCCTGACTGTCCCGGTAGACCAGGGCGATTTCCTGACCGGTCCCCACCTTTTCCCCTTCCGCCCGGGTGATCTCCAGGATGCCGGGCTGGGCGGGGAGCACCCGGGCCTCCCGCACAACCAGGCCCTCCACGGTCACGCTGTCGTAGGAGGTATAGGCATAGACCTGTGTGGTCCGGTAGGGGTCGTCCAGGGCGTTGTAGATGTAGGCGGCGAAGTAGATGGCCACCGTGGCCGCCAGAATCAGGATGACAAGGGTAATGAGGGGTTTTCCTTGCTTCATAGGGTTCTCTCTTTCTGTGGAGGGCCTTCACAGCCCGTCCGTGTGAACTGGCATGGCCCGGGGCTACGCCTCCTCCCCGGGCTCGGTCAGGGAGATGGGCCGCTCCGGAACAATGGTGGAGATGGCGTGTTTATAGATGATCTGCTGCTTGCCGTCGCTGGTGAGGATGACGGTAAAGGCGTCGAAGCCGGTGATGCAGCCCCGCATCTGGAAGCCGTTCATCAGGAACATGGTGACCGGCCGGCGGTCCCGGCGGGCCTGGGTGAGGAAAATCTCCTGGAGGTTGTTGGTCTTTGTCATATGTAGCACTCCTTTTTTCTTTTCAGGGCGGCTCTGAATAGCTTGTCCGCCCCTGAGTGCCACTATCATATACCAATTTCTTCCAGAAATGCTGTCGAAGCCTGGAGGACCTCATCAAAATTCGGGACAGGCCCCCACAGGACCCTTTTGGCCTGGGAATTGCGCCGGAACCAGGTGCGCTGCCGCTTGGCGTACTGCCGGGAGCGCAGCTTAATCTGGGCGGCGGCGTCGGCTGCCGCCATGCTTCCCGAGACCACCGGGACCATCTCCTTATAGCCGATGGCCTGCATGGCGGTGCACCGCCGGGGAACGCCGCTCTGGAGCAGGGCGCGCACCTCCTCCTCCAGACCGTCGGCCATCATCTGGTCCACCCGCCGGTCGATGCGGCTCCACAGGTCCTCCCGCCGCTGGAAGTCCAGGGTGAGGGTGTGGGCGCTGTACCGTGGGGGAAGGGCCATGGTCTCCCGGTTGTGCTGGGTGATGGTCTTGCCGGTGGTGAGCCACACCTCCAGCGCCCGGACAATCCGCTTGGCGTCGTTAGGGTGGAGCCGGGCCGCCGTCTCGGGGTCCGACCGGGCCAGCTCGTCCAGAAGGGCCTGTCCGCCCTCCCGGGTATACCGCTCCTCCAGCAGGGCGCGGAGGGGGCTGGTCTCGTCAAAGGCGGCAAAGGTCCGGCCCGAGAGGAGGGAGTCGATATACAGCCCCGTCCCCCCCGCCAGGATGGGCAGCTTTCCCCGGGACAGAATGTCCTCCACACAGGCGGCCGCCATGGACACATACCGGGAGACGGAGAAGTCCTCCTCCGGGTCGGCCACGTCAATCATGTGGTGGGGGATGCCCCCCATCTCCTCGGGGGTGGGCTTGGCGGTGCCGATGTCCATGCGGCGGTATATCTGCATGGAGTCGGCGGACACCACCTCGCCGTTGCGGGCCTTGGCCAGCTCCACCGCCAGGCGGGTCTTCCCTGATGCGGTGGGACCGGTGATGACAAATATCCTGGGGGGCATGATTTCGCCTCCTTGCGAATAGGGTCAAAATATGGTATGATTGCTCTGCCGTCCTCCTTTCCTTTTCCTGTTAGGGGCGAAGGAGGTGAAGGCCCATGGAAATCCTCGTTCAGATTTTAGTGTCTGTTGCCGCACACGTTATTGGCTATTTCGTATGCAAATGGTTTGACAGGCACACCAGAGGACGGTAGGCAAGAAACCCCCCGGAGAGCGGCTATCTCTCCGGGGGGTTTGCCTGTGAATCCCATGGACATACTCGTTCAATGTCATTGGCTGTGCCTATTATACCACAGCCGCCCTGGAGTATGCAAGAGGTACGGAGAGATTTTCTATATGATTTTGTTGTTGGCGGATTGCCTTGTCAGATGATTTCCCTTGTGAATGGTGTCGAAATATAGTACAATAAAAATACCGTTTTCCGTCCTTGTCCTTGCTTAAGAGGAAAGGAGGTGAGAACCTCTTGGACATTTTGGTAAACCTGATCGTGTCCGTCCTGGCCAATGTTATTGGCTCTTGCGTCAGCAAATGGATTGACGGGCACACCGGAAGACGGTAGGCGTAAAGAATCCCCGGAGAGTAGCCGCTCTCCGGGGATTCGCCTTTGTGAGGCCTCTTGGACATATTGTTGTTATTGGCAAGTTTTATTATAACACAGCCAATACACAGTATGCAAGAGGTACGGAGAGATTTTCAATTCAATTATTCTTACGTTTATAGGGCTTGGGCTTGTCAGTGAGGCCCTCACATCGGCCACTGGGTGACTGCCCCGCAGGCCGCCCGGGCCAGGGCCAGAAAGCGGTCCATCCGGGGGAAAAACTGCTCCTCCACCTGCCGGGCCTCCTGGGCCTTCTCCTCCTCGGTGCCGAACACCGTTATATATTCCCCGCGGCTGCCCAGATACCAGCCCCCGCCGTCGCCGCTGAGGCCGCTGACCGCGGCGGCGGTGGTGACGGTGACCAGATGCAGCCCCTCATCGCCGGGGCCGGGGCGGACCGACACCTTGTCCTTCGGGCAGGCCAGCAGGGCATTGCGGAAGTCCAGGCTGCTCAGCACCAGCTTGGTGAAGGGGACATTTTCCGCACGGATCAGACGCTTTTTTGTGACCTCGGGGCAGCCGAAGTCCGCCGAGTAGCCGGCGATGGCGGATACCGACTTCAGCACCGTGTTTACCCCGCCGGACAGGGTCCTCTCCGCCCCGATGGTCAGCTCGTAGGGCTTGGCCAGGGTGACGGGCGCCCGGGCCCGGATATAGCTGAAGGTTCCGCTCCGCCCGCCGTTCACCATGGACAGATCGACCACCAGGGGCCGGTTCTTCCAGGTGAGTATCAGTAGGCCGTCGTCCAGCTCGCCTGCCAGAAACTGCCCGCCGTATTTCTTGTGGTACTCATAGAGGGAACTGTTCCAGGACATAGAGGACCTCCTTTATTCGCTTGATGGCGGGCCGGGTCGTCCCGCCCTACATGCGGGCTTCAGGGAATCGGCGGTAGGGCGCGACGACCCCGGCGCGCCGTTTTCCTGTCTTTATGCCCGCTTGAACTGCTTCTCCAGCTCCTTTTTGGTCAGCTCGATGGCAACCGGACGGCCGTGGGGACAGTATTTCACCTGTCCGGACATGACGGCGGCGGCCACCCGCTCCAGCTCCCGGGGGGCGCTGTGCCAGCCCCCCTTGATGGCCGCCTTGCAGGCCATAGTGTGAAGCAGCTCATCCCGGGCGGCGGCGGGGTCGGCCCTCCCGGCGGTGAGCAGCTTCTGGGCCAGCTCCTCCAGGGCGGCGGGGACCTCCCCCACGTCCACATCGAAGGGGGCCTGACGTACCGCCAGATCGGCCCCCAGCTCGTCCATCTCAAAGCCGAACTCCTCCAGCAGCGCCCGGTGGTCCAGCAGCACCTCCCGCTGGGCCGGGGACAGGCGGCACACCGCCGGGGTGAGCAGGGTCTGGGCCATGGGGTCGTAGCCCTCGGCCTTCATCCGGTCGAAGTTCATCCGCTCGTGGGCGGCGTGCTTGTCGATGAGATAGACCGTCTCTCCCCGCTCTACAATGATATAGGTGTTGAGCACCTCTCCGGCGAGCCGCCAGGGGAGCTCCTCCGTCCCGCCCGCAGAGGGCAGGGGCTCCTTTTCCCCGCAGGGGGGAGGCTGAACGGCGGCAGGGCCGCCAGGGGCCGCGCGGTGAGAGGCGCTGTCAGCCTCGGACTGACTGGGGATTGCGTTCGGCGGAGCCGGGCTGTGGGGGACGGCCGGGGGTTGGTAAATTTGTTTTACTTTTTCTGCCCCCTCCTGGGATGTACAATTCGCCGCCCCGATTTGTGAACTGGGGCGCTGCCTTTCGAGAGGAGGCATTTGCCCCTGGGGCGGAAGGGAGGGGATCCGGCTGCTGTCATGCACCCGGACCACGGTGGGAAGCCCTCCCCCTCTGGGGGAGCTGTCAGCCGCAGGCTGACTGAGAGGACTCCCTCCGGCCCTTCGGGCCATCTCCCCCATAAAAGGGGAGGCGGGAGCGCCACCGATGCGCATCTGGTTTTCCGTCACCGTGTCCTGCTTCCGCACCCCGGAAATCTCAGTGTTTTTCAGCACCGCCCGGGGGTGGGAGGGGTCCCCCTCCAAGGCGGACAGCACGGCGTGGTACACAGCGGAGAACACCGCCCGCTCGGCGCCGAACTTCACCTCGGTCTTGGCGGGGTGGACGTTGACGTCCACGGCGTTGAGCCTGGTCTGGAGATGGAGAACGCAGCCGGGGAATTTGCCCACCATTTTCTGGTTTTTATAGGCCTCCTCCAGGGCGGCGGCCATGAGGGGGGACTTCACCTGCCGCCCATTGACAAAGAAGAACTGCCAGCTGCGGCTGGCCCGGCAGCAGGCGGGCAGGGAGGCGAAGCCCTCCACGGACATGTCCTCCCCGGTGGCCCGGACCTCCCGGAAGCCCAGGGCCAGCTCCCGGCCCAGCACGGCGTAGACGGCGCTTTTCAGCTGGCCGTCTCCGGGGGTAAGCAGCTCCTGTTTGCCGTCCCGGATGAACTTCACCGATACTTCCGGGTGGGACAGGGCCACCCGCTGGACCACCGCGAAGACGGCGGCCCCCTCGGCGGCGTCCTTTTTCATGAACTTCAGCCGGGCGGGGGTGTTGAAAAACAGGTCCCGGACCACCAGCGTGGTGCCACGGGGACAGCCCGCTTCCTCCACCGGCCCGGGGGTTCCCCCCTCCAGGGCCAGGGAGGCCCCCAGCTCAGCCTCCGCTGTCCGGGTGAGCGCCTCGATCCGGGAGACAGCGGCGATGGCCGCCAGGGCCTCCCCCCGGAAGCCCAGGGTGCCGATGGCCTCCAGGTCGTACTCGGTGCGCAGCTTGCTGGTGGCGTGGCGGAGAAAGGCGGTCCTCAGCTCTCCGGCCGGGATGCCCTTTCCGTCGTCGGTCACCCGGAGGAAGGTGAGCCCGCCGTGGGATATCTCCACCGTCACGGTGGACGCCCCGGCGTCGATGGCGTTCTCCATCAGCTCCTTGGCCACGGAGGCGGGCCGCTCCACCACCTCGCCGGCGGCGATCAGGTCGGCTACATGGGGGTCTAATACTTGGATGTTTGGCATAGCTGCGCTCACTTTCTCTTTGGTTTTAAGCGGGCCTGGGGGTCGTCCACCAGACCCAAAAGATAGTCGGAGGACACCTGATAATGCTCGCAGATCAGGGCGATACGTTCAGCCGAGGTGGTACGATTGCCCCGTTCGATCTCGCTGATATGCCCCTTTCCCACATCCAACAGTTCGGCCAGGTCTTTTTGTGTCTCATTGTGCTGCTTTCGGAGCTGCAAAATGCGCTGGCCAAAAAGCTCCTTTGAAAACATGATAATACCCCCTTGACAAGTCATCTAAAAAGGGACTATAATGGCCTCGGAAGGTACCTTTTTAGAGTACCTGCATGGAGGAGTCATATGAAAGACATACTGCGTGAAATATTCGACGGCGAATACGATATTACCCCGAAACGGGACAAAACACAACAGGAATTGGATGAAAAGCTCTGCGCCGAATGGGATAAGGTGCAGAAAATGTTCGGAGACGAATTCATAGACCGTCTCTTCGAGCTGGAAGGAGAAAAGGAGGGATGGCGGGCCTTTCACTATTATCGGGAGGGCTTCCGCCTGGGGGTCCGGCTGATGCTGGAGGCCCTGGGGGTCTAGCCCCCGTTCAGGTCCTGCTTCAGCTCGGCCAGCAGGTTCAGCGCCTCGATGGGGGAGAGGATATTCACATCGGTCATGCGCAGCTTTTTCAGGACGGTCTCGCCGCCCAGGTCCATGAGGGACACCTGGTCCGTAGGGGCCGACGACTCGGCGGCCCGCACAGAGCCGGACGGCGCGCCGGGGTCGTCGCGCCCTACACCCGATTCCAATTCCGTCAAAATCTCCCGGGCCCGGCGGACCACCCGGTCGGGCACCCCGGCCAGCTTGGCCACCTCCACGCCGTAGCTCTGATCGGCCCCGCCCCGGACGATTTTGCGCAGAAAAATCACGTCGCTGCCCCGCTTTTTGGCGGCGATGTTGTAGTTCTTTACCCCGGGAATCTCTCCCTCCAGGGCGGTGAGCTCGTGGTAGTGGGTGGCGAAGAGGGTTTTGGCTCCCAGGCGCTTGCGGTCGGCGCAGTGCTCCAGCACCGCCCGGGCGATGGCCATGCCGTCGTAGGTGGAGGTGCCCCGGCCGATCTCGTCCAGAATCAGCAGGGATTTGCTGGTGGCGTTGTTCAGCAGGGCGGCCACCTCGGTCATCTCCACCATAAAGGTGGACTGGCCCGAGGCCAGATCGTCGCTAGCCCCGATACGGGTAAACACCCGGTCCACCACCCCGATGCGGGCCGAGCGGGCGGGGACAAAGGAGCCCATCTGGGCCATCAGCACAATGAGGGCCACCTGACGCATGTAGGTGGATTTGCCCGCCATGTTGGGGCCGGTGATGATGGCGGCCAGGTCGTCCCCGCCGTCCATGTGGGTGTCGTTGGGGACGAAGGGGGTCCCCTTGAGCATCTTCTCCACCACCGGGTGGCGGCCCTCCACAATGGTGAGTGTGTGGTCGCTGTCCACCTGGGGCATACAGTAGTTGTTGGCGGCAGCCACGGCGGCGAAGGACTGGAGGACGTCCACCTGGGCCAGGGCGGCGGCGGTCCTTTGAATCTGGTCCACCTGGGCGCAAACCGCCTGCTTCAGCTGGCAGAAGAGCTGGTACTCCAGGGCGGTGACCTGGTCCTGGGCGGAGAGGATGGCGTGCTCCAGCTCCTTCAGCTCGGGGGAGATGTACCGCTCGGCGTTTACCGTGGTCTGCTTCCTGGTCCAGTGGTCGGGCACCAGCCCGGTCTGGGACTTGGCCACCTCGATGTAGTAGCCAAACACCTTGTTGGAGGTGATTTTCATGTTCTTGATGCCGGTCTGCTCCTTGGTCCTGACCTCCATGTCGATGATGTGGCCGTTGGCGTTGGTGAGCAGATCCCGCAGCTCGTCCACCTTGGCGTGGTAGCCCGGGCGGATGAAGCCCCCCTCCCGGACGGAGAAGGGCAGGGGCTTCTCCTCCTCGTCCCGAAGGGCGCCGTCCAGCAGGGCGCACAGCTCAGGCAGGTCGTCCAGCTGTCCCAGCAGCTCCTGGAGAAGGGGGGAGGGACAGTGGGCCAGCAGCTCCCGGATGTGGGGCAGCCTGCCCAGGCCGGCGGACAGGGCGGCCAGGTCCCGGGACCCGGCGGAGCCGTAGACCACCCGGCCGGCCAGCCGCTCCAGGTCGGTGACCTCCCGGAGGGCCAGGGAGAGCTCCTCCCGGGTGATGGCGTCCTCCACCAGGTCGGCCACCCCCTGCTGCCGCCGGGCAATCCGGGCGGGGGAGAGAAGGGGGCGCTCCAGCCAGCCCCGGAGGAGCCGGCCCCCCATGGCGGTTTTGGTCTTATCCAGCACCCACAGCAGGGAGCCCTTTTTCTCCTTGCCCCGCATGGTGGCGGTGAGCTCCAATGTCTGCCGGGCGGTGAGGTCCAGCTCCATGAACTGGCCGGCGGTGTAGTAGGTGAGGGCGGAGATGTGACTCAGATCGGTCTTTTGGGTCTCGTAGAGGTAGGCCAGCAGCCCACCGGTGGCCTGGAGGGCCGCCTCATCCTGGGCGGGGACGTCGTTCAGACCGGTCTTGAACTGTTTCTCCGCCAGGGGACGGGCCGCCCCAATGCGGAACCGGGCCTCGCCGCCGTTCTCGCACAGGCAGCCCAGCCGGTCCTTCAAAAAGGGGACCAGCCCATCGGTGTTCCAGGCCCCCGAGGACAGCACCGCCTCGGCGGGGTGGAAGCGGGCCAGCTCGTTTTGCAGGTGGCCCAGGCCCTCCTCCCCGGCGGGGAAGGAGGAGGCATATACCTCGCCGGTGGAGATGTCGCACAGGCACAGGCCGAAGGCGGCGGAGTCGGCGTAGATGGCACAGATGTAGTTGTTTTTGCGGTCCTCCAGCATGGAGGAGGCGATCACCGTCCCCGGCGTCACCACCCGGATGATGTCCCGGTCCACCAGACCCTTGGCCTGGGCCGGGTCCTCGGTCTGCTCGCAGATGGCGATTTTATAGCCCTTGGCGATGAGCCGGGCAATGTAGCTGTCGGCGGAGTGGTAGGGCACCCCGCACATGGGGGTGCGCTGCTCAGGAGGCTTGTTCCGGTCCCGGGTGGTGAGAGTCAGGTCCAGCTCCTTGGACACCAGCTTGGCGTCCTCATTGAACATCTCGTAAAAGTCCCCCAGCCGGAAAAACAAAATGCTGTCCGGGTTCTGGGCCTTGATGTCCAGATATTGCTGCATCATGGGGGTGATTTCCGGCATGGGTGTTCCTTCTTTCTCTCTCTTTCGTCTTGTATGCGGATGTCAATGGCCCCCTTCGCAAAGGGGGCTCCCGGCGAAGCCGGGTGGGGGTTTCTCCTAACGAGGACAACTGTGTTTCGTTAGGGGAAAACCCTCCACCACCGCCTTCGGCGGCGGTCCCCCTCCCTTCAAAAAGGGAGGCTTTCCTGTGGGGGGCGGGGGTTTATACCAATTCCCCAAACAGTGACCACTTGTTGGCCCCGGTGATTTTCACGTCCCGGAACTGGCCCAGGGCGGCGGGGTCGCCTGCCACCCGGACCAGACGGTTGCCGGGGGTGCGGGCGGTGAGGTCGTACCGGGCATCGTCGGACAGGCCGTCCAAGAGGCACCGCACCGTTTTGCCCACATAGGCGGCGTGCTTTTCCTCGGAAATAGCATCCTGGAGGGCGGTGAGGCGGTTGAAATTGGCCAGCTTCTCCTCCCGGGGCATGGGGTCGTCCATCTCCGCCGCCGGGGTGCCGGGGCGGGGGGAGAAGATGAAGGTAAACAGGGCGTCGAACCGGACCTCCTCCAGCACCCGCAGGGTGTCCTCAAACTCCTCTGTTGTCTCGCCGGGGAAGCCCACGATGATATCGGAGGTGAGGGTGATATCGGGGATGAGGGCCCGGAGCGCCCGGATTTTTTCCAAGTATTCCGCCCGGGTGTGGCGGCGGTTCATCACCTTGAGAATGCGGTCGTTCCCCGCCTGGAAGGGCAGGTGGAGCACCGGGGCCACCTTTTCGCACTTGGCCATAGTCTCGAAGAGCTTTTGAGTGGCATCCTTGGGGTGGGAGGTCATAAACCGGATGAGAAAGTCCCCGGGGATGGTGTTCACCCGCTCCAGCAGGTCGGCGAAGTCCAGGGGCTCGGCCAGATCCTTGCCGTAGGAGTTCACGTTCTGGCCCAGGAGGGTGATGTCCTTATAGCCCTCCTCCGCCAGCTGGCGCACCTCGGCCAGGATGTCCTCCGGTCTGCGGGACCGCTCCCGGCCCCGGACGTAGGGGACGATGCAGTAGGAACAGAAGTTGTTGCAGCCGTACAT
>CAJUSG010000033.1 GCA_910589085.1 uncultured Oscillospiraceae bacterium | reverse complement strand
CCGGTCCACAGCAGCACCAGCAGAATGAAGGAGGCCACCGGGGCGGCCCGCACCACCCGGACGGCGGGGGAGAGCAGCCGGTCCGCCCAGGGGGAGGCCTGGGTGAGGACGGCCAGCGCCGCTCCAATGGCCACGCCCCAGGCCAGGCCCAGGGCGATCCGCCCCAGGGAGGCCAGCACTGTGTTCCAGAACTCCCCTGTTCCCACCATGAGGATCAGGGCGTTCCAGACAGAGGCGGGGTAGGGGAGCAGCAGCTCGTTGCCCCTGCCCTCCAGGCTCCGGTCCACCCAAAAGGCGCACACCTGCCAGACCCCCAGCCAGAAGGCGGGGGCCGGCAGGGCGTACAGCAGCTTTTTCAGGGGCTTAGCCGACGCCATAGTAGAAGCTGTCGAAGGGCAGGCCGCCGCCGATGGACTTGGGCTCCACCTGGAAGAGGATGGTGTAGTAGTCCTCCAGCATGGCCTTCATCTCCGGGCCGGTAATGAAGGTAAGGGAGCACTGGGGAATGGCCTTCTCCGCCACCTTGGTGTTGGGGGCGAACTCATACTGCGCTACCAGGGCGGAGGCGTCGGCGCTGTTGGCGGGGTCGCTGATATAGTCGATGGACTTCTCATAGGCGGCCAGGAAGGCCTCCACTTCCTGGGGGTTCTCCTTAATATATTCGGTGCGGGCCACCACACAGCCCATAGGCAGGGGGGAGTCCTCCAGGTCCTCCCAGGCGTCAGACAGGGAGATGGCCTCCCGGATGCCGCTGTCCTTCACCAGCAGGGCGGTGGCGGCGGGGATGGGGAGCATACACAGCCCTGCGTCAGAGGAGGTCATTTTGACGGTGATCTCCTGGGGGGTGAGCCACTCGATGTTGACCTCAGAGGGGTCTACGCCGTTGCCCTCCAGCAGGTGGTTCAAAATATGCTCCGGGTTGGCCCCCTTGGTGTTGGAGGGGGCGTACAGGGTCTTGCCCGCCAGATCGGCTATGGAGTGGACCGTGTCCCCCTTCTCCAGGATATAGAGCACCCCCAGGGTATTCACCGCCAGCACCTGGATGCCCCCGTCGGTCTTGGCGTAGAGGGCGGCGGCGGCGTTGGTGGCGATGGCGGCGATGTCCACATCCTTGTTGGCCAGGGCAGTCTGGACCTGGGTGTTGTCGGTGACGACTTCAACTATTGCAGAGGGAAAGCCGTCGTCCGCGTTAGCCATCAGTTTGGCGGCACCTACGCCGGTAGGTCCGGACAGGACCATAAGTCTGGGCGTGGGGCCGGACGCCGCGCTGGTGTCCCCCGGCTGAGAGGAGGAGCCGGGCTGGCTGGAATCCTCCGGCTGGCTGGAGCTGGTCCCGGGGGCGGAGCTGGAGGTCCCGGCAGGGGTCTTGGGCCCGCAGCCCGCCAGCAGAGACAGAGCCAGGGCGGCGGTAAGGAACACAGAGAGGGTGCGTTTCATAAAAATCTTCCTTTCGGTTGAGGTTTTTGTAGGGGCCGACGACTCGGCGGCCCGTTTTTTTGCGGTTTGTGCGGTGGTTGGATACGGCGCGCCGGGGTCGTCGCGCCCTACAGGTTTTAAACCGATCGTCAGCATTTACAGCACCATCTCCAGGCCAGTGGGGTCGGCGACGGTGATGGTCTTGCCCCGGCGGGTGATGAGGCCGCTGTCCTCCAGAGCGGAGAAGGCCCGGTAGAGGGAGGCGCGGCTGATCCCCAGGCGCTGGCAAAGCTGGGTGGCGGAGCAGCTGAGGGCTTCTCCGCCGCTGGCCAGCAGATAGCGGGCCAGCTTGCCCTCCGCCCCCGGCTGGGCCAGCGTTTGCAGCCGTCCGGAGAGAAAACGGACCCGTCCGGTGAGGTAGCGCAGATAGTTTTCCCGAATTTGTCCGTGTTCAGCCAGCAGGCGGTCCACCAGGGACTGCTCCAGCATCAGGCACCGGCTGGGCCGGAGGGCGGTAATGGTGGCGGCAAACTCGACCTCGTCGCTGTACAGGGCGGCAGCCCCAAACAGGTCCCCCGGTCCCAGCACGCTGACGGCCAGAGCGCCTTTGGTGACCTGAAGCTGGCCGGAAAGCACAACTCCCAGGCAGCGGCGGAAGTGCAGGGGGTCGTATACCACCTGACCGGGGGCAAAGCGGGCCCGTCCGGCCCCCTCCAGTTCGGGCAGGGACCGCAGCAACGTCTCGCCGGCACCGTGAAACAGGGGACAGGAGGCCAATGTGGAAAATTCCTTTTGGACAGGTGGCAAAGGCAGCACCTCCAAACTGTCTTATTTGAGACAGTTTGGATTATACTGGATAGACGAAAAAATGTCAACCCCGGCGACAGAAAAATCGCCGGGGTTAATCATTATATCGGTTTATTCGTAGTATTCCACCAGATCAAAGGCTCCAATGGCCTGGCATACATCGCACAGGTCGGGCCGTTCCTCAAACACCGCACCGCAGAACTGGCAGCGGTAGCCGGTCTTCTTCTGCCGGGGAGCAGGTGCATCCTGCGCCGCCTCTCGGGCAGGGGCCTGTTCCGGAGGGGTCCTGGACAGCTTGGCCAGCAGAGTCATGAAGCGGCCCTCGTGATTGCGCTCAATGGCGGCCACCTTCTCGAACATGACGGCGATATCCTCCAGACCTTCCTCCCGGGCCTGTGCGGCAAAGCTGGGATACATGTCGTGCCACTCGCTGTATTCCCCCATGGCGGCCTGGGTCAGAGACTCTTTGGTGTCGGTGGGCTTACCGTAGAGCAGCTCGAACCAGAACTTGGCGTGCATCATCTCGTTTTTCGCCATCTGCTCAAAGGCGGTCGCCGCCTCCTCATCCCCGTTGGCCCGGGCGGCCATGGCAAAGTAGGTGTACTTGTTGCGGGCAATGGATTCCCCTGCCAGGGCCTTGCGGAGATTTTCCGCGGTCTGTGTTCCTTTGATGTCCATGTCTGTGTCCTCCTGTTCAATTTGAGAATAGATGAAATAAATAAGGTATGAGGCAAATTACGATAGCACCTACTATGCAAACTGTGAAAACATATATGGCTTTCTTTTGTTCCTCTTTTTTCATTTCGTTCCTCCCTTGATCGAATGATGTGACATTGAGTCAATCTTCATCATACAGCTCGGGCCGGAATATCCCGTCCTCCCCCCGGCTCCAGGCGGTGCCGGGCTCGGAGTCCAGCAGGGGGATCACATCCGGATCGTAGTTGCAGATGGTGTTCAGAGCGTAGACGCCGGAGCGGTCCGGGTCGTCCATGTATGCGTCGCTCTCATCTCCGGCGGTGAAGCGCCAGCCGCTGTCCCAGGCCTCGTCGCCGGAGTCGGGCTCCTCCCGCCAGCAGTAGCCCACGGGGGCTCCGTCCACCACGATGCGGTCGGTGGCGATACAGCCCTGGGGGCCGTCGCCCTGATAGACCTCCTTCAGCTCGGTCTGAGGGATGGCAAACCGCTTTTGGGGCAGGTCGGCGCAGACGCTCTCCCGGTGGACATCCACCACCGCCAGCTGCTGGGGGGTGAACCGGTCCAGCAGCTCCTGAGCGTCATGGGCCAGCTTGAACTGCATCTCCTCAAAGGTGAGGGGGATCATCTGGTAGAAGTTCACCTCGTCCCCGCCGGGGAGGGGGCAGCATACTGCCTCGTCGTCGAAGCCCTGGGGCTGGGTGAGCACCAGGCCGCACAGCCTGGTGTTGTCCGCGAAGGGGGCGTCGTCAGGGTTGGCCACGGTATGGCCCCAGCCCAGCCAGCCGTCCTCGTTGATGGGCAGGCGGGCCAGAATCTTCAGCCAGCGGATGGGCCAGTACCACTCCTCACCCTCCTGGCCGATTTTCCAATCGGGGGGCAGGGTGACGATGATCTCCGCCCGCTCCAGCTTCCGATCAGCCAGCTCCTTCGGCACGTTCATCCGGTGGGCTCCCATGCCGAAGGTGGACAGGACGTAGTAATTGCGCTCCGGGGTGGGCTTCATGATGTAGATGTCCACATGGATATCAGGGGACATGATCTCGTGAAACACGTTGTCGCAGGGGCCGAAATACCGCTCCAGGTGGGCCTCCACTGCGTCCCAGTCCTCCTGGGCGTACATCTCCGGATGGCACTCCTTGGCGGCGATGTACTTCTCGCACTCTTTGATAAAAAACTCCGTGTCCGCGTCCTCGGGGTCCAGCTCCCTGGCCCGCTGGAAGCAGGACAGGGCCTCCTTTTCCCGGTCCTGGTAGAACAGGGAGTAGCCCAGGCGGTAGTGCCACAGGGGGTCGTCCTGACCCTCATCCGCCACGGAGCGCAGCAGCTCCTCCGCCCGCTCCAGCTGGGACTTGCCCTCCTCCTTGTCCAGGTCGGCGATGTTGTTGTAGGCCCGGGCCAGCTGGCAGGTGAGGGTATAGTCCAGCTTTTGGGTGTTGGACAGCTTCTCCAGGCAGTCGATGATCTTCTGGTACTCATTGTCCTGATTCCATTTGTTCAGGAGAGATAAAAAGTCGTTCATTATGGAACACCTTCTTGACATTTGTAGGGCGCGACGACCTCGGCGCGCCGGTACATATATTTGATGCGGCGTGCCCAGTGGTCACGCCCTACATAGAGAGACGCCTTTTCTTCAAAACCCGATTTTCAGCGACATGCCCTCCACGTTGACCCCCTCGGACCGGGTGATGTGGAGCTTCTGCTCGGCGGTGTAGCCCAGGGTCTCGCCGTCCTGGAGGGTGACGTCCTCCTCAATCAGATAGCCGGAGACGTTCAGCAGCAGCTCGTGGACGTCCCTGGGGGACTGCTGGCTGTCCCGAATCTCCAGCTCGTCCTTGCCGAAGGCCCGCAGGCCGTTGGTCCAGCCGCAGATACCCTTCTCGTACTGGACCAGCCCCACGAAGACCAGGTCCAGCAGGGGCAGATGGCCCTCCTTCAGGTCCTCAGAGACCCGGATGAAGTAGTCGGGCAGCCAGACGGTGCCGTTGGTATACACCCCCAGGGCATTGGGGGCCTTGAGCAGGGTGGACACCAGCTTCACATACAGCTCCCCCCGGGCTCTGGGCGGGTGATCCTTGTCCACCACCGCGATCATCACGTGGGCCTTGTGGTTCCGGGCGGCGGCAAGGGCGTTCTCCTTGTCCATGAAGTTGCTGTTGGCCCAGTACTCCGCCTCATTGTCGGGGACGGGGGCCTCCATCAGAGAGGCGGCCGCTGTCATGCCATCCACATCGAAGACCGCCACCGTTTTATCTTCGTTCTCCCCGGCCTGCTCCCCGTCTGTGGGAGGATAGTCGATGTCCCAGTCGGCCTTCAGCTGCTGCTTGAAGGCCTCCAGGTCCCACTCCGGGGTGGACAGCAGCACAAAGCCGGCGAAGGGCCCGGCGGAGCTCTGCCGCTCCGTCTCCTCTTTGGCCCGGTCCATCCAGTACTGGCGGATCATCTCCACCATGGCCTGGCACTTTTCCTGGGCGTCGGCGGGGTTGTAGGGCTCCATCTGGCTGAAGGTGTGGCCGCAGGTCTCCAGGGTTTCGGTGTCCTCAAAGCCGCACACCCCCACCAGCCACTTGCCCAGCAGGGATTTTTTGTATTTGAGGATGTAGTAGTGGCAGTCGTGGAGGTCGAACTCCCCCGCGATCTCGATCTTGGCCGGGGCCTTGCCCAGCTCCTGGGGGTGGGCAAGCCACTCCGTCATGGCGGCCACCGCCGCCTGCTGCTGATTGGTCATAGTTTTATCCTCCTTATTTGTCGGCCTGAATGGTCTGTTTCTCCACGTCCTGGGTCTGGACGGTGATCTTCCTCACCAGCTCTACGATACCGGGCCGGTCCTCCGGTTCCAGATGGGTCACGGTGATGACGAAGAGGGAGGGACCGGTAATGACCTCGGCCCGGACCTGCCAGAGCGGCTGTCCGTTCTCCTGGGGCAGCTCCCGCCAGCCATAGCGGACGGCGCCGTTTTCAATTTCAAACTCGGTCAGGTCGTTGTCGCCGTCCAGCGTTGGGGTAAAGGCGGCGCTCCCCTCCCGCTTTTGATAGCCGTTCACCCGCCAGATGGGGCTGTGGGACGCCTCATCGCACCACAGGTCGCAGCCCTTTCCGTCCTTCCACTGCTCCCGTTCATACCGGTAGCTGCCGGGGATGGTCAGGCGCAGGGCGCCGATGGAACATGTGACCAGCCCCTTCCGGTAGCCGGGTGCAAATTCCTCCTCGAGCTCCGGGCCCTCGGGCAGAGCGGGAGCCCGGCGGGCCAGCTGGCAGATCTCCTCGTAGGCCCTTCGGGGCAGGGGGATGTTCCGGTCCAGCATGGCGGCCATCTCCAGATTTTTACAGACGATCTCGTTGTTGCTGGCGTCCTCCTGGCTCCGGGAGGAGGGGGCGTAATAGCAGTGCTCCCACAGCAGGTTCAGGGCCACCTGCCGGTTGTAGAGGGCGTCCCGCTTCCCCGGGTGATACCACAGGAAAAACCGCTCCGCCAGGGCCTCGATGCCCTGATTTTCCACGGTCTCCCGCATCCACTTGGCGGAAAACCGGCCCACCGGGGTAACCACTGTGCCGGGGACATTCTCAGGCATATACGAGTTCAGGTCCCAGCACATGCACACGTTGGTGTAGTCCTCTCCGAACTGGCCGGTGAGCACGTCCACCATGGTCTTCAGCCAGGGGTGGAAGTGTTCCCGGAGCATCCGGTCGAAGTCCCGGTGCTGATAGTACTCCGTCTCGTCGGCCACCTCCAGCTTTTGGATGCCCAGGCCGTCCACTGCCTCCACCGCGGCCTTGTGCAGCCCCGGACCGGCGGGGGTGGAGCAGCACTCCCCCTCCACGGTCCACTGGCCGAACAGGCCGCTCTCCTTCTTCCAGGTGATGTATACCCGGCCGTCCAGGGGACACAGGCTGATGCTCAGTCCGTCCTCCCGCTGGGAGAGGCCGTAATACCGCTCGTCCGCCAGTTTTTTGGCGGCGCTAATCAGGCCCTCCGGTTTTTTCACCCTTCCGGTGAAGGTGAATCCAATGCTCATGCTGTGTCGCTCCTTCTGTCAGATTATGTGTGAATGGTCTCCTCTCTGGCCCGGCTGCGGACCACCGAGACCTTGCCGATCAGTTCGGCCACCGGCCCCAGGTCGCCGGGGCCGCCGCAGGTGACGGTGAGGAAGAAGAGAGACGGGCCGGTAATTACCTCGCACTCCACCTGATAGAGCCGCTGGCCCTCCTCCTGGATTTCCCGCCAGCCCCAGCGCAGGGCTCCACCGTTCAGGCGCAGGGTCTCCACGCCGTGGAGGGCGTTCAGGTTGTCGGTAAAGCCAGCGTCCCCCTCCCGCACGCGGTAGGCGCTCACCCGCCAGACAGGGCCGCTGCCGTCGGTCCACAGGTGGGCGCCGCCGCCATTTTCCCAAGGCTCCCAGCCGCAGAGGCAGCTGCCCGGAAGGGTGAGCCGCAGAGCGCCCACCTTGTGGACAACCAGTCCCTTCCGGTATCCGGGGAGAAATTCCTCCGCCAGCTCCGGACCTGGGGGCAGGGTGGGGTCCCGGTCCGCCAGGGCGCAGACCTCCTCATAGGAGCTCCGGGGCAGTGGCAGGGAGGGGTCCATCCGGGCGGCCCGCTCCAGGTCGTCCAAAATAGAGGCGTTGATGACGGCGTCCTCCTCGCTCCGGCGGGAGGAGGAGAAGAAGCACCGCTCCCACAGGGCATTGATGGCCCGGTTGCGGTAGAATCGGGCGTCCCATGTGCGGCCGTTCCAGAGGAAGAACCGGCCGGCCAGGGCCTCGATGCCCCCCTCCTCCACCATGCGCACCAGCTCCGCCAGGCGGAAGCGGCCCATGGGAGTAATCACTGTGTCAGAGATGTCCTCTGGGGCATACTGCTCCAGGTCCCAGCACAGCTGCATACCGGACCCGCCTTTGCCGCTCTCCTGGCGGCACACATCAACCAGGGTTTTCAGCCAGGGGTAGAAGTGCTCCTCACGCATCCGCTGGAAATCCCGGAGGCGGTAGAAATCGGTCTCATCCTCCACGGTCAGGGCCTGGATGGGCAGGAGGTCCAGCAGCTCCACCGCCGCCCGGTGCAGCCCCGCCCCCGCCGGGGTGGACCTGCAGCCCCCCCGCACCAGCCAGGGGCCGGCAGGGTCCCCCTCGGGCCGCCACTGGAGGCCCAGCTCGCCCCCCAGAGGGCACATAACCACCTTCAGGCCGCCCTCCCCCGCCCGCAGGGCGTAATCCCGCTCCCGGGCCAGGGCCTGCGCCCCCTCCAGCAGCGCCCTGGGGCTGTCGATTTTGCCGGTGAATGTTAACCCGATGCTCATTTTTTCTCCTCCTCGGTGTGTTCTTTCCTTTTTTAAAAAAGGAAAGAACCAAAGGGAAAAATTTTTGGAAAAACTTCGTTTTTCCTTATTCCTCGTCCGACTGCTTCAGTCCGACACCGTTCACGTTGTAACGGAAGGTGTGGAAGGCGGCCCACTCCACCGGGGCCCCGGCGAAGACCTGCACCGCGGCGTCCAGCAGGGTTCTCAGGTCCCAGGCGATGAAGTCCAGATAGCCGTAGCAGGTGCCGGTGGCCCCGCCGGTGAAGGTGACGATCCCATCGCCGCACCGGGCGGCGATGGCCTGCTCCAGCTGGTCCCGCAGACTGAGGAAGTCCTTCCGGTCTACCCCGTCCAGGGGGTAGTAGAAGAAGCCGGGCACCACCCCGTCCCGGTGGAGGCGGTCCATGTAGTAGTCGTCCCCCTGGAAATAGCCCTTGAGCAGGGGCACGCAGCAGGTCACCCCCACATACACGTCGGCCCGCAGGGGCCACTCCTCCTCCTCAGAGGGCTTGCCCTTATAGGCGGTGTACCGCTCCCCGGCCAGCTCCGGGTCGTTAGCCTGGGGCCAGCCCTCCGGGTCCACCTCTGCGGCTACAAAATCCGCCAGCTGGTCCAGGGTCATGGCCGCACCCTCCGCCGGGGCGTCCAGAATGTCCAGATAGTCCACATACCGCATGGCGGCCAGCTCTCCCAGGGACTGGTCCAGCAGGATGTAAATCATGTGATAGACCTGATTCTGGTCCTCCTTCCACAGGGGGGCCAGCTTTTCGCAGTACAGCCGAAGGCCCACGCCGTTGTCCTCAGTCTTCTCCGCCCACACCTGCACGTCCTCGGGGGTGATGTCCTGGCCATTCATCCGCAGGCCGAAGCCGCTGCTCCGGGTGCGGCCCACCAGAATATTCCACTTGTCCAGCAGCTCCTTGGGGGCGCGCTTCTGGAAGTAGGCCAGCTGAAACAGCCGGGTCCGGTCCCCCTCGGGGACCAGAATCAGCTCATACTTCTCCCCGTTGCGGCCCAGCTCAAAGGCCACGTCGGCGAAGGCGGGGGCCAGCAGCTCGGAGCACCGGGCTACCAACTGTTCGCTGACGGCCTCCCGGTCCTCCTGGTCCATCAGGGCCCGCAGCTCCCCCTCCCCCGCCAGGAAGGAGGCCCAGCCCTCCGCCGTCCGCTCCCGGAAGGACTTGACGCCCACAGGCAGAGACAGGCTCCGCTGGCAGCGGTCGATGAACTCCAGGGTGTCCGCGTCGCCAGGGAGGGCTTCCAGCGCCTTCTCGAAGCGGGGCAGGGCCAGCGATTCCTGGTCCAGATAGTAGTAGGCGTAGGCCACCCGGAAATTCCAGGTGTGGGCCACATCCGGGTCCCCTTTCGCCGCCTCCTCCAGCTGCTTCTCCAGGGGCAGCAACAGGTCCAGGGCCCGCTGGTACAGGGGCCGGTCCTCCGGCGGCATCACGTCCATGGCCAGGTTGTTATAGGCCCGGGCCAGGGCGCTGGTGAGGGTGAAGTCCAGCGCCTCCTCGGGCAAGGCCTCGATGGCGTCGATGATCTCCTGGTACTGATCCTCCTGGTGCCACCGCTCCAGTCTGTCTAAAAATTCCTGATTCATAAGTCGTTCTCCTTCCAGGTTGAGTGTGTGTATTCTATCACAGGTCCTGTCCCATAAACTGGACCGCTATTTCTCCTCCAGGCTGGCCAGATAGGCGGTGGGGCCGCTCTGGTACAGGTCGCCCCCGTGGGGGTCCAGGATGACAGTGAGGGGCATGTCTTCCACCTCCAGCCGGCGCACCGCCTCACAGCCCAGGTCCTCCCAGCAGATGATCTCCAGCTTCTTCACGCTGGCCGCCATCAGGGCCCCCGCACCCCCCAGGGCGGCCAGATAGACCGCGCCGTTTCTCACAACCGCATCCTTGACGGCTTGATTCCGGGCCCCCTTGCCGATCATAACCGCCTGGCCCAGGTCCAGCAGACGGGGGGAGTAGGCGTCCATCCGGCCGCTGGTGGTGGGCCCGGCGGAGCCGATGATCTCGCCCGGACGCTCCGGGGTGGGGCCCACGTAGTACAGCGCCGAGCCCTCTACCGGAAAGGGCAGGGGTTCTCCCCGGTCCAGCAGCTCCATCATCCGCTGGTGGGCGGCGTCCCGGGCGGTGTACACCACCCCGGAGAGCAGAACAGTATCCCCCGCCCGCAGCGGGGCCAGGTCCTCCCGGGTGACGGGAGTGGTCAGCTTGTATTGCATAAAAATCCCTCCGTTATACGGGTGTAGGGCGCGACGACCCGGCGCGCCGTCTCGGGCTCTTGCAGAGACCTGTGAGAACGGGCCGCCGAGGTCGTCGGCCCCTACGAAAACAGGCCCTCAAAAATTGCGAAGGTCTCCTCACTCATCCGCCGGGTGGCGGTGAGGCTGCTGGACAGCACACTGCCGTTGGGGGTAAACTTCAATGGCTTCTCCTTGCTTTTTGGGTAGCCGAAGCGCAGGTCGGGCAGCACCTCGTCGGGGAGCTGGCGGGGCTCAATGGAGGAGCCATCCTCCCCCCACACCGCCCACTGGGAGCAGCAGTTGAAGGGGTTCTGGTGCTCCAGGTGGGGCTTCTCTATCTGCTCCGACAGGGGGATAACAGTAAGGCCCTCGGGCACCGCCTCCCGGCAGTTGTAGCTTTTGCAGTCCCAGGAGGAGAAGAATGTACCTCCTTGGGCATATCGCAGTTCCATCACAACCCCCTTCGGGGGTAACGCACTGTGATAGGTCCCCAGCTCCCGCATGGTGTAGTCAAAGGCGGCCTCCCGGTGGGTAACTGGCAGACGGGCCACTGCGTACAGGTGCTTTTGCATGTAGGTGACCACGAATACCACATCTCCTACCTTAATGGATGCGATGGTGGGCATCCGGGCATGGATACTGCCGTAAATCACCTTGATGGGGCCGGTGTCCCCCGCCTTTTTGACCTGTTTCCATCGGTCCTGGGGCCAGCAGACCATATATCCAGCCATCTCACAGCACCTCCGTTGCTCTCCGGGTGACGTGACAGCTCACGTTCACCGCCACCGGCAGGCCGGCCACGTGGGTAGGGGCGGTCTCGATGGCCAGGCCCAGGCAGGTGGTCCTGCCACCGAAGCCCTGGGGACCGATGCCCAGGGCGTTGACCTCCTCCAGCAGTTCGTCCTCCAGCTTCTCATAGAAAGGGTCTGGGTTGGGCTCGTCCAGGGGGCGGAGCAGGGCGTGTTTGGCCAGGGCGGCCACCTTGTCGAAGGAGCCGCCGATGCCGATGCCCAGCACCACCGGCGGGCAGGGGTTGGGCCCGGCCAGCCGGACGGTCTCCACCACGAACTGCTTCACGCCCCCCACCCCGTCGGCGGGCTTGAGCATAGCCAGCCGGCTCATATTCTCCGACCCGAAGCCCTTGGGGGCCACAGTGATGGCGCACCGGTCCCCGGGGACAATCCGCACCGTGATAGAGGCCGGGGTGTTGTCCTCCGTGTTGACCCTGCGCAGAGGGTCGGACACGATGGACTTGCGCAGAAAGCCCTCGTCGTAGCCCCGGCGGACCCCCTGGTGGATGGCCTCCTCAAAATTTCCGTCGATGTGAACCTCCTGGCCCAGCTCCACAAAGACGCAGGCCATGCCCGTGTCCTGACAGATGGGCAGCTTCCTCTCCCAGGCCCGGTCCTGGTTCCGCCGGAGCAGCTCCAGCGTCTCCTGAGCCAGGGGCCAGGGCTCGGTGTGGCAGGCCCATTCCAGGGCCCGGTCCACGTCCTCGGGCAGAAGGGTGTTGGCCCGGATGCACAGCCGGGCTATGGCGTCGGTAAGCTGGGCGGCGGAAATGGTTCTCATGGCATGACCCTCTCTCTGAATTTCAGTTCTCCTTATTTTACCACAGCGGGAGACGGCTTTCAACATGAAGAGGGCGCCGAAGGGGGACTTGACGTTAGAAATTTCGTTATTTTTTTCTCTGCAGCCGCCGGAAAATCTGAAGGCTTCCCTTTTGCCGCAAGCTGTGGTATAATCTCTCCGCTCCAGGTGCCCGGATGGAGAAATCCGGGAGAATAGGGAAGAAATATACGGTCCCGCCGCTGTGAGAGGGGAGCCGGGCTTCTGTGTGCCACTGGGAAACCGGGAAGGCGAAGCCGGGCGCTGAGCCTCAAGTCAGAAGACCTGCCTGGAGAAATGCGCTCATGTTGCGAGTGACAACAAGGAGGTTTTTATGATGAAAGGAAGCAAAAAGACAGCAGCTGCGGTGGCTGCCCTTGCCGCCGCCGCCATTCTGATGCTGGGGCTGTGGTATGTCAACCGGCCGCAGCCTCAGACGGGGGCTAAGACGGTGGCGGTGGAGGTAGTCCACGCCGATGCCAGCTCCAAAGAGTTCACCTACAGCACATGCGCCCAATATCTGGGTGAGCTGCTGCTGGACGAAAAGCTGGCGGAGGGGGAACAGGGGCCCTACGGCCTGTTTATCACCACCGTGGACGGCGAGACCGCCCAGGACAGTCTGCGGCAGTGGTGGTGCATCACCAAGGGCGGTGAAAAGGTGGACACCGGGGTGGATGCCACCCCCATCGCGGACGGCGACCACTTTGAGCTGACCATGTCCACCTACTGAGGCCATGGACAGAAACAGCCTGCGGACGGCCAGCCGCCATGTGGTGGTGAACGCCCTGCTGGCCGCCCTGATGACAGTGCTGCAGGTGGTCATGGCCCCCCTGCCCAATATTGAGCCGGTGTCCCTTCTTATCCTGGTGTATACCCTGGTATATGGCGGTCAGGTGTTCTACATTGTCTACACCTTTGTCCTTCTGGAGGGGCTGCTCTTCGGCTTTCATCTGTGGTGGGTGACCTACCTGTACATCTGGACCCTGTGGGCCGCTGTGGTTTTGCTGCTCAGGCGGGGGAGGGAAAAGCCTCCGCTGATGTGGGCCGCCGCCAGCGGGGCCTTTGGGCTCAGCTTTGGGGCGCTGGATGCGCTGCCCTATCTGGCAGGAGGGCCGATGGCCGCCTTTTCCCGCTGGGTGTCGGGGATCCCTTTCGACGTGCTCCACTGTCTGGGCAACTTTTTTCTGGCGCTGGCGCTGGAGCGGCCCCTGTACCGGCTTCTGGCCGGGGCGCGGAACCGAATAGAGCGATAAAAGTGATTAAAACAGGGCGCAGCGGCAGCTGTGCCCTGTTTTTTGGAAGCCTTTCTGGCAAAGGTTACGAGAGCAGGAAGAAAAATGAAAAATTTTTTTAAAAAAATAACAAATATCTCTTGACAAAAGAAAGGATTGGGTTTACAATAACGATACCAGTGGAGAAGTGGTTCCCAGGGCGCTTTCCATCTGGCACAAGATTCTGCGGGAAAAGAGGTGGGCACAGATGCAGCAGCGTTATGTTACCCAGGGGGTACTCTTACTTTGCAAACGGATGGGGCATACTGTGCGCGGCTCTGCGGCCTGATGGCCGGACTACAGCGATAACAGCATATCCTCCATCGTTTGCATGGCAGACGGTGGTATTTTTATACCTGTTTTTAGAAAAATACAGAAAGGAGATGGCAGATATGACAATGCCAAAACGGGAAGTAAACAGCATTTGGGCCAAGGTCCGGGACGATGTGGATATTGACGACCTGATCTTTAACTATGAGGCCTATCACACCGGCGAGGACGACGGCTGCAGTGATCGGTGACAGCAGCAGTGCATCCGTACATCGCTGATGAAAATATGCAAAACGCCGCGGCTTCAGCCGTGGTGTTTTTATTTTCTCCGCCGCCGCGATGCTTCGCCGGGAGAGGGCGGGGCCGCGCCAGGGGAGCTGTGGTGATTTTTGTACAAAAAGCCCGTGGAAAAAAACTGGAATATTGCGCCGAAGGGTCTTGCTTTCTTTGCGGGATTATACTAGAATATGAGACAAGCGACTAAAACGTCTGCCCCAATGGGCAAATTATCCCCGACAGACCCGCTGTGCGGTCCCGGAAGGGAGCGCACAGCGCAGAGAAACGCGCCGGGGAGCAATTTGGAGGTCGAAAAAACATGAGCAAGACAAGAAAAGTAGGTTTTACCGAGACCGTACTGCGCGACGCGAACCAGTCCCTCATCGCCACCCGTCTGCCCTACAGCAAGTTTGAGCCCATTCTGGAGACTATGGACAAGGCCGGCTACTACTCCGCCGAGGTGTGGGGCGGGGCCACCTTCGACGTCTGCCTGCGCTACCTGCAGGAGGACCCCTGGGACCGTCTGCGGAAGATCCGCAAAAAGATGCCCAACACCAAGCTGCAGATGCTGCTGCGGGGCCAGAACATCCTGGGCTACAAGCACTATCCCGATGATGTGGTGCGCAAGTTTGTAGAGTACTCCATCAAAAACGGCATCGATATCATCCGAATCTTCGATGCCCTGAATGACGTCCGCAACCTGGAGGTGGCCATTGACGAGACCAACAAGTGGAACGGCCACGCCTCGGGCACCATCTGCTTCACCACCAGCCCCGTCCACACCCTGGAGAAGAATGTCCAGATGGTGAAGGACCTGAAGAGCATGGGCGTCAAGTCCATCTGCATCAAGGACATGGCGGGCATCATGGGCCCCAAGGAGTCCGCTGACCTGTGCAAGGCCATCAAGGACGCCGTGCCCGAGCTGCCCCTGGTCATTCACACCCACTGCACCACCGGTTTGGCCTTCATGACCTGCCTGAAGGGCGTCGAGGCCGGTGCCGACGTGATCGATACCGCCATCTCCCCCATGTCCGGCGGCACCGCCCAGCCCGCCACCGAGACCCTGGCCTACGCCCTGCGCTCCCTGGGCTATCAGGTGGACCTGGACGACAAGGTGCTCATTAAGATGGCCGACTTCTTCAAGGGCGTCCGGGCCGGCTTCATCAAGGACGGCACCCTGGACCCCATCTCCATGGCCACCGACACCCAGTGCCTCAACTATCAGATCCCCGGCGGTATGCTGTCCAACCTGATCTCTCAGCTGAAGATGATGAACGCCATCGACAAGCTGGACGAGGCCCTGGCCGAGACCCCCAAGGTCCGCGCCGATATGGGCTATCCTCCCCTGGTCACCCCCACCAGCCAGATGGTGGGCTCCCAGGCCGTGCAGAACGTGCTGGCCGGCGAACGCTACAAGGTGGTGGGCAAGGAGATCAAGGCCTACTGCCGTGGCGAGTACGGCCGCACCCCCGCCCCCATCAACGCCGACATTCAGAAGAAGATTCTGGGCAACACCCCCGTGGTGGAGGGCCGCTTTGCTGACTCTCTGGAGCCCGCCTTTGAGAAGACCAAGGCCGAGCTGGGCGCCACCGCCAGAAGCGACGAGGACGTGCTGAGCTATATCGCCTTCCCCCAGGTTGCCATGGCCTTCTTTAAGGACCGGGAGGCCGGCTTCCCCAAGAAGGAGGAGCCCAAGAAGGCTGAGGCGGCCGCCGCCCCCAAGGCATCTGATCTGCCCCCCATGCCTGCGTGGCAGGGCCATGTGTACTATGCCAACGTGCCTGGCTCCGTGTCCAACGGGGTCAGCGCCCGGCCGATACAGCCCTTCGCGGCCAATTATCAGCCGCCCCATCTGGTAATGGGCGCCCGGGACAACTGCCCCGGCACCTATACCATTACGATTGACGGCAAGGCTTACGCGGTCTCTGTCGCCGCTGCCGACGGTCCTGCTCCCGCCGCGGCGGCCCCCGCAGCCCCTGTGGCGGCCGCCCCCGTGGCTGCTCCGGCGCCCGCGCCCGCAACTCCTGCCCCCGCCCCGGCGCCCGCTGCCGCTCCGGCTCCCGCCCCCGCCGCCGGGGAGACCCCTGTGAACAGCCCCATGCCCGGCAATGTGTTTAAGGTGGAGTGCAAGCCCGGCCAGGCCGTGAAGGCGGGCGACGTGCTGGTGATTCTGGAGGCCATGAAGATGGAGATTGAAGTCACCGCCCCTGCGGACGGAACGGTCAAGTCCGTGGCCGCCGCTGTGGGCACCGCCGTCAATACCGACGATCTGCTGGTGGTTCTGGGTTAAACAGAGCGCATTGCCCCCGGCCTGTGGGCGCGGGCCTGCGGGCCGGGCGGCCTCAAAACGCATGACATCCCTGACACATCTGGGTGCCATGCGTTTTGGATGTTTTTAGAAATAATAAGCATAGGTGTGTTATGGAGAAGAAACATCGAAGATTTAGGGTTGTTTTGCCCATTGCGGCCGTGGTAGTCCTTCTGGTTGCGGGTGTGTTTTATTACATCGCGGGCATACAGCGGTCACTCTGGAACCAGACTGTGGCGGAGATTCTGGAGGTGACCTCTCAGGGCAATCACGCCTTTGAAATTTATGTGAATAAGGACATGCAGATCCTGAACCGGATTGTAAAGCACCTGTCGGTGCTGGATGCGGGGGACGAGGCGCTGATTACCCGGGAGATTGACTCCTTTGAGGACGGCGAGGTATATTTCACCGTGATCGTCCCGGACCGGTCGCTGATGTATTCCAGAGGCGGCCAGGGGGCCCGCCAGATTGAGGAGGAGGAGCGGCGTATGTTCGCCTCCTTCGGCCAGACCGGCATCCGAGAGCCCTATCTGGACCCCTATACAGGGGAGCGGATGGTGGGCGGATACCAGCGGTTCTCCTTCGCGGACGGCACCGAAGGCATCATCCAGGTAAAGCGGGAGACCACGATGGTAGAGGCGGAGTTCATGCTCTCCTTCTACAACGGCGCCGGGGTGTCCTATGTGATAAACCGGGAAGGGGATATTTTGCTGATGCCCGCCCACTTGGACGGAGCCAGGACGACGATCAACCTGCTGGATGAGGTGGAGCGCTCGGTGAGCGGCGGCGCGGATGTGGAGTGGCTGCGCGGCCGCATAGCCCGGGGAGAGGAGGGCGTGACCCGCTTCAGGCTGGACGGCGAGGAGTGCGTGCTGGCCTTTACCCCTGTGGAGGGGACAGACGGCTGGTGTCTGGTGGCGGTGGTGCCCGACTCGGTCGTCATGAGCCACGCCAACAATATTTTGAAGAGCACCCAGACCTTTATCGTCCTGCTGGGGATGATTCTGGGCGGAGCGGGCCTGGTATTCTTCATGAAGCAGTGGTCGGACAAGAAGCTGCTGGAGAAGGAGGACAACGTCCGCTACCGGGAGCAGCTGTTTGACATTCTGGCCAACAACACCAACGATGTATTTTTGATGTTTACCACCACCGACTATACGGTGGAGTATGTCAGCCCCAATATTGAGCGGGTGATGGGAATCACCTGCGAGGCGATCAGAGCGGATATTGGGGAGCTGGCCCACACGTCGGCGGGGGCTGACTGGGACTACAGCGCCGTAAAGGCGATGAAGCCGGGGGACAGCATCTCCTGCGAGAGGGAGCGCATTCACCGGCAGACAGAGGAACCCAGGTGGTTCTTTGAGACCATCTACCGCACAGCGGTGGGCGGCTCCCAGCGGTTTGTGGCGGTCCTGTCAGACCGGACCCATGAGCGCCGGAGCGAGGACGCTCTGAAGGATGCGCTGGAGATTGCCAAGGCGGCAAACGAGTCCAAGAGCGTATTTTTGAGCAACATGAGCCACGATATCCGCACCCCCATGAACGCGATTGTGGGCTTTTCCTCCCTGCTGCAGCGGGACGCCGACAACCCGGAAAAGGTGCAGGAGTACACCCGAAAAATCACCGCCTCCAGCCAGCATCTCCTGGGACTCATCAACGATGTGCTGGATATGAGCAAGATTGAGAGCGGAAAGACCACCCTGAATATCTCCGAGATCAGTCTGGCGGAGCTGGTGGATGAACTGGGCACCATGATCCAGCCCCAGGCGAAGGCGAAGCGGCAGGAGTTTCAGATTTCTGTCTACGACATCCGGGACGAAGAGGTGCTGGGCGACCGGCTGCGGATCAACCAGATTCTCATCAATATTCTGTCCAACGCGGTGAAGTACACCCAGGAGGGCGGAAAAATCGAGATGACGGTCCGCCAGCTGCCTCAGAAGACCAAGTACTATGCCCGCTTCCAGATTATGATCCAGGACAACGGAATCGGGATGGCGCCCGAATATCTGGAGACCATCTTTCAGCCCTTCAGCCGGGAGAGCTCCAGCCGGACGGCGAGTATCCAGGGAACGGGCCTGGGCATGGCCATCACCAAGAACCTGGTGGACCTGATGGGGGGCACCATCCAGGTGGACAGTGCCCTGGGCGAGGGGAGCACCTTTACCGTCAGCCTGGAGCTGCGGATTAAAGAGCGGAATGTGGACCCGGATTTCTGGAAGAAGCATGGGGTGTTCAATCTGCTGGTGGTGGACGACGAAGAGGCCATCTGCGCCGGGATTCGAACCGCCATGATGGAAACGGGTGTAAATGTCAGCTATGCGCTGGGCGGCCAGGAGGCTGTGCGGATGGCCCAGGAGGCGCAGGACGCGGGCCGGGGCTTCGACCTGATGCTCATCGACTGGCAGATGCCCGACATCAGCGGCATTGAGACGGCCCGCCGTATGCGGCAGATCGTTCCGCCGGAGGTCCCCATCATGATTCTGACCGCCTATGACGCCGGACAGCTGGAGAAGGAGGGCGCCGAGGCGGGGATCAGTGGATTTTTGCAAAAACCCTTCTTCCTGAGCAACTTTAAGATTGTTCTGGACGGTCTGCAGGAGACGGCGGAGAAGCCGGCGGACCAGGAGACGGACGACGTCCTCTCCGGCCGGCAGATTCTTGTGGCCGAGGACAACGAGCTCAACTCGGAGATCCTGATGGAGCTGCTGGAGATGGCCGGGGCCGCCTGCGAGGTGACAAAGAACGGCCAGGAGGTGCTGGAGCGCTTTGCCCAGTCGGCCCCCGGGCGGTATGATCTGATTCTGATGGATGTTCAGATGCCTGTGATGAACGGATATGAGGCCACCAAGGCCATACGCGCCTGCGGCCATCCCCAGGCCAAAACCATACCCATCATCGCCATGACGGCCAACGCCTTTGCGGAGGACATCAAGGAGGCGCTGGACGCCGGAATGGACCAGCATGTGTCCAAGCCGGTGGATATGGAGCGGCTGAAGCAGGCGGTCAGAGTGGTCATCAGCCAGGAAAAGGAATAAGAAAATGGTACATTTTCGGGGCTGTCCCTTGGGGCGGCTCCGTTTTTCATGGGCAGGCTGGTTTGAACTTTTTGGGATTGTTTTTCTCTGTCGGAACGTGTATAATATAAACTACCAGAGTATTAACTATATAAGGAGGAACTGTCCATGGAAAAGCTGCTGGAGCTGTTGGAGCAGGACTGCACCGTACCGGCGGCGGCACTGGCCGCGGCGGCGGGGATTTCAGAGGAAGAGGCCAAGACTGCCGTTAAGCAATACGAGGGTGACCGGACGATTCTGGGCTACCAGGCCATAATCGACTGGGACCGGGTGCGCAAGGAGAACGTAACCGCCCTCATTGAGGTCAATATCACCCCCCAGTCCATTGACGGCTTCGACCGTATTGCCGAGCGCATCTACCAGTACGACGAGGTGGAGAGCATGTATCTCATGAGCGGCTCCTTTGATCTGACCGTCATCATCTCAGGCCGCACCCTTCGGGAGGTGGCCCGGTTTGTGAGCGAGCGGCTGGCCCCGATCCAGGGCGTCACCGGCACGGCCACCCACTTTATCCTGAAAAAATATAAAGAAAAGCATCTGGTGTTCCGACCCAAGGACCCGGAGGAAAGGGAGTATATCTTCGTATGAATTACGATAACATCCTCAATGACAAGATACAGAACATCAAGCCCTCCGGCATCCGAAAGTTTTTTGACATCCTGGAGGAGATGACGGATGCCATCTCCCTTGGGATCGGTGAGCCCGACTTTGTGACACCCTGGCACATCCGGGACGCCGGCATCTACTCCCTGGAGCGGGGCCATACCAAATACACCTCCAACGCCGGTATGCTCCAGCTGAGGCGGGAGATTTCCGCCTATCTGGAGCGGCGGTTTGACCTGCAATATGACTATGCCGGTCAGATTCTGGTCACCGTGGGGGGCAGCGAGGCCATCGACCTGGCGCTGCGGGTGCTGGTCAATCCGGGGGACGAGGTGATTGTGCCCACCCCCTCCTTTGTCTGCTACGGGCCTCTGGCGGAAATCGCCGGAGCGGTGCCCAGGTATCTGGAGCTGAAGGCGGAAAACCAGTTCCGCCTCACCCCGGAGGAGCTGAAGGCGGCCATCACCCCCAAGACCAAGGTGCTGGTGCTGCCCTTCCCCTCCAACCCCACCGGCGGCACCATGGACCGCAGGGACCTGGAGGCCATCGCCCAGGTGCTGCGGGGCACCGATATCATGGTCATCTCCGACGAGATCTACGCCGAGCTGACCTACGGCCGGCGGCATGTGTCCCTGGCCAACCTCACCGACATGTATGAGCGCACCATTGTGGTCAACGGCTTCTCCAAGAGCCACGCCATGACGGGCTGGCGGATGGGCTACGTCTGTGCCCCCAAGCCCATCATTGCGGCTATGACCAAGCTCCACCAGTTCGGCATCATGTCCGCCCCCACCACCAGCCAGTACGCCGCCGTGGAGGCCATGCGGAACGGCGACCCGGATATTGAGCACATGCGGGAGGAGTACGACAGCCGCCGCCGGTACTTAGTGGACAGCCTGAACCGCATCGGCCTGCCCTGCTTCGAGCCAAAGGGGGCCTTCTACGTGTTCCCCGATATCCGCTCCACCGGCCTGACCAGCGAGGAATTCTGCGAGCGCTTCCTCCTGGAGGAGAAGGTGGCCGTCATCCCCGGCTCCGCCTTCGGCCCCGGGGGCGAGGGCTTTGTCCGGGCCTGCTACGCCGCCTCCATGAAGGACATCGCCGAGGCGGTGGCCCGGATGGACAACTTCCTCACCAACCTGCGCAGAAAACAGGGGCGGGAGGGGTAATTTGTAGGGCGCGACGACCTCGGCGCGCCGCGGCGGAAATGCTGCAAATTAACAGCGCGCCCAGTGGTCGCGCCCTGCACAACAAATTCAAAAGGATGTATGTATATGAACATCGTATGCTTAGATATGGAGGGCGTGCTGGTCCCGGAGATCTGGATCGCCTTTTCGGAGGAGAGCGGCATCCCGGAACTGCGCCGCACCACCCGGGACGAGCCCGATTACGACAAGCTGATGACCTGGCGGCTGGGCATTCTGAAGGAGCACGGTCTGGGCCTGAAGGAAATTCAGGCGGTCATCGCCAAAATCGACCCTCTGCCCGGGGCAAAGGAGTTTTTAGACAAGCTGCGCGCTGAGACCCAGGTTATCATTTTGAGCGACACCTTCGAGCAGTTCGCCAGGCCCCTGATGGAGAAGCTGAACTGGCCCACCATCTTCTGCAACACCCTGGAGGTGGGGGAAAACGGGGAGATTACCGGCTACAAAATGCGCTGTGAGAAGTCCAAGCTGACCACGGTACGCGCCCTCCAGTCCATGGGCTACGACACCATTGCCGCCGGGGACAGCTTCAACGACCTGGGGATGATCCAGGCCAGCAAGGCGGGCTTTTTGTTCAAGTCCACCCAGGCCATCAAGGCCGACCACCCCGAGCTGCCCGCCTTTGAGGAATTTGACGACTTGCTTTCCGCCATTGAGGGAGCGCTGGACTGACCTGAGTTTGGCTGAAACAGAAACGTGAAAATGAGTGATAAGCTATGACAAATAATTTTGAAGGGCTGCCGTTCCAGCCCGCGAATATCCTCCTGCCCCGGGACTGCGACCTGTCTCTGTGGTCGGTGGTGGCCTGCGACCAGTACACCTCCCGGCCAGAGTACTGGCAGCGGGTGGAAAACCGGGTGGGCCGGGCGCCCTCGGCCCTGCGTCTGATCCTGCCCGAGAGCTGCCTGGAGGGGCCCAGCGTGGAGACGGACATCATGGAGATCAACAACACCATGAGCCGCTATCTCCGGGAGGGGCGCTTTCAGGAGCACCCCGACGCCCTGATCTATGTGGAGCGCACCCTGTCGGGCGGGTATGTCCGCCGGGGACTGGTGGGCATGGTGGACCTGGAGCAGTACGACTACGAGGCCGGCTCCCGGGCCGCCGTCCGGGCCACCGAGGGGGTGGTGATGTCCCGCATCCCGCCCCGGGTGGCGGTGCGGAAGAACGCCCCCATCGAGCTGCCCCACGCCCTGCTGCTCACCGACTGTCAGGATATCATCCCGCCTCTGTCCGGAGAGACGGAGGGGATGGAGCTGCTCTACGACTTCGACCTGATGGAGGGGGGCGGCCATCTCAAGGGCTGGCTGCTGACCCGGGAACAGCAGGAGCGGACCGCCCGGGCCATCCGGAAATGGAAGGAGTGGGCGGACCGGGAGCGGGACGGCCTGCTCTTCCTGGTGGGGGACGGCAACCACTCCCTGGCCACCGCCAAGGAGTGCTACGAGCGGCGCAAGGGCCTCACCGACCCCGCCCAGTGGCCCGAGCTGCCCTCCCGGTACGCTCTGTGTGAGCTTGTCAACTTTTACGACGGCTCGGTGGAGCTGGAGCCCATCCACCGGGTGGTCTTCGGCGCGAAACCGGAGGAGCTGTTGGATGCGCTGCTGGAATACTACACCTCCGCGGTCCAGGGCGGGGGAGAGGGCCACACCATTTCCTTCGCCGTAAACCGCTGGAGCCAGGGAGAGGTCACCGTGCGGGAGCCCTCCGCCCAGCTGCCGGTGGACACCCTCCAGCGCTTTCTGGACGACTACATAGCCGCCCACCCCAGAGCGCGGATCGACTACATCCACGGCGCGGAGGAGGCCAAGGCTCTGGCACAGGAGCGGGAGGACGCTGTGGCCTTCCTGCTGCCTCCGCCTGACTGGACGGAGCTGTTCGACGCCATTGTCCGGGACGGGGTCCTGCCTCGGAAGACCTTTTCCATCGGCCAGGCCCAGGACAAGCGGTTTTACTTAGAGGCCCGGAAGATACGCAAATAGGCACATCATGTAGGGCAAGGGCTCTGCCCTTGCCTTATGGTTGAGGCAAAACCCGGTCAGGCAAGGGCAGAGCCCTTGCCCTACAGGACGAAATCAAGCTGCGGGGAGGAAAACGCCGTGGAAATTCTGGCCCACGCCAAACTGAATCTGACCCTGGACGTGCTGGGCAGCCGCCCTGACGGCTACCACGACCTGCGGATGATTATGCAGTCCATCGCTCTGGCCGATGCTGTCACCCTGAAGAGGAGGGAACCGGCGGGGGTAAGGGTGTATACCAACCTCCATTTTCTCCCCGGCGACGAGAAGAACTTGGCGGCCCAGGCGGCCCTGCGCTACTGGGAGGCCCTGGGGAAGGAGCCATGGGGGCTGGAGATTACCATCGACAAACGGATTCCCGTCTGTGCTGGCATGGCCGGGGGAAGCAGCGACGGGGCCGCCGTTCTCCGTGCGCTGAACGCCATGGAGGGCGAACCCATGTCCCCCCTGGAGCTGGCCCGGGTGGGAGAGCGGGTGGGCTCCGACGTGCCCTACTGCGTTCTGGGGGGTACCGCCCTGGCCGAGGGCAGGGGCGAGGTGCTCACCCCACTGCCCTCCCTGCCCAAGTGCTGGGTGGTGCTGTGCAAGCCCGAGTTCTCCATCTCCACCCCGGCGCTGTTTGCGAAAATTGACAGTGTGCGCCTGCGGTGCCGACCCGACACCAGGGGGGTGATCGCCGCCCTGGAAGCGGGGGACCTGACCGGGGTGGCCCGGCGGATGTACAATGTCTTTGAGGATGCGCTGCCCTCCCACCGGCGCTCCCGGGTGAACGATATCAAGAACATCCTGATTCAATGCGGAGCGTTGGGGGCCAGCATGAGCGGCACCGGCCCTACCGCCTTCGGTCTGTTTGACGACGAGGGCCTGGCCCAGGAGGCCCGGGAGCGGCTGGCCGACTTCGGCGGCGAGGTTTTTTTGACGCAGACGGTATAAAAAAGAGGGACGGCACGAAATGGCAGTAGCCCATAAGGAAACATTACAAAACTTATGACTTACGCCAGGTAAACGGAAAAATAGAAAATGCTATGCAAAAGGTTCACTAATTGCATAGCATTTTTTATTTTTGCAAGATATTAGGTTTCCATTTTCAGCGTTCCAACGGAACGCGCAGCCATCACCGCAGGTGATGATCTCAGGGGTTTGGGGACATGTCACCAACAAGCATTTTGGCAGGAATCCGTTTCCGGTATTCCTGCCAAAATACGCAATCTTACGGAAGATTGCATTGCTTGCCGTTTTGTTCCGCTTTTCGTATGTCCTTACAATGGATGCGCAAATTTACCGACAAGTAACCTTGACATTGCGCTGTCAAGGTTACTATGATATAATTAAGCTATGGAGGTGATGACTTGCAGGAAAGCAGACTGTTTAGAATTTTGTATTACTTATTAGATAAGGGACATGCTACTGCTCCCGAATTGGCAGAGAAATTTGAGGTGTCCGTCCGTACAATTTACCGTGATGTAGACGCTATAAGCAGTGCAGGCATTCCTATCTATGTTACAACGGGAAGAAACGGCGGCATACAGTTTCTTGATGATTATGTCCTCAATAAATCCTTTTTTTCAGATAGTGAAAAGTTAGAGATATTATCCAGCTTGCAAAGCCTGTCAGCCGTTCAATATCCAGAGGTAGACACCATTTTAAATAAACTTGGTGCAATTTTTCAAACCAGTTTAACGGATTGGATTGATGTGGATTTTTCACGTTGGGGTAGTGTTGCAGAAAGCGAAAATAAATTGTTTAGACAACTAAAACAGGCTATATTTGAAAATTGTGAAATTGCCTTTGATTATCACAATGCTGCCGGGGATAGTGGCAAACGAAATGTATATCCTTACAAGTTGGTTTACAAAGATAAGGCATGGTATTTATATGCCTTTTGTCTATCAAGAAATGAAAATAGACTGTTTCGTCTTTCAAGAATAAAAAACTTAATTTTGACAGAAGTACATTTTGAACACAAAACAGATATATGCCAATATCATTCCGTTTTCCCAATGCCGGAGG
Organism: uncultured Oscillospiraceae bacterium; assembly: GCA_910589085.1. Taxonomy (GTDB): domain Bacteria; phylum Bacillota; class Clostridia; order Oscillospirales; family Oscillospiraceae; genus Lawsonibacter. The sequence continues at coordinate 890 of CAJUSG010000033.1, read as the reverse complement.
AAATTGGAGATTTAATAGATTTAGAATTGGAATTTACTTTAGATGTTGGGTACAGGTTATTTGATACGCTGGACGATACGGCTATTACACAGCATGAAAACGGATATACTGTTAAACTCACTCTGCCAGAAAATGATTGGCTCTATGATTTCCTGATGTCATTCGGAAACAAAGTAACAATAATTCGGCCTAAATCTATTCGTCAGGCATTGAAAGCAAAACACGAAGCTGCAAGAGACCATCATAAAGGAGATTAGGATATGAATATTAAAAAAGAACTTGAAACGAAAGTCGGTATAGCAAGCGACATATATCTGAACGACATTGATATTGATCCGCTCACGATCAAGGCAATTATGATAAATGAAGTTGTCCCCTCTGACCCTGTGCAGGATTTTTATGGAGCCCCCGATGCTGATTATCTGAAAACAACGATTCCTCTTTTGCAAGGGGCAGGGACAGCGGTTAGTTCCATACAAGACATATTACAACTGGGCATCTATATCACGAATGCCGTAAAAGCTCCTAAGACAGAATATGTCATTGATAAAAGCAGTATTGAAAATAGTTTACCTTATTTAGAAGCAGAACTATCTTTATTCCCCAATATAAAGGTTATTATGCTTATGGGTGATGTTGCAAAGAAAGCCTTTAACATGATTACGAAAAAAGCAACAAAGAAAAATGCTATTCCCGCCGTTTCCACCTACAAATTGCGTAGTAGCGAAATCTATTATAAGGGTATTCGGGTAATGCCATCCTACATAATGACAGGTGGAAACATCCTAATCGAAAAATCAAAAGTAACAATGGCAACCGAGGATATTGCAGCTATGTTGAAAATCATCAAGTAAAGCCTACATAAAGATTTTGAAAGCCTGACAACCGTT
>CAJUSG010000032.1 GCA_910589085.1 uncultured Oscillospiraceae bacterium | reverse complement strand
CCTTAAAGGCCTCGTCGTCCTCGCCGATCACCAGGCTGTCGCCGATGGAGTTGAGATACTTCCGGAAGGGCTCCAGGTCGGCGTCCTCCTTGAACTTGCGGACAATGAACACAGTGTCGAAGGCGAAGGTGATGTCCTCCACGTTGACCGCCTCAAAGTCGGCCTTGTCGTTGGGGACGGCCCCATCCTCCCCGGCCTCGGGCATGGGCAGTCCCCGGACCTCGTCCAGCATACCCTGCAAAATAACCAGAAAACCCTTGCCGCCGGCGTCCACCACGCCGGCCTTTTTCAGCACCGGGTTCTGGTCGATGGTGTGGGCCAGGGCCTGAGTCCCCTCCTGGATGGCGGCCTCCAGCACGCCCTCAAAGCTCTCGTCCTCCCGGGCATGTCCGGCGGCCCGGGCGGCCGCCATGCGGGAGACGGTGAGGATGGTGCCCTCGGCGGGCTTCATCACCGCCTTGTAGGCGGCGGCCACCCCGAAGTCCAGGGCGATGGCCAGGTCCCGGCCGTCCATGGTCTCCTTGTCCTTGATGGCCTTGGAGAAGCCCCGGAACAGCAGGGACAAAATCACCCCCGAGTTGCCCCGGGCCCCCCGGAGCAGGGCGGAGGCGGTGCCGGCCGCGGCCTGTCCCACCGTGTCGTAGTGCTTTTTGCGCATCTCTGCGGCAGCGGCCCCGATGGTGAGGGTCATGTTGGTGCCGGTGTCGCCGTCGGGGACGGGGAACACATTCAAATCGTTGATGGGCTGCTTCTGGGCGTTGATGGCGGTATGAGCGTGAATCATCATCCGCTGAAAGACCGCCGCGTCAATATTTTGTACCATAATCGGCAAATTCCTTTCTGCGAAGAATCAGAAGCGCATGGAGTCAACACAGACGTCCACTGAGGCGACCTCCACCCCGGTGGTCTTGCTGACCACATAGCGCACCTCGCTCATGATGGAGCGGCAGACAGCCATCAGGTTCACCCCGTTCTCCACAATAATGTGCAGCTCAATGGAGACGGTGCTGTCGGCGTTGTAGTAGACCTTCACGCCCTTGGACATGGACTCCCGCTTCAGCAGGTGGACCAGCCCGTCGGTGGTGGACCGCACCGCCATGCCCTTCACGCCGTAGCAGTTGGTGGCGGCGCTGCCGGTGACGGTGGTGAACACGTCGCTGCTGATGCGGATCTCGCCCAGCTCGTTTTCCAGTTTCATGGGAAAATACCTTCCTTTCAGTCAGGATAGGGGAACTCGTATATATACATTTTATATTGTATTCGATTTTCTCCCAAAATACAAGCCTAAAGTTACAGGCCGCGCCCCCACTTTCGACGCATAATTTCCAGAAAATGGAATATAATGTGGGTCACATTCACGGTTAGGAGGACAGCGGCATGACAGCCAAGACAATTTATACCAAGCTAAGCAAGTTCCGACAGCAGCCCGAGTCGGCCGTAAAGCAAAAAAAAGCCTCTTCCGCCCTGGTGCTGGCCTCGGAGACGGGCATCCATCTGCTGCTGGCGGCGGTGCTGGCCGGAGCGATGATCTTTGAGGACTGTGCCCCCTTCGGCGCGGCGTTCGTGGGGGCGTCAGGCTCGGGACTGTACGGCGGGGCCGCTCTGGTAGGGGCCTGCTTCGGCTCGCTGGCTGCCCTGGAATTTTCACCCGGCCTGCGGTACTCCTCCGCGGCCATTCTCACCTTTGCCGTGGCCTTTGCCTTCTACGACTGGAAGCCACTGCGCCGGCCGTGGACAATGCCCGTGGTAACAGGTGTGTTTGTGGCCTTCACCGGCGTCATCACCCAGGGGGGGAAGGACTGGGACCCGGCGGAAATTGGCCGGCTGATTTTAGAAACCGCCCTCACCGCGGCGGCCTGCTGGGCCTTTCGGGGGGCGTTGGCCCCCATGGTCCCACGGAAATCGGAACCTCCGGCCGCCGCCAGGCGGGTGGGGCCGCTGGCCCTGCTGTGTGTCTGCCTGTCGGCCCTGGCCCCTATGGAGATTTTTGGCATTCCGATGCTGGGCATAGCGGCGGTGGGGGCCTGCGCCCTGGCCCTCTTCGCGCCGGAGCAGTTTCTGAGCTGGCTGGGCATGTGGTTCCCGGCCCCCTCCGCTGATCCCCAGGGCCAACGGCTGGTGCAGCAGAAGCTGGAGCAGACCGCCCAGGCCTTCCGAACCCTGTGCGACTCCCTGCGCTCCGCCTTCCGGGGCCCGGACAACGACAATGATGTGGCCACCGTCTTTGACCGGGCGGCGGGCCGGCAGTGCCGGGCCTGTACGCTCCGGGACCGGTGCTGGAAGACCGATTACAACACCACCTTCAACGCCCTGAACGACGCAACCCCGGCCATGGTGGAGCGGGGGAGGGCGGAGGCGGTGGACTTCCCCCGGCACTTTGCCGACCGCTGTATCCACTTTCCCGAGCTGGTGACGGCCATCAACGAGGAGCTCACCGCTCTGTTTTACCGCCGGCAGTACAACGCCCGCATCCGGGAGAGCCGGGCGGCGGTGTGCCGGCAGTACGCCCAGCTGTCCGAGCTGCTGGGGGAGGCGGCTGCCGAGCTGAGCCGGGAGCTGACCCCCGATGCGGTGGCCGACCGCCGTCTGCGTCAGCGGCTGGCCGAGCTGCGGCTGGACGCCCGGGCCGCTGTCTACCGGGACGGCCGGGGACTGCTCCGGGTGGAGGCGGCGGGTCCCGGCTGCGCCGCCCTGGCCCGGCCCAGCCGGCTCAGGGAGCTGTCCGCCGTGCTGGGCATCCCCATGCGGGTGGAGCTGGAGGGGGAGGACTCCATCTCCCTTCTCCAGCAGGAGCCTCTGATGGCGGTGGCGGGGGTGGCGGCCCGGAAAAAATCCGGCGAGACGGTGAGCGGCGACGCGGGCACCTACTTCAAGCGCCACGATGGAAAACTTTACCTGCTGCTGTGCGACGGCATGGGCAGCGGCCCGGAGGCCAACCGGGAGAGCACGCTGGCGGTGCGGCTGCTGGAGCAGCTGCTCCAGGCCGGGGTGGACGCCCGCCGGGCGCTGACCACCCTGTCCTCCGCCCTGGCCCTGCGGGGGGAGGAGACGGGCGGCTTCACCACGGTGGACCTGCTCCAGCTGGACCTGTTCACCGGGGAGGGGGAGCTGTATAAGCTGGGGGCGGCGCCCACCTACATTAAAAAGGGCGGCAGTGTCCAGCGGCTCAGCGGGAGATCCCTGCCCGCCGGGCTGGCGGAGGGCGAAGCCTCCGCGCTGGACCGGTTCTCCCTGCGGCTGGTCCCGGGGGACTGCGTTCTGATGGTCAGCGACGGGGTGTGCTCCGGGGCGGAGGACGGCTGGCTGCGGGAGCGGCTGACCCAGTTTGATGGGGCCAGCCCCAAGGACCTGGCCCGGGAGCTGGTCACCCGGGACCTGAAGGACGCTACCGACGACCGCACCGCCCTGGTGGTCCGGATCGACACCCGAAAAAACCGCCCGGATCATCCGGACGGTTGACAAGCCCCCAAAAATCGGGTACAATATTAAATAGAAGCGCAGAACAAAAACAGGGCCGGTCTTCCGGCCCGATTTTTCTGCCCTTTTGTCAACGGCGGTTTTCCGTGTAATATAACCGGCGGATTTCTGCAATATTACCGTTCTGTTACACTTGGCCCGAAGGTGTTGACTTTGAAAAAATGGTTTGCTAGAATGCGTCTTGAGGTTGAGATACCTTTTGCTCAGTCGGGACCATGGAGCTCCCACGAGTTTCCCTTGCGGGATGCAAGGGGAGTAACACGGACGTGACGGGAACAAAAGATTCAAAAATCTCGAAAAATTTGGGCAAAACGATGAAAATTGTTTCCAAAAAGTTAAATCTCCCGCACCGCGGAAGGTCTACCGAAGGAAGCAGCTTTCCACGTTCCGCCCAACCGGCCCCTCTCAGGCCGAACAATTTTAAAAGGAGGAAATCCAATGAGAAACCTGAAGCGGGCTCTCAGCCTGACCCTGGCCTCTGTCATGCTGCTTGGCATGATGGTCGTCGGCGCCGGCGCTGCGAGCTACCCCGATGTTGACGAAAAGGACAACATCGAGGCCATTGAGGTTCTGCAGGCCGTCAAAGTCATGGTTGGCGACGAAAAGGGCAACTTCGGCCCCGATCAGCCTGTGAACCGCGCCCAGATGGCCGTGGTCATGGCCCTTCTGCTGGACCTGGACTACGACTACTACGAGGGCACCAACCCCTTTAAGGACGTGCCCGCCTGGGCCGCCCCCTACGTGGCCGCCTGCTATGCCAACGGCATTGTCTCCGGCTACGACGCCTACACCTACGGCTCCGGTGACCCTGTCACCGCCGTGCAGGCCGCTTCTATGATGATGCGTGCCCTGGGCTACTTCAAGTACCCCAGCGACTACAGCAACAACGGCGGCTTCGAGCTGGCCACCGTGAAGCAGGCCAGCAAGATTGATCTGTTCCGTCAGATCAACGCCAACGCCAAGGACCCCCTGACCCGTAACCAGGTGGCCCAGCTGGCGCTGAACGCCCTGAAGACCCCCATCGTGGAGGCCGAGGACAAGACCTTCAACCTGGTTGACGGCAACGGCAACCTGGTGGTCACCGGCGGCCAGGTGAACTATGTGGTCACCGCCTCCAGCCAGGCTTTTGCCCGTGCCATCGACGACACCGAGAGCAAAGGCAACGCCCTGAACGGCGTGAGCGGCTACATCATCGAGCTGGGCGAGAAGCTGTACAACGGCAAGCTGAAGCTCACCGACGACATCGACGCCTTCAACCGCCCCGCCCGCAACTGGGAGTTCGAGGGCAAGACCATCGGCCTGTATGCCAAGAAAGAGCTGATGGAGATGGAGAACGTCGGCACTGTCACCGGCAAGGATCTGTATGATCTGCTGGGCAAGACCGTGATCAACGACTACACCATCGAGGTCGCTCTGGACGGCGTGACCGATCCCGCCATTGTCCGCGCTGTCCGTAACTACGACACCGCCGGCGGCAAGAAGAATGTTGACTTTGTCTTCGACAAGGACGACATCAACCGCAGCAACAACGGCTCTCTGGGCGACACCGGCGTCGGCGTTCTGACCCAGGTGTTCGTTGACCCCGACTATGAAAATGGCGGAAACAAGCCCAACGGCAGGGTTTGGATTGCCATCATCAACACCTATCTGGCCCGCGCCAATCAGAACTACGACAGCAAGCGCGAGGAGCTGGCCCTGAACGCCTACTCCGTCGCCAAGTCCAGCGGCGAGTTCGTCAAGGATCCCAAGAACGGCGCTGCTGTGCAGCTGGTCCGCCTGGGTGTGGACGAGTTCCCCGCCGTCAAGGACGCCAAGGAGAACGACCCCTTCCTGGTGACCTTCGCTGAGGGCGAGGTGCAGAGCGCCGTGCCCGCCGAGGTCCTGTCCGAAGTGAAGGTCAGCTCCTTCAAGAAGAGCGACAACGTGGTTGTGGACGGCACCACCTACAAGTTCACCACCACCGCCGGCTTCGAGACCGGCACACTCAAGACCGACTACACCGGCGACGACCTGATTAACCTGAAGGACCGCGTCTACAACATCTTCCTGGACGCCTACGACAACCTGATCGGCGTGCAGCTGGTTGACGAGGTCAAGAACTACGTGTTCATCTCCGCTCTGGACCTGAACGACAGCAACCTGGTGAACGGCACCGCCAACGCCAAGGCGCTCTTCCTGGACGGCACCGTGGACACCATCCGCGTCAACATGGACAAGAGCGACATCAACCCCTATGATAACACTGCCACTCCCGGCCGCTACAACAAGAACTCCATCCTGAATACCTGGTGCACCTACACCAAGAACAACAGCGATGTGTACACCGTGAAGCAGGTCGCCGATGTGTCTGCCAATGGCGATGACTACCTGCCCAACGGCAGCAAGGGCGGCAGCCTGGCCCAGTATCACCAGACCGCCGGCAACACCGAGTTCAAGATTGACAAGAAGCACATCACTCTGGACGGCAACAACAGCCACAGCGGCCAGTTTGCCCGTGTCTACGGCAACGAGAAGACCGTGTACCTGACTGCCGAGCTGTCCAACCTGACCAACCAGGGCGGCGTCTGGGGCGTCATCAAGGACGTGGACAGCGTCACCACCGGCGTTGAGAACGCCAACCTGCTGGTTTGGACCGATCAGGACGCCGCGGACACCGCCGGCACCGACAAGGTCGAAATCGGCGCGCTCAACAGACCTGCCAATTCCGGGGATGATCCCGATTACGCCTCCAAGGGCGTGTACACCCTGTACAATAAGGACGGCATCGTGATCGCCGCTGTTGTGGTCGGCGAGGACGACGGCACCGCCCGCAACCTGGTCTATGCCCACACCGGCGACATCGACTGGGAGAGCTACAACGGCGAGGGCAGCACCCGTGCCGACGGCGACGGCCTGTTCACCTGGACCCGCAAGGTCATTTCTGACGGCCAGGAGATCACCCTGACCGAGGTCTCTGACGGCAACAGCGATCTGGCCGCTATGGCTCAGTATCACTGGTATCAGATCAAGACCAACGGCGACGGCGAGGTCACCGGCGTGTACCGTATGCCCGGGGATGAGAAAATCAACACCAAGCACGACAAGCTGGATGTGGCCAAGCTGACCCGTCTGGACGATCTGGCTCTGGACTACAAGGTTGATTACGTTGAGGATGAGAAGGGCGTAACCCAGGGCGAGATCGCTTACACCATCCAGAACGGCGCCAACAATATCCTGTACTGGAACAGGGACTACATCGAGTCCAACCTGTACATGGACGGCCGTACCCTGTATGTTGCTACCGACGACGACTATGGCTTCATTGTCAACAGCAATGTGAAGTGGGTCGTTCAGCAGTGGGATAACAACGCCAAGGAGACCTACATCGACGAGGGCACCACCGCTGCTGGCCTGGATAACATGATTAAGGAGCTCAACCGCCGCAACACCAACCGTGAGGGAGAGATTGAGCACTACCACTATCAGGTGAGCGCCATCATCGAGAGCGGTATCGCCTCCTCCGTGGTCATCTTCTACAACGAGAACGACTACAACCGGCCCAACGGCGGCAACCCCGAAGGTGTTGAGGCCACCGTGGACCTGACCGGCGTGCTGGGTGACGCCAAGGTCTACGACGCCAAGAACGTGGAGATCAAGGGCGTCGCCATCCGCGGCGGCAACCGCTTCACCGTCAAGACCGGCGACACCATCACCGTGGTGGACACTGATATCGCCGAGAAGAACTTCAAGCTCGAAGTTGAGCCCGGAAAGAACATCGTCAGCGACCGGAACGGCGATGACCTGATCGTCAAGGTTCTCGGCAATGCCGTTATCAACGGCGTCATCGGCGAGGAAAAGCCGGACGGGACTTGGACTCTGACTCTGGACGCTTCTGTCTTTGCGAAGGCTAACACCAAGGTGTTTACCGGCGACGGCTCCGGCAACGCTCTGACAATCAGTAAGGAGAACAACGAGCTCGGAACGCTGAAGTCCTATGAGTATGAGATTCCCAAGGGCGCTAAGGTGACCATCTTGAACACGACCGCTATTGCCACCAACAGCGGTGTCCTCCTGCTGGAAGGCACTGATAAGGAGGATAAGGCCGTTGAGATTGAGGCCATCAAGGATCATACCAAGGGCACCCTGGCCTTCACCATGAAGGGCGATCTCGAGATCGGGGCTCTGGGCACCGTGAACATCGCGGTCTATTATGACGCGGACAGCCTGACTGTTGTGGGTAAGGACGCCACCGAGACCGCGAAGATCGAGAAGAACGAGAATGGTGTGCTGTACGCCGCGTCTGGTGTTGACCTGACGGTCACCGTTAAGGATGGCGGTAAGTATGGTATCTTCACCAACGATACCGATGTGAAGGTGGCTGCCACTAGTGTCAAGAGCAGTGGGAGCGATACCGGAGCTATTTCTGCCAACACCTATCTGAAGCCCGTTGTCGTGGTGGCTGGCGCTCGGACCGGCGTGGCCGTTAAGCTGAATGATGCCAGCAAGACTGCGGTAGCAGTGGATGACGGCGTGATCCCCGGCACCCCGCTGAGTGTCTCTGTTGTTGCTGGCCAGGGTACCGGTGTCATCGAGGGCGACGGCACCAAGCCCGGCGCTGATGTGACCAGCAACAGCTATGCTGCCAAGGAGGTCACTCTGACTCCTGCCGTGAAGGTCAACCTGAACGACGGCATCACTGCCACCGTGGGCGGCGAGGCTCTGACTGCCGAGAAGTGCTATGTTAAGGCCGGCAGCGCTGCCTCCACCGTGACTGCCACTGCGAATACTGGAGCTGGCACTACCGTCCTGGCACTGGCTGGTGACGAGAAGAGCGCTGCTGCTGCGTACGATGGCGCAACTACCACTACCGATATCGACCTGTACATGGGCGTTGAGGTTGAGTTTGTGTCCGCCGTGAGCGGCAAGGAGACCACCGGCGCTGTGTATTACCAGACCGAGATTGGCAGCGTGGGCGCCAATGTCGAGGTTGTCAAGAGTGCCGCCGCTACTGGTACGACAGGGTATGTGAAGAGCAATACCAAGGTGTTCATCTATGGTTCTGATGGTGGCACCAAGGCGATCACAATTTCTACCGCTGACAGCGCTGGAATCAAAGACCTGGCTAAGGTTACAACCACCGACGGCAAGGAAGTCTATTCTTGCACCATCGGGGTTAAGGATGTTGCGTTTGCTCAGGCAGCCAACTGATCCATAACACTTAGCTTATAAGACCCCCGGGCTTTTGGCCCGGGGGTCTCCCCTATGCTCAGAAGAAGAACAGCGCGTAGTCGTGGATCTTTACAAATTCCCTCTTCCCGCAATCCATGGGCAAAGTGACCTGCGCAGACGTAATGCTTTGACAGTCCAGCGTAAACTCGTCAATCCATCCATTGCCACCACCAGAAGCAGAAGAGCCGTGGAAAGAGCCAGTATATTTCATCTCACTTTCGTTGAGCAAAGGAGTGACCCGAGGGCTGTCCTCGTGGCGGTGCAACCATAGCTTGGCCTGCGCCCTCTCCTTGTAGCCAATTGAGATGTTGAGGGATTGCATCCTTCCTGTTTGCCCGGCGCCTACCACTTGAAGGACGCCGTCCTTAATCTGAGCACTGCCGGAAAGGGTTGAAAACTCAGGAATGCTGAAATCCTCATACAGCATACTTCTCTGCGGCATATTCTTTCTGTGCCTTGACAAATCGGTAATGGCCAGCTGTCCCAGATAGAATGCCAGATTGGGCACCGCCCGGTACAGCAGTGAGACCCGCTCCTCCAGGCCGCGCAGTGCGGCGTCGATTTTGGCGTTGTCGGCGTTGAAGTCCTCCATCAGGATTCGGTCGCTGCGCTCCCACTGGCTGAGCGCGTAGTTGTCGGTTCGGTTGGTTGGCATAATTTCTTCCTCCATGATTGATAAATTTTCGAATGTAGGGCAAGGGCTCTGCCCTTGCCTTTTTAAAAGGCGGTATCTGATTAGGCAAGGGCAGAGCCCTTGCCCTACATGACGTGCCCCTCAATAACCCCGAAAAACCCCCCAAAAGTCGCACGTTTCCGTGCACCGAACCAAACCGAGGGGAAACTATGCCCAAAAACAGGTGATTTTTGCTCCGCTAGCCGCGGCTGTCGTTAAACTGGGTTGAGTTTTCAATGAGCAGCTTGGGCGCGATTACAACATTCTCCGCCGGCTCGCCGTCAATCAGGTGCAGCAGCTGATAGGCGCAGTGCTGGCCGATCTCGTAGTCGGCGGAGGCCATGCTGGTCAGGGTGGGGGAGACGGCCTTGGCGATCAGACCGCTGTCCAGGCAGATCAGCGACACCTGGCTGGGCACGCGGAAGCCCTGGGCCAGCAGGGCGTTGAGCACACCCGCGCCGCAGCGGTCGTTGGGTACGATCACCGCGTCAAAATCCGTGTTGGAGCGCAGCAGCTGCTGGGCGCAGTCGTAGCCCGACTCAAAGGTCATCCCGCCGAACAGCAGCAGCGAGGGGTCGGGCTCCAGGCCGACCTCCTCCAGGGCCCGGCAGTAACCGGCGTACCGGTCGTAGGCGGTGAAGCAGCCCTGGTGGGCCGTGCGGTACTCCTGGACAAATTTTTCATAGGTCTGGGTGTGCTGGGCCCAGTAGTACACGATGAAGGCGATATTTTTTCTCCCCAGCCGCAGCAGATAGCGGGTACTCTGATAGGCCGCCTCCGTGTTGTCCAGGTGGACGTGAATCAGGCCCTCCGCCAGATAGCGGGGGCCGGTGACCACCATAGGGATTCCGGCCAGCCCCGGGGCCGCCTGCCGGGGGTCGGAGTTGGTGACGGGCGCGATGATAATCCCGGCGGTGTCGGGACTGCAGGCCTCCTGGAGGCAGGCCAGCTCCAGCTCCGGCTTCGACTTGGAGAGCATAATCTGCACCCGGTAGCCCAGGGGCTGCACCACATCCAGCACGCCGGTCACCGTTGTGGAGTAGTAGGTGTTGCTGACGCCGGGCATAATGAAGACGATATTTTTCTTTGCCCTGCCGTTCACCGGGTAGCCCAGGCTGCGTGCGGCGGAAAATACCCGCTGTACCAGCTCTTCGCTGACGGAAGGATTGCCGTTCAGGGCCCGGGACGCGGTGGCGGGCGAAACGCCCGCCGCTTTTGCCACAGATCGAATGTTGTTTTTACCCGGTTTTCTCATAGTGCTCCCCCTCATATTGCGTGAATTTCACAAATTAAGTATACAAAACACTCTATCAGATGTCAATATTATCAAAGAGGGCGGCGCAAGGCTCCCCGCGATCAAAAATCTCCCGCCAGACACAGCCTGGGCGGGAGATTTTTTGCGGAATCACTCCGCCGGGGCAGTCCTTAGAAAATTTGACATGATCTCTTTTCCGTATTCTGACAAAAAGGACTCCGGATGAAACTGCAGGCCGAAAATCGCCTGCGTCCGGTGAGCGATTCCCGCCACATCCTTCCCGCTCCTGGCAATTATGGAGAACTCCGCCGGGATGTTCTCCTCCGGAACGGTCTCCGCATGGTAGAAGCCGGCGTAAAAGCTGTCCGGCAGGCCGTGGAACAGGGGGCTGGGCGCGATATGTACCAGCTCCCGCTTCCCTTGTCTGATCTCCGCCATCTGGACGGATTTTCCCCCGTAGGCGGCGCAGATAATGCGGTAACCCAGGCAGATGCCCAGGATGGGCACTCGTCCTGCGAAGGACCGCACCAGCTCCAGACTGTTCCCCGCTCGCTCCGGGGCCGCACTCCCGCCGGAGAGGATGAGGTGGCTGGGGGCCATGCGCTCCACGTCCCCCACAGCAACGCCGTCGTTGCGTACCACTTGGACGTCGGGGTTCAACTGTCCGGCGAGCTGGTAGATATTGTTGGCACAGCCGTCGTAGTTATCAATGATTAAAATCATCTTGCTTCTCCTTCGCCGCGAGCCGTATAGTGCTGAGCATGGCCTCTGTCTTGACCATTGCCTCCCGATACTCCTCCTCCGCCGTGCTGTCAATCACAATGCCGCCCCCGGCCCGCACGGTCAGCACGCCATTCTGCATATAGGCGGAGTGAATAAAGACAGAAAAGTCCGCATCGCCGTCCAATCCGATATAGCCCACAGCGGAGCCGTAGATTCCTCTGCGCTCCTGTTCAAGTTCGCTGATCACCTCGCAGGCCCGGAGCTTGGGAGCGCCCGACACTGCCCCTGAGGGCATGACGGCGTTGATGACGTCCAGCGCATCCATGTCCTCCCTCAGCTCCCCGGTGATGGTGGAACCCAGGTGCATCACTCGGGAACAGCGGACCACGTTCAGGTAGTCCCGTACCTGAACGCTTCCAAGCTTGCTCACAAGCCCAAATTCGTTGCGGGAGTCGTCCACCAGCATGTTATGCTCGTCAATGGCCTTGCTGTCGTGGAGCAGGGCCTCGGCCCGGGCTCTGTCCTCCTGGGGATTTTCCCCTCTGGCACAGCTGCCCGCCAGCCGCTCGGTCATGACAATACCGTTCCTCAGCCGGACAATCGGCTCGGGAGAGGAGATGGCCGCCTCCACATCGCCGGTGGAGAAATAACACATGCAGCGTGTGGGGTCTGTTTGGCGGAGAAGGTCGAAGGTGCCGAGCAGGCTTCCCCTCGCCCTAGCTCTCTGTCCGTTGGTAAGTACAATCTGTGCCACCTCCCCCGTCCGGATGTGGCGTCTGGCCGTTTCCACCATCCGGCAGTAGACCTCCCTGGGGTAGATGGAGGAGAACTGGCTGAGCAGCTCCAGCGGAGGCGGAGCCTCCCCCGCCTCCAGGGGGCAGGACAGGATACGCTCCATCTCTTCCAGATGCTTCTCCGCCTCCCGCAGATTATCCTCCAGGCGGTTTGTGGCAATATTGCAGATCAGACAGAGCTCCCCCTCCTGCCGGTCCAGAACGCACAGCCTGTCAAAGAGCATCAGGTGGAAGTCGGAGCAGCCGTCTGTATTTTCGGCGGAGAGGCGGCAGGAGGGCTCCCGGAGATGGATATACTCATAGGAAAAATAGCCCGCGAATCCGCCGAAGAAGGGGGGCAGACCGGGAAGACTCGGCGCCCGGTTCTGCCGGATGACCGAACGCAGATACCCGGCGGGGTCCTCCGTCTCAAAGGAGAAGGAGGACTGACCGGTGGTCACCGTTATCCTGTGATCCACACAGGATATCTCCAGAGACGGGGCGCAGCCCACGTAGGCGTACCGGTCCCACACTACGTCTCCTCCCTCGCCGCTGCCGGTGTGTTCCAGCACAAAGAGCTTGCTGCTGTATCTTCTCAGCCTGCGGACAAGGTCCACCGGTGAACGCATATCGGTTTTTACAGCTCTGTACACCGGGACCAGCGGGCAGGTCCCCGCGTATTGCTTCAATTCAGCTACGGACGCATTCATTTCTCACACCCTCCCACAGGTAAAACAGATTATTTTCAGCCGGCTACAGGCCGTTCAGCTCCCGCACCCGGCGGCAGCGGACAAAGTGTCCCGGTGAGACCTCCTGTATTTCCGGGTTCTCCGCGAAGCACTCCGGCGCGGCGTGGATGCATCTGGCCGCAAAACGGCAGCCTGGCCTGGGGTTGATGGGGGAGGTCAGCTCTCCCTTCAACTGAATCCGCTGGCGTTTGTGGTCGATATCCGGAATGGGCACCGCGCTGATAAGAGCGTGTGTGTAGGGGTGATACCGGTGCCGGAACAGCTCCTCGGCGGGGGCCTTCTCTACCATCTGACCCAGGTACATCACCATAATGTCATCGCTGATATATTTCACAACAGAGAGATCATGGGTGATGAAGATATAGGTGAGACCCATCTGCTCCTGAATGTCCAGCATCAGGTTGAGCACCTGGGCCTGGATGGATACATCCAGCGCGGAGACCGGCTCGTCACACACGACAAACCTGGGGTTGAGCACCAGCGCCCGGGCGATGCCGATGCGCTGGCGGCGGCCCCCGTCCAGCTCGTGGGGATAGCTGTTTACAAAGCGGGACGCCAGGCCCACGGTATCCATCATCTCAGACACCCGGCGCTGGATTTGCTCTTTGGTACAGCCACCGGCAATCTCCATAGGTTCAGCGATGGTCTGATAGACCGTCATGCGGGGGTTAAGGGAGGCGAAGGGATCCTGAAAAATGATCTGCATCTCCCGGCGCAGCTGGGACAGCTTTTCCCTGGATACGCTGGTAATATCCTCTCCCCGGTACAGAATCTGTCCGCCGGTGTTATCCAGCAGGTGCAGCACAACCCGGCCCAGAGTGGACTTGCCGCAGCCCGACTCCCCCACCACGCCCAGGGTCTGGCCCTCCTCAATTTTGAAGTTTACACCGTCCACCGCATGGAGCGTTCCGGCATTTACTTTAAAATATTTTTTCAGGTCTTTGACCTCGAGAATTGTACTCATACCTGCGCCTCCTTTTGCCGCGGGCAGAGACAGCGGCAGAAATGCCCGGGCGCCAGCTCTGTCAGAGGGACGGCGGCCTCTGTACACGCCTGGGTACAGTGGGAGCAGCGGGGGGCAAACTTGCACCCCTTGGGGAGATCAGTGGGATCGGGCATCAGTCCGGGGATCAGCTTGAGCCGCCTGCCGGCAGAGTTCAGGTCGGGCAGCGACTCAAACATTCCGATGGTGTAGGGGTGGGCCATGTGCTTGAAAATATCTCTGGCACTCCCCATCTCCACAATCTCTCCGGCGTAGATTACAGCCACCTCGTCACACATCTCGGCCACCACCCCCAGGTCGTGGGAGATCAGGATCATAGAGGTGCCCAGCCGCTGTTTCAGGTCGTTCATCATATCCAGCACCTGTGCCTGAATGGTCACATCCAGGGCGGTGGTGGGCTCGTCCGCAATGAGCAGGTCGGGGGAGCAGGCCAGGGCGATGGCGATTACCACCCGCTGCTTCATCCCGCCGGAAAACTGATGGGGATACTCGCCGGCCCGCTCGCTGGGGATGCCCACCATCTCCAGGCTCTCCACCGCCCGGCGGAAGGCCTCCTTCCGGCTGATGGAGCTGTGCAGGCGGATGACCTCGGCGATCTGATCCCCCACCGTGTCGATAGGGTTCAGCGAGGTCATGGGGTCCTGAAAAATCATAGAGATTTTTCTGCCCCGGATGCTCCGCATGGCCCGCTCGCTCTTGCGGTAGAGGTCCTCCCCCTCGAAAATCACCGTTCCGTCCGTCACCCGCCCCTGAGGCACCGGCAGCAGACGGAGGATCCCCTTGGCGATGGTGGTCTTGCCGGCACCTGTCTCTCCCACCAGGCCCAGGGTGTGGCCCTTCTTCAGAGAGAAGGAGACGTCGTTAATGGCGCGGCAGGTGCCAAAATCCTTTGTAACATAGGCGATGCTCAGATTTTTGGTCTCTAAAATTGTTTCAGCCATCTGCGTCACCTCCCTCAATCCTTCCACCGCGGGTCCATGGCGTCCCGCAGTCCGTCGCCCATCAGGTTCAGGGCGAGAACGACAGCGGCAATGGCCAGGCCGGGGTATGTGACCATATAGGCGTGGTCCAGAATGTATACCCGGGCGGAGGAGATCAGCTGGCCCCACTCCGGATACGGCGGCTGGACCCCCAGCCCCAGAAAGCTGAGGGAGGCGGCCATAGTAATGGCGTTGCCCACCCCCATGGTCACCTGGACAATGATAGGGCTGAGGACGTTGGGCAGAATATGCCGCAGGATGATGCGGGAGTCCCTGGCGTCGATGGCGAAGGCGGCCTCTACAAATTCCTGGCCGCGGATGGACAGGATGGGGGCACGCACTGCCTGGGCATATCGGGGGATGGTGGCGATGGTAACCGCGATGATGGCGCCCTGGATTCCCGGGCCGATCATGGTGGAGATGACAATGGCCAGCAGCATCTGGGGCAGCGCAATAAAGATGTCCAAAAACCGCATAATCAGGTTGTCCACCTTCCCGCCGTAGAAGGCGGCAATGGCGCCGAACACAACGCCGGCGACCGCGGCCACCGTCGCCGAGACAAAGCCCACCATCAGTGAGATTCGTCCGCCGTAGAGCAGGCGGCTGAAAATATCCCGGCCCAGGTTATCCGTTCCGCAGGGGAACTGTCTGCAGGGCTCTGTAAATTTCCGGAGCACGTCCTGGGCATCGTAGTCGTAGGGGGCGATTACCGGGGCCAGCAGGCACATGATTACGATCACAGCCAGAATTATCGCCCCCAGCACGGCCAGCGGCTTGCGGAAGTACCGCACGGCCACCTCGCCGGCCATGCTCCGGCGCTTGATTTCCTTCGTCGTTCCGCTCACGGGTCAATCGCCTCCTTTCTGCAGATTTGCGCCCGGCTTTTTGTCCGCAGGCTCTTCCTCCGGCTTTTTCGCCCCTGTGCGGGCCGAGCTCACAAACTGCGCCTTGATTCTGGGGTCCACGCAGGCGTACAGCAGATCCACCAGCAGATTGACCACGGCAAAGCTGGTGGCCAGCAGCAGCACACTGCCCCGGACCAGGGGGTAGTCCCGGGTGTTGATGGCGTTAATCATCAGACTTCCAAGACCGGGGATGGAGAATACCTGCTCGGTAATCACAGCGCCGCACAGGGAGATTCCAAACACGTTGCCCGCCGCAGTGATAATGGGGATCAGTGCGTTGCGCAGCACGTGGTGGTAGGTGATGACGCTCTCCCGCTGGCCCTTGGCCCGGGCTGTTGTCACATAGTCCTGACGGATGCAGTCCAGCATACTGGAGCGGGTGGTGCGCATAATGCTGGCGGTGAAGGTAAGTCCCATGGTCAGGGCCGGCAGAACGACATACCGCGGTCCGTACCACCCGGATACAGGAAACCACTGGTGCTCCACCGCCATCCACAGAATCAGCAGAAGGCCCAGCCAGAAGATGGGGATGGACACCCCCGCCATACCCAGTACCCGCAGCAGGTTGTCCACCCAGGTCCCCTGCCGGTTTGCCGCCAGAATCCCCAGCAGAACGCCAAACACAATGGCAATAGCGCAGGTGGCCACCGCCAGGACAAAGGTAGTGGGGAAGCGCTCCAGCAGAGACTGGGTCACGTGCTGCCCCGTCTTATAGGAGACGCCCAGGTCGCCCCGGGACACAATCCCCCAGATGTAGCTGCCGAACTGCTGCCAGAAGGGCTTGTCCAGCCCCCGGGCCGCCCGCCACTCGGCCAGCTGTTCTTCTGTCGCCTGGTCGCCCAGGGTCATGGTGGCCGGGTCGCCCCGGGAGAAATACATCATGGTGAAGATGAGGAACGCGACGCAGAACAGCACCGGAATCAGTGCCAGAATGCGCTTCACAATGTATCGTAACATTTCAATTCCTTTCCGCATCAGGGGGAGGGAGCTGCGGCACGGGTCAGGCGCCGCAGCTTCCCTCGCATATGGCTGTATCCTACTTAAAATATGCGTTGTTCCAGATCCAGTACTCGCCGGGCCACTCGATGCCGTCGATAGCGCTGTTGTATGCGGCATAGATGGTCATCTGCACGCCGGGCATCCAGTACATCATATCGTTGAGGAAGGCCTCCTGGAACTCCTTATAGAGCCCGGCCCGGGCGGTCTGGTCCATCTCGGCGGAGATACGGTTCAGATAGTCGGCGTAGACCGGGCCCAGTTCCTTGTCGGCATCGGCGTTGATGGCGGTAAAGCCCATGCTGGTGCGCAGGAAGGTCACAATGTCGCCGCTGTTGTTGTAGGCACCGCGGATATACAGGTCGTAGTCGCTGGAGTTGGCGACAATGTCGTCGGTGGTGGCCGCGTCGTACTTGTCAATGGTGAGGGTGATGCCCACCGCAGCGAACATATTGCTCAGCTGCTCGGCCATCAGCTGTCGGCTGGGGGTCTCGTCCACCAGAACCCGCAGAGCCAGCCCGTCGGCGTAGCCGGCCGCCGCCAGGTACTCCTTGGCCTTCTCAGGGCTGTAGGGATAGGGATATTCGGTCTCCCATTTGGTATCGAAGCCCAGGGCGTTTCTGCCCAGGGGGCTGACACAGGGGACGGCCGCGCCGTCGAAGGCTCCGGCGCAGATGGCGTCCCAGTCGATGGCGCAGGCGATGGCCTTGCGGACATCGGGGTTGGACAGAGCCTCGTTCTCCAGGTTGCAGCCCAGGAACACGTTGATGATGGGGGGCTGCTTGTCATAGCCGGTCACGTTCTCCATTTTGCAGGCGGACTCGTAGTTGGCCAGAGACAGGTTGAACAGCACGTCGGCGCCGCCAGTCTGCAGCTCCATCAGGGCCACGGAGCTCTCGCTGATGACCCGGACGATGATGTTCTCAATCTTGGGCGCGCCGTACCAGTGGTCCGGGAAAGCCTTGAAGGTCAGGCTGTCGCCCGAGACCCAGTTCTCCAGGACGTAGGCGGAGGTGGTCATGGGATTCAGATAGAACTCATCCGGGGAGGCGGCGGCCTCATAGGCGGAGCGTTCAATGATGCCGATGGCCAGGAAGGAGCTCTGCCACACGCCGTTGGTGCGGTTGAACTTAAGGTATAGGGTGTTGTCATCCAGCGGCTTGCTGTTGTCAAAATCAATGAAGTCCAGCTGACTGCCTGATGCGGTGTCCTGCTTGCCGTAGTACAGGGAGGCCAGCACGTCGTCCGCGGTCATGGTGTTGCCGTCGTGGAATTTGACCCCCTGGCGCAGATGCAGGGTAACGCCCAGGCTGTCGCTGTCCAGTTCATAGGACTGGCAGATACAGGGCTCAAACTCGCCCTTGCTGTTGCGGGTAAAGAGATAGTCGTAGGCCAGGCGGTTGAAGGGGATCTCCTTCAAGCTGTTGAGGGTGTCGCTGCGCAGGCGCCCGGGGTCGCCGCTGGTGACAATGACCACGGTGTCCTTTGTGCTGCCGCCCTGTGCTCCGCCGCCTCCGCCGTTGCTGGTGTTGCCGGGCTGTTTGCCGCAGCCGGCGAGCGCTGCCGCCGACACCGCGAGGCAGAGAATCAAGGCCAGATACGTTTTGAGTTTCATCTTTCATTCTTCCTTTCGTTTGTTTTTTCTAACTTTCCTCGCCGGAAAGATAGAGCCGGAGGGGAATCAGTCTTCCTGGAAGTAGCTGAGCAGCGGGCCCATCTTGTTTACGGTCTCGTCAAATTCGGCATCAATGTTTGAAAACTTCACAATACCGCCGCCGGCATACACGCTTACAGCGCCGTTTTCCACCTTGGCGGACCGAATTACCAGGGCGGTATCAGCAATCCCCTCATAATTCCAGTAGCCGTAGACCCCGGAGTAGTACCCCCGGTCAAAGGGCTCTGTCCGGGCCAGAAGGCGTTCGGTTCTGTCCACCGGGATGCCCCAGATGGTGGCCGGCGGGTAAATGGCCCCAATAATATCAAAGCACGAAACATTTTCCTTCAGAATCATGGATATCTCGCTCTTGATGTGGAAGGCGTAGGGGGTCTCTAAAACAGTCTTATTCTTGTCAATTTTCACCTCGCCGATTCCGGCACGCTTCAGCTGATCCACCATAAAATACAGGGCGTGTTCGTGCTCTACAATGTCCTTGTTGGCAGAGGTCAGATCTTGAAGAATTTTGGTATTCTGCGCCGCATCCTCCGATTTGCTGCGGGTGCCGGCCAGCGGCTTGGTCACCGCCCTGCCGCCCTGCTGCTTCATGATGATCTCGGGTGAAATACCGATCCACATGGCCTCCTCGCCCTGTCGAAACATGAAATAGTACTCCTGAAAATACCGGTCGTACAGATGGGCGGCATAATCACAGCAGTGAAAGGAGTCCTCCGGCGTGATGGTACATCTGCGCGCCACCACTACCTTCTGCACTGTATCCTGTCTCAGCTCATCCAGCACATGGTTCATGCCCTGGACATACTCCGCTTTGCCCGGGCACTCCGTCCTGCTTTTTACACGGCAGAAACCCTTCTTTTTGCCGGAGTCCGGAAGCGCTTCAAGGGGGATGTGCTCCGGGATGTGGGCCGCGGAAAACAGGCGGAACCTGTTCCCGCTCCCGAAGAGCGCGAGTTCGGGCAGATAGTAGTCAACAATCTCCTGGGGCTCCTCGCTGAGCATTACGCTCTTAATTCCGCCTAAAAACGGGACGCAGTAAAACTCCGGATCAATCAGTGACTTGAGCTTTTCCCGCAGCCGGCCGCACAGAGAAAACACCGCCTCGAAGGGGATGCTGTCAAATCCCGCCTCCGGCATATCCTCCTCGGTATAAAAAACAGCGCCGTCCAGGTCCAGCGACCCGGTGATTTTGGTGTGAGAGACCGATATCCGCATCCCGGCGAGCCTCCCCAGCCCGCCGATCAGCATGTCGCCGCCGTCCATGCCGAAGCTGCGGAAAACCGATTGATACCGGTTATTGTGGAGCTTGTCCCCATACTCAGTCTGTAGCCGTTCTACCCAGCGGCTCATCTCCTTGGCGTCCATGCCGCAGACCGCGCTCCCCAGTCTGGCATGCTCTGTCGCGTTTCGGTTATACGTCTCCATGGGTTCTCCTTCCAGTTTTAGTTTCTTATTGTTTCATTTTCTATCCGTCGATAAGAAATGCTTGCATCACACAGAATAGCTTGGTTTTGCCAATCTGTCAATTATAAATTTCATTTCTTCTATATATTCAGATGATTAGACAATATGAGTGCTGTAATATTGTCGTTTTTCACATAGTTTAAGAAACTGTTTCAATCGAGTACGCCACAGCATTGGTTGACGCTCCCCTTCTTCTGTATGCAGAGAGAAAAGAAGTGCCGCCGACCGCCGGCATTTCGGTCCGGCGAGCGGATGCAGGCGGGAATTGGAACTGGGTTAAAACCGAAATATGGGCTTGATTTTCCTGGGATCTTAATTTAAAATGGATTCACAGGGTTTGATAGACACCCGCTAATATGACAGGGAGGCAGTTGTATGCAGAAACGTATTTTAGTGGTGGATGACGACACAATGAATCTGGTCAGGACAAAGATGATTCTGGAGAAGGAATACAGTGTGCTTATGGCTGATTCCGGGATCGAGGCGCTGGAGCGGCTGAAAAGCGGCGTAGTGGACCTGGTCCTGCTGGATATTGAGATGCCCAAGATGAACGGCATGGAGACCTTTGAGCGCATGAAGGAGTTCGTCCCCGAGATTCCGGTGATTTTTCTGACGGCATCGGGGGCGGAGGAGGATGTGGTCAGCGCGATCAGGCTGGGTGCGGTGAACTATCTGAAGAAGCCCTTTGAGCCCCAGGAGCTGTTGAAGCGGGTTGCCCGGGAGTTTGAGGAATAATGAGAGCGGAGGAACAGACAAGCAGACACCTGCTGTTGGCTGTCGTCATCACGGTATTCAGCGTAATGCTGAGCTTCATTGTGGCAGCTATGGCATGGGAATTTTGGGCGGTACCGCTGATGGCGGCGGGCTGCGTCAGTGTTTGGGTTTTACATATTGCAAGAATCGGTTCGGATACATATTATGAGAATCTGTGCGCCGGACTGCTGCTGGTGGAATTTTTCTTCTTTGGCGTGCATGAAGGTGTCCTTTTCGACATACCCGCTGTGGCCTGTATCCTCATCCTTGTGCTGTTCATGCTGAATAAAAAATGGATTCTGCGCGTGATCGAGGCGCTGTATGTGCTGGAGCTGCTGTATCACGCGCTGATTCTTCATACCATTTTTTATGGTATGGATGTCCGGTCTTCCATTCGCATGGTGCTTGGCACCGTTGTCACCTTTGGCGGGACGGCCCTTGCGGGGTACTGGATTAAGCGGCGGAGCGTTCAACGGCAGTGGTATAACCACATATTCACGGAACTGGAGACGGCGGGAAAGCAGAACGCTGTTTTTTTGTCCAATGTGTCTCACGAGCTCCGCACGCCCATTAATATGGTCATTGGCATCAGCGAGGTGGCCCTTGGCCGGGAGCTCTCCCCGGAGATTCGGGAGGATATGCTATCCATTAAGATGGCGGGAAAGCGCTTGTCCAACCAGATCAACAACATGCTGGATTACACGGAGATCATGGATGGCACCCTGACGCCGGCCAAAGAGGAGTACATGATAACCTCGGTGCTCAACGACGTCATCACCATGACCGCGCTGCAGAGCAACCGGCAGCATTTGGAGCTGGTGTTTGATATCAACCCCAAGATACCGGCGGTGCTTGTGGGGGATGCGGAGAAAATTTCCCATGTGCTCAAGATTCTGGCGGAAAATGCCATTAAATTTACCGAAGAGGGGGGCATCAACGTCCGCATAGACTACCGGTGGGAAAATTACGGGGTCAATCTGATTATTGGCATCCACGACACCGGAATCGGCATGACGGATGCCCAGCTTGAGCAGATGTATAACGACTTCTACCAGGCGGACTCCGGAAGCAAGCGCTTCGCGGGGGGGCTGGGCCTGGGGCTCCCCATCGCCCGGGGGCTGCTCAACGCCATGGGGGGCTTTATCCACTTTGACAGCAAGCGGCGGCAGGGCCTGCACGCGAATATCGTGATTCCCCAGGGGGTGGCGGACGACCAGCCGTGTATCACCCTCAACCACCCGGACCAGCTGTGTATCGCCTGCTATTTCCGGCCGGAAAAATATATTAACGACGAGGTGCGGGGCTATTATGACGGGCTGATCCTGAACCTGGTGGAGGGACTAAACATCGAGGGGTATCAGGCCCACAATTTTGAGGGCTTCCTCAAGCTGCAGCGCAGCCATACTCTGACCCATGTGTTTATCGCCCAGCCGGAATATGAGGAGAACCGGTCCTATTATGAGGAACTGGCCGAGACGATTCGGGTTATTGTGATTGCGGACAGAGAGTTTGTTCTGGACAGCGGCAGCCGTCTGCTTGTCATCCACAAGCCCTTTTCCGCCCTCTCCGTGGCAAATTTGCTCAACGGAGAGATGGGAGAGCGGGGCTTTGCCGAGGACCAGGCCGCAGGGCGAAAGCCCTTTACCTGCGTTGGCGTCCGGGCGCTGGCGGTTGACGACGAGGAGATGAACCTTGTGGTCGCCCAGGGCGTTCTGGGCAGCTACGGGATCGAGGTGGACACCTGCCTGAGCGGACGGGAGGCGGTGGCCCAGTGCGGCAGCGCCTCCTACGACATCATCTTCCTGGACCATATGATGCCCGGGTTTGACGGTGTGGAGACACTGAAGAAAATCCACGAGCTCTACCACGAGATGTATCAGGATATACCGATCATCGCCCTGACCGCCAACACGGTCAGCGGCGCCAGAGAGATGTTCCGCAGTGAGGGATTCACGGAATTTGTCCCCAAGCCTATTGAGCGTGCCGTTTTGGAGCGAGTGCTGCGAAAGGTGCTGCCCAAGAGCTGCATCCGGTATACTGCCAACTCAGACCGCACCAAGCTCGCGGAGACCGGGAAAACGGCAGAGGCTGAAGCGGCGGCAGAGGCCGGGCTGCCAGAGGAGCCGGCAGCTTCTGCCGTTCAGAGCGGCCCGGTCGAGGACACACAGGCCACGGACAGCCCGGCCGAGAGCCCTCTGATCCCCTATGAGCGCCTCAGACAGGCCGGGGTCAACACAGAGATCGGCCTGAACTACTGCGGCGGGGAGGAGAACTTCTACCGGGAGATGCTGCGCCTCTTCTGTGCCCAGAGCGGGGAGAAGCAGGCGGAGATCGCCTCGCTGTACGAGAGCGGCAGCTGGGCGGACTACGCCGTCAAGGTCCACGCGCTGAAAAGCACATCTCTAACCATCGGCGCGGAGGCCCTCTCCGCCCAGGCGAAGGAGCTGGAGCTGGCGGGGAAGAGGGACGACGCGGACTTTATCCACGCCCATCACCCCGCCCTGCTGCGTGCGTATAAGGAGCTCTGCGCGCACATCGCCAGGATATAGCCGTGTCCGTTCCGAAATTCCGAATTTTGAGGGGTGAGAGACTGCGTGATTAAAAAATGGTTTAACATCATTACCGATCACAGGATCAGCCTGCGCGAACGCATGTTTCGCATTGTAACAGGCACCTGTATGGTGGCACTGGTGTTCATTCTGCCTATGGGCAGAAGCATTTGGAATATCCTGCTTCTGGCGGCCAGCCTTACCGCCATGTACATAATCGTTAAGGTGAGCATTCAGAAGGAACAGATTCATGCGGGAGCCACGGCCATCTCGGTCCTGCTGCTGCTGATATTTCCCATCAGCTTTTTCACGGCGGGCGGATTCTACAGCGGAGTGCCGGAGTGGTTTGTGTTCTGCTTCATCTACGTCTGTATCACCCTGCAGGGAAGGCGGATGGCTGTGTTTTTCGGGCTCTGCACGGCGGAGACGCTGCTGTGTTATGGCCTGGCCTTCTATTTCCCCGAGTTTGTCGCCCAGAATACCCAGCGGCACTCCTTTTTTGATTCCGCATTCTCCGTGGTGATGGTGGGCCTTCTGAACTGTGTGCTGCTTCTGTTCCTGAACAGGATGTATGAGGAAGAAAACGCCCTCTCTCAACAGCAGAAAAAGGAAATTGAGGAGCTGAACAAGGCGGAAAACAACTTTTTCTCCAGCATGAGCCACGAGATCCGCACCCCCATCAACACCATCATCGGCCTGAATGAGATCATCCTGCGGGAGAGCACCTCGCAGGAGGTGGCGGAGAACGCAAGGAATATTCAGGGCGCCAGCAAGCTGCTGCTGACCCTGATAAACGATATTCTGGATATCTCCAAAATCAAATCCGGAAAAATGGAAATCGTCAATGTCTCCTACGAGACCGGCGCGCTTTTTTCGGAAATCGTCAATATGATGTGGATCAAGGCCAAGGAGAAGGGCCTTGAGTTTAAACTTCAAGTCGATTCGTCCATTCCCAGTATGCTCTGCGGAGACGAGGTGCGCATCAAGCAGATTCTGATTAATCTGCTGAACAACGCGGTGAAATACACCAGCGAGGGCTCGGTCACCCTCGCTGTCCGGTGTGAGCGCCAGTCGATCAACCGGGTGCGGGTCTGGTATTCCGTGGAGGACACCGGACTGGGGGTAAAGAAGGAGAACATCCCCTATATTTTTAACGCTTTCCAGCGGGTGGACGAGGAAAAGAACCGCTACATTGAGGGCACCGGACTGGGGCTGAGCATTGTCCACCAGCTGGTGGAGCTGATGGGCGGCGAGATCAGTGTAAACAGCGTCTATACCAAGGGCTCAAAATTTATTGTCACGCTGGACCAGGACATTGTGGACGAGAAGGAGCTGGGGATGTTTACCCTGGCTTCCCGCGCCAGGGTCCGCGACGGAGAGCCCTACCGGCAGAGCTTTGAGGCTCCGGACGCCCACATCCTGGTGGTGGACGACAACGATATGAACCTGATGGTGGTGACCAAGCTGCTGGCGGAGACGAAAATCCAGATCGACACCGCGTCCAGCGGGGCGGAATGCCTCAGGCTGACCCAGATCCACCACTATGACTGCATTCTGATGGATCACATGATGCCGGAAATGGACGGGATCGAGTGCCTCCACGCCCTGCGGGAGCAGCCGGGCGGGCTGTGCCAGGACGTGCCCGTGGTGGCCCTGACCGCCAACGCGGGCAGCGACAACCAGCTTCTCTACAAGAAGGAGGGGTTCAGCGGCTATCTGGCCAAGCCGGTGGGCGGCGCGCTTTTGGAGGCGGCGGTGCTCAGCGTTCTGCCCAAAAAGCTGGTGAGCCTGTGCGAGGAGGCGGGACAGCCCAGCATAGAAAAGGATGTCCTGATTTTCGAGCAGGTGAAGCGGCGGTTCATCCTGATCACTACGGACAGTGTGTGCGACCTGCCGGAAACACTGCTCAAGGAGCTGGGGGTTTCGGTCTGCCCTTACTATGTTCACACGGAGGCGGGCCGTTTCCTGGACGGACTGGAGCTGCAGCCGGATGAGCTGCTGGCCCACATGGCCCAGGGGAGGAAGGGGGAGTCCCGGCCCCCGGAGGTGGAGGACTACGAGCGGTTTTTCGCGGAAAAGCTGACGGAGGCCCAGAATGTGATCCACATCAGCATGGCCAAACACGTCAGCACAGGATACCAAAACGCCCTGGAGGCCGCGAAATCCTTCAACAATGTCACGGTGGTGAACTCCGGGCATCTGTCCAGCAGCATGGGCCTGTCGGTGCTCTGGGCGGCGCAGCTGGCGGAAAATCACGCCGGGAAGGCGGAGATTGTGGCGGCGGTGGAGCGCGCGGAGCGTTTTATCTCATCGGCTTTTATCATCAACAGCACCCATATGTTGTGCCAGGCCGGGCGGATATCAAAGCGGATACAGGTTTTGTGCGACGCGCTGCTGCTCCACCCGATTCTTGTGCTGCGAAAGAGCAAGATGGTGGTGGGCAGCATGGAAGTGGGCGACTTTTCGCGCATCGCCAAGAAATACGTCAGAAAGGTGCTCCAGGAGACCAGAAGCATCGACCGGCGCGTTCTGTTCATCACCTACGCCGGACTGGATGAGAAAAAGCTTCAATATATCCAGAACCTGGTGCGGCAGCATTGTACCTTTGAGCGGGTCTATCTGCAAAAGGCGTCGTCCGCCATCGCCAGCAACTGTGGTTCTGGATCGTTTGGGCTGATGTTCATGAGAAAGGATGAGGCTTCCGGGTCCGGTGGGACGGATTGAGCGGCGGGACAAGCGGGCTCCGGGAGAGGGGCCGGGAAAAATTGAATTAGACGGAAAAGCATGGAGCGGCGGAAGCCAGGGTGGTTAGAACCTTGGCTTCCGCTGCTCGCTTTGGCGGCGTGGCCGCTGTTGGAGAGCCGATGGTAAAATAGGGAATGTCTCCGCGACGGGTGGTGGGACGATCTGGAAGGTGCCAATTTTGTTAGCCACATAGCCGACACTCACTCTTTTTCTTCCATGCCTTCATGTTAGCCCTTTTACCCTGTGAACACAGGCTTTTGTCCAGTTTAGTTGGTTTTCGCTCCCAAGAAACGATTCGATCCTAACCAAGCCTGCGATAAACGATTCTTGCACGATTTCTTTCTTATCATTCCGATTTCTCGCGGACCGATAGGCGTGCACAATCAAATGATATATTTGGGCAGCGTGCCAATTCGGATGGGGAAAGCTGGAATTGGCAGAGCACGGCGCATCTTTAGCCCAAGGGAAAGTCCCCCTCGACTTAGTGCTGAATGTGTGCTATACTGACAAAAATAAGGCTTCGGAGTGTGTGAGCGATGACAAAAATCTTGTTTGTGTGCCATGGAAGTATATATTCTGTCCTTGAAAATGGTTGATATATCTGGACTTTCAGCAGATACCCCCGCAAAT
>CAJUSG010000031.1:18347-27418 GCA_910589085.1 uncultured Oscillospiraceae bacterium | reverse complement strand
GGATATTCGGGAGCAACTTATGGAATTGGAGACAACGGCCCAGCACATCTCCGACGGGCTGGCGGCCATACAGGTCATGGTTGTGGGTCTGGACGGTCTGGGCAGCCAGTACGCGGGCGCTCTGAACGCGGTATGCAGCTACCTCTACGACGCCGATCAGGCGCTTCAAAAGCAGCTGGCCCTCTGTCTGTGCACCGTCTGACCAAAAAAGCGCCGCCCGGCCGGGCGGCGCTTTTTGCATTCATTCAGGCTTGTCTTCCTTCTCCTCCGCCGGTTCAGAGGGCTCCTCCTCGGCGGGCTTTTCCTCCGGCTCAGCGGAGGCATCCTCCGCCCCAGCGGGAGGCTTGATCTCCTCGCTGACAATGTGGATAGCCTTGGCGGGGGGCTCGATCTCCCCGGGCAGGGGCTTGGCCTTCCGGGTGGAGGCGTAGGCGTCCTCCACGGCGGCCGGGTCCCGGCCCTCGATGATGGCCACCATCTCGCCGCCGGTGATGGTCTCCTTCTCCAGCAGGTAGGCCACCACCTTGTCCATATCCTCCCGGTTGGCCTTGATGACCTCCACCGCGTCCTTATAGCACACGTCCAGAATGGCCTTCACCGCCTTATCCATCACGGCGGCGGTGTCCTGGGCGCAGTCCAGGCCGTAGCCCCCGTCCAGATACTGGCTGCGGACCGAGCCCAGGGCCATCATGCCGAACTCCTCGCTCATGCCGTACATGGCCACCATGTTCCGGGCGATGTTGGTAGCCTCCTGGATGTCCTGGGAGGCGCCGTTGGTCATGGTGTCCATGACCACCTCCTCGGCGGCCCGGCCGCCCATGGAGACGGCGATCTTGGCCATCAGCTCCTCCCTGGTGCGCAGGTTGGTCTTGTCCTCCTCGGGCATGAGCAGGGTGTAGCCCAGGGAGCCCTCGGTGTGGGGGACGATGGTAATCTTCTGCACCGGTTCGGCGTTCTTCTGCTTGTAGGCCACCATGGCGTGGCCCACCTCGTGGTAGGCCACCAGCCTGCGCTCGAACTCGGTGAGGACGGAATTTTTCTTCTCGCTGCCGGCGATGACGAACTCGAAGGAGGCCAGCAGGTCCTCCTGATTCACCGCCCGCCGCCCCTGGCGCACGGCCCGCAGGGCGGCCTCATTCACCAGGTTGGCCAGGTCGGCGCCCACCGTGCCGGCGGTAGCCAGGGCGATCTTTTTCAGGTCCACGTCCTCGGACAGCTTGATCTTCCTGGTGTGGACCTGGAGGGTGGCCAGACGTCCGGCCAGGTTGGGCCGGTCGATGGTGATCCGCCGGTCGAAGCGGCCGGGGCGGAGGAGGGCCTTGTCCAGCACCTCGGGCCGGTTGGTGGCCCCCAGGACGATGACCCCCTTGCCCGGGTCGAAGCCGTCCAGCTCGGCCAGCAGCTGGTTCAGGGTCTGCTCCCGCTCGTCGTTGCCACCCATGCGGTTGTCCCGGGATTTGCCGATGGTGTCGATCTCGTCGATGAAGATGATGCAGGGGGCCATCTTGCTGGCCTCTTTAAACAGGTCCCGGACCCGACTCGCGCCCACGCCCACGAACATCTCCACAAAGTCGGAGCCGCTGATGGAGAAGAAGGGCACCCCCGCCTCGCCGGCCACCGCCTTTGCCAGGAGGGTCTTGCCGGTGCCCGGAGGGCCCACCAGCAGAGCGCCCTTGGGCAGCTTGGCGCCGATCTCGGTGTACTTCTGGGGGTTGTGGAGGATGTCGATGATCTCCTCCAGGGACTCCTTGGCCTCGTCCTGGCCGGCCACGTCCCGGAAGGTGACTCCCGTCTTTTTCTCCACATACACCTTGGCGTTGGCCTTGCCCACGCCGCCGATGCCGCCCATGCCCCCCTTGCCGCCGATGCCCCGCATGAGGAACACCATAGCGCCCACCATGATGACCAGGGGCAGAACAGTGGTGAGGAACAGGTAGAGAATCTGGGTGGAGTTGTCCACTGGGGGGGTGCCGTGGACCACGCCGTGCTCATTGAGCAGGCTCTCCAGCTCCAGGTCGGAGATGGGGGGCGGGGTGGTGACATACTCGGTCTCCCGGTCGTTCTGGATGGGCAGCAGGGCAAACATATTATTCATCTGCTGCTTGTCCTCGTCCTCGGGGATGTAGGCCAGGGCCTCCTCCTCCTTGCCCTCCTTCAGGGTGATGGTGAACAGGCTGCTCTCCAGCTTGACATGCTCCACCAGGTCGGCGGTCACCCACTGGCGGAACACAGAGTAGTCCACCTGGACCTGGTTGGAGCTGTTGTAGGAGCTGGTGCAGCTGCGGAAGAGCAGCGTAAGGAACAGCGCCCACAGAATCAGCGAAATCAGGCCAAGCGTATTCTTTTTGTTGTTTCCTTTATCTGGCTTCAAAGGAGCGTACCTCCGTTTTTTCCGTTTTTCTAAAGCAGGTCAAAGGGTATCATACCACAGTTGCGGAATAAAAACAAGAAAATACCATGTAAACTTCCAGTGAATTTTCTGTGACCGGATTTTGTCAGAAATTTCTCTCCCCCCGCATAAAATCCTCTCCCGGACATGCCCTTTGCAAATTCCCACTTCCCTCCGGCGGACAAATGTGGTATAGTGTATTTTGTATGTGATTTCGACACCGGAAGGACTGGAATATTATGAACAAACGCCCCCCTCTGCGCCGCTCCGCCCCCGTGGAGCAGGAGAACGACGGTATCATTGAGGGCCGCAACGCGGTGATCGAGGCCCTGCGGGCCGGGGTGACCATCGACAAAATCTTTCTGCTGAAGGGCGAGCGGGACGCCGCCCTGGGCCACATCGCCTCCGCCGCCCGGGAGAAGGGCGTCGTGGTGGTGGACGCCGACCGGCGCAAGCTGGACGGCATGAGCCGCACCCACGCCCACCAGGGGGTCATTGCCCAGGCCGCCGTCCGGGCCTACGCCTCGGTGGACGACATTTTAAGCGCCGCCCGGGAGAGGGGGGAGAACCCCCTCATCGTGGTGTGCGACGAGCTGTCCGACCCCCACAACCTGGGGGCGGTCATCCGCACCGCCGACGCCGCCGGGGCCCACGGGGTGATTATCCCCAAGCGCCGCTCCGCCGGGCTGACGGCCACCGTGGGCAAGACCTCCGCCGGAGCGGTGGCCCACGTCCCCGTGGCCCGGGTGCCCAACCTGCCCGCCCTGCTCCAGGAGCTGAAGGAGGCGGGGGTCTGGGTGTTCGGGGCCGCCATGGACGGCGCCACCCCCCTGTACCAGGCCGACCTGAAGAGCCCCGCCGCCATCGTCATCGGCAGCGAGGGGGCAGGTATGGGCCGTCTGGTGGCGGAGAACTGCGACTTCACCGTCTCCATCCCCATGTTCGGCAAAATCAACTCCCTCAACGCTTCCGCCGCCGCCGCCGTGCTGCTGTACGAGGCGGTCAGGCAGCGGATGGGTTGAATCCGCGGATATCATCCGCCCCACACCGCTGACACTCTAACCAACACCAAGGAGCCCCGCCCATGAGCGACCGAGACAAAAAAAAGAATAAGGGCGACCTGATCGATATCAAATCCCTGATCGGGGATGCCGACGGCGGGGGCTACTCCCTGGACGACATCATGGCGGAGTACGGCCACCCCGCCCAGCCGGAGCCCCCCAGGTCCCAGCCGGCCCGGGGCCTCAAGCCCGGGGGGAAGGTGGTGGCCTTTCCCGGCCCGCCCCCCAGGAAGGACCCGGAGCCTCCGCCCCAGGAGCCCCAGCCCCCCGAGCCTGACCCGCAGCCCGCCCCTGTCATCCCCTTCCCCCAGGAGGAAAGCACCCTGTCCGCCTTCATCAAGGATCTGGGGAAAAAGGCGGATGACTACGCCGACCACATGTTTGAAGAGGACGAGGCCATCGACAAGCAGGAGGTCCGCCGTCTGGAGCGC
Source organism: uncultured Oscillospiraceae bacterium (assembly GCA_910589085.1). GTDB lineage: Bacteria > Bacillota > Clostridia > Oscillospirales > Oscillospiraceae > Lawsonibacter. The sequence continues at coordinate 23,537 of CAJUSG010000031.1, read as the reverse complement.
CTCATCCCCGGCACCGACCAGGAGGAGGTCGACGAGGACGCCCCCTCCCGCCGCCAGCGCCGCCCCCGGCGGCAGGAGCCTCCCCCTCCCGACATCCCGCCCCAGGAGCTGGCCAGGCGGTACGGCCGTGGTCTGAAGTGGCTGCGCCTGAGAACGCTGTTTGTCCTGCTCCTGGCGGCTCTCTCCCTGGTCCAGACTTTGCTGCCCCTGTGGGGCGCCGTCTGGTCCTCCCCCATGGACCAGCCCGGGGTGCAGTGCTGGCTGTCCGCCGCCCTGATGGGGATGGGGATACTCCTGTCTGCCGACGTGCTCCTCACCGGTCTGCTCCGGGCCTGCTTCCTGAAGTTTGGCATGGACACCATGGCAGCGCTGGCCTGTCTCCTCACCCTGGCCGACGGGGTACAGCTGGCTATGGGCGAATCCCCTCCCCAGCGCCTGCCCTATACCCTGGTCTGCCTCACCGGTCTGTTTTTCCTGCTCCACGGCGTATACCACAAGCGCTGCGCCCTGCGGCTGTCCTGCCGCACCGCCGCCTCCACAGCCACCCCCTACCGGGTCACCCTGGACCCGGAGAAGTGGAACGACCGGGGCACTTACGCCAAGTGGTCGGGGGACAACCAGGGCTATGGCAGCCAGATCCAGACCGACGACGGCGCCCAGCGCATCTTCCGCCGGGTCTGCCCCCTGCTGCTGGTGGGTGACGTCACCTGCGCCCTGATGGCCTCGGTGGGAAACGACCACCCGGAGCGGCTGATCTGGGCTCTGTCCGCCCTGTTCACCGTCACCGCCGCCTTTGGCGGAGGGCTGGCCTACAGCCGTCCCTTCCACAAGGCGGCCCGCCGGCTGGCCCCCAGCGGAGCCGCCCTGGCCGGCTGGCCGGGGATGTCGGCCTCCCGCCGGGGGGACTGTGTTCTCATCACTGACGGCGACCTCTTCCCCCCCGGCTACGTGGAGCTCAACGGCTTCAAGGTCATGGCCGAGTTCCCCGCCGAGCGGGTGGTGGCCTACACCGCCACCCTTATCCGCGACTCGGGCAGCGGCCTGACCAAGCTGTTTCACGACCAGCTGCGGTCCATGGGCGGGCTGATGCGCCGGGCGGACAGCCTGGTCTGCCACGAGGGGGGCGGCCTGTCGGCCAACATCCGGGGCGAACAGGTGCTGGTGGGCTCCGCCGCCTTCATGAAGCTGATGGAGGTCAAGCTGCCCCAGGGGCTCAACGTAAAGAGCGCCGTTTTCTGCGCCATCGACCGGCGCCTGGCCGGCATCTTCGCCCTGAGCTACGCCCTGCCCGACACCGTATTTCCCGCCCTGGAATCCCTGATGCTGGAAAAGGTGGAGCCGGTGCTGGCCACCCGTGACTTCAACCTGATCCCCGCCATGCTCCAGCAGCGCTTCAAGCTGGCTGCGGACAAGATGGCCTTCCCCCCGGTGGAGCGCCGCCGCCAGCTGTCCGACCCGGAGCAGGACCACGGCGACACCCTCACCGCCCTTCTGTGCCGGGAGGGCCTTCTCCCCTTTGCCGAGGCCATTACCGCCGCCAAACGGCTGCGGTGGGCCGCCCGGCTGGGCGCCGCCCTGTGCTGCGCCGCCTCCCTGCTGGGGATGGCGCTGGCCGCCTACCTCACCTCCGTAGGGGCCTACACCTCCCTCTCCCCCCTGAACCTCCTGGTCTACATGCTCACCTGGCTGGCCCCGGTCTGGTTTTTGTCCGGCTGGGTACACCGGTTTTAGGCAAAAAAATTCCCCGATCAAATCGGGGAATTTTTTTATGCCTCAGTAGGTGAGCACCCGGTGGACAATCTGTGCCATATCCACCCGGGTCAGGGGATCTCTGGGGGCCAGTCGGCCGTTCGCGGTGGGCAGATAGCCCATCTGGACGGCGTGGGCCATGGCCCCCTGGGCGTAGCCGGCCACGCTGCCGCTGTCGCTGTAGCCGTTCAGATAGCTGCTGCTGCCGTCGTTGGCGTTCCAGCCCATCGTCCGCAGGGTCCGCTGTATCATGCAGATGGCGTCCTGACGGCTCAGGGTGTAGCTGGAGCCATAGGCCCCGTTCCCGATGCCGCTGACGATGCCCATGCTGCGCAGGGTGTTCACCGCCTGGGCGTAGTAGGCCCCGGAGGGTACGTCATTGAAGTACCCGGAGCTGCCGCTGGCGGTCAGCCCGAAGGTCTGATACAGCATCACCGCGAAGTCCGCCCGGGTGATGGAGTACTCCGGGCCGTACTGGGTAGCGGAGATGCCGTTGGTGATACCGTTCTCCCGCAGGTAGTCCACCGCCGCCCGCTGGGCGTCGCTGTAGCCCGACATATCGCTGAAGTAGGCGGAGCTGTAGCTGGGGGACACGGTAATCTGCACCTCCCCCTCAAAGGTGGAGCCGTTGGAATTGGTTCCGGTGTAGGGGATGGTCACCGTTCCGGTGTAGCCCGCCCGGGGGACGAAGGTCAGGTCGGAGATCAGGCTGCTTCCGCTGGAGCGGTAGGTGGTGCTGGTGTTGGCCTGCCGGCCGTACCGGGTGGGGCTGACGTACTGGTAATACACATATCCCGCGCTGGTGGGGGGCATGGAGGTAAACTGGATGGAGGACAGGCTGGTGTTATTCTTCTTAAAGTCCTCCCCTCTGAACGCCACCGGGGAAATCCGGGTGGAGTAGCGCACCGTGACGTCGGCCCCCGGCCGCTCCACGGTGATCTCCACGGTGCCCTCGAACTCCTCATTGTTGGTGGCCTTGGCCACAAAGTCCAGGGTCACCGTCCCGGTGTAGCGGCTGGCGGGGATAAAGGCCACCCGGTCCAGCTCGCCGGCGCTGATGGTGGTGCTGCTGGAGGTAATCCGCGTGCCCTTGCTGGAGCTGGAGCGATAATTCCGATAGAGGTCGCCCTCGCTGCTCCTGGGCAGGTCAAAGCGGACGGTGCTGATATCCCGGTCGGTCTCCCACTGGGACAGGTTGTCAAAGTCGTCCCGGTCGAAGACGGCGGCGGAGTTGTAGTCGGTGGAGTACTGAATGGTGTCCCGGCTGCTGGTGGAGCCGCTGGAGGTGATGGTAATGGTCCCGTAGAAGGTGTCGCCGTCCCGGTTGGTCCCGATGAAGGGGATATCCACCGAGCCGGAAAAGCTGCTGGAGGCCCGGAAGGACAGATTGCTGATGCGGTTGGAGCTGCTGCCGTAGTAGTACCGGGTATTGGTGGAGGTGACCCGGCTGCTCCCCCGGTACACCGAGCCCTGGCTGTACTGGTCGGGCAGGTCCTGGAGCTGGATATAGTTCAGGCTGCTGTCGGTCAGGTCCTTGCACAGCTCGTTAAAGTCCCGCTCCTTAAAATTCACCGACTTGCCCTGGGCGCAGCTGTACTGGATATCCCCGGAGCCGGTGCCGCCCCGCACGTTGATCTCCACGTTTCCGGTAAACCGGGTGCCGTCTCTGGTCTGGCCGGTGAAGGGGATGCGCAGCGTGCCGATAAAGTCCTCCGCGGGCACAAAGGCCAGCCGGTCGATGCGGGGGGAATAGGTCCCGTAGTAGTAGGCGGTGCCGGCGGAGGCCCGGCTGCCCGGGACGGAGGCGGACCGGTAGTCGTAGTACAGCACGCCCTGGCTGGCGGAGGGCAGCGAGTCAAACTGGATAAAGCTGAGGGTCTGGTAGCTGTCCAGCTTGCTGCGGCAGAAGTTATTGAAGTCCACATCGTCGAAGTGGGCCACGCCGCCCTTCACCAGGTCGTAGTCCACGCCGCCGATAGCCACGCCGCTCTCGGTGCCCACGGTGATGTTCACCTGGCCGGAGAAGGTGGCCCCCGGGGTACCCACGCTCCGGGCGGTGTAGTAGACGGTGACGTTCCCGGTGTAGCCGGGGGCGGGGACAAACCAGATGTTATCCAGATTCCGCATACTGTACTGGGTGTACAGGGAGACGAGGCTGCCGTAGCTGCCCTCGCTCACGTAATCTGTATACAGCGTCCCCTCCCGCACCGGGGTGTGGGAGAAGGTGATATAGCTCAGGCTCATGCCCGTGCGCTCCTTGCACACCCGGTTGAACTCGTTGGCGTTGAAGCGGACGGGGGTATTGTACTTGGTGGTGAGGGAGACCCCCGCGCTGGCCCCTGTCTCCGGCTCCACCTTCAGGGTGATCCGGCAGTTATAGGTTTCGGTGCCCTCGGAGTCCCGGGTGGTGGCCACATAGGAGATATTCACGGTGCCGCCCATATAGGTGGGCTTCACCACAAATGTGACGTCCTCCAGATCCCGCCGGCCCCCTGTGACCTCGCTGCCCAGGTAGTAGATATCGCTGCCCACCCCCCAGCCGGGCTCGGCCTCGGAGTGGTAGTTGTAGTACAGGGTGCCCTGGTCCGTCGGGACGCTCAGCCCGCTCACGCTGACCACCTTGCCTCCCAGCTGGCTGCGGAAGTCGCTGCTCAGCTCCTTGAAGGACAGCGCCTCGCCGCTGCGGAGGGTCCGGCTGTACTCAATGGTTGTGCTGGGGTCGTTTACCACGGTGAGGGGGATTGACACCTTATAGATGTTCTTCTGGTCGCTGACAATAATCGCGGTTGAGCCGGGGGTGTAGCCCTTCACGCTGTTTCCCTTTACAACCTGGGCGATATAGCCGTCGCTGACCACATACTTGACCGCGCCGCTGGCGGCGGTGCCATAGGCCTTGGCCTCGGGCAGCGGCAGTATCTGGTTTTCCTGAAGCTCGATGGGTTTGGTGTCCACGACGATACCGCTGACGGTAACGGTAATCGTGTCCGTCCTCTGATTGGCGCCGCTCCCGTCGCCCACATAGGCGTACATGCGCAGCTCGCCGGGCTCTCTGCCGGTGATGGTCCAGGTGTTGCCCCTGTTGCTCAGGCTGACGATATTAGTGTCGTCAATATCCTCGCCCGTCTCTCCCACAAATTTCCACTTGACCTCCTCCGTGCCCGGCGTAGGGGTGACGGTCACGGAGGCCGTTCCGTTGGGATCAATCGTGAAGGGACCCTTATTGTTGATGGTAACTGTCGCGTCGGGCACGTCGGCCGGGGAAACCGTAACCGTACAGGTGGCTGTTTCCCCCTCGCACGCTGCGGTAATTGTCGCCGTACCCTCTCCGACGGCCTCCACTCTGCCGTCTCTGTCCACCGTCGCCACGCTGGAGGCGTTACTGGTCCATGTGACCGCCTTGTTTGGGTCCGGCTTGCCGTCTTCCATATACGTGGCGGTCAG
>CAJUSG010000031.1:0-18247 GCA_910589085.1 uncultured Oscillospiraceae bacterium | reverse complement strand
CGGAACGGCTGACCCCGTCGCTTGAGCCAACTGCCAACGCGACAGTTCCCAGCAGCATAAGCGTCAAAACAGGCGCTATCAACAGGGAAACACCGCATTGGATTAGCGTTTTTCGCATACAAAACACTCCTTTGCAAGTCAGGTTTTGGAAATGGCCGGCGGGAGCGGGCGAAATGCCCGCTCCCGTGGGGAAATCAAGGACCCACCACCGCAGTTCCCATGACCTTTCCGCCGCTTCCGTTATGATAGGAAACCTCAAAATTAGGCCAGATGGTAGTCACAGGCGTATCGGTAGCCTTGTTCCACTTGTTGATCGTAATGATAATCGGACTGTCTGCCGGGTTACCTGCTTTACTGACAATTGATCCGCCTGTCAAAAGCGTAATCTCTGTCGAGTCCGCTGTGATATCTTCGAAGGAAATTGTAAAGGTATCACCGCCGCCAGTTGCCTCAATAGTTCCGACCTTATCTTTCGGAGGCTGCATATTGTACAGAATACCTACTTTTCCGCCGGCCGGCGCGTCGTCGTCTTCAACCACCTCATGATTTACTTCCTCGCCGTTCTTGCGCCAGTAAACATCCTTGTCAAACCGCAGGACGACATACCCGCTCAACTCCTTTGTTGTGGGATCATAGTTAATCACTCCGCCGACGCCGTTTCCCTCTCGCAGCAGCGGCGGGTTCAGGTCCTGGACCACAACGCCGTTGTAAGCCGCGAAGCTGTTGACAGCCGACCAGTCTCCGTCGCCGGTGGTGCTGTTGACATTATGGCCCGACACCAGAATCAAATATTTCGCCGGCTCCGGAAATACGCCATCTCCGTCTGTCACCCAGTCCGCACGATCCGCGTAGGGGCCATACTCCCCGGTGATCCGTGTAGCGGCGTCTCCGCTGTTCACCTTTCCGTACGCATCCTCGGGGCTGCTTACCAGCTTCTCCACCGCCCGCTTCTCCGTCGAATCAGCAAACACATCAAAGACGGTAAATCCGTTGTAGCTTTTCCCGTACTGCGCATTCCCGGGGACTGTGCCGCCATAGGCCACGGTGGCGTCATAGGTGGTGGTCAGCGCCTTCAGCACAGTATCAACATTCAGAACAGTCGCATCATTCGGATCTCCCTTATAGCCTGTTATCGTATTGCCGGCACTGTCCGTCGCAGGAATATCAAACTTACCCTTCAGCGCGTTCTGTCCCTGGGTCTGGGTGAAGACACGCCAGGTCAGGTCGGCCTCCACGCTGTTCTCGTTGGAGTTTCCGTATGCCGTACTGATTTCAACCTCGCCGTTTCGCTTATCGTCCAGCGTGATCCTCGGCTTCGATGTCTCGCTGGTTTTAAAGGTATACAGATACACCTGCGAGGTCTCTCTGGGGTTCGCGCCCATCAGCACCATGTAGCAGAAATACGCCTGGTTGGGCAGCAGGCCGCTGATTACCGGCTTAATGGGCTCATAGCCGCCGCCGCCGCTGTAGACATACGTCCCCTTCTTAAACTGCTCATTGGTGTAAGGCGGAAATCTCACGTCGTCCACCACCGGGGCGGTCACCCATTTCGATTCCGTGTAGGGGTTCTCATTAATGTCCTCAATGTTGGGGTCTCCCGACCCGCCCACGCCAGGCACCACGTTGTAGTCATACAGCTCACGGTCGCTCAGCGTTTTTTCTTCAAATGTCACATTACCGTCAGTGCCTACCGCCGGGACATCGCCGTCCTTTATAGGCACCCTATTTACAACCGTCCGGATGGAGGAAATTCCGGTGGTGACGTCCTCCGGCGCCACCGGGGCAATCAGATAGTAGACCGTACCCGGCAGGGTCAGATTGACCCCGATCTCCACCGACGAATCCCCCACCTTAAAGGTGGGCGCGCCGCTGGTAAAGCTGGGCACCTGGGTGTTGGAGAAGTCGTAATCCAGCTTCAGCGTATCGGAGCCGTCAAGGGTGCTCACACCGATGCTCGAGCCGCCGCCGCCGTTCATGCCCTTCTCCGCGTAGAATACTCTCCAGTTCTCCTCTGTCTGCCCGTTAGCCAGATTCTCCAGATTCCGTCCGCTGACGGCCGACGCCGCGTTGACATAGAAGTTCACCTTTCCGCTCCACGCCTTGCGGTTTGTCACCGTGCCGATCTGGGTGACGGACACGGCGAACTCATAGAGATAATCGCCGGAATCGTCCAGATCCTTCAGCCTGGGGAAGGTGGCGCTGGTCGCGTTGTTAAACTGCTTGTGCAGGTCCACGCCGCCCTTCGTCTCCCCCTGCACAGGAGAGATCGGGGTGCCGCTGTTGTTCAGGAGATACCAGCCGTTATCCATCTTCGTGGGGGTAGCGGTTGCGGGCAGCTCCGGGGTGACCCCGCTCGTAACCGGCTCCATGGTCTTGGCGTCCAGCTTGCGGTAGTAGAGGTCAAAGCTGATTCTGCTCTCGCTCCAGAAGAGCAGGTCATACCGCACGCCCTCGTCCGCCCGGCTGGTGGACTCCGGGGCTACATAGAAACTGAATTCGATATCCTTCTCGCCGTTCTCGGCCGCAAGATCAAACGGGTACTCCTCCTCGTCCAGCGTGCTGGTGGTTAAGTTCAGCCGGGCAGAGGCCACAGTAAACCGGGGCACCTTGTGGCCTTCCGTGATAGACGCCTGGTTAAAGTCCACCTTTTGGGGTCTGATCTCGTTCTTCGCGGTGGAGTTATCGGTAATTTTCATGATCTCAAAGTAATAGGTGGTTCCGCTGGACAGCCTCAGCCCCTCCGCGGGGAAAATCAGGTTTACCTTGCCGCTGCCGTCCGTCGCCTTTTCCACCCTCGCCTTGGTGTAGTCGATGACGCACTGGTCCTCGGTGGCCTCCCCGCTCTCCACATTCCGCTCGTCATACACCTGGTTTGGCTTTGGCGAGCCGATGCGCTGCTCAAACATGGTAATGGTCTCGTGCAGCGCGTTCACAAAGTCGCTCTTGTCCGGATTTTCATAGAGACTCAGGAAGTCCTTTCCGCTGTAGGCCACATTTTCGCTGAATTCCAGCACAATATCGGTATCGGGCATAGGATCAACCGTCTCGTCCAGCCCGCTGGTGCTGGTAAACCACTGCCGGACCAGGGGCCGGCTGGTGTCCAGGGTATGGATGCCGCCCTGAATCTTCTCAACCCGGATGGAATAGTTCCCCGCGGCATCCTGGGCCAGGTAGTACAGGTCATAGGCCTTCTCGGGCTGCAAACCGGTCACATTGAATTTTACCTCCGTGTTGGCCTGGGCGTTCACCTGGCCCTTTTGCAGGCAGTTCATCCCGTTTGCCACCTGGAGCTTGGCGTAGTCGCTGTCCAGCTTGGCCCGCAGTCCGTCCGTCTCGTTGTCCGTGGGGTCCTGGTTGTTGGGCCGGGGGTAGTTGTCCCCCTCCTCCACCACCACCCAGAAGATGGTGCCGTTTTCATTCAGGGTAGCCGCCAGCGGCACGGAATTAGCCTGGGGCTGACCCGCCTCATAGGGCGACACCACAAACTCCGGCGGCGTCATATCCTTGGTGGTAAACTGCACGGGTATCACAGCGGAACTGTTGATGCCGTCGGTGAGCCACAGATACAGGGTATAGTCCTTCAGCTCTTCCAGCCGGCGGCTGACCATAAAGGCCTGGTCGCGGCTGCTGTACTCCTTATTTTTCTCCAGCTCCACCACGCCGTAGCCCAGGTTATTGGACACGGCGGCAGATTTCAGGTTATCGGCGGTAGGCGCCTGGGCGTTTCTGGGCAGCACGGCGTAGTACATCCGGCAGTCCTTGGTCGCCATCACGGCCACCTGGGCCTCGGTATCGGTGATATAGGACATGTAGGGATAGCCCTGCGCGAAGGCGGGCACGGTGTTGTCCGGCGTGCTGAAGGAGACCACCTTCACCACGCTGCGCCGGTCCTGCTCATCCACCAGCACGGCGGACAGGTAGTAGGACCCGCCCACCGTCAGTCCGGCGACCTGGGCGCTGACCACGGTGTCGCCGGTGGGGGCGGCCACCGAGCCGTTGCTCACCGCCTTGGAGCCGTAGGACGGCGGAGAGATCAGGTCCTCCTCCCCGATGGAGCCGTCGCCGATGCTGCTCACCGCCCAGTAGATGGTGCCCTTCTTGTTGGCGGAGAAATCGGCGCGGGCGCCGTTGGGGGTAATGTCCCTGGCCGCCGGATAGCCGGACAGCAGCCGCGGGTCGGTGGACCCCTGTTCGGCGGCCAGGTGGTCCATCACCACCCCCGCGATGTTGGCGGTCAGGCCGGGACGGATGTAAATCTTATCGGGCAGCATGGACACCACGCAGCCGGGGGCGTTGACATTCAGCTTCTCGATGTCGCCCTCACCGGTGACGCTTGTGGCCACGTCCAGGTTCATCTCCTTGACCTCGGTGTTCCGGTCCAGCTGGACGGTGGAGCCGACGGCCGCCTCGTCCACCGTAAGCTTCTTCACCGAGCCCTTGGCCACCTGGATGGTGGAGGAGGGGCTGATATTCTCCACCTCTTTGATCCGGCCGGCCAGGGTGAGCCGGGTGCCGGGCTCGCCGTCCAGGGTAATCTTCATCAGGCCCTTGTCGTCGGTGTTGTTGTCCTCCAGGTAGGCGGAGGTGCGCACAGTGGTCTGCGCGATATCGGTGATGCCGTCCGCCCGGATGGTCACCGTCTTGTTGCGCATATTGTCCACCAGCATCTCGTTGGCGGTGACGTTGCGCATCACCACGCTGGCCTCGCCGGCCTCGCTCTCGCCCGAGCTGCTGACGATAATCCGGCCCAGCACGTTCACGTTCTCCAGCTTGATGCCCCCCAGGCCCACGCCGCCGGACACATACAGGTCGCCGCTGATGGTGGTGTCCCGCAGGGTGACATTGGGGGAGGTGATGGTTACATTGCCGAAGACCCCGCCCAGGGAGTAGCTGCCGCTCTCCCGAATGGGCTGGCCGAGGCACTGGGTCACCAGAACGGCCATCTGTCCCTTGGAGATGGGGTCCTGGGGCCCGAAGCTGTTGTCGGGGTAGCCCGAGATGATGTAGTTGTCCACGGCGGTCTTCACCAGGCCCCGGGCCCAGTTGCTGATATCCCGCCCGTCGCTGAAGGCCAGGGTCTCCCCCGTGGTCTCCTTCATCATCATATTCCGGCCCAGGATGCACACCGCCATCTCCCGGGTCAGGGTGTCGTTGGGGGAGGCGGTGGTGGCGGAGGTGCCCGCCATATAGCCGGCGTTGTAGGCGATCGCGATGTCGTCATGGAACCAGTCGGTCACCTTCACGTCGGTAAAGGGGATATCCCCCACCTCGGTGTAGCCGTAGGCGCGGTTGACAATGGCCGCGAAATCGGCCCGGGTAATGGGGGCGTTGGGGTTTCCGGTCTGGTCGGCCCGGATCACCCCCCAGTCCACCAGCTGGTCCAGGTAGGCGTCGGCCCAGTGGGCGGAGGCGGGCGCCGTCAGGCCGGGCGCCATCCCCAGCAGCAGGACGGCGGCCAGCAGCAGGGACAGCGCCCGCTCCTTCCATGTGTAGGTTTGGAATCTGGTTCTGCGAGACATAGCGGTTCTCCTTTCTTTATCCCGAGGGAAACAGGACGCCCGGGGGCGCCCCAGCTAATATTGAATCAGTCGGCCGTGGTGATCTGAATGCTGAATACCGCCTTGCGGATCAGGGCCTCCTCGTCCTGGATCAGGTCCACAAATTTCGCGGCGTACAGGGGAAGCTGGGAGCTCTCATCCTTTAGCTGCCGGATCATCTGGGCTCTGACCACCACCGGGGAGTCGGTCACCGGCAGCACCATCTCCACAATCTCCCGGTCCTCCAGGGGGATGCCGGAGTAAAAGGCGATGCCGCCGCAGCTCAGGTCCTTGGCTCTGAGGGAGCGCTGGCCCTTCCAGCGCCCGGTGACGGGGTACATCACGCTCTCGAAGTCGGTCAGGATGCGCAGGTTTTCCCGGGCGGCGGGGCCCAGGGCGGCGGTGGGCTGCACAACCAGCCGGTCGTCCCGCTGGCGGACAATCACGCCCACCCGGTCCGGGGTGCCGTTGTCGATGCCGATGAGCTGAATCTCCCGGTGGGCGGCCACCGCCTCCACCTTGTCGTTGAGCACACGGATCTGCAGAATCTCCGCCTTGGGCGGCGACTCCAGCACGGCGTTGGCCAGGGGTGTCCCCTGGCTGTCCAAAATCAAATAGAGACGTTCTTCCATTTAAGGCGCTCCTTTCTCTTCCTCGGCGGCCGGCACAGCCTTGGCCGCCTCCTCCGCCTGCTCCGCCAGGGCCTTGCGCTCCCGCCGCGCCTTGTCCGGGTCAGTGGGGTCAAAATTCAAAAAGTAAACGTAAATTTCCACAATGGCCTGATACAGCGCGTCGGGAATCTCCTGCCCCAGGGCCAGCTGAGACAGCATGGTGGCCAGGGAGTTGTCCTCATAGACGGGCACGCCGCTCTCGGCGGCCACCTCCACCATCCGCTCGGCCAGATAGCCCATGCCGGAGGCCACTACCACCGGTGCGCCCTCCCCATCGTAGCGCAGGGCCACAGCCCGGTTGGTGGCCCGGTTATCATATCTTGACATTGATGCTGTTCTCCCCCTCAAAGATCCGTGGGAACACCCCGGAAATAGTCAGCGGCCGGTCCATTCTCTGCACCTGCACCGCGCCGGCGGTCAGGCCGTTGTCGGTCAGAATCCGTGACAGCTCCCCCTGCACCAGCTGGGAGAAGGGGGCCACCTTCTCCGGACAGAACACCTGCACATCCACCCGCTCCCCCTGGCTGGTAAGCACGATATCGAAGAAGCCCAGCCCCTGGATATCAATTTTGAACAGGAAGCGCTGGGTATTGTCCCGCTCCCCTCTGCCCCGCTTCATGTTCTCCTCCGCGTCCGGGTCCACCCACATCTCGGAGAACACCATTTTCCCGTCCCACTCCAGGGGGAGCAGGATGTGGTTCAGCGGCATGTGTACGCTCTCGTTGACCAGGAAGGCAGCAATGATATTGCGGAAGGCCTCCTGCACCTCGTTGGCCGCCCCGCCCTGGAGGGCGCTGTAAGCGGCCCTGGTGAGCTGGGCGGCGAACTGGTCGCCCTCGGCGGCCTTGGCGAAGCTGGAGCTGTTGAGCAGCCGCAGCAGCGCCTCGTCCGACAGCCCGCCCAGCCGGTCTCTCAGGCCGGGGCTGCCGTTGAGCTGGTGGAATGCCTGGAGCAGGCTGTCCTCGCTGCCGTTTTCATACCGGGAGATATCCAGCGCCAGCATAGAGATCAGCGTCCGGGACAGGCCCATGTCGTTGGTCTTGCTGGTGTAGGCGGACAGGAAGGGGAGGATGCTGCCCTGGAGCAGCTTCAGGGCCCCGGCCCGGTCCCCGGCGTTGAGCAGCTCCTCCAGCCGGGACACCATGGGCAGCAGCTGGCTGCCGTAGCTGGCGGGGATGGCCCGGGTCAGCCGGGTCAGCCCCCGCAGCAGGTTGCCCTGAATATGGCTGGTGGAGGAGTAGTCGCTGTACTTCTTCAAAAACTGCAATATGCTGCTGCGCACCGACTCGGCGTTGCTGGAGGAGTAGGCGTCCCGCAGGATGGCGAACAGGGCCCCGCCGAAGCGGGTGCCGTTGGCCAGCTGGGAGAAGAGGAATTTGCCCAGCTGGCTCTCGTCCATCTTCAGCATGTTGAGCAGGGCCCCCATCTCGCTGGCCAGCCCCTCCTCGATGCCGGAGGAGACCACCGTCCCCTCGTAGAAGGCCAGGATGGTGGACAGGCTCTGGCTCATGCCGGGGGTGTTCATCAGCCGCTGCAGGAAGGAGGCGAAGTTGGAATCATAGCGCAGGGCCTGATTCCCCCCGGTGGAGTCCCCGGTGTCCTGCCGCTCCGTCCGGTTGTCGGGCCGGCTGACCCTGGTGGGGTCAGGAGCGTTCTGAATACGGGGATCATTGGGGGAAACGGGCATATTTCGGTTCACATTGTTGTTGTCATGACCCGGTACAGGGTTGGTCACACCAAGCAAGTCAGGCATTGGCGGCACTCCATTTCAGTAAAAGTTCGTTTTTTTTTCGGGAAATCTTAATTTTCCAATTGACACTGCCGATATAACGAGTATGATTAGAATACAGGCGGGCGTACCATGCCCTTCCGGCTGGAACTACCGCCCAGCAAATGAGAAAAGGTGGCGTTTTTATGGGCAGCGGCAACGACAGCATCCTGGATATGTATCTTTACGAGACCAACACCCTGCTGGAGCAGCTGGATGGAATCCTGCTGGCAGCGGAACAGGCGGATACATTCTCTGAGGATAGTGTCAACGAGATATTCCGGATCATGCACACAATCAAGGGCTCCTCCGCGATGATGGAGTTCAGTTCCCTGATGACGGTGGCTCACCGGATTGAGGATTTATTCTTCCTCGTTCGTGAAAAGAGTATGGACATCGTCCCGGAACAGACCCGGCCTGAGCTGTTTGATATGCTGTTCCAGGCAGTGGACTTCTTCCGCGGTGAGATCGAGAAGGTAGAGAACGATGAACCGCTCTCTCAGTCTATCGACCACATCGTAAATAAAATTAATAGTCTGATCGATAAAATTCAAGGCAATCCCACCGCTCCGGCGGCGGAAAGTGCCCCTGCGGCGGAGAGCGCTCCCGCGGCGCCGGAGCCGGCCGCCGCCCCCGGCGCGAACGCCGTCAATCCCGACTACCTCTTCGGCATCCACGTCTTCTTCGACGAGGGCAGCGGGATGGAGAATCTGCGCGCCTTCATGCTGGTCAACAGCGTAAAGGACTACTCCAGCGATTTTGTCTACACCCCGGAGAACGTGGAAAACGACCCCAGCACCTCCGACATCATCGCCGACCAGGGCTTTCTGCTCTGGTTCCGCACGGCGGAGGAGCGGGACGACGCCATCCACGCCATGCAGGGCGCCGGCTCGGTGCGGGAGTACCAGCCGGTAGACGCGGCCAAGCCCGCCCCGGCCCCCGCCGCGCCCGCGGCGGCCCCTGCGGCTGAGGCAGCGGCCCCTGTCAAGGCCCCCCCCAAGGCCGACGACGCTCCGGCCCCCGCGGCCGGCAAGCCCGCCCCTGCGGCGGCCCCCGCAGGGGGCGGCCAGCAGCACGCCAAGGAGAGCCTCATCAGCGTCAACCTCTCCAAGCTGGACCAGCTGCTGGCGGTGGTGAGCGAAATTGTCATCACCGAGTCCATGGTCACCTCCTCCCCCGACCTGAAGGGCCTGCGGCTGGACAACTTCACCAAGTCCGCCCGGGACCTGCGCAAGCTCACCGACGACCTGCAGGACGTGTCCATGTCGCTGCGCATGGTGCCCGTCTCCGGCACCTTCCAGAAGATGAACCGCATCGTCCGCGACATGAGCAAGAAGCTGGGCAAGCGGGCCAAGCTCACCCTCATCGGTGAGGACACCGAGGTTGACAAGACCATCGTGGACGCCATCGGCGACCCCATCATGCACATCGTGCGCAACTCCATGGACCACGGCCTGGAGGAGCACGAGGCCGACCGCATCGCCGCCGGCAAGGACCCGGTGGGCGAGGTCATCCTGTCCGCCCGCCACACCGGCAGCGAGGTCATCATCGAGATCAAGGACGACGGCCAGGGGGTCGACACCCAGGCCGTGCTGAACAAGGCCATCCGCCAGGGCCTGGCCGCCCCCGACCACGAGTACAGCCAAAAGGAAATTCTCAACTTCCTGATGATGCCCGGCTTCTCCACCAACACCGAGGTCACCGAGTACTCCGGCCGTGGCGTGGGCATGGACGTGGTGAAGAAGAACGTGGCCGACGTAGGCGGCACCGTCACCATCTCCAGCGAGTGGGGCAAGGGCATGACCACCACCCTGAAGATCCCTCTGACCATGGCCATCATGGACGGCATGGAGGTCTCGGTGGGCCAGTCCATGTTCACCATCCCCATCAACTCCATCCAGTCCTCCCTGAAGGTCACCGCCGCCGACATCATCCACGACCCGGCCCAGGGCGAAATGATAAAGGTGCGCGACAACTTCTACCCCATCGTCCGGGCCAAGGAGCTGTTCTGCATGGACGAGGGATATGACAACATCGAGGACGGCATCCTCATGTGGGTCGAGGCCGGCGAGCACTCCTACTGCCTGTTTGTTGACGAGCTCATGGGTGAGCAGCAGATCGTGGTAAAGCCTCTGCCCAACTACATCAACAGCTTTGGCATCAAGAATTACGGCATCAACGGCTGCTCCATCCTGGGCGACGGCAGCATCAGCATCATTCTGGATGTGGTCAACGTCTACACCGCCGCCCACAGCGCCTTTTGAGCCATTCCAATAAGAAGGGAGAAACTTAACTATGCCGCAAACTGAGGAAGTATTATTTGCCACAGAGTCCCAGCAGCTGGACGACTACACCGACCAGTCGCCTGAAATTCAGACGGATAAGTATTTGATCTTCTCCTCCAGCGGCCTGATGTACGGCATCAAGGCCGACATGGTGAAGGATATCATCACCGGCTACGCCATCACCTACCTCCCCCGGGTGCCCAACTATGTCCGGGGCGTCATCAACCTGAGAGGACAGATCGTCCCCATGGTGGATATCCGGCTGCGCCTGGGCAAGCCGGAGCAGGACAATTTCTGCGGCATCGTGGTGGACGTGGATGGCAACCAGGTTGGCATTCTGGTTGACATGGTTGAGCAGATGGTAGACGTCCCGCTGGACGCCATCCTGCCTGTCCCAACCAGCAGCGGCCAGGCGATGGTGTCGGGCATGTGCACCCTGCCCGACGGCAACACCATGCTGGAGCTGGACTGTGAGCTGCTGCTCCACGACTGATATCTGAACTTCACCAAGAGGGAGGGAGCTCTGGGATGATACAGACCATCTCGGATGAGGATTTTCGCAAACTGACAACTTTTATCAAGTCCCACTACGGCATCACCCTGCAGGAGAAGCGCCAGCTGGTCACCAGCCGCCTGTCCTCCCTGCTGTCCGAACAGGGGTATACCAGCTTCTCCCAGTTTGTCACCCAGCTGCTGAAGGAGAAGGACCCCCAGAAGATCGAGCAGGTACTCAACCGGCTGACCACCAACTACACGTTTTTCATGCGTGAGCCGGAGCATTTTGAGTTTTTCACCAAGGTAATTCTGCCCGAGCTGGTGCGCAAGTATCAAAAAAAGAAGTCTCTGGCAATCTGGAGCGCGGGCTGCTCCAGCGGCGAGGAGCCCTACAACCTGTCCATGTACATCAAGGACTTTCTGGGACCCCAGGCCAATCAGTGGGACACCCGCATCCTGGCCACCGACATCTCCCAAAAGGCCCTGACCACCGCCAAAAAGGGCATCTACGAGGTGCCTGACACGGTGCCCGAGTCTTGGCGCAAGCGGTATTTCAAACAGATTGAGGGCAGCCGGTACGCCGTCTCCCCGGAGATCCGCAACAACGTGATTTTCCAGACCTTCAATCTCATGGACCCCATCAAGTTCCGGACGAAATTCGACGTAATTTTCTGCCGCAACGTGATGATCTACTTCGACCAGCCCACCAAGGACGCTCTGGTGCGCCGGTTCTACGACGCCACCGTCCCTGGAGGTTACCTGATGATCAGCCACTCAGAGAATCTGAGCAAGGATGCCCCCTACGTCACGGTAGCGCCCTCCACCTTCCAAAAGAAGTGATTTTCGTCCCGACCCGGCCACCGGGTCGGGATGCCTGTAACTGCCTGTGAAAGGAGTGATTCCCATGTGGCCGGTCAATAAAAAAATACGCGTCATGGTGGTGGACGACTCTGTTCTGGCCCGCACCATGATTTCCAACGGCCTGAACACCTCCCCCAGCATCGAAGTGGTAGCCACCAGCTTCAATGCCAAGGACGCCCGGGCGAAGATCGACACCTTCCGCCCCGACGTCATGACGCTGGACGTGGAGATGCCGGGGATGAACGGCATTGAGTTTCTGAAGCAGCTGCTTCCCGTCGTCCCTCTGCCTGTCATTCTGGTGTCCTCGCTGGACCTGCGGGTGTTCGACGCTCTGTCCGCCGGCGCGGTGGACTTTGTGCGCAAGCCGGAGCCCGGTCAGAACGAGGCCTTCATCGCCGCCCTCACCCAGAAGGTAATCGCCGCCGCCGGCGCCCGGGTGCGCCCCCGGCCCGGCGTCCCGGCGCCCGCCGCCCCTGTCAAGCCCGGCGCCCCCCGCCTGCCCGTCACCGGCAGCCAGCCCGCTCTGCCTGCCCCTCCCCTGCTGGGAAACCGTCCCTCTCTGGACAATGTCATCATCGGCCTGGGGGCGTCCACCGGCGGAACCGAGGCCACCCTGGAGGTCATGAAGCGCCTGCCGGCCGACATCCCCGCCATGCTCATCGTGCAGCACATGCCCACCGGCTTCACCCAGATGTACGCCGACCGGCTCAACCGCCTGTGCCACATGGAGGTGCGGGAGGCCAAGAGCGGCGACGAGCTCCGCCGGGGCCTGGCGCTTCTGGCCCCCGCGGACTTCCAGATGCGGATTGTCCGCTCCGGCAGCCGCTATACCGTGTCCTGTATGCCCGGCGAAAAGGTCAGCGGCCACCGCCCCTCGGTAGACGCTTTGTTCTTCTCCATGGCGGAGCAGGTCCGGTGCAAGATGACGGGCATCATCATGACGGGCATGGGCCGCGACGGGGCCGACGGTCTGCTGAAGATGCGCCAGGCCGGGGCCTATACCATCGGCCAGGACAAGGAATCCAGCGTGGTGTACGGTATGCCCATGGTGGCCTACAACATCGGGGCCGTCCAGATCCAGGGCTCCTGCGAGGACATCGCCGGCATACTGCTGCGCCAGCTGCAAAAATGGTAAAAAAAAATCGCCCCGCCGGCCGGCGGGGCGATTTTTTACTGTTCCTTTGGGGGGAATACGATGCCGCCCACGCTCACGTTGACGGCGGCCACCTCCAGTCCGCTCATGGACTCGATGGCGTTTTTCACCGCCTCCTGAACGGCCCGGCCCATCTCAGGGATGGTGTGTCCATAGGCCATGAGGACAGACATGGCGACCACCACCTTCTCCTCCTCCAGCTTGATGTGCACACCCTTGGCGGCGTTCTTCTTGCTGGGATTGGTCAGGCTGCTGACCCCCTCCACCTCCAGGGCGGCCGCGGCGGAAATAGCCGCCAGCACCTCCTCAGAGATATGGATATTGCCCAGCTCGTCAGAGCGGGAGACATAATCTTTGCTTTCGCCCATGTGATACCACTCCTGTTTCCAGTTTTCAAAAGGGTTGTCTGTTATTCTATCACACTTTTCCCCATTTGACAACTGCGGAGAAGAAAATCTTTACTCCACCTCAATAATCTTGATCTGGTCCGCCGTAAAGCCGGCGGTCTGATTGACCACGTCCACAATTTTAGCGGTATCGGCCTCAGTCAGCCCCCCCTCCGGGGCGGACACGGCCAGGGAGAGGGTATCCTCCCCGATGAAGGCCACGCAGTCGGTGTAGCCCTTGGCCACCACCAGATTTTCGATCTGGGCCTCGGTAACGGTGTAGTTGGCCATGGTCTGGATATTGTCGTTGAGCTGATTCTTCACCGTCTCGTCGGCGTCCTCCCGTGCGGCGGCGTCCTGCAAAAGAGAAAGGGCGCTGTCCCTGGCCTGCTGCCGGTTGAGCCGGGCGGTGGCAAAGTAGGCGCCGCCCTTGTCCTCCGTCTCCCCGCTGGTCTGCACCTCCCCGCCGGTCTGACCATCCCCGGTGTCAGCCCCCGTCTGCGCGGAGCTGCCGCCCCCCACCAGCGGGTCCTGGGTCTTCCCCCCCACCATGGTGGACTGTCCCAGCGTCTTGCCCGCTCCGGTGCCGGCCTCCTTGCCATAGTTCCAGTTCAGATACACCGCTGCGCAAACAAACAGGGCAATCGCCGCCACAACCGCGTTGCGCTTCCACAGCTGGGACCAGTCGGACTTTTTCGTTCTCATGATAATTCCTCCTTGTATTTAATTGCTGAAGCTCTCATCCCCCCGCGGGGTTTTCCTACCCTCTCTGACACACCGAGATCCGGTCCGATCCCAGTCCGGTGAGGGCGGACACC
The DNA here is from genome assembly GCA_910589085.1 of uncultured Oscillospiraceae bacterium. Lineage (GTDB taxonomy): Bacteria > Bacillota > Clostridia > Oscillospirales > Oscillospiraceae > Lawsonibacter. Next base: position 4,273 of record CAJUSG010000031.1, on the reverse strand, counting down.
GCCTCAATCATCCTGAGCCTCACCTGGGGGTCACCTCCGCCGGGGCAGACCACCAGGGCGCCCCGGAACTGGGGGGCCACCGTCTGGAGGGGCACCACCTCCTGGGCGCCGGAGCCCTTCCCCACGGTGACCACCGTGTTGGAGGTGCCCCCGTCCCCCTCCCGCTCCTGGTTGCGGGCCAGCACCTGCCGGCTGCCCCCGTCCAGGGTGAGGATCACCTGGGTCTCCCCCGCCCCCTCCACCTGGGACAGGGTCCTCTCCAGCTTCCGCTCGAAGGCGTCCAGGTCAAAGACCGCCCCCTCCTCCCGGGCCGGCGGCTCCTCACCGCGGTCCTGTCCGCCGGCAGGCAGAAGCAGCAGGACAACCCCCGCCGCCATCACCAGCAGCACATACTGATATTTCCTCAGCGCCCCCTTCCACCTCCGGGCCGCCTCGGGCCACTTCCATTTCACGGCAGCTCCTCCTCTCCAATGTAGCTCTGTTCCGCCTCGGGGACCCCCAGGTCCTCCCGAATCACCTGGACCAGCCGGGCCCGGCCGCTCTCTGTCAGCGCCCCGGACACCTCCGCCCACACAGGGAGATACAGCCCCTCCTCCGACACCCGGCATTCCACCCGGGCGGAGCAGGTCAGGCCAAATTCTGCCGCCTTGTCCACAATATATGCGGCATACTCCCCCTCTATGATGATTTTCATCTGATTGTTTACCGTCTCCTCCAAATTTTCTCTCCGGGGCTCCATAGAGGCGAAGCACTCCGCCAGCCACCGCTCCCCCTCGGCCACATCCAGCCGGACCGCCGGGGAGAGAATGGCGGCCAGCAGCACCAGGCCGCACACCAGCCTCCCCACCCGCTTCACCGCCCCCGGGGGCATCAGGGCGTCGGCCAAAGCGCACAGGAGGGACGCGGCGATCACCGTCAGCAGCCAGCCCCGCACCGCCCCCATCACGGGACCACCGCCTTCATGGCGGACACCAGACTGACCAGCAGCACCAGCGCCCCCGCCCCTGTCATCCCCAGCACCAGCCCGAAGGCGGAGCCGATGGCGTCGATCAGGCCGGACAGCTTGGGCTGGGCCACGGTGGCGCACAGGGCGGCCGCCCCCTTATACACCAGATACTGCAGCGCCAGCCGCAGGAAGGGGGTCAGGCAGATGGCCAGCACCACCACCAGGCCCGCCGCCCCCACCGTCCCCTTCAGAGCGCCCGCCCCGGCCAGCACCGACTCGGAGGCGTCGGCCAGAATCCCCCCCACCACCGGGATCGCCCGGGAGATGGCCAGCTTGGCCGCCTTGACGGCGGCGGCGTCCACGCTGCCGGCGATGGCCCCGCTGGCAGTGAGGTAGCCCACAAAGGCCAGCAGCAGGGCGGTAAGGAGGAAGGTCACCGTATTCCGGATCAGGTCGGCCACCTTTTTCAGGCCCGGATTGCCCACGGCGGCCTGGGCGCAGCTCACCGCCACAAAGGCGTACACCAGGGGCACCAGCAGCCGGTCCATAGCGGTAATCAGCAGCTGGGAGAAGAGCACAGTGGCCCCCTGGCGCACGGCCGCGCCGGTAACCCCTCCCGCCGCCGCCGTCAGCACCGCCACCACCGGCAGCAGCACGGAGGAAAATCCCTGCATCCTGTCCAGGGTATCCCTGCCCAGCCCGATCATCACCGCCATATCCGTCATGGTCAGGGCGGTGATGGCCAGCACCCCGGCCAGGTTGACCGCCTGAAGGCCGTCCCCCTCCCCCTGCCTGGCCCCCTCGGCCAGGGAGCACAGCAGCACCACCGCCATCAGCTTGACCGCCGTGGCCAGGCTGGTCCGGAGCAGGGCGCCCAGCTGCCCCAGGGCGTCGGCCCAGAGTCTGGACAGCCCCTGGTCCAGCGAGCCCTCCCGCTCCACCCCGTAGCCCTCCGCCTCCTCCCACACCTGGTCCAGGCCGGGCACGGCCAGCTCCGCCCCCAGGGCCGGTGCGGCGCACAGGAGGGCCAAGGCGCAGAAGCAGATCAATCGTCTCATGTCAGCAGCTCCCCCATCATCTGTGCCACCGCCCGGATCAGGGGCAGGGCCGCCAGCAGGGCCAGCACCGCCCCCGCCGTCTCCACAAAGGCGGCCACGCCGCCCTCCCCCGCCGACCGGCAGATCTCCACCGTCAGCCTGGTAAGGATGGACAGGGCCACGGTCTTCACCACCGGCTCCAGCAGCACCTCAGACAGGCCGGCCTGCTCCGCCAGCTCATTCATCAGCTCCACCACCGCCCCCAGCCCGCTGGCCGTCAGGGCCAGCATCCACAGCCCGGCGGCCAGGGCCAGCAGCAGGGCCAGCTCCGGGGTGTTTTTCCGCAGCACCGCGCTGAGCACCACCGCCGTCACCCCCACGGCGGCCAGCTTCGCCATGGCCTCCATCACAGCCCGAACAGGTCCTTCACCAGGTTGAAGAGGCTGGCGATCTCCTGCACCACCATCATCAGCACCACCACCAGCCCGGCCAGGGTGGTCATCATGGCCTGCTCATCCCGTCCGGCCCGGCTGAGCACCTGGTTCAGCACCGCCACCAGAATCCCGATGGCCGCGATTTTAAAGATAAGATCAACTTCCATATCGTCGTCACAAACTCCATTCCGCTCCATCTGGCTTACGCCGGATATCCGCTTCATTCCGTTGCTCCTCCTCTCCGAAACAGACCCGCTCCGCTGGGCTCTGTTTCGGCGCCGCCTGCGGCGGCATCCCGCAATTCAGAGCAGTAAAATCACCAAAAAGGCCCCGCCGGACAGGCCCAGGACCTGATACACCCGGCCCTGTCTCCGGCAGTCGGCCTCCAGCTGGGCGGCCAGCTCCCCCAGCCGCCTGCGTGCGGCGGACAGGGCCTCCCGCTGCCGCTCCCCGTCGTACCGGCCCAGGGTCTCCCCCAGGGGGAACAGGACGGCCTGTCCCTCCTGTGTCAGCTCGGTCCGCTCCTGGACCAGCCGCCGCCACAGGCTGGAAAAATCCTCCCGGTCCAGCCTGTCCAGCCCCTGGGCGCACCCCTGAAACAGCGCCCTGGCCGGACCCTGGCAGCGGGCGCCTCCCCCCTCCAGCAGCCGGGACAGGGGCGGAGCGCTCAGCTCCAGCTCCCGCTCCAGCAGGGCCAGGCCCTCCTCCATCTGCCGGACAGCCCGTCCTCTTTTCCGCAGGCTGGCCGCCGCCTGAAAGCCCAGCGCCGCGCCTCCCGCCGCCACCAGGACGGCGCCCATCAGACGCATCATCTTACCTCAGCTCCTCTACGGTATAGACTCGCCGCTCCCCCTCCCGGCGGATGCGGACCAGAAATCGAAACAGCCCCTCCTCCAGCAGGGGGCGGTACAGAGGCCGGCGCTCCAGGCCGGCTCTCCCCTCCCCGTGGGCGGTGGCCAGCAGGGTGACCCCGCAGCCCGCCGCCGCAATCAGGGCCCTCACGTCCTCCGGGGCGGTGATCTCGTCCACCGCCAGCACCTGGGGGTTCATGGCCCGGAGGAGGAGCATCAGCCCCTGGGCCTTGGGACAGCCCTCCGCCACGTCGGTGCGCCGGCCCACCTCCAGCTGGGGCTGTCCGTTGTACATCCCGGCCACCTCTCCCCGCTCGTCGGCCAGGGCCACCCGCAGGGGAACACACCCCTCCCCCTCGGACACCGACCGGATCAGGTCCCGCAGGAGGGTGGTCTTGCCCAGGCCCGGCGGGGCCAGAATCAGGGTGTCGGCCAGCCGCCCCCCGGGGCACAGCCCGTCCAGCACGGGGGCGGCCGCCCCTCTCACCTGCCGGGCAATCCGCAGGTCGGCGGAGGAAATGGCCCGCAGGCCGTGGATTTCCCCGTCCCGCAGGCTCACCGTGCCGCACAGGCCGATGCGGTGCCCCCCCTCGAAGGTGAGGTAGCCCCGGCGCACCTGGTCCAGCACCGTGTGGAGGGAGGCCCGGCTGGCGATCTCCACCAGCTGCTCCAGCTCCGCCCCCCTCACCGGAACTCCCCCCAGGGGGCGCTCCCCCCCTTCCATCAGCACCGTCATGGGCCAGCCCACCCGCAGGCGCAGCTCCTCAGCCCGGGCCCGGTCCGCCTCGGAGAGGGACAGGGCCTCCTCCCGCAGCCGCAGGGGCAGGGCTCTCGCGGCCTGGACAAAGCTGTCCGCCGCTGTCATTTGTGTCATGTCGTTCACCAGCCTTTGTCCCATCCTATGAGGACAAGCCGGGGGATATGACAAAAGAAAAACCAGAGGACCTTCGTCCTCTGGTCAAAAACATATCAGCCTTGCGAACTTTGTCGAAGGCTGATATAATA
>CAJUSG010000030.1 GCA_910589085.1 uncultured Oscillospiraceae bacterium | reverse complement strand
AGAGGGGCCGGTTGGGCGGAACGTGGAAAGCTGCTTCCTTCGGTAGACCTTCCGCAGTGCGGAAGATTTAACTTTTTGGAAACAATTTTCATCGTTTTGCCCAATTTTTTCGAGATTTTTGAATCTTTTGTTCCCGTCACGTCCGTGTTACGCCCCTTGCGTGGGGTGTAGAAGTTGCGGAAAGCAGGTGGAAATCCGGAAAAAACGCTCCTTTTGGAGTAAAAAAGTAAAAATGGTAGACATTTGGTAGATGCCCTAAAATGTGGAAGGCCCCCAATCCCCTGCGCCGCAGAGAATTGAGGGCCTTTTTGGTAGACTTTTGGTAGACGGGGGTGCTGCTTCATCAATTCGGAGCTGTGTGGTGAAAATTCAGACATTCCTCTTCGCTTGTCTATTGAATGGACTGGGGCGCCCCGTTAAAATGAGCATTAATCAAAGGGCCAGGGGATAACCGCTGGCCGGGTTTGGATAGAAGGAGTGTTTATGATGAAGTACAATCACAAGATGCGGGCTTTGGCGCTGGCGCTGGCCGCCCTGACCGTCGGGGGCTGTGTTGTCCCCGCGGCGGCCGCCCCCATCGACAGCGGCGTGACCCCCACCTATGACGAGGCCTATTACGCCACTCTGGACTACTACGGCAACCTGCTGGAGGGCAGTGTGGTCAAGAGCTACGCCCTCAACGGCGCCGACCAGCTCACCGACTATGGCGTCTACGACGAGGTGGTCAACCTCACCGACGCCACCCCCGCCGCTCTGGAGCAGGGCAGTGCGGCCTTCCAGTTCAGCCAGGCCCCCAGCCACTTCTACTTTGAGGGCAAAACAAAGCAGCCCTTCCAGAATCTGCCCTGGACCGTCACCCTGCGGTACACCCTCAACGGCGTGCCCGTCCGGGCGGAGGAGCTGGCGGGCCAGAAGGGTGTGGTGGAAATCCTTCTGGACCTCGTGCCCAACCAGGGGGCGGGCAGCTACGCCCGGTACAACTACACCCTGGAGGCCATGGCCCTGTTCAACGAGGACGACATTTTGTCCCTGGAGGCCGAGGGGGCCCAGGTGCAGCTGGTGGGTAACCTGCGCACCGTCCTCTTTCTGGCCCTGCCCGGGGAGGAGCGGCACTTCACCATCCGGGTGGGCACCGACGACTTCTCCTTTGGAGGCATGACCATCCTCATGGTGCCCGCCACCCTGGCCCAGCTGGAAGAGATTTCCAAGCTGAGCCAGCGCAAGGACGAGCTGGAGGAGGACTACCACAACCTGTCCGGCAGCCTGGACGCCCTGCTGGATGCCATGAACGACATTCAGGAGGGGCTCTACGCCTCCGCCGGCGGCCTGGACCAGCTGGACGCGGCCCGGGGCACCATCTCCGGCGGCAAGGGCCAGCTCTACGACGACGCGGGGGTGCTGCGGGGCGATTTGACCGGTATTGCCGACCTGCTGGAGCCGGTGGAGCAGCGGACCCTGGCGCTCAGCCAGACCATCACCAGCTCCAAATCGGTGCTGGGGGAGATGACCGACACAGCGGTGTCCCTCCGGGTCCAGCTTGAGAACCTGGAGAAGGCCCTGACCGGTCTGGAGGACGGCTCCAGCGACGTGCGCCAGGTGATACGTGGCCTGGCGGACATGAAGAGCAGTCTGCGCTCCCTCCAGCGGGCCCTGGGTGACAGCTACGTGGGGGGCGGCTCCAGCGGCGACCGGAACACCCCCAAGCTCCAGGAAAAGGTAGACAAGACAAAGCAGGTGGGCAGCGCCTATGAGGAGTCCGACCAGATTGAATTTATGGGAAAAATGCTGGAGCTCCAGGGGAAGGACCCGGAGACGGTGGCAGGCCTGAAGAGCCTGGCCGGCCTGACCCAGGACCAGGCGGAGGCCCTGGGCAAGCTCACCCAGTGGCAGCTGGCCCAGGGGGCAAAGCAGCAGACCGACGCCATGTTTCAGGCCAAGGATAACCTGAGCTTCCAGGAGTTCTGCGGGACCCTCCCCGGGGTGGACGACAAGACCGCCAAGCAGATGAGCGACCTGTGGACGGTCTACAACAGCGGCGGGCCCCGCGGCGCGGCCGAGCCGGCGGAGGAGCTGCCCTCTCCCGCGCCGGAGGAGACCCCGGAGGCCGGCACAGAGGAGCCTGCCGCCCTCCCCGAGGCGGCTCCGGAGGAGTCTGCGCCCGAGGGGCCGGAGGATCCCCAGGAGCCCGCCCAGGGGGAGGAGGGGGAGACCCCCGCCTCTATTCCGGCAGCAGGGGCGGCCCTGTCCGCCGCCTTCCGGCCCAGCAGCGGGACGCTGTCCGCAGCCCTGGCCGGAAGTATGTACCTGAGCGACATCACCGCCGGGGACCTCTCCTCCGGAACGCCCGCCGGCGAAGCTGCGGAAGCCGCCGGGGCGGGTGACGGCGGCACCGTAGGCGGCGCGGCGGTGGACCTGATTGTGGGCGGCTTGGACGACGCCATGAGCCAGGCCAATGACCGTCTCAACGCCCTTCAGAGCGAGCTGAACAGCACCATCAACCGGATTACCCGACCCACCGGCCGGGTGGTGGGGGAGCTGGCGGCCCTGTGCGACGACGTGGACGACCTGGTGGACCTGATTGACAGCGCGGAGGATATGTCCGCCGCCCTGCGCCAGTCCTCCGAAAAGCTCCGGTCCATTCTGGACGGCGTGGACGCCCTGCGCGTCCTTCTGGATGAGTACGAGCCCACCCTCCAGGAGGGGATTGCCGGCGTGGGCTCCCTGAGCACCTCCGCCGTCTCCGCCCTCCGGGACCTGGAGACCCTGCTGGCCGACTCGGAGGCGCTGATGAAGAGCTCGGGCAGCCAGCTGGACAGCGGAACCCGCCAGGCCCTCCGGGGGCTGTCCGCCACCCTGCGCCAGACCGCCCGGGCCATGGCCGCCACCGGAGATGTGCGGGACGCCAAGGCCACCATCAACACCATCCTTGAGGACACCTGGCGGGAGTACACCGGCGATGTGAACAACATCCTGATGATGGACGCCGGGGCCCAGGCAGTCTCCCTCACCGACAGCCGCAACCCCGCCCCCTCCAGCGTCCAGGTCCTCATCCGCACCCAGGAGATCAAGGCGGAGGAGCCCACGGCGGAGCAGCTTGCCGCCGCCGCGCCCCAGTCCACCACCTTCTGGGGCCGGGTGGCCCAGATGTTCCGGGATTTCTGGAGCGCCATTACCCATATCTTCCATTGAAAGGAGCACGCCCCCTATGGTGGAAAAAATAGCCCATAAGCTGACCCGAAATCCCAGGCTGGTGGCCCTCATCGCGGTGCTGCTGCTGATTCCCTCCGCCCTGGGCTACATCGGCACCCGGGTCAACTACGATATCCTCACCTATCTGCCCCAGGACCTGGAGTCCTCCCAGGGTGAGCGGCTGCTGGAGGAGCCCTTTCACATGGCGGCCACCAGTATGCTTATCGTGGAGGATATGCCCGCCGCCTACACCAACAGCCTGATCTACGCCATCCGGCAGGTGCCCAACGTGTCCAACGCCGTGTGGCTGTCCAACGCGGTGGGCATCCAGATTCCCATCAACTTTATCCCCGCCAACCTGCGGGATATGTTCTACGCCGGCGATGCCACCATGATTATCATCCAGTACGACAAGTCCGGCGCCGACGAGGACACCATGAAGGCCATTCAGGCCGTCCGGGACATCTGTAATGAGAAGTGCTTCCTGGCCGGCTTCTCGGTGGTCATCAAGGACACCAAGGACCTGGTGGACCGGGAGCTGCCCGTCTACGTGGCCCTGGCGGTGGTGCTGTCCCTCATCGCCATGTCCCTGACCATGGAGTCGGTGGTGCTGCCCTTCGTGTTCCTGGCCAGCATCGGCATGGCCATTGTCTACAACTTCGGCACCAACATCCTCCTGGGGCAGATCTCCTATATCACCAAGGCCATCGCCGCCGTCCTCCAACTGGGGGTCACCATGGACTACTCCATCTTCCTCTACCACCGCTACCTGGAGGAGAAGGGCCGCTATGAGGATAAGCGGGACGCTATGACCCAGGCCATTGTGGCCGCCTTCACCTCCCTGTCCGGCTCCAGCCTCACCACCATCGCCGGCTTTATCGCCCTGTGCTTCATGCGTCTCACCCTGGGCCGGGACATCGGCATCGTTATGGCCAAGGGGGTGGTGCTGGGGGTGGCCACCGTGATTCTGGTGCTGCCCGCCCTGCTGCTCCTCTTTGACAAGCAGATTGAGAAGCACAAGCACCGCAGTCTCCTGCCCGACTTTACCAAAGTCAACGGCTGGATTGTCCGCCGCCGCCGGTGGCTGGCCGTGCTGTTCCTGCTGCTCTTCCCCCCGGCGCTGTACGCCCAGTCCCACGCCGGGGTGTACTACAAGCTGGATGAGGCCCTGCCCCAGGACATGGCCTCCATTGTGGCGAACAACAAGCTGAAAGACGAGTTTGACATGGCCACCTCCCACTTCGTCCTCCTGCGGGACGACCTGCCCGCCACCGACATGAACCGGATGGAGGGGGAGCTGAAGGAGGTGGAGGGGGTTACCTCCGTCCTGTCCTACCACGCCATGCTGGGGGCGGGCATCCCCGACTTCTTCATTCCGGAGGACGTGCGGGATATGCTGAAGCAGGGCGGCTGGCAGATGATGATGATTAATTCGGAGTACCCCACCGCCTCCGACGACGTATCCCGGCAGCTGAAGGAGATCGGGACTATCATCAAGGCCTGTGACCCGCAGGCCCTGATTACCGGCGAGGCCGCCCTCACCGACGACTTGATCTCCACCTCCGCCGTGGACTTCCAGGTGACCAACTACATCTCCATCGCGGCCATTATTCTCATTGTGGCCTGGGTGTTCCGGTCCCTGTCCATGCCGGTGGTGCTGGTGGCCGCCATTGAGCTGGCCATCTTCATCAACCAGGGTATCCCCTACTTCACCGGCACGGTGATTCCCTTTGTCTCCCCCACCATCATCGGCTGCGTCCAGCTGGGGGCCACGGTGGACTACGCCATTCTGCTGGCTACCCGCTTCCGGGAGGAGCTGCGCTCCGGCAAGGACCGGACCGAGGCCATCCAGGCCGCCGCCACCGCCTCCGACGGCTCCATCATCACCAGCTCTCTGGTCATGTTCTGCGCCACCCTGGGGGTGGGGCTCATCTCCGAGATTGAGATCATCAGCTCCATCTGCACCATGCTGGCCCGGGGAGCTCTCATCTCCGCCCTGGTGAGCATCTTCCTCATGCCGGCGGTGCTGTGTGTCTGCGAGCCCCTGCTGCAAAAGACCAGCTTCCACTGGAGAGAGACAGAAAAAGCCGTTCCTCACGGGGCAGAGGCCCTGTGACGGACAAAGGCCCCATGCCGGAACGGCATGGGGCCTGCCATGAAGCTGCGCCAGATTTTCAGCTGCGCTGACCGCACCCGAGGGCCTCACGGCGGAGGACCTCCCCCTCCCAGCCCCGTTTCAGCTGGTAGATGCGGTGGAAATAGGCGGAGATGTCGTCCTTCATGCCGCCGTTCAGCCAGTCGATGATGTTCCCGAAGCACTCGCATTTGTGGTAGCGGATAATCGTCTCCATGTCCCTCTCATCCACCGGCCGGCCGGCGAAGTCGGCCTCCACATAGGTTTTGACCACATAGAGACAGACATCCATCAGGTAGCGCTCAAAGACGTCCCGGCTCAGGGAGTTGTAGATATGGAGCACGGCGCGCCTGTGGTCCAGGACGAACTCCAGAGCTGCGTCGAAGCAGTCCTCCACCGAGTCGATGGTGGGGTGCTGGTCAATCAGCTCCTGCACCCGCTGGGCGATGATCTCCTCCAGCAGGGCGGGCAGGTCCTGGAAGTGGTAATAAAAGGAGTTTCGGTTGATTCCGCAGGCCTCCACAATGTCCTTGACGGTGATCCGGTTCAGGGGGCGCTCCTCCAGCAGCGCGACAAAGGTCTCTTTGATGGCCTTTTTGGTGAAGTTGGGCACGGGCAATACCTCCTTTTCCGGTGTTGAGACGCAACGGTGCGGCTGTTTTAAAGTATGCGGTTTCAGTATAGCATATTATCTGTGAAATTGAAATACTCAGTTTTATAGCTGCCCGAAGGATCACCGTACCACTGTTGGACTGGAAGTGTCCTGAGCGCGGATTTTTATCTGTGTTTCCCCACGCCTTCCGGCGGGGGAAACATGTCAATAGGCTGCTCCTGATGGACTTTCTCTCATTGACTTTGTATTTTTGTGCTGTTATAATGTTCATCAACATTTATGATTTGCTTCCGTTTATTCTATAGCGATCTTCTAAATTACCAACAGCGATTTTGTAGGGGCGAGTAATACCCGTCCGTCCAGAAGAGCTGTGCTACCCTCGGACGGATGATATCCGCCCCTGCCAGGCGTCACGTATTTTGATGATTGCTGTAAGTTTTCATGGATGGAGAAAATATGAAAGTTTTACGAGTGGGGATCATCGGGGCGGGCGCGATCGCGCAGAAATTTGTAGATGCGGCTGCCGGGGTTGACGGCTATATCCTGGAGTGGGTTTCGGCCTCGAGAGAGGACACCGCCGCCGCCTTCGCGAAGAGAAACGGAATTCCGCGCTATACAGGGAATACGGAGGAGCTGCTGGCCCAGGAGCTGGATTTTGTATATATTGCCACCCCTAACCATCTGCACTTTGAATTTGCGGGAAAGGCGATGCGCTCCGGAAAGCATGTGCTGTGTGAAAAGCCGCTGACGGTGTTTGCCTCAGAGACGGAGAAGCTCATTGCCGTCTCCCGGCAGACGGGCCGCTTTTTGGCGGAAGGGCTCTGGACCAGGCTGCTGCCCTTCTATGACAATCTGCGCCGGCTCCTGGAGGAGAAGCGCATCGGTGAGGTCCACGCCATAACGGCGGACTATTTCTTTACGGCGGTCTTCGACCCCGCTACCCGGCTGTTCAGTCCGGAGATGGGGGGCGGAGCCCTGCTGGATATCGGGATCTATGAGATTGTCCTGTCCGGGATGGTCCTGGGGCTGGACCCCGTGTCCGTCTCCTCCACCTGCCACAGGGGGCGGTCGGGGGTGGACGAGATTACATGCTTTACCCTCCGGTATGAGAGCGGCGCCCTGGCAAACTGTATCTGTTCCATCACCACGTCGGCGCCCCAGAGGGCGGTGATTATGGGGACGAAGGGGCGCATTGAAATTGAGGATTTTGGGCGCGCGGAGCACGGAAGGCTCTTCCTCTACGGGGAGAATCAGGATTCCCGGGCCGCCGACAACAAGCGGGCGGGGACGAGATTGAGCATCCCGACGGGGGGCGGGACCTGCGGGCTCCACTTCCCCCACCGGATCAATGGGTTTGAATATCAGCTGGAGGCCATCCGGGATGCGATCTTCGCGGGTAAGACTGAGTGCGGGCTGCTGAACCACGCCGATACATTAAAGGTACACAGGATCATAGATGCTGTCAGGGCGCAGTGGCAGTGAGGAGATTTGCAGATGACGCTTCAGCAGCTGATATATTTTAACGCGATTGCCAGACTGAAAAGCTACACACAGGCGGCCAATGAGCTGTTTGTCTCCCAGCCGAACCTCAGCCACGCCATCAGCAAGCTGGAGGAGGAGCTGGGCACCCCTCTGTTTATCAAAAAGGGGCGTTCGATCGAGCTCTCTCCGGCGGCGGAGATTTTTCAGATTCATGTCATCAGCATCATGAAGGAGATTGAGCTGGCAAAGTCCAATATCAGCCGCTATCTGAACGCCAATAAGGACGAGATCCGGGTAACCGTGTCCCATACTCTGGAGCACTCCTTTATCCCTCCGCTGATCAGGGAGTTCCATGGCCTGCCGGAAAATCAGAATATCTCCATCTCCTTCCTGCCCATGGAGTCCACAACCACGGCGATGGAACAGCTGGAGGCCGGTGAGGTTGATCTGGGCTTCGGGGCAAAGATTCCCCGGAACGACTATGAATTTTTCGAGGTTATCAAGGAGGCGCTGGTCGCCCTGGTGCCCAATATTCACCCCTGGGCCAGCAGAAGCAACATTACGCTGGCGGAGCTGTGTACCGAGCCCTTTGTCACCTACGACAGGCGGTGCGGCTCAAGAAGGGACCTGGACAGGCTGTTTCAGAGCCATAATCTGAAGCCCTCCACCATCATAGAGGCCAATAATGAGCGGATGATAACCGGAATTGTGGCCGCCGGCATGGGGGTCAGCATTGTGCCGCTGATCAGCGAGATCAAGCTGTTCCCTGTGTCTCCGGTCTGCCTGGAGGACCACTCCATATACCGGACCCTGTATATGTTCTGGAAGAAAGACATTCCGCTCTCCCCCGCTGCGGAGCGGTTTAAAACCTATATCATCCGAAAAATGAGCAAGCCCGGCGTCCCTTGACCGGCTCCGGGCTGCATCCTGTAAAAGCGGTTACTCCCCACCGGACGGCTCTGCTGAGCGTGTCTGTCCGGTGGGGAGTTTTTTAAAAGCTGACCCGCCGGCCCTCCTCCGCGGAGACGTAGGCGGCATACAGCAGCTTTGCGGTGTTGTAGGCCAGGGAGAAGCCGGATTCAGGCTCGGTGTCGTAGGCGACAGCCTCCATAAAGCTTTGGAGCTCGCCGGTGTATCCCCGGATAATCTCATCAGATACCCAGACCTTGTTCCACCCGGTCTTCAGGGGCAGCCACTGGGAGATTTCAATGTCGTCCATCCCCTCCTCGTCTAAAAAATAGGAGTTCAGCAGGTCGGTGGGGTTGATGTTGCACTGCAGGGCGCCGTCGTTGCTGTAAATATCGATGTAGTTTCTGGTGCCCCCCAGGACGGTGTCGGACGAGATGGTCAGCCCCTTTGTCCCGTCGGAAAAGGTCACCGTCATGTTGCTGAAATCCTCAACATCCTCGGGGTGGGCCAGGAGGTGCCGTTTTTCGTATTCAGTCAGACATGCGGTGGTCACGCCCACATCGGCGACGACGCTTTGAATGGAAATGTTCTCCCCCCGGTTCTTCGCCTCCTGCTCCTTGAGCCAGAGCATACAGGAGAGCGCGTGGGTGCCGTTGCGCATCAGGATGCCGCCGCCGGTGCCGTTCCACCGTCCGGCCAGCGCGGAGCTTGAGCCGTTCAGACTCAGCTCACCACGCATATACAGGATCTTGCTTTTTCTGGCCTTCAGGATTTCCGCGGCCCTCTGGACCGGGGTGGCGTATACGTGATTTTCGGCGTACATAAATTTGCCGCCTGTGCGCTCCACAACCTCCTTGAGCCGGTCCATGGTTTTGAGAATCTCATCGTACATGACAGACCTGGGGGTGGTGAGTCCCACATTCTGCTCGCCCTTCTTGCCAAAATAGCCGGTCAGGGGCTTCTCGACGATCACATGCTTTCCCGCCTCCAGGGCCTTGATGGCCATGTCGCAGTGGAGAAAGGGTGGGGTAATAATGTCAATCACCTGAATTTCGGGGTCGGCGAGCATCTGGTCGTAGTCGCTGGTCGCCGTTTCATAGCCGAATGACTCCTTGAGCTCGTTTGCCAGTGTGAGGTTCAGATCACAGATTGTTTTCAGTCTGACATTGATCTTGCTCACCTTTTCATACCCGCTGGCGTGGAGGCGGGCGGCGTATCCCGCTCCGACGGTGCCCACGACAACCGTTTTTTTCTCTTGACGCATAACAATCTCCTTCCTGAAATGTGGGCCGGGTTTACCGGCCCGCATTTGAATATCGGTTATTTGGTATATCCGGCGGCGGCGAGATAGGCGTCCACCAGGGCGGGGTTGACCGTCTGACCGGTGCGGGCCACCGCGTTTTCAACACAGGCATCTCTCAGCTTCTGGCGCAGGCCGTCGATCTGGTCGAAGTCTACGAAGGTCATGCCCTTCTCAATGAGAAAATCGAAGTCGGCCTCCATGGATTCGTCGGCCAGTTGCTGCGCGGTGGGGAGCAGCTCGGTGAAGGCCTGGCTTACAATCTCCTGATAGGGCGCGGGCAGGCTGTCGAAGGTGCTTTTGCCCATGAAGATCACGTTGCACTGGGGGACATGGTTGGAGTTTGTGAGATACTTCTGCACCTCATAGAACTTGGAGGCAGCGGTGGTCCGGTAGGGGTTCTCCTGGGCCTGAAGCAGCCCTTGCTGAAGGGCCAGGTAGAGCTCAGAGAAGCTCAGGGGGGTGGGAGCGAGGGTGGCGTCGGTAAAGAAAGCGATGTGGTTTGCATTGTCCATCACCCGGATCTGGAGGCCGGCCAGGTCCTCGAAGCAGGTGATATTCCGGCTGCTGGTGATACAGCGAAAGCCCTGGTCGGCCGCCATGAGCAGGTGGAGGTCCGCCGCATGGAAGGACTCGCCCAGCATACTGTTGAAGGTCTCGTCGGAGAGGGCGGCGCGCACGTCCTCAACGCTGCTGAACAAGAAGGGGATATCCGCCACGCCGCAGTCAGGAACGGTGTTGACAACGGAGGAGGTGTTGGTACACTGCATGGAGAGGTCGCCGTTGACCACCGAGATGACCATCTCGGAGTCGGAGCCCAGCTGGCCGTTGGGGTAGACGGTGACGGTAATTTTTCCGCCGGAGAGCTCGTCCAGCTTGTCCTTTACAGCCAGGCACATGGCTTGGTTCCAGGAGTCCTCTGCGCCGGTGTGGCCGATGGACAGGGTGATCGGGTCCAGGCTGTCCGCTCCGCCGCTGCTGCCCGGAGAATTGGGATTGCCGGAGGTGCTGGAGCCCGTGGGGGTCCCCGAGGTGCCGCAGGCCGAGAGGCTGAATACCATAGCCAGCGCCAGGAGCATGGATAATGTCTTTTTCATTGCATATTCTCCTTTTTTATGATTTGCCCAGATGGATGAGCACAGTGCTGATGGGGGGGATATATGTGATGAGCAGAAGTGCGAGGAAGAACATCAGGATATAGGGTAGCGCCTTTTTCGCCAGCTTCAGGACGGGAACGCCGGAGATGGACTGGGCCACATACAGATTCACGCCCACAGGGGGAGTGACGAAGCCGATGGCCAGGTTTACGATCATGATGATGCCGAAGTGTACCGGGTCAACGCCCACAGCCTGGGCCAGAGGCAGCATGACGGGGGTAAAGATCAGGATGTTGGGCGAGGTATCAATAATCATGCCGAGCACCAGCAAAATCAGGTTCATGAGCAGCAGAAGCAGCAGCTTGTGGCTCAGCAGTCCGCCCAACAGCCCGGATACCACCTGAGAGGCCTGAAGCAGGGACAGAATCCTGGAGAACGAGGCCGCCGTGGCCAGGACGATCAGCATGGGGGCGGTGGTTTTCACCGTCTCAACACAGGCGGGGATCAGGTCTCTGGGCTTCAGGGTTCTGTACACAAACAGGCCGATGAGGGTGGAGTAGATCACGCCGATCAGGGCCGCCTCGGTGGGGGTGACGACTCCCGAGTAAATACCCCCCAGGATGAATACAGGGGAGAGGATAGCCCAGAAGCTGTCCTTGAGGATGGCCCAGAAGCCCTTCCGCCTCAGCGCGCCGACGGTGGCCTCGATTTTCTGCCTGTCCTCGCCGTGCTTCCGGCAGTAATAGACCGCATAGATCATCAGGCAGGCCGCAATCAGACAGCCGGGCAGGATCCCGGCCAGGAACATATCCCCCACCGAGACGCCGCTGGCCATGCTGTAGACAATAAAGGGGATGGAGGGCGGGATAATCACCCCCAGGCCGCCGGCGACCGCCACAGTCGCGGAGCTGAAGGCGTGGTCGTAGCCCATGTCGTCCAAAACCGGAATGGTCATGGTGCCGACCGCGGCGGTAGTGGCCGGTCCAGAGCCGGAGATCGCACCGTAAAAGAGGCAGGTGACAATGGAGGCGCAGGGCATTCCCCCGGTCCGGTCTCCAATCAGGTAGGCGAATACATTGAAGAGCTTCTGGGCAATTCCGCCCTTTGCCATAATGATTCCGCCGAGGATGAACAGCGGGATGGCGATGAGGGGCGTGCTGTTCAGCCCTCCCACCATGTTGCGCAGTACATACTGGATGCTGGCGATAAATGTGGGGTCCATGACACTGGGGACCAGCGACACGCACAGGAGCACCACCCCAATGGGCACCATAAGGATTAAAAGGACAGCCATAAGGATAAAGATTGCGCCCAGCATTATGGTTCACCTCCTTCCTGAACATCCGTCAGACCGGCGTTTTCCCGTTCCGCGGCGGCATACTCCTCGCCAATGGCGGCCGCGTCCTTCTTCACAGCCTTCTGCCGGATGTCAATCACAAACATCTCCAAAAACCTGAGGGCCGTCAGGGCAAAGCAGATGGGAATGGCGCCGTATACCAGATTCATGCTGATATCCAGACTGGACCATCTCTGATTTGTGGTGCGGATAATATCCATGGACTGGTATGTGAGACAGGCGAACAGCGCCGCCATAAGCAGGTCAACGGCAACGGTAACGGCCTTAATCACGGCCGGCGGCAGGAGCAGCTCCACAATGTCGAGCTTGATGATGCTCTTGGCCCTGACCGAGTGGCTGATGCTCAAAAAGCCCATCCAGATGAACAGATACCGGCACATCTCCTCGGACCAGGCGATTGACGTCCCCATAAACCGGCGCGCAATAATCTGCGCCGTCATGATGGCTGAGACAGCAATCAGGGTAAGGACCATAAAGATGACCTCAAAATTTTTATCGACCCATTTTAATGCCTTCAATTTCCTCCCGCCCTTCCGTTATTCTGCCGCGAAATATGTCTTTGCCCACTGCAGTGCGCGTCTGGCGTGTTCCTCCAGTCCGTACTGCTCCAACCTGGCCAGGTGGGGGACCTCAATGCCCCACACGATGTCAGCGGGCAGCCTTTGGACAAGGGATTTGAGATCGATGCACCCCTCTCCGGGGTACAGCCGCTCCGCTCTGCCGGTGTGGACGAGCTTCTCCCGCTCTGTGGGGATTTCCTCCTCGCAGTCGCACAGGTGCATGAACCGGAACCATTCCGGGGGCAGCCCGTCCAGTTCTGAGAGCTGAACCCTGGAGCGGTAAAAGTGGAGGGCGTCGATCATGATTCCGGCGTTGGGCATGTTGACCGCCTTCAGTAGCTCTACAGTCTGCCGCAGGTTGGTGACGCTGGCCCAGGTGACAAACTCTATGTTGATGTCCAGCCCGTACTGGGCGGCCAGCTCGCAGAGCTTTCCGAACTGATCTGTATAGTAGGACCGGTCGGGGGTCCAGATGTTTCCGAGGATGTGGCGCACCCCCAGCTCCGCCGCTGCGGCCAGGTGGGGCTCATAGTCCTTCACATCCGTGCCTTCCACAATTCTTGTATTCTCAGTATCGTTGAAAATAATTCCGGTTTCCTCCAATGCCCGCCTGGTTTCTCTCAGGAGCTCCGGTCTGGTCAGGTCGTGGGGGACCTCGCCGGGCATACCCATGGAGATGGTGCGCAGGCTTACACAGTCGTAGCCTGCCGCCGCCGCGATCCGGATAAACTCCGGAGGCGGTGTGCTGATTCCGGTCAGATGCACAAGAGAGTATTTTGGTTCCATAGCTGCAAACACACCTTTCTGCTTGATTCTGGCTTGATCTTGCTGCCTGATAAGATTATAAACGCTATAAATACATAAATCAAATGAATTATAATAATTTAATTATAAATAATATTTATATAAATGGGGGCGGGACAGCACAAACGCCTTCAGCTCCTGGAGTACAGGCAACTGAAGGCGTTTTGACAATATCGGGATTTACAGGGCACTGCTAAGGTGTGTGGAGGTGTGTGAATCCTAGAACGAATCCGCTCTGGGGTCGGGGAGGTCGATGCAGATGGGGGTGTGGCCGGTGGACTCCACAAACTTCAAAAGGTCCTCCCGCTTTAGCTGGAGGGTGGAGGTGGAGATGCCCGGGTGGCCGCTGATGAACTCGTCGGTCAGCAGGTCCCGGTCGATGACCAGCTGGACGCGGCGGTCGGTGTCAAAGAGCAGCTCCAGGGCGGAGACCGAGCCGGGAATGGTGCTGAGATAGTCCCGCATGTGGCCGTCGTCGGCGAAGGACAGCCGGGAGCACCCCAGCTGGGCGGAGAGAAACTTGGTTTTGAAGGGCTTGTCCCCCGGCATCATCAACAGATAGAAGTCGGTCTGCTGCCGGTTGCACAGAAACAGGTTCTTGCATATTTTGGAGCCCAGCACCTTCTCCACCTCGTGGCAGATCTCAATGGTGTCGGCGTGGTCGTGGTCCACCCGGACATAGGGGATTTTCAGCTCCTCCAGCCGGTCGTAGATGGCCAGCTCCTGGGGGATGCGGTCGTCAGTGGGGCGGGTGGTGTAACGGGTCTGGTCGATGTACATGGTATCGCTCCTTTATTGTCCATACTCTTGGTCCCCAGAGGGATGAGGCCCCCTTCGAAAAGGGGGCTCCCGGCGAAGCCGGGTGGGGGTTTTCTTATCGAAGAAAGCGGTGCGTTTCAACAGGGAAAACCCTCCGTCATCCGCTGCGCGGATGCCACCTCCCTTCGCGAAGGGAGGCTTTTTAGCTCTGCTGAAATCCCAGCAGCTTCTGGGCATAGCCCCCCAGGATGCCGTCCTTCTCCTCCCGGGTGAGGGGCAGGGCCTCAATGAGTTCGACGCCCTCCCGCTGGTCGCGCCAGGGGGAGTCGGTGCCCAGAAGGACCCGGCCGGGGAACTCCCGCACCATGCGGACGAACTGCTCCACCTCCATCAGGGGCAGGTCAGAGGGGCCATAGTAGCCGTCACCCAAGGGGGAGATGCGGCCCAAAGCGAAGGCGGTGTCCAGATAGACGCCGGTTTCAGGCAGGAGGGCCTCCACCCGGTCCCACTCCCGCCAGCCCCCCATGTGGGCCAGAATGAGCTTCACCGGTCCCACCTGCTTCAGGGCGTTGAGTGTCATCTCCGGGGTGCAGTGGTCCCGAAGGGGAAAGCCGATGTCCCGCCCGGCGTGGGTGAGGACGGTCAGACCCAGCTCGCCGCAGCGGTCCAGAATGCGCAGATAGCGGGGATCGTCGAAGTCCACCCCCTGGTAGATGGGGTGGAGCTTGACCCCCTTCATGCCCAGCTCCGCGATGCGGGCCAGCTCGTCCTTCCAGTCCGGGAAGTCGGGGTGCATACAGCCGAAGGACCACAGGCCGGTCTCCGGAGCCCGGTCGTTGAGGCGGGCGGAGGCGTCGTTGACGTGGACCACCTGCCGGGCGCTGGTGGCCACCGGGAGGACCAGAGAGCCGTCGATGCCGGCCCTGTCCATGGAGGCCCGCAGCCCCGCCTCGGTGCCGTCAGAGAAGGCTATGGTGTGGGACATGGACTGGAGCTTCTCAATGGTGGAGTGGGCGATCTTGTCCGGAAAGGTGTGGGTGTGGATGTCGAAGATCATGGGTGCAGGATTCCTTTCTGGGTTCGTAATGTAGGGGCGGGTATTACCCGCCCGCGATACACGGCGCGGCCCCGTAAAAACGGGCGGATGATATCCGCCCCTACGCAGTGTAAAACTGACAGAGCCTGTGATATAGCATACCACAGGCCCCGCCAATTGGAAAGAGAGAATTTTACTGGGGGTCACCCAGGGCCTGGCTCTTGCGGACGGTGACCTTTTCCTCGTAGCAGGAGAAGGCGTCGTCAACCAGCTCCTTCTTGGGCCTGGCGGTGAAGAGGGACACCACCGGCACGATGACCAGCCCGGCGATCATGCAGAAGGCGCCGCAGTTGATGGGGGAGACCAGAAGGGCGGGGAAGCTGGCCTTCAGGGGGGAGATATCGGCCAGCATGACCACGGTGGAGAAGATGAAGCTGGTCCAGCAGGCGATTTTGGTGGCCCCGCGCCAGTACAGCCCGTAGAGGAAGGGGGCCAGGAAGGCTCCGGCCAGAGCGCCCCAGGACACGCCCATGAGCTGGGCGATGAAGGTGACGCTGGAGCGGTACTGGATGATGGCCAGCACCGCGGAGATGGCGATGAACACCGCGATCAGGCAGCGCATGATGAATACCTGCTTCTTTTCGTCCATCTCCTTGATAATGTGCCCTTTGAGCAGGTCCAGCGTCATGGTGGAGCTGGAGGTGAGCACCAGGGAGCTGAGGGTGGACATGGAGGCGGACAGCACCAGGATCACCACCACCGCCAGCAGGATATCGGGCAGGCCGGAGAGCATGGCGGGGATCACCGCGTCGAAGCCGCCCACAGGGGTGCCCGCCTCGGTGACGCCTACCACGTCGGAGAACAGCCGGCCAAAGCCCCCCAGGAAGTAGCAGCCCCCGGACACCACCATGGCGAAGAGGGTGGAGATCACCGTGCCGGTGTTGATGGACTTCTCGCTCTTGATGGCGTAGAACTTCTGGACCATCTGGGGCAGGCCCCAGGTGCCCAGGGAGGTGAGAATCACCACGCCCAGCAGATTCACCGGGTCGGGACCGAAGAAGGAGGCGAATACCCCGGGGGCCCCGGCCACCGGGCCGGCGGCGGTCTCGTTGGACACCTGGGCCAGCTTGGTGAGGGCCGCCATAAAGCCGCCCTGGCTGCCCAGCACCGCCGCGATGACGGCGCAGATGCCGAAGAGCATGATGATGCCCTGGATAAAGTCGTTGATGGCGGTGGCCATGTACCCCCCGGCGATGACGTACACCCCGGTAAGGATGGCCATCACGATGACGCACACCGCGTAGTCGATGTCAAATGCCATGCCGAACAGCCGGCTGAGGCCGTTGTACAGGCTGGCGGTGTAGGGGATGAGGAAGATGAAGATAATCACCGAGGCGGCGATCTTCAGCGACTGGGAGCCGAACCGCTTGCCGAAGAACTCGGGCATGGTGGCGCTGTCCAGGTGCTGGGTCATAATGCGTGTGCGGCGGCCCAGCACCACCCAGGCCAGCAGGGAGCCGAGAATGGCGTTGCCGATACCCGCCCAGGTGGCGGCGATGCCGTACTTCCAGCCGAACTGGCCGGCATAGCCCACAAAGACCACGGCGGAGAAGTAGGAGGTGCCATAGGCGAAGGCGGTGAGCCAGGGGCCCACGGAGCGTCCGCCCAGCACAAAGCCGTTGACATCGGTGGCGTTCTTCCGGCAGTAGAGGCCGATGCCCACCATCACGCCGAAGAATACCAGGAGCATAACCAGTTTGATTGCCATATGAAACATTCCTCTCTTGCGCCGTTGCTTTGACGCTTTGTACCGTTGAAGTGTAACGCAAAAAAGCATTAAAGTCAAGAGGAATTTTCTGTACGCCGCATTTTTGTGCCACTCAGACAAAAACACCCCCGAAATAAGAGGGCGTTTTTGTTGATATGATTGGATATCACGGGTGCGCTCAGAATGGCCAGAAGCAGGTGATGGGGACCACCAGAATGAGCCCGGGGATCAGGCCCAGGACGGGAGGGCTTTTCAGCTTGGCGATGCGCAGGGCGTTGACCAGCTGGATCAGCCCGCCGCAGGCTATAAAATGCCGGCCTCCTTCAGCACGCAGCGGGCCTGCTCCAGTACGGCAAGCTCCTCCTGGGCCATCTCCTTCTGGCTGAATACCTCCGCCTTTCGGAAGTGCTCCAGGGCCCGGTCTCTGCTGTCGCCGGCGGCGTAGATCATAGCCAGGCTGCTCTCGGCGATGGACCGCAGCCAGTAGGTGTCGAACTGCTCATAGAGCTCGATGCTCCGGAGAAAATAGCGCTCGGCGGCCTGACAGTCCCCCTTGAGAAACAGGATATAGCCGCAGTCCTCATAGAAGAGGTCCAGACTCTTCTGCACCTTTTTCTCCACACACAGATCGATGGCCCTGTGGATATAGCCCAGCGCCTCGTCCAGCTTCATCTGCATCCGGCTGTTGAGGGCCAGATAGTCGTAGGCCCCGGCGATGTTGAAGTAGTTGGCGCTGCGCAGCTTGGGCCGCTCAAAGGATGATTACCCCCTGGGCGCGGCCCGCCTGAACCAGCCGGATCAGGTGGTCCGCCCGCTCCTGCTCCAGGTCCACCGCCAGGGAGGAGTGCCGCATCTGGCTCCACCAGGCGGCCAGCCTGGTCAGCCCGTCGCCGCCGTCGGGGACGGGGAAGGCGGTCTGTCCGTACTCCTGGGCCAGGGTGTCCCCGGCGACGGTCAGGCCGCTGCGCTCCATGGCCTCCAGAATACGGGGGGTGCTCAGGGCGATTCCGGTGAGGGCCACCGGGTGCCTGCCCTCGGCCGGAGGAAGCTGCTTCAGCAGGGCGGTCAGCTCCCGCACGGTCTCCAGATAGTCCCCCTTATCCCGGTAAAAGCCGGCCTGGAATACGCTGTGGCGGACGGCGGGGGTAATGACGTCGGCGTGGCGGGCCGCCTGGGCGGAGAACTCCCGCATAGCCTCACGGTATCGGTTATACAGGGCGATGGCGCTGTCCAGCGCCTGGGGAGAGATGCCGCGGCCGGCGATCCGCTCCAGCTTGGCCATAGCATCCTCCAGCTCCCGGCGCAGGAAGGCCTGCCCGCTGGGGAGGTGGCGGTTTTGGGGGTAGGTGACCGGGATCATGGGGATGTGGGGGACGGCCACGCGCCAGTTCTGTCCGGCGGACTTCAGGGTGTCGCACAGGATGGGCACCATCACCGCCGAGAGCAGACCGTCATAGGCCCCCTGGAGGGCCAGCTCCAGCGTCTGCTGAACCGGCGCGCAGAAGAAGGGGGGAAAGTACTGCTTGACCAGCGACAGCTCCACGGCTCCGCCCCAGAGCCCCACCGGAAGCATACCGGCGGCGCAGATCAGCTCCTCGGGGCAGAACTCCAGCATACAGCCCACCGCCTTCTTTCCGGTGCGGTCCAGCTCCCGGCGGACGGCGGCCCCGGGGTTTGCCGCGTCCTCCACAATGGCGGTTAAAATATCATCCAGTCTGGTCATGTCCGGCCCTCCTCTCTGCGGTTCTCCATGACCTCACACAGCCCCTGCACCCGGGACTCGTACTGCCCCTCGGCGTAGCATCTGGGGTCGGACTGGTCGCCGTCGTAGAGGGCCGTGGGGATGCCGGCTTGACTGCGGATGCGCCGCTCCATCTCATAGAGGATGCCGTCCCAGGCCTTGCAGCTGCGGTTCATGTGGATCAGCGCGCCGTCGCAGCAGGCCCGGCGGGCCAGCTGGATCCGCCGGTCACAGGCCCGGTCGATGTTGGTGTTGTCCAGCACCACGCTGTAGGAGCGGAGCATCTCGTCCAGGTCCCGGTAGGTGCGGCCCCAGGTCTCGGTGTAGACGGTGCCGGTGAGGTTGCAGCCGCTGCCGCGCAGGGTCTGATAGTTGTGCTTCAGGTGGGGCCAGCAGGCGATGCCCTCCATCATAATCCGGTACTTGGGCTCTCCGCGGAAGGTGGTCTCCCCAGCGGCATACCGCTGCTCCAGCTCGTCGGCCAGCAGACGGATGGCCTCGACGGTCTCCCGCCGCCCCCGGGCGCACACCATCAGGGCCATGTAGTTGAACATCTCGAAGCCGTTCATGGGGCTGGGCACCGCCTCAAAGTACCGGGAGGCCCGCTGCCACTGCTCCCCGCACTCGTTGGAGATCGCCATAACCTCCCGGAAGCGGGCCTCGTTCCATGCTGCGCCCGAGGCCCGCTCCAGCTGGGCGATGAGCTCGGGAATCTGGGCCCGCATGTACTCCATGCGGGATTCGGATACCTCATAGTCGTTGTTAAAGGGGATGTCAAAAATAATCAGCGGGATATTGCGGAGCCGGGCGACGGTTTCAAACCACTTTACCAGCTGGTTGCAGATGTTGTTGCTGCATACCACATAGTCAGGCATGGGCATCCGCAGGCTCTGGCAGTCCCCCTTGCTGAGAAAACCCAGGTTGACCCGGGCGTAGCCGCACAGGTCGTTGTGATAGCCCAGCCGCTCGGCCTCATGGATCATGTCCAGGGACTCGTGCTTGGCGGACAGAGAAGTGGAGTGGTTTTCCGGGTAGCACACGGTGAGCCCCATGGCCTCCAGAAACTCCTGGGGGAAATTGGAGGAGACCCAGCCCACCGGCCTGCCCTGCCGCTTGGCCTCCCAGGCCTCCTCATAGTGCTGGTCGAGAAGGCGATTCAGCAGGTCCTTTGCCCGTATTTTTTCTTCCGGCATAGTTAGCGCTCCTTTCCTGGCTATTGAACGGCGCCGCTGTCATGCAGAAGCCGGATCTCCTCCTGAGACAGGCCGGCCTCCTCCAGAACCCGGTCGGTATGCTGGCCGATTTTAGGGCCCTTCTCGTAGGGAGGCAGACCCATATTGCGGAATTTTACCGGGGAGCGGACCAGAACACGGCTTGTCCCCAGCCCCTCCCGGTCCGGGTAGCCCTCCACGCGGCACAGGTCGTCGTCCCCCCAGGCCTGGGGGTCCTCCAGGATCTCCTCCCAGAGCATCTCCTTGTCGAAGGGCAGGTCGGCCTCGTCAAAGATCTTGACCCACTCGTCGGCGGTCTTTTGGCGAAAGGCTTTGTCCAGCTCCTGAATGAAGGGGCGGGGGTTGTCCTTGACCCTCTGGAAGGTGCTGTAACGCTCGTCTTCCGCCAGGTCCTCCCGGCCCACCAGACGGCAGATGCGGGCGTACTCCCGGTCGTAGGCGTTGACCGCCCCCTGAATCCAGCGGCCGTCCTTGGTGGGGTAGGCGGCCTGGAAGGGGTTGGCGGTGTCCAGACGGCTGCGGGGATAGGGATTTTTTCCATACTGGCTGGAGGCGATCATGTGACACATGCAGTACAGCGCCGTCTGGTAGAGGCTTACGCTCACCTTCTCACCCTTGCCGGTGCGCCTGGCGTTGAACAGGGCGGCGCACAGGCCGGACAGGAGGGCCAGACTGACCTGCTGGTCGCCGAAGGCGGCCACGGTGAGCAGGGGAGAGGTGCCCTTCTCATAGAGGGTGCCGCTGATGCCGCCCCGGGCGTAGTAGGAGGTGAAGTCGAATCCGGGCCGGTCCTTGTCGGGCCCATTCTCCCCGTAGCCGGACACCTGCCCGTAGACGAGGGCGGGGTAGCGGGGGGAGAGCTGCTCATAGGACAGCCCCATCCGCTCCAGCGCCTCCTGGCGGTTGTTGGTGATGAATATGTCCGCCTTGGCCAGCAGCCTGTGGAGGACCGCCATGCCCTCCGGGTGCTTCAGGTTCAGCACAATGCCCCGCTTGTTGGCGTTCTGCTGGTCATAGGCGGGGTTTTCCCGTTCGTTGTCGGTGGGCATGTTCAGCAGTCCGCCCATCATCCGCATGGGGTCCCCCTTGGGCGGCTCAATTTTAATCACGTCGGCGCCCCAGTCCGCCATAGCCCGGGCGGCGTAGGGGGCGGCTACGAAGGTGGCCAGCTCCACAACCGTGACGCCGGCCAGAGGCCTGTACTGCTCCATAGCGTATCCTCCTTCAGCTGTTTTGGATGACCCGCCGGACCATCTCTCCGTCGCAGAGGAAGGGGAGGGTAATCATATCGGCGGGCTCTGTGTGCTCCAGCACCGTCTGGATGGAGTTCTCGTTTCCTGCCCAGGCCCGGCGGGCCACGCCGCACATCACGTCGTAGCTGACCGCCCGGCGGATGATCCGGTCGGTGGCCTCGCTGCCGTCCAGCAGCAGGCCGTAGCCGCAGCTCTGGGAGTTGCCGATGCCCACGCCGCCCCCGTTGTGCATGGACATCAGGGTCATGCCCATGCCGGCGTCTCCGCCGAACACCAGGGCGGACATATCCGCCGTGATGTTGCTGCCGTCCCGGATGTTGGAGGTCTCCCGGGAGGGGGCGTCCGCCCCGCCGGTGTCCATGTGGTCGCGGCCCATCATGATGGGGCCGATCTCACCCGAACGGACCATCTCGTTGAATTTCAGGGCGATCTGTCCTCTGGTGCGGGCGTCCTGGTAGAGGATGCGGGCCTGGGTTCCGATGACCAGGCGATTCTTCTCCGCGTCCCGAATCCAGACATAGTTGTCATAGTCCTGATACCGCCGGTCCTTGTCGATGCAGGCCATGGCCGCCTGATCGGTCCTGCGCAGGTCCTCCGGACTGCCGGACAGGCACACCCAGCGGAAGGGCCCGTAGCCGTAGTCGAAGAGGTTGGGCCCCAGGAACTCCTCCACAAAGGACTTGTAAATAAAGCCGTCCAGGGGGTTCTCCCCGTTGACGCACACCTCTTTGATGCCGATCTCATACATGGTGGAGGTCAGGCTGTTGCCGTAGTCGAAGAAATAGGTGCCCCGGCTGCGGAGGATCTCGATGAGCTGGTGGTGCTTGCGCAGGGTCTGCTTTACCAGCTCCACAAAGCGGGGCTTGTCCTCGGCCAGCAGTTTGGAGCGCTGGGCGAAGGTAAGCCCCTGGGGGCAGTAGCCGCCGTCGAAGGCCACATGGCAGGAGGTCTGGTCGGTGAGGATGTCGATCTTCTCGTTGTGGTCCACCGCGTACTGGAGCAGGTCCACGATGTTGCCGTGGTAGGCGATGGAGATGGGCTCCCCTCTGGCGATGTAGGAGCGGGCGGTGGAGAAGGCCTCCTCCGGCGTCTCGGCCCGCAGGGACACCCAGCCCAGCCGCTGGCGCAGCGCGATTTTGGACTCGTCCACCTCAGCGATGATGCCGACGCCCCGGCACATCTCGATGGACTTGCCCTGGGCGCCGCTCATCCCCCCCAGGCCGGCCGTGACGAACAGGGCGCCCTTCAGCATATCCTCGCTGCTCTCGTGGTGGAGCACGGTCCGGGCCACGGACAGCAGGGTGGAGAAGGTGCCGTGGACAATGCCCTGGCTGCCGATATAGAACCAGCCGCCGGCGGTAAACTGGCCGTAGTTGGACACACCCAGGGCGGCAGCCCGGTTCCAGTTGTCGTTGTCGTTGTATTTCCCCACCAGCAGGCCGTTGGTCAGGATCACCCGCGGGGCCTCCTTGGAGGAGTGGAACAGCCCCAGGGGGTGGCCCGAGCTGACCACCAGGGTCTGGTCCTCCTCCATCTCCTCCAGATACCGCTTGATGAGCCGGTACTGCATCCAGTTTTGGCAGACCTGTCCGGTCTCGCCGTAGGTGACCAGCTCGTAGGGGTAGAGGGCCACATCGAAGTCGAGATTGTTGTCGATCATCACCTGGAGCGCCTTGCCGGCCAGACACCTGCCCTTGTAGCTGTTCACCGGGCGGCCCCAGATTTTTCCGTGGGGGCGGAAGCGGTAGCCGTAGATTTTGCCCCGCTCCATCAGCTCCCGGTAAAACTCTCCGGCCAGCTCCTCCTGGTACTCCTGAGGGATGTAGCGCAGGGCATTTTTAACGGCCAGCTCCACGTCGCTCCGGCTCAGGCAGGCCTCCCGCTTGGGCGCCCGGCGGACGGCGGGGTCAAATTCCCCGGGCTGGGGCAGCGGGCCCTCCAGCGTGATGCTTCTGTGTGCTGTGTTGTCCATAAGATCCAATCATTCCTTTCATAAAAGCTGCTGGTTGAAAATTTCCCCACCCGCCGCCAACGGCAGCCGGGTGGGAAAATTTTCAAGAGGGGAGAATAAGAAGAGGGGGTGCAGTTGCTCAGAGGGGCGGCATCAGAATCCGAAGACCATCCCGCAGAAGAGGGCGCACAGGGGGATCAGAAACACTGTGCGCTCCAGGAAGATGATGAGCAGGTCCTTGAAGTCCACCGGAATCTCAGACTCCAGCATGGCGTTGGCGCTCTCGGTGAAGAAGATGACCTGGGCGGTGGAGAGCAGCACCACGAAAAAGCCGCTCTTGGCCGCCACGGCGGTCCCCTTCAGCAGGGTGGAGGGCAGGGAGAGGGCGAAGAAGCCGGACAGCACAGAGGGGGCGATGAGCTCCACATCGGGCAGACCCAGCAGGTTCAGAATGGGGATCACCGGCAGGCCCAGCCAGGAGATCACCGGGGTGTAGTTGGCCAGGGCCAGGAAGATCACCGAGAGGGACACCACGAAGGAGGCGATTTTCAGGGAGTAGGCGCCGGCGGAGGACAGACCGCCGAGCATGGCGGAGGGGGAGGCGGCTTCCGCCTTGTCCAGAGCGGCGCGGAAGGCCCGGGGCAGGATCTCCCTGTCATAGCGGGTATTGCCCAGCAGCTCCGGGGTCTGTGCCTCGCCGTCAATATAGACGTCCTTCTTTTTGGAGATGGGCGGGATGCGCACCATAATGGCCGCCATGATGAATACCAGCACCAGGGAGCTGAGAATCAGGACGGAGTAGTACTCGCTGCAGTTGGCCATGCCGGAGAGGAAGGCGAAGGCGCCCAGGCTACACACGCTGAAGGAGGTGGTAATCGTAACGGCCTCCCGCTGGGTGTAGATCTTGCCCTTGTACAGGCTGGAGGTAATCATAACGCCCACGGCCGGCGAGCAGACGAAGGAGGACAGCGCGTCGATGGAGGACTTGCCGGGCACCCGGAAGCACTTGCGCATAATGGGCTCCATCAGGGTGCCGATGAACTCCAGCAGGCCGAACTCGGTGAGGAACACCACCAGCGCGCCGGCGATTACAACAGAGTAAATCACGTCCCGGGCCACGTTGACCGAGCTGGCCCCCACCACGGGGTCGATAATGAAAACCGGACCCACATTGAGGGTGACCATAAGGGAAAAGATTGCCGCTGTGATATAGGTGAAGTAGGAGAAGATGTTGTCCTTGGCGTGGTGGTTTCTGATCCACTGGGGGGCGCCGGGCAGGCGGGCCCACAGACTGGTAACAAGGGTAAACAGGCAGATCAGGGTGACCAGCCACATATTGGCGTTGGGCGGAACCTTTCCCTTGACAATGTTGATGATGTGCAGCATGGGAACATTTTTGCTGCCGCCGATATTGATGTTGATAAAGAAGATGAAGATTCCCAATGCGCTGAAGGCCAAAAATTTGATCCAGGCTGCTGAGCTGTAGGTTTTCTCTTTCATGGTGATGCGCTCCTTTCTCTCTGTCGTCACAGCTGGCCGCAACGCGCGAAGCCCGCCGGCGCTGTGGAGGCCGGCTGTGACCGCAGACTTAATGATACCACAGGAACGTTTGCATATCGTTTTTTGCGGAGGGGGTTAAAAGGAGGGAAACGTTTTTTTCAAGAGGACTTTGAAAATACGGCGGAGAGAAGTGGCATTTTAACGTCATATTTTTGGGTATTTCCACAAAGCGAGTGGGGAGAACCTGCCGCACATTCGGCCATGTGACGGCGGCGGTGCAAAAAGCTCCGGCCAGACGGGGGCGGCCGGCCCGGGAGAGGGCAAAATCCGCCCCTGGGCCGGGAAACTGTTTTCAGACGGCCGGGATCATGTGAAACAGGAGAAAATTCACCCCGGGGCGGTTTTGCGGGAAATAAAGGAAACAAAAAAATTTACCGGAGAACGGAACTTTTTCCTGTCTCTCTGCGTCTATATAATAAGAGTAAATTTGAAGGTGTGCAGGGCCGGTTTGAAACTCTTTCTTAATGATTCCTTAAGAATTTGTAATCACTCTGTAATTGCCTATTTCTGTGCCTGGGGCATATAATAGAAGCCGATGGACAAACCGCAGGACGGCCCGGAGGCAGACAGCCCCGGGCAAGACTGCTTTGATCGGATAGGAGGAAAAAGCGATGCCAGAAGTAAAAGAGAACCAGACCGCCACACAGCAGGCGCCCGCCCCGGCGGCCCCGGAGACCGCCGCCGGCGGTCCCCCCAAGCCCCCGGCCAAAAAGCCCGCGGGGAAGGGACGGCAGAAGCTAGTCAAGCGGCTGATTGCCCTGGGGGTGGCCGCCGTGATCCTGGGAGGCGGGGGCTTTGCCCTGTACCGCTTCCTCACCGCCGCCGACGAGGAGGTGGGAGAAATCTTCCCCGCCGTCGCCGAGATCGGCACCATCCAGAGCAAGGTGTCGGGCAGGGGCACGGCCAAGGCCAAGGAGTCCGCCGCCATCACCCTGACCCAGAGCGGCACGGTGCAGGAGGTCTTTGTCACCGGCGGCCAGACCGTCATGGCCGGCGACCCGCTGTACACCATCTACAGCCAGGCCGCCGAGGACGCCGTCACCGACGCCCAGAAGAAGCTGGACGACCTGAACAAGGACATGGCCGACCTGCTGGAGGACGCCAACAACCTCACCGTCCGGGCCCCCTTCGCCGGCAAGCTCCAGGAGGTGAAGGAGTTCCAGCCCGACCAGGAGGTGAGCAAGGGCTCCCCGGTGGCCACCCTGGTCAACGACCGGAAGCTGAAGCTGTCCCTCTATTTCAGCTACGCCTACGAGGGGGACATCTATGTGGGGCAGGAGGTCAACGTCTCCGTGCCCGCGGTGATGCGGCCCTTCACCGGCTATGTGGAGAAGATCAACAAGGTGAGCTTTGTGTCCACCGAGGGGGCCGTCCACTTTGAGGTGGTCATTGTCTTTGACAATCCGGGCACCCTCACCGCGGAGATGGACGCCTCGGCCGTCATCATCGGCTCCGACGGCTCGGAGATTTACCCCTACCAGAACGGCAAGACCCAGTTTTACGAGACCCGGACCATTGAGGCCA
This sequence comes from uncultured Oscillospiraceae bacterium, assembly GCA_910589085.1. GTDB lineage: Bacteria > Bacillota > Clostridia > Oscillospirales > Oscillospiraceae > Lawsonibacter. The sequence continues at coordinate 2,515 of CAJUSG010000030.1, read as the reverse complement.
AGGCCTCCGGCCCGGTGGTGGGACAGGGCAATCTGCTCAACCACGCCAATGTTCAGGCCGGGGAGGCCCTTCTGTACTTAGGCTCCTCCACCATCGACTCCGACATCCGGAGCAAGCAGGAGGAGATTGACGCCGCCCAGCTCAAGCTGAACGAGGCGATGGAGGCCCTTCAGGACTTTAACGCCGTGGCCCCCATCGACGGCACCGTCACCTCCTGCAACCTGGTGGAGGGCCAGGAGGTGAAGAGCGGCGACACGGTGATTATGATCTCCAACAATGTGACCATGCTGGTCACCATCAGCGTGGACGACCGGAACATCTCCTTCATCAAGCCGGGCAGCTACGTGGAGCTGAAGGATTACAGCGACAATATCTTTCAGGGCCTGGTCACCTCCATCGACATGTCGGGCAGCCAGGGGGGCGATGAAATGATGGGCGGCTCCAGCGGCACCAAATATCCCGTCACCCTGACGGTGGACAACTTCGGCGGCGCGCTGATGGAGGGCATGGGCCTGCAGTACTCCTTTGTCACCAGCGAGTCGGCCGAGTGCGTGATGGTGCCCACCGCCTGCGTGCAGTACTTCCCCGACATGGACGGCAACCGGTGCTCGGTGGTCTTTGTCCAGCGGGAGGAGAAGCCCGACAACGTGCCGGAGCTGCAGTTCCCGGAAATTCAGCCGGGCGTAAAGCGCACCTTCCCCACCGAGGCGGAGGGCTACTACCCTGTGATTGTGGAGACTGGCATCGCTGACACCAAGAATGTGGAGATCAAGTCCGGCGTAGAGGCGGGGGAAACCGTGTTCCTCAACTACACGGTCACCGACAGCAGCTACGGCTGATCGAGGTGTCCGGTATGCTGATAGACATTCGAGACCTCTATAAGATCTACAACGAGGGCAAGGAGAGCGAGGTCCGGGCTCTGGACGGCGTCTCCCTCCAGATCGACAGGGGGGAATTTGTGGCCATCGTGGGCCAGTCCGGCTCAGGCAAGTCCACCATGATGAACGTGCTGGGCTGTCTGGACATCCCCACCTACGGGGAGTACTTTCTGGAGGGGACCGACATCGGCGCCCTCACAGACAAGGAGCTGGCCCGCATCCGAAACCGGGAGATCGGCTTCATCTTTCAGGGCTACAACCTGATTCAGGAGCTGGACGCCCTGGAGAACGTGACCCTGCCCCTGATCTACCGGGGGGTGTCGGTCTTCGACCGGGAGGACATGGCCATGGCCGCCCTGGCCAAGGTGGGCATGGACGACCGGGCTCACCACCGGCCCTCGGAGATGTCGGGCGGCCAGCAGCAGCGGGTGGCCATCGCCCGGGCCATCGCCACCAGCCCCCCCATCATCATGGCCGACGAGCCCACCGGCGCCCTGGACTCCAAAACGGGCAAGCACGTGCTGGAGATCCTCCGGGACCTGTACCGGGGGGGGACCACCATCCTCCTCATCACCCACGACGACGGCATCGCCGCCACCGCCAAGCGGGTGGTGCGGCTGTCTGACGGAAAAATTATTTCCGACAACCCCCAGGAGGTGGATTGGGAATGAATCTGTGGCAGGCGTTTAAAATGGCCTTCAAGTCCATCGCCATGAAAAAGACCCGGTCCTTCCTCACCATGCTGGGCATCATCATCGGCGTGGCGTCGGTGGTCATCATGGTGTCCGTCATGCAGGGCAAGGCCAAAAAGAGCATGGAGATGTTCGACAAGCTGGGGGACAACAAGATTACCGTCCAGGCCTTCAACTACTACGACATGGACAACGAGACGGGGCAGCTTCTCTTTGACTACTGCCTGTCCCTGGGGGACCTGGTCGTAGGCATTACCCCGGAGGTGGAGGTCAACGAGACTGCCACCATCCAGTACGGCTCCAAAACCGTGAAGACCAACGACTGGGAGAACATTGACTGGTCCATCCCCAACCAGGACCCCTGGTCCACCATGCTCCACCTGAAGCTGGGCTCGGAGCAATACGGTGTGTGCAACAACCTGAACCTGGCCGGGGGCCGGGAGTTCAGCTACCTGGAGGTGGAGAAGACCCTGCCGGTGTGCGTCCTGGGCTCCGGGGCCAAGGAGCAGCTCTTCGGCTTCACCGACCCGGTGGGGGAGACCATCACCATCAACAGCAACCCCTTCCAGGTGGTGGGCTACTATGAGAGCATGGCCCTCCAGGGCTGGCCCGAGATGGACAATGTCATCATTATCCCCTACACCTTCAACCGCACCATGAACAACAACTACAGCATGGACAGCTATATCGTCAAGGGCCGGGACGCCAAGGCCACCGTAGAGGCCAAGACCCGGATTGAGGCCTTCCTCAACGGCGTGATGCCCCTGGACGAAAACGGAAACCGGCAGAACGGCTACGCCTACGTGGGCAGCAACGACAGCTACGCCCAGGAGCAGGAGAAGGCCAACCTGCTGGAGTCGCTGAGCATGGCGGCCATCGCCGGCATCTCCCTGCTGGTGGGCGGCATCGGCATCATGAACATCATGCTGGTCACCGTCACCGAGC
>CAJUSG010000029.1 GCA_910589085.1 uncultured Oscillospiraceae bacterium | reverse complement strand
TTCTGGTAGCCCTCCGGGGCGGACTGCTCCCATACCCGGTAGCTGCCGTAGGGAAGCTCATCCCCCTGGAAGGAGATGGTCCCGTCAAAGCCGGTGATGCCGGTGGTCTTGTAGGTCCCATCGATCTGCTCAAAGACGAACACGGCACCCTGGAGGGAAGCCTTGTTCTGAGCGTCCACCTTCTTGATGGTGAAACCCCTGTTGATCTCGTCCGTCACCGTCACATACTCGGTGCGGCCAGGGGTGAGGGTGATGTTCATGGGGGCGATGATCTGGTAGCCCTCCGGGGCGGCAGTCTCGGTCAGGGTGTAGGTCTCGTCCGCAGGAAGGTCCGTCCAGATGATCTGGCCGTTGCGGTCGCTGGTGCCGGAGACGGTGGTGCCGCCGCTGCCGGTGAGGGTGAACTTAGCGCCCTCCAAAGGTGCGCCGCCTGCGCCGGCCTTGACGATCTGGAGGCTGGCGTTCTCTGGGGCGTCCGTGCCGCTCCACTTGAAGGGGGCCTGGGCCTCCAGGGTGACATAGCCGGGGTCGGAAATGATATAGGACTGTTCGCTGGCGGAGGGGTTATAGGCCAGGAACAGGTTGTACTGCGCCACGCCGCCCATGGCCTTGATGGTAAAACTGCCCTCGGCGGCGGTGTTGTCCACGGGGACGCATACCTTGAACGCGCCGTAATACTCCTCGCCGTTGGAGTTGAGGTTGGTGTTGCGGGACTTGCTGGTGTCTACCTTGTAGCAGGTGGCCCCGTTCTCCTGCACCGTCTCCAAGGGGGAATTGTTCTCCGCCACGAAGATGGTCCCGGCAGGGGCGTCCGTGGAATAGACTTTGGTGGTGCGGCCATCGATCCAGGTGGAGGTGGCGGAGGCCACATACATGGTGCGGGTATAGTATTCCTTCCCGCCGATGGTCTCCTTTTTGATGCCGTCCTCGTTGTCGGCGGCGGCGCCCTCCAGGCCGTACTCGTTGAGGACTTCCACGCCGCGGACATCCCGATCCTCCTCGGCCCGGATGGACAGGCCGGTGTGGAGGTTCTTCGTCCAGTGGGCGGAATATTTCAGCATGATCTTGACGCTGTCATACACCCGGATCTGCTGGGCGTCCGCGGTCGGCTCCACCAGGGAGGCGCGGCCAGCGGTGAAGGAGGTGCCGGAGACGGCAAGCTGGCCGCAGGAGGCCCAGACCGCCAATTGGGTGGCGTACTTGTACTCGTCCTCCGTCAGACTGGCGATGCCGCGCACCTCGTCCGCGTGAAGTTCCTTGAACTGTGCCAGCGTCCGGTTGGGATAGCCGTTGGCGAACACACCCATGGTCTGGGGGTTCCGGTTGTACTCCTGGATGGTGAGGGACTTGGAGGGGGACACCCCCTTCAGGCCCCAGTTGACGCAGTAGGCGGTGCCGGTGAGGCCATCGTTGCTGGTGTACTTCCAGTAGCCGCCGCCGATGCTGCCGCCCGTACTCTTGGACAGGTAGTTGCCGTACCCGGCCTGCTGGATAGTGACGCTGCCGCTGCCGTTCAGCGAGGCGGCGCTGGCGGGGACTGCCAGCAGGCTGAACAGCGTGGCCACCACCAGCAGCAGGGAGAGGATGCGGGTCAAAGGCTTATGTTTCATGAAGTCTCCTTTCTGGTTGCGATCTGTTTGAGAACAAAAAAGCGGCAGGCCGTTTTCACAGCCTGCCAGCGTGGGGAATCGGTCTTGCTTATTTTGTTGATCCGGGTACGAATAACTCTTTGAGGAAGGCGGTGGCCTCCGGGGCCTGATCCTTCCCGATTTGGTAGCTTTCCACCAGCAGGACCCCGTTCCTGTCGGAGAGGTCGTTGGCGGACACGTCCACATGGAGCCACTGCCCATCCGCATACACGAGGTTCCAGGTGTGGGTCTTGCTGCTGACGGTGAAGCAGGGGATGTCCGCCGCCCCGCACAGGAACTTCATCGCTCTGGCGTAGGAGCCGCAGGCGGCTTTCAGCTCCCCTGCGTGGGGCGCGAAGGTCTGGGTGATGCCGGCTGTTTTCCCTTTTTGATAGGCCAGCAGGGTGCGGATGTAATCGTTGAAGTATTCCACCCGCTCACGATCCGTGGCCAGCGCCCCTGCATGGTCGAGGGCGGGCTGGACGAAGTCCAGGGGCGCTTGGTAGTTCTCCGGCATCTCGGCGGACACGGCGAAGTAGTCCAGGTACCGCCAGTAGTCGGTGAAGTTCTGCGGCACATGGTGTTCATACCGCAGGACCCCTTCCATGCGCCCGACCAGCTTTTTTACTGCGCTGTAGTCCTTTTTACCCACCATGGTGTAGGCGGGGGCGGTGCCGCTGGTCCCGTCCAGCATCGTCTGACGGATGGCGTTGTACAGTTCCCGGCTGTACACGCCGGTGAACACCTCCGGGTTGGCCTCCTGGGAGAAGTCCTCCCGGCTCCAGTGATCCGCGCTGATGGCGTAGTGGGCGGGCGTCTGGGGCTGCTGCTCCGCCGCCTGGGCGGGGACGGCCAGCAGGACCGCGGTCATGGCTCCGGTCAAGAGCAGGGACACGATTTTTTTGCTTTTCATGCTCGATTCCTCCGTTTTCATAGTATGGTTGTTTTTTTGCAAACCGAACCATACCACAGAAGGCGGGGAAAGTCGAACATGATTCACGAACAGCGCGGAGAATTGAAAGACAGCGTTATGCCTGCTGGATGGCGGTGACCTTCCAGCGGTACTCCGGCTGGTTCATCACGCAGGTATAGAGCGTCACCCGGTTGTCGGTGGTAGCTGCCGTTCCGCTGGAATCGTTGACGCTGACCTTCTCCACGCTAGTGACAGCATAGGTGCGGGTCCCCAGCGCCGTGGTCAGGGAGATGGTATCGCCCGCCTCCAGGGTGTGGATCTTCCCGAAGTGGTTGTTCACCCCCCGGTTGTGGCCCGCGAAACACACATTGCCATCCCAGATGCTGGTGTTGGTGAAGTGGCCAGCGCCCTTCTTCAGCGCGGCGCTGTCCGTCCCCTGGTAGACCTTGACGGTCAGGTTGATGGCGGGAATCTTCAGCGTTCCCAGGCTGCCGTTGGCGTAGTAGAGGTCGCTTGTCACCTCAGTGTAGCCGCCCGTGGCGCTGCCCTGGGCGATGTCGGTGGTGCTACCGCCGGGGATCTGGGTCACGGTGAAATTGCCACTGGTGTCCACCGAGGGGTACTCCCCGGCGATGATGGAGCTGCCAGCCGCGTCGCCGGTGGTGTTGGCTCCGGCGCTGTCCACTTGATTGACCAGCCCGCCGCTAAGAGCGCCGGGGACGAGGTTGGGGGTGAGGTACTCGCCGCTGCCGGGGAGGTAGCTGGTGGGCGTCCCGAAGCCGGGAGCGACCAAGGCCGTGTTCTTGCTCCGGTCCACGTTGGGGTTCTCCCACTCGTAGATGGTATCGTCTGAGGTGGGCTGGCCGAACAGGTAATCCTCCGGCGCGTCAAAGTCATACTCCAGGGCGCTGGCCTGCGTGACGCAGAGGGCGCACAGCATCATGGCCAGCAGAAAACTTCGCAGTTTCAATGGGTCATCTCCTTTCACGGTATTTTTTGAATGCGAACACACCGCCAGCGCCAAGGGCCAGCACCACAACGCCGATCATCACGGGGCGCTTGAGGCCGGACAGATCCACAGGCTCCTTGGTGGTGTCCGGGGCCTCGGTGCTGCCAGGGGCCTCCGTCTGGCCGGGGGCAGGGTCATGCGTGTCATCGCCGCCAGGGGCCTTGGACTCCTCCGGGGCTTTTTCGCTGCCGAAGATTGCGGTGTAAGTGACCACAGCACAGTTGGCCTTGGACACCTCCCCGGTGTAGTTGGCGCTGACGGTATAGCCGGTGGCGTAGCGGCTGGAGGTGGTGCCGGTATAGCTGGCGGTGGCGGTGTGGCGGGTGACGGGGTTCCCCTCGCCGTCCACGTCCATGGACTCGCTCCACTTCACATCCCCCAGGGTCAGGGTCTTGCCCTTATCCTCGATGCTTTTTGGAATGAGGGAGATATCCGCCTCGGACAGATTGGGATAGCTGCGGCTGGCGGAGAGGGTGCTGGTCTTGGTGGCGTAGCCGTCTGTTGTCACCTGGACGCTGGTGTGGTCCAGCCGCAGGATTCCAACGTAGCCGTCCTCGGTGGTCACCTCCATCTCAGCGTCCAGCCGCTGGAGGATGGTTTCCAGATTGTTGGTATCGCTGGCCTGGGTAACGGTTTCGGTATGGGTCTGGATGTCCACGCCCACCTCGTCCTTCCGGGTCATGTCCAGCAGGTAATACCTCCGGCCATTCCTCACGAAGTCCTCCGTAGGAATGAGGCTGGGATCGTCCGCCAGGGACAGCTGGTAGACCTTGTTGATCCGCAGCTCGTCAAAGTCGCCGTATGTGTACTCCTCCACCGATATGGGGTAGTAGCTGGCGCTCTGGCCCGTATTGGAAGCATCTGCGGCCAGGGCGGTGGCGCTCCCGGCCATGACAATGAAAACGAGGACGCAAAGGGTGGTGAAAATGCGTTTCATGGGATAATTCCTCCATTTTTTCGTTTATTTTAAGCCTGGATGATGATGTTATCTGGCTGCGGCCTGCCGCTGATCCCCCCTTTCCCTGGTCCGGCCGCGCTGCTGCAGGTACTCGTTCCAGTCCTTCCCGTGGGCGGGCGTCCTGGTGGATACGGTGTAGCCCTTCTGGGCGTACTCCTCCCGGAATTTCTCTGTGGCCTCCTGTCCCGGCCCGTCCGCGTCCAGGCACAGAACAATTTGTTTCAGATGCGGGTTCTCCCGCAGGTAGGTGTCCAGCGGCCCTTGGTACAGTCCGCACAGGGCCACGGCGTTGCTGGTGACCGCCCGGTGCAGGGTGCAGAAGCTCATCAGGTCGATGGGGGCCTCGAACACCGCCACCCAATCCAGGGCGGGGTCGCAAGGGAGCCGGAAGGCCACGCTCTTGTCGCTGCCGAGGGCATCCCGCTTGAAGCTGGAACCGCCCAGGTCATAGGTGCCGCGCTTGCTGGCGAATACCGGCTTGCCAGCGCCGTCCCGGCCCACAAACACACAGTTGTGATGCAGGCTGTCCTCGTACAGCAGGCCGGACTTGATGAAACCCCGGATCACCTGGGGGGCGATGCCTCTCTTTTGAAGATAGGCAAACACCCGCCGCTGGTCCTGGTTGGGGATGGGCAGGGTGAAAGCTGGCTTTTCCTCTGGCTGGGCTGGCCTGGGGCGAGGGGCGGGGGCTTTAGGGTTCCCATCGAAGCCCAGCGAAGCGGGTTCGATGGGAGAAGGAGGGGCACGGGAGTGAGCGGAGTTTTCGCCGCAGGCGGAAACGGAGTCGAACGGACTGCGCCCCGACGCGGCGCGGTGTCCGTTGAACTCCAGCAGGTAGGTCACGGCATCCCGGAATCCCTTCCCGCAGAACTCCTGCAGGAAGGTGATGGCGTCCCCGCCGGTGCCGTTGGAGTAGCGCTTCCAGGTCCGGCGGTCTTTGATGCGAAGACTGTCCATCTCCCTGGTGGTGTGGTAGCGGCTGCCCAGCCGCCGGACGCTGTAGCCCAAGTGTTCCAGCAGGTCCGGCAGGTCTGTCCCTTTGGCAGTCTCCATCTCCTCGTCCGTGAAGCGGAAGGCTGGGGCTGCGCTTTGTCTCGTAGTGATCACCTCCTTTGGCGAAATGAAAAGAACCCCCCAGAGCATCCCACATTGGGGATGCTCTGGGGGGTTCTCATCTGCCGTTGATTGTTGTGGTGTGCTGGCTGGTGGCCTTACCCGGCCTTTTCCTCGCCCAACGGGGCGGGGTTCGGTTCCTCCTGGGGCTGGGGGTCGCTGCCGTCCTGCGGGGCCTCACAGGGGCTGACACTGGCCTGACGCTCGGCCTCGTTCAGCGCTTCCTCGATCAGCCCCAGCACGAACTCCCGCTGGGTGAGCTTGCGGCCCGTGCGGGCAGTCTCGCGCTCCAGGTGCGCCTTGATCCGCTGGAAAAGGTCCTCTCCAATTTGGAAGGCCATCGTTCGGGTGCTGTTGTTGTTCGCCATGACTTGGTTACCTCCATTTTTCTTCATTTCGTAGTATTCGATGAGCAGATTGGTGATGTACTGCGCGGTGGTCAGGCCGGACTGCTCTCTGGCCTCGCAGACGCGCTGGTGCAGGTCAGTGGGAATCTGAGCGCAGAGATTCTTGGTGGCTGGCATGGTGGTATCTCCTATTACAATAGATTTACGGTAGAAGGCACGGCAGCCAGCCGTGTCTTTTTCCGCATTGTTGCCAAAGCTGTTAGAATGGGAGAGCATTGGCCTGACATTTATCTCCAAGGACCAACACGTCCGGACGAAAGTCCGTCAGCCAGCCTCTCATTCGCAGCGTTCGATTTATGCAGGTAGAGCCGTCTCGCCGTCTTGGCCCGGCGCGCCCGTGTCATCAAATAGATAGAATCGGCAATGATGGAAGGGCTGGACGCCAATCAATCTACAGATGGGAGTGTTTCGCAATGAACGCGGTAGGGATCGATGTTTCCAAGGGCAAGAGCATGGTGGCGGTACGCCGCCCCTTCAACGAGACCGTGGCAAAGCCCTTTGAAGTGCGCCACACCGGCAGTGAACTCAAGCAGCTGGCAGACTACTTGAAAAGCCTGGACGGTGAGACGCGGGTGGTGTTGGAGCACACCGGACGGTACTACGAGCAGATCGCCCAGTACCTCCATGACGCAGGGCTTTATGTCAGCGCGGTGAACCCAAAACTCATCAAGGACTATGGCGGTGGGACCAGCCTGCGCCATGTGAAGACCGATAAGGCCGACGCCAGGAAAATTGCAGGATACGCCCTTGACAGATGGGCTGAATTGCGGCAACATACACCCATGGACACGATCCGTTATCAACTGAAAATGCTGAACCGGCAGTGCGGCCTGTACACCAAAACCAAGACGATGATGAAAAACAACCTCATCGCCCTCTTAGACCAGACCTATCCCGGCGTAAACGCCCTGTTTGACAGCCCCGTGCGGGAGGACGGGACACAGAAATGGGTGGATTTCGCCGCCTCCTTCTGGCACGTTGACTGCGTGCGGGGCATGAGCCGAACCGCCTTCGTGCAGCGGTACGCCAAGTGGTGCAAACAGCACAGGTATCAGGCCAGGGCGGGCAGGGCTGAGGAAATCTACGAGCACGCCCAAGACCTGATTGCCATGCTGCCCAAGGATGCCATGACCAAGCTGCTGGTGCGGCAGGCCATCGACGCTCTTAACGCGGTCTCCGCCACGTTGGAGCGGCTCAAGGCTGAGATGCTGAAGCTGGCTTCCTTGCTTCCCGAGTTCCCTGTGGTGATGGCCATGCGCGGCGTGGGCGACACCCTCGGCCCCCAGCTCATGGCGGAGATCGGGGACGTGGCCCGGTTTGCCCACCGCAGTGCCATTACATCCTTCGCCGGCGTCGATCCCGGTGCCAACCAGTCCGGCACCCACGAGGCTAAGAGCGTGCGTATCTCCAAGAGCGGCTCACCTGAGCTGCGTAAAGCCCTGTTCCTGGTGATGGACTGTCTCATCCAGACCAAACCCCAGGATGATCCTGTGTACCTGTTCATGGACAAAAAACGCGCTGAGGGCAAACCTTACCTGGTTTACATGACGGCGGGTGCCAACAAGTTCCTGCGTATCTACTACGGCAGGGTGAAGGAGCATCTGGCCTCCCTGAAAGGGAATCCTGTGCCTGATCCTGAAGGACATACCTGAGCATTGCCGGATACGCCTTGACAGGCCGGCGCTTCGGTGCTGGCCTTGTTTTTGTGCCCTTTTCGATCACCTCATTCTTTTTCACCTTTCTGCAAATTTACTCTTGACTTTTTATTTGCAGACTTTCGTCTGATTGCAACGCAAGTATACCCGAAAGGCATGGCGAAAGCTATTACCAATACCACCAATAGATCATAGACAAAGCAAGCATAACTACCAATGTGAACAGTCTGGAAATGAAAAAGGCCGCCCACAGGTCTGCCTTGAAAACTGGCAGGCTGCGGACGGCCTTTTTGCTTTTTGAACGCTGGGGAGTTCGAGTCATGCGTATTCCCAAAACCTCCCAAATCCGGCGGATTTGCATCTCCGGCGCGTTATTTTTATTTTACGCATCCTTATTTTGTAAATGACTTCATATTGTTCTGAACTTTCGCTGTTTTCTGCTTTTAGTCGCAAAAATCCCGCACCGAAGTGCGGGATTTTTGCCTGCATCTTTTTTGTCAATGCAAGTTGGTGGAGGCGAGGGGATTTTATACGAACTCTCCGCCGAGGCGTCGCCGCCAAGCCCATCGACTTCATCCAGGCTGACCGTCACGCTGTTTTTCTTGCCACAGTAGTTGAAAGCGGCCCGCATTTCGCCGTCATACAGATAGATGGCTTGGACAAAGGAATCTATCAATTTTGCCTGATACTTCTTGTCCGTTACGTCCCCGGCCCGGAACGATTCAAGCCAGAACTGTATTTTGTCCTTTGGAATGTCCACCAGCGCGGCCCGCTCGACCGCTATTGTTGCCTCCAGGCGCCGCCGGTCATCCTCCAGCTCCATCAACCGATCCTTGGTGGTGGGGGTGATGATGCCCTGCTCGATAGCGGCCATCACATTCTTAATGGCCTTTTTGACCCCCTCCATCTCCTCCTCCGCCGCCAGCAGCATGGAGTCCTTGCGGTGGAGCTTCAGGAAATTATCGTAGCCGTCCACCAGCCATTGGATAACCTCGTCCCGCATGAGATATTCCTTGGTGATCTCGGCTATCTTCTGCTCGATCCAGTCCCGGCGGACTGTTTTCTTCTTGCAGTTCTTTTCCAGACGTTTCTTCTGGCAGATGTAGTAATAGTGCTTGTCCTTGGTCTTGCTGGTGCCAGATATGCCGACCATAGGAGAGCCGCAATGCCCACAAAACAGCTTGCCAGTCAGCAGATAGTCGCCGTTCTCCCGGTGTCGGCCCTGGGCGTTCTTTTTGGTCTTTAGTTTCTCCTGCACCGCATAGAACAACTCCTTTCTGATGATGGGCGGCACCCCGCCCTCGATGCGCACCCCTCCAAATTCATACACGCCTATGTACCGCTCGTTGGTGAGCAGCCTGTGAAAGCTCCCCTTGTTCCAGCGGTTCCCCCGGCTGGTTTTGAGGCCCCGGGCGTTCAAATCGTTTGCTATGTCGATGAATGCCTCCCCCGCATAGAACCGCTCATATATTTCCCGGACGATGGCAGCTCCCGCCTCGTCAATAGCATAGCGGCCGTCCTCACCCTTTTTGTAGCCCAAGGGCAGACCCCCGTTGTTGACCATACACTTCCGGGCGTTGTCCATCATCCCGCGCATGATGTCCTCAGCCATGTTCTCACTGTAAAACTGGTTGACGTTCATCATGTTTCGGAGCGCGAAACGGCCGGCGGCGGTGTCGTCGAAATCCTCCTCGGTATATAGGCAACGAACACCCATATCCCGGAGCCGGGAGTCGTTCATCATAGCATCCAACATATTCCGGCCCATGCGATTCGACTTCCAGGCCACAACATATTGGAACTTGCCTTTCCCGGCATCCCGCATCATACGCTGGAAGTTAGGGCGTCGATCTGTCTTGCCAGAGATAGCCTTATCCGCATACACTTCCGCAATGTGGAGATTGTTTGCGTCTGCGAATTTCTGACACTCTGCGACCTGCTGCTCAATGCTGGCCTCTCGCTGGTTGTGGGAGCTGTACCGGGCGTAAATGACGGCGGTGCCGGAATATCCGCCCTGCTGATCCGCCAGTTTCTTGCGTGGAGACATTCGGCACCTCCCTCTACACGTTTTGTTGCATCAAATTCCCAGCAGTTGCTTTTTCTTTGCCTCAAACTCTTCCTGCGTCAAAATCCCCTCATCAAGCAGAGCTTTTAAGCCACGGATTTCCTCGACGGCAGAAACGGGCGCACCGGCAGGAGCAGGGGTCGGTTGGCTGGCACGTTTTTCATAATCCATGACGACATCCCGGAACTGCTTGGCGGTTCCCAGCGCACCCTTGGAATAAAAGAACGTCTTTTCGGCCCCAAGTGCTGCGCTTATCCCAAATCCAATATTGACGCCAGTGGTAGCGGCTTGTGCGGTAGTGAATACGATCTTCCCATAGGCAAGTCCGGGTTCCTTCAGCGAAAAACTCTGCACCCGTGAAATAGGGATGATCTCCTCGGTTTTCTTCGTGGCGATGATAATGTTTTCCCCATCTGTGTGAAGCGTAAAGCCATTGGAACATGGAAGTGTAATCCTGCTGTCCATAATATCTTCTCCTTTCGTGTACGGCTTTGTGCAATTTTTTTGTTGTACAATATACTGCTTGTCATTGTCTGTCGAATGTGATTAAATATCTTTTTGTGCGAAATTACGCAACGTCTGATATAATGACGGTGCTGTCGGCAGCTACTTTACGAAAGGAGCTGTACCTATGGAACCTCGCAAAGAGCCCATCTCTCCCGATATCGCCTTTTCTGCCGAACTGTTCGCCAAGCTCCCGGCAGATTCCCAGGAGGCCCTTATTGCGCTGATAAAATCCCTTTTATCTGAGCGATAATGAGGGCTTGCTGTTCTGCGGTCAGTTGACCAAACAGGCCAACAAATTCACCTGTGCGCCCGTCTTCTTCCAAGGAGGCGGGCGTTGTTTCTCTTTCTATGGAAACATTGTACCCCATCAGCCATGCCTCGGATACATTGAGAGCGTTCGCAATAAGGTAGGTGCGATCCTGACGAGGAACAAGCCCACCGTTACAATACTGGCTCATTGCACTCTTTGGAATGCCCGTTACCCGGCAGAGGTCCGCCTGCGTCATATCGCGCAGTTGCAGAGCCTCTCTTATTCTTTTGGCACAAGTCTCCTTGTCTCCCATATTGTCGGCACCTCCCTTGATGTACCTCTACTATACCGCATAAGTTTAGATAAATCAATACGCTATCCAAAGAAATCGAAAAAAAGTTTATAAAAATCTAAACTACACTATTGACAGCCGGGGGTGGCTGTGGTATGGTTTAGATAAACTGAACAAGGAGGTGAGCAAAAAAATGAGAGCCGCATACAGTCGAGCTCAGCCCTGGAACTATTCTATGCTGAAAGCCAGAACCGCAGAGCTCGGGAAAACCGACAGAGATGTAGCAGCCGCAGGGAAAATGACACCCAGCACATACAGCCTTAAAGTCAATGGTAAAGGTGAGTTTTCCCAGGAGCAGATTAGCGACATCTGCCGGTTTCTTGGCATCGACTTCAGCGACATTCCCCGGTATTTTTTTGCCCTTTGAGTTTAGTTTATCTAAACTTTCGGAGAGGAGGTGCCTAGAATGCCGGCACTGGGGCATCCCGCAGTAACTATCGACACCAGCCAAATCCCCGAGCACATTCGGCTTGAGTTGCTGTCCATCGTCTATGACGCGACGGCGGCCTACTTCCAGCAGCCCGGTGTCGAGGAGCGGTATCAACGCTGGAAAGCCGAGAAAGACAAAAAGGCGGCAGAAGCCGCCGCAAAGTGAAAGGAGCTGCTACCCATGAGCAGGATCGCTGACAACATCCTCAGCATCCTTGGGGAGTGCCGTGTGGAGGGGGACACCCTCTTTCTCCCCGACCGCCAGCTTGACCGGCCCACCTATCAGGCCGTGAACAAGGTGCTGGTCAACATCGGCGGCAAGTGGAACCGCAAGGCCAAGGGCCATGTGTTCGCTGACGGCGACCCCGCCGAGCTGCTGAACAACGTCCTGATGACCGGCGAGACGGTTGACCTCAAAAAGCAGTACCAGTTCTTCCCCACGCCCCGCCCCGTTGCGGAGCAGATGTGCCGGATGGCCGAGCTGGACAGCACCTGCGTCGTCCTGGAGCCGTCCTGCGGGAAGGGCGACCTGGCCGACGTCGTGTCCGAGGCTGGCGTCAAGGTGCTGTACGGCCTGGAGCTCAACCGGGACATGGAACGCTACCTCAAAGGCAAGCCCTACACCACTATGGTCGGCATCGACTTCTTGGACTTCGCCAAGGATGATGGCATCGACCACGAGTGGAACCGGATTGTGATGAACCCGCCCTTTACCAAGCAGCAGGACATCGACCACATCCTCGCCGCCTACGACATTCTCTCCCCCGGAGGCATCCTCGTGTCGGTGGTGTCGGATGCCCCGTTCTTCTGGTCGAACAAGAAAGCCATCGCGTTCCGGGAGTTCCTGGACAGCCACGGTGCCGAGATGGTCAGGCTGGACGAGGGGGCCTTTAAGAAGAGCGGCACGATGGTTCGCACCCGGCTTATCAAGCTGGAGAAACCCCGGGCGGAGTAGGGGGTGACAGGATGGCGGAATTTCACCGCACGTTGGCTGGTACTCCCTGGCTGAAAATCACCTGTCAGGAGCTGTCAGAGTATTCGGAGAACGAGCGCCCCATCTGCGACGAGTGCCTGAGAAGTTTGGTCGGCTGTGACGAGATCATCCTGCTCCCCATTCTCGACGAGGCGTACTGCCCCAAGTGCGGCGAGGAGCGTCTGGCCCGTGTCCACAGATACCCCGAGGACATTCCCATTGAGGAAAGCCGCGCACAGTTCTATAAAAGGTATTTCAAAATCAGAGAGGAGGATTAAGCTATGGCGCAATACAAGACCTGCCCCCACTGCGGAGCGCATCTGGATCCCGACGAACGGTGCGACTGCCAGGACAAGACAAAGGACGCCCCCGATGCCCCGGGGACGCCCTCAGTGGAAAATGGTTCTGTCGCTGACACAAGGGTAACACATCGGGAGCCGGATGTCAACGACTGCCTGCGGCTCCGGGAAATCCGCATGGATACCGGGGCGATGGCAAAGGATGCCGCCCTGGTGGTGCGGGACGTGTTCCCCAAGTTCAACCGCCAGCTCCTGGCCCAGTGCGAGGCCTGGGAGAAGTACGGCATCATCATCCACCCGGAGGCCATTGGTGTTATCTGCGCCGCTTACGGCGTGAGCCTGCCGGACGGCCCCTCCGAGGCGGTTATAACCGCCCCCAGGCCCCGGAAACAGGCCAACCGTAAACTCGCCCGGAAACTCACGTTCCGCATGAAAGACGAGGACTACACGCTGTTGGAGCAGTGTGTCAGGGAAAGCGGTTGTCAGTCCAGCCAGGAATGGCTTTACGAGGTCGTGCTGAGAGCCTTACGGGAGGGGACGCCGTGAGCGGATACAACGACGTCCCGGATCATCCCGTTATCCGCAACATGGAGCGCACCGGCTACCCGGACGGGAAAGAGCCCCGATACCCCCACTGCCCTGTCTGCGGCGAGGAGTGCGAAACCATCTACAAAACCAAGGATTTAGATATTGTCGGCTGTGACCTCTGTGTCACCACCGCCGACGCCTGGGAAGTGGCTGACTGCTTCCCCCATTACGAAAGGAGCTATCCGAATGATTAGGAACCCCAACGACATCCACGACGGAGAGAAGAAAATCCGTATGCTGATTGCCGGCTACCCCGGCATCGGCAAGTCTACCCTGGCCCTGTCTGCGCCCAACCCCCTGCACATCGACGTGGACTTCGGCATCGACCGCATCGAGCCCCGGTACCGCAAGGCCTACATCCAGCCCAGCTCCTACGACGAGATTCTGGAGGACTTGACCCCGGAGAACGTTAAGGACTTCGACACGCTGGTGTTTGACACCGGCGGAAAGCTGATCTCCCTCATGTCCCTCTGGGCCATCAAGAAAGACCTGAAGTACGGCCAGCGGGACGGCTCCCTCTCCCTCAAGGGCTACGGCTTTGTGGGCAAGGAGTTTGTCCGCCTGATGGACTACTGCTTCTACGAGCTCCAGAAGAACATCGTGATCGTGTTCCATGCCACCGAGGAAAAGGACGGCGACAACACCCGCCTCCGCATCAAGGTCGAGGGCCAGACCAAGAACAACGTGTGGGAGCCCATGGACCTGGGCGGCTTTGTGGAGATGTACGGCAATGACCGCACCATCGGCTTCAGCAACTGTGAGCGGTATTTCGCCAAGGGCACCCGCGGGATCTCCGGCGTTCGGAAAATCCCCGCCCTCACCCCCACCAGCCCCAACGATTTCCTGACCAAGCTGTTCGCCCAGTACAACGCCATTTCCGCCGAGGAGCTGGCAAAGAACGCCGCCGACCAGGAGGCTTACGAGGCGGCTATGGCCGAGGGCCGGGCCATCGTTGAGGCCATCACCGACGCCGACACCGCCAACGCCGCCATGCCCAAGATCAAGGCCATCAAGCACTGCCTGACGTCGGAGAAAGAGGTCGGTGTGCTGTTCAACGCCAAGATCAAGGCCTGCGGCCTGTTCTACGACAAGGTGCTGAAGAAATACGCCCCGGCGCCCCCGGAGAAGGAGAAAAAGGGCGCGAGAGGCAGGGCCTCCGCGAAAGGGGCAAAGGGGGCGGAGTAATTGAACCGCTACCTTATGACCCACTCGCTACTGTCGTCCTGGCTCTACGCCATCAAGGAGAACCCCTTTGAGGACGCCGCCTCCGAGCGTGACCCCCTGGCTGAGTTCATGCAGACTCTGCGCCGGGAACCCACGCCGACCAACGAGGCCATGCAGAACGGCATCGACTTCGAGGATTTGGTGACGGCCATTGTCGCCGGAAAGGGCGATCCCAACCACCGCTGGTACGGCGCCGCCTCCAAGATCGCCGCCATCGTCGGCGGGGGCGTCCTGCAATACCGGGCCCGGAAAGAGGTTTGCGTAGGCGGCCTGACGCTCGTTCTCTACGGGCGGCTGGATGCGCTTCTCGCTGGGGGCATCTATGACATCAAGTTCTCCAAGGGCTATGACCGCGGCAAATACTTCGACAGCACCCAGCACCCCACTTATCTGGAGCTGGTGCCGGAGGCGGAGCACTTCACCTACTTGGTGAGCAACGGAACCGACGTCTGGCAGGAGAAATACCGGCGCGAGGAGACCCCCAGCATTTTCCCTGTCATTTCCGACTTCCTGGACTGGCTGACAGCCCGTGACCTCCTGGGGCTCTACCAGGAGAAGTGGCTGGCGAAATGAAAGGCCGGCTGAAAGACCTGACCTTTGGCGCTCATGGAGAGCAGCATATCACCATCACCGTGACCAGCGACTTCCGGGAGAGCTACGACGCCCTCAAAGACACCGACATCAACGTGGAGATCAAGAAGTGGCGCAGGCCCCGGAGCAGGGACGCCAACGCATATTTCCACGTCCTCGTCAACAAAATCGCCGAGGCCCAGAGCCTCGGCGACGACGAGGTAAAGCGCAGTCTGGTGGTGGAGTACGGGGCCCTTGCCAAAGACGAGGACGGCAACACCTTGGGGGCCATGCTCCCGGTGACCGCCGATATGGACGACTTCTACCCGTACTATCGGCTTTACAAGACCATGACGCTGGAGGGGCGGGAGTATAACTGCTACCTGTTCTACAAGCGTACGCACACCCTGGACACAAAGGAGATGGCCCGTCTGATTGACGGCGCTATCTACGTTGCAAAGGGCCTCGGTATTGATACCGACACCCCGGAGCAAATTGCCAGATACAAGGAGGAATGGCAACCGTGAAAGAAGTCTACTGCGACTACTGCGGCAGACGGGCCGAGTTCGTGGACAGCAAGGTTATCTATGGCAAAAGCTACGGCATGATTTACCTCTGTCGCTGTTGCCCTGGGTATGCCTATGTCGGCGTACACAAGGGCACCGACCGTCCCCTGGGGCGGCTGGCTGATATGGAGTTGCGGGAACTGAAAAAGCTGGCCCACGCCGCCTTTGACCCTCTCTGGAAAGAGGGGCGCTTCAAGGGGCACCGCAAGGCCGCCTATGCTTGGCTGTCCGAGCAGATGGGCTTGCCCCAGGAGAAAACCCACATCGGTATGTTTGACACGGTGCGGTGTGAACGGGTCGTTCAGATCTGCCAAGAGGAAAGGAGTCGCCAATGCTGAACAGTGTCACTATCATGGGCCGTCTCACCCGTGACCCGGAGTTGCGGCACACCCAGTCCGGCAACGCCGTCACGTCCTTTTCGTTGGCTGTGGAGCGCGACTTCAAGGGCCAGGACGGAGAGAAAGTCACGGACTTCATCGACGTTGTGGCGTGGCGGAATACCGCCGAGTTTGTCAGCCGCTACTTCACCAAGGGCCGGATGATGGTCGTGGACGGCAGGCTCCAGAGCCGGAAGTGGGAGGATCGGGACGGCAACCGGCGAACCTCGATTGAGGTAGTTGCCGACAGCTGCTACTTCGGCGACAGCAAGAAAGAGTCCTCCGGCCCGCCGCCTGCTGAGCAGTATCCGCCCGCTGGCGGCTATGGCGACGCCGGATATGGCGGTTACGCCCCGGGGGGATATAGCGCCGGGGGCTACGGCGACAACCAGTTCCACGAGTTGGAAGAGGACGACGGGGAACTCCCGTTCTGAGGCAGTATCGCACCAGCCGTAAAAGGGGGTGACGTATGTGCTGGGGGCGGGCTACATCAAGCTCTGGCGCTCCTTGCTGAAATGGGAATGGTACTCTGATGTCAATGTGTCCCGCCTCTTTATACACCTCCTCTTGACGGCAAACTATGAGGATACCACATGGCGCGGGGAGACCATTCATCGAGGGCAAAGGCTGACGTCGGTTGCAAAGCTGGCCGAGGAAACGGGGCTAACAACCAAAGAGGTCAGGACTGCCCTCGGCAAGCTAACTCGGACAAACGAGCTGACAATCAGAACGACAAACAAATATTCAGTTATAACCGTTGAAAAATACGACTTTTTCCAGTCTCCAACTGATCCAATGGGCAAGCAAGAGGGCGAACAACCGGGCACTCAAAGGGCAAGCAAAGGGCAAACAAAGGGCGAGCAACCGGGCAACAAAGGAAGAATAAATAAAGCAATAATACAAGAAAGCCAAGAAGAAAATATTTCTTCCTCTGGTGGTGATGCGCACGCGCGCGAGGCGGCGGAGAGCGCCGTGGCCGAGTATCTGGGCTACCGCTGTCTGGATGCCAGCACCTACTTCGGCGTTTCCGAACAGGAGCTTGTCACCGTCGCCGCCTATACCGACGCCATCTTTGCCAGATTTGCCAGACGTCCTCCTACCGACGCAGACCGGGCCAGCGTGTTCCAGGCCATCCACCTGAGCGAACGCGACGAGCAAACCGGGACGTGGACAGTAACTTTCCCCAAAGACCGGATCGACCTGCTGATGTATGCCTTTGAGCAAGCGGCCCTTGCCGGAAAACAAGGGGACTGGAAGTACATCAACGGCGTCCTCGGACGCCTCGCACAGCGCGGCATATCTTCCCTCGGCCAAGCTGAGGATTACGACTTTGACCGCGACGAAAACAAAGGAGCTTTTTAGCGATGAACAAAGCAGCATTCCTTTTCGTTCTCGTACTGCTCCTCGCCCTGGCGGTGCCGTTGTGTATCGCCAGGGGCCCCCAGGGGCCGAGGACAGACGAGTTTATCGACGCCCCCTATACCACCATCCCCCCGGAGGAACCGGCGACAGAGGCCACGCCAGAGGCCATACCGTCGGAGAGCCCGGGGAGGTACGGGGCGATCCACCTGACCGACGCAGAGACGGACACCCTGGCCAGGGTGATTTGGCTGGAGGCCAGGGGGGAGCCGTTCGAGGGACAGCAGGCCGTGGCCGAGGTCGTGTTCAACCGTATGCTGTCCCCGGCATTCCCCGACACGCTGGATGAAGTGATCTACCAGGAGGGGCAGTTCTCCACCGCCGAGAGCGTCCAGTCCGCCGAGCCGACGGAGGCGCAGTACATAGCCATCAGCACCGCCCTGAGCGGGCCGAGCATCCTGCCCCTGGAGGTCGTGTTCTTCAGCCAGAAGGGGGAGAACGACAACGTGTGGGGCACCATCGGAGGCCATGTGTTCTGCTACCCCTACTACTGGGAGGGGTCGTAATGGCCCGGAACGTCACCCGGCAACTGCGGAATGAACGGCAAAAAGAGTTTATCCGCATTTTCGACCAGGCGTGTAAGCGGCACAATCGCTGGACTGTCTGGGCAGATTTTGTGGTCATGGCTGCCATCAGCATTTCCAACACCGTGGACAAGAGCAACGCCAAGGGCAGGGAGGAGACCTATATGTCCCTGGCCTCCAAGTACGACAAGCAGGAGTTGGAGTGCATCTGCAGGATGTTCGCTGAGGTAGTCAGCGGCATCGACGAAAATCCAGACCAGGACTTCCTCGGGGAAATGTTCATGGCGCTGGATCTCGGAAACGACCACAACGGCCAGTTCTTCACGCCGTACAACGTGTGCAAGATGATGGCAAAAATGACCTACGGCAAAGACCTGGAGGAGAAGATGGAGCGGCGGGGGTGGGTGTCCGTCAACGACCCAGCCTGCGGCGCCGGGGCCCTCCTGGTGGCCTTTGCCAACGAATGCAAGCTCCAAAACGTGAACTATCAGACGTCGGTGCTGTTCGTGGCCCAGGATATTGACTACATCGTGGGGTGTATGTGCTATATCCAGCTGAGCCTGCTGGGGTGCCCTGGGTATGTGGTGATTGGCGACAGCATCCTCCATCCGTGTACTGGCATCGACGGGAACCCGCTGATCCCCACTCCCGGGGAGAACATCTGGTACACCCCCATGTATTTCCGGGACATGTGGCACTACCGCCGCCTGTGGTGGACTGTTGACCGGATGATTTGTTCCGGCCCACAGCCGGTCGAGCCACCAGCCGACGGGGAGGCGGTGTCCAAGGAAGAACCGCCGGCAGAGCAGCCCCCGGAACCCGTACCCCAGGCCCTGGGGGAAACCCCGGCGGGACAACTGACACTTTTTTGACAACTGAAAGGAGACAATCATGCCTGAATTGCAATATATCGAAGTCTCGAAAATCTTTCCGCACCCGGATAACCCCCGGAAGAACTTGGGGGACATTCAGGAGCTGTCCGACAGCATCAAGGCCAACGGCGTACTGCAAAACCTCACCGTCGTGCCCATGAGCAACGGCCAATACACCGTCGTGATCGGGCACCGGCGTCTGGCTGCGGCCAAGAAAGCCGGCCTGTCGGTGGTTCCCTGTGTGGCGATGGAAATGACCCCGCAGGAGCAGGTTAGAACCATGCTGATGGAGAACATCCAGCGGAGCGACCTGACCGTGTACGAGCAGGCCCAGGGCTTCCAGATGATGCTGGATATGGGCGAGACGGTGGAGAGTATCGCCAAGGACTGCGGTTTCTCCCAGAGCACCGTGCGTCGCCGGGTGCGGCTCCTGGAACTGGATGCGGACAAGTTCAAGAAGTCCGAGGCCCGGGGTGCCACCCTCCAGGACTATGCGCAGCTGGAGAAGATCGAGACGCCCGAGCTGAAGAACAAGGCCCTGGATGCCATCGGCACCGCCAATTTCAGGGACGTTCTGAAAAAGGCTATTGAGGAGGAGAAAAACCTGCGCCGGATGGCCCAGTGGGAAACCGACTTGGAGGCGTTTGCCCTCAAAATCGAAAAGCGGGACTGCGTTGGCTCTACTGCGGTTCCCATGGATTATGTCACCAACTACGGCATTTGGTCACCCAAAGACAAGATGGTGGAAAGGCCCGAGGACGCCGGCGAGGTCAGATACTATTACCTCGTTGGCACCAACGGAATCGACCTCTACAAAGACCACCAGGAGCGCGGCGAGACCGAGGAGGAGCGCCAGCGCAAAGAGAAAGACCGGGCCAGGAACCGCGTCAAGGCCGAGCTGAGGGAAATCACCGAGCGGCACTACTCCCTGCGGGTTGAATTCGTTTCTGATTTCTCCGCCGCCAAAAAGCACTTGGTTGAGATTTGCAAGTATGCGGTCGGTGCTATCGTCGGAGACGGCGAATATGGCCGGGATGAAATCAATGCCGAGCTCACTGGGGAACTCCTGGATTTGGGCATTGACGACAACACGGACTACCCCGCTTTCACAGCCATGGTGGAAGAGTGCGCCGACGAGCACCCGGAGTACGCCCTGCTGGTCTGCGCCTATGCCTCTGTTGATGCGGATGATAACGGCTACTGGGACGAGAGGTGGAACACCGACAAGCGGGAGTACGAGATCGTGCATGAGCCGAACAGTGAGCTTGACCGTCTCTACAACTTCCTGGTCTCCCTGGGCTATGAGATGTCCGACGAAGAAAAGGCTATGCGGGACGGCACCCACCAGCTGCTCAGCCGGAGGGATGCGTGATGCGGAACACTCTGACTGACCTCAACAATTATCTCTTTGAGACGTTGGAGCGGTTGACTGACGACGAGTTGACCGAAGAACAGCTCCAAAAAGAAATCACCCGGAGCGAGGCCGTTACATCGGTGGCTGAAACCATCATCCACAATGGCGAACTGTCGTTGAAAGCGTTGCGCCATGCGGAGGAGTACGGCGTCGGCCAAAGCGGAGAGCGGAAATTGCCGCCCATGCTGGAGGCCAAGTGATGGCTCGTCGGTATCCCCGGGAAGTCCATGAGTTTATTGCCGCA
Source organism: uncultured Oscillospiraceae bacterium (assembly GCA_910589085.1). Classification (GTDB taxonomy): domain Bacteria; phylum Bacillota; class Clostridia; order Oscillospirales; family Oscillospiraceae; genus Lawsonibacter. The sequence goes on along the minus strand of CAJUSG010000029.1, from coordinate 8,966 downwards.
AATGTCGTGGGGCGCACGACGAGGGAGCTTGTCTCCCTCGTCAACGCCCGGTTCAATCTGGACTTCACCGAGAGCGCAATGAAATCCTACAAAACGAACCACCACCTAAAGAGCGGTACCCCTGGGGGCCTGCCTGCTGGCCATGCCTCCGACGTTTTCCCGCAAGCTATTGCTGACTACATCCGGGAAAATTACAAAGGCGTTGGAAACACAGAAATGGCTCGACGCTTGAATGAGATATTTGGAACATCATACTCCGTAAAGCAAATCAACTCGTTCTATAAAAACCATAAGCTCAACAGCGGCCTTGACGGGCGGTTTGAGAAAGGGCACATCCCTGCCAATAAAGGGAAAAAGGGCGTGTGCGCCCCGGGGTGTGAGAGGACCCAATTTCGGAAAGGCAACCTGCCAGCGACCACTAAGCCGGTCGGCTATGAGCGGATCAATAGAGACGGCTATGTGGAGGTAAAGGTCAAAATGAGGCCCAGCCGGCCGGATTGCAACGACAACTTTGTGGCAAAGCACCGGCTGATTTGGGAACAGGCATACGGCCCTATCCCACCCGACTGCGTGGTTATCTTCAAAGACGGAAACAGGCGGAATTTCAATCTCTCCAACCTTGCCCTTGTCACCAAGGCTGAGCGGCTGGAAATGACGCGCCGAGGCCTGTTCAGTACGGATGCCGAGCTGACCGAGGCTGGCGTCATGGTTGCCCGTGTCAGAACCACCGTCTACAAGAAGAAAAAGGCCGCAAAAAAGCGAGGAAAAGGAGCCTGACCGTGTTTTACCTCGAAAAGCGAACCCCGCGCACAAAAGGCGGATTGAGAGGATACCACTGGGCGGCAATCTACTACTGCCCTGAGCGGTGGCCTTTGGAACTCCTGCTGAGACACCTGGACAAACAGGCATATCGAATTATCCCGAAAAAGCCAAAGGAGGGATGTGGAAATGAACCAGGAAGAAATCATTAAACTTGCGGCTGAGGCCGGCGCCAAGGCCGCTATGGAGACACTGGATCGTGAGCGCCAGCGTGACCGCCAGGAGATGGCAGACCGCCGCCTCTGGAATACCAAGTTATTGCTGAAGAATTACCGCTCGTTTGTGGCCCATGTCGCCAAGGCCGTGTTTACGGTGGATGACTATGTGCCCCTGGAGGAAATCTGGACCGACCTGATGATGCCGGGGCGTGACAGCACATTGTTCGTGGAGAGCATCAAGCAGTCTGTGGCCCGAACCGCCACCATCGTCAAGCACATGGAGGCCATGATGGATCTCTACAAGGTGTACTGCACCACTATTGGAACGGCCGAGGATGAGCGCCGCTGGCGTATCATCAATGGGCTGTATATCAGCGATGAGCGCAAGAGCGTCAAGGAGCTGGCTCAGGCCGAGGGCGTGGTCGAGCGCACGATTTACAAGGACATTGACATCGCCTGTGAGCGGATCGCCGCCCTGATGTTCGGGGTGGACGGCTTGAAAAGGCGGTGAGGGCTGATGGCAAAAAAGATGTGCAGTATCTTCAACTGCGACCGGCACCGGGAAAACCGCTGCTGTTTCACTTGCCTGGATTATAGCCGGTGCGTCAACCACTGCCTGAACAGCCCCAGGCGGTGCGGGCTGGCAAAAGACGCCAAGCCCAAGAAAGAGCGTCCGGCAAAGGACGCCCACAGAAAGGAGAATGTGGCAACATGATTTGTTCCGAGGGATACAAGGCGTTCCGGGGTACCATGCGAATCGTCCCCAAGAACCCCAACATGAAACCCTATGAGCTGACCGCCGACTGGCTGTATAAGCCGGAGTACCAATGCTGGTACGGCAAGGGCAGCAGTTTCCCGGAGGAGATTTGCGAGGTAGTAACCGACTTTACCGCTACGCTATCTTCTGCCGGCAATGAGAGGTCTGCCCTGACCAGCCCGCGGGGCGATAGCATCGAGATCATGAAACCGCCCGAGGGGAATGCTGATCTTCACCTGTTGGAATGCCCGTTTTGCGGGAGCAAAGAGGTGGTCTATGAAAAATACGCCCACGCCGCAGGAAAAAGGTGGCGCTGCTGGTGTACTGGATGTATCGCCTGCATAGACCCCGGATACGCACAAGACCCGGGGGCTGTTCGGGCGATGTGGAACCGCAGAACGCCACCCGGCAAAGAGGGAGGCGGTGAGGAATGAATAACGTCCAATGCAACAAGTGCGGCAAGTGGTTTGCCCTGGACGGCTCCCTTTACGGTGTAGCTGTGGCGGATGGCCTCACGGTGCAGTATTTCTCCTGCCCCGCCTGCGGCGAGAAGTACCACGTTCTCACCCTCAACGATGAAATGCGGAAACTGATCGAGAGGCGCGAAGCGATTCAGGCCAAAATCCGGGCGGCCCACGCCAAGAAGTTCCGGGAGAAGACCATCAAGGGGTACATCAAGGAGCTGGACGGCATCAAGGCCAAGCAGGAGAAGCTGTTCCAGGAGCTGAAACCGCTGGGCGAGGCAATCCTGCATCCCTGCGAGGCCCCGCCGGAGGAGGGCTCCAAATGACCGAACTGCGTAATGGCGTATACGCCACCCCCACCGAGGAGTTGTCAGCCCTGGCCCTGGAGGCCCGGCGCCGCGGCATCAGCTACGGCCATTTGGTAGCCAACACCACGCCCTACGAACAACAGGAGATTATCCGGGACTACTGCGAGGAGAAAGCCAGGAACCGGCGGCGGAAAAGCCCCAGGCGGTCGGGATGAACTGTGTGCTGAAGTACCCGGGGGCCAAATGGGGCGTCGCGTCGTGGGTAATCAGCTTTTTCCCTCCACACCATAGCTACTTGGAGCCGTTTTTTGGCTCGGGCGGGGTGTTCTTCAACAAGAACCGGTCGAACATCGAGACAATAAACGACCTCGACGGCGAAGTGATAAACCTGTTTGAGTGCATCAAGTCAGACCCGGAGAGGCTGGCCAGGGATATCTACTTCACGCCCTACGCCCGGGCCTCCTACGATAAAGCGTTCTCCAAGGAGATACCCAAGGAGCCCTTTGACCGCGCCGCCCGCCTGCTGATCCGTTGCAATATGGGCCACGGCTTTCGCACCACAGGGGAGCGCGTCGGCTGGAAGAACGACGTTGCCGGCCGGGAAAGAGCTTATGCGGCAAAAGCCTGGACGGAACTGCCGGACATTATCGTGACAGCCGCTGAGCGGCTGAGGGGTGTGCAGATTGAGTGCTCCCCGGCGGTGGAACTCATATCACGGTTTAACGCCCCGGGAGTCCTCGTCTACTGCGACCCGCCCTATGTCCTGTCAACTCGTCGGGGAAAGCAATACCGCTGCGAAATGACGGACGACGACCACCTGCGCCTCCTGGACGTACTGAAACGCCACAAGGGGCCCGTCCTGATAAGCGGGTATAAAAGCCCTATGTACGACGCAGAACTCCGGGGATGGCACCGAGAGGCGGTTATAACCACAGACCAGCTATCTCAGCGGAAAGAGGAAACTATCTGGATGAATTTTCAGCCCGCCGGACAGCTCAGCCTTTATGACGCAGAGGAGACGGAAACTTGAAACGATATGTAGCGGCCTGCTCGTTTGGGAAAGACAGCATGGCTACCGTTATCCTGGCAAAGAAGTACAAGGAGCCACTGGATGAAGTGGTGTACTGTGAAGTCATGTTTGACGAGGAGACCAGCGGCGAAGTGCCAGAGCACCGCGACTTTGTTTATCGCATCGCCATCCCGCGCCTGAAAAGGGCCGGTATCCCTGTTCATATCGTTAGAGGGGAAAAGACCTTTGTGGGGCAATTCCAGCACAGGATCAGCGGCGAGGGGCGGAGTGCCGGAAAGATGTGGTCTTGGCCCTTGTGCGGAAAGTGCTATGTGCAACGGGATTTGAAAGTCCGTCCTATGGACGCATGGAAAAGGAAACACTGGCAGGGCGACGAAATTATCCAATATGTCGGGATAGCCGACGACGAGATGGATCGGCTTGCCAGGATGGACAGCTACCAATATCCAACCGTGTCCCTTTTGGAAAAGTATGGTGTGACAGAAGACATGGCAATGGATTTGTGCCGCAAACACGGGCTGCTGTCTCCAATCTATGAGTTTGCCCCACGAAACGGATGTTTCTTCTGTCCCAATGCCAAGGAACGGGAGTTGCGCCATCTCTACGACCACCACCCGGATTTGTGGGGGCGCCTGTTGGAATTGCAGGCGCTCCCGGAGAAAGCAACCGAGTTGTTCACACGGGAACTGCGCTTTGACGAAATAGATGCCGCATTCCGCATGGACGACGCACAACTTGACTTACTATCTGAAAAGGAGACTATCCCTTATGACTATGAAAGAATTTGCCAAACTGCTCTCCGGCCGTGAGTACGGCATGGAGATTTCCAAAGACGAGGAGCAGCAGGCTGCTGATGCCGGTTTGGTGGTGGCCTACGGCTGCTCCGACGATAATGTGGAACTCCGGGGAGCCATCGACGAGGAGGTCGGGGCCTACGAGGGAGGAACCATCTGCCTCACAAAAACTGGCATTTTCGAGGAACCTGATTGTTCTTGCACCGAGGCCTGCCCGTTCTATTCTGCCGCTCTGAAAGCGGCCAAGACCATTAAGGCCGTGTGGCATAACGAGGGCGGCCCCTGCTGGACGTTCGAGACCAACATCCCCCATGAGGTATTCAATATCTACGAGGACGGGGAACTGTTCTGTGTGGGTATCGTGTTCAGCACGGAGGATCTGTGATGGACGGATATGAGAAACTAAAGGCCGCTGTCATAAAGGACTGCACCGACCATGATGGTTGTGGCTGTTTCAACCCTGACGGTTGCAACATTGAGGGTGCGAAAATCGGGAAATACGGTGAACCCGGATATAAGCATTGCACCCATCGCTACTGCAACACGTTCAAGTGGGCTGTTGACAGGGCCAAGCATTACTCCGAGAAGCTGGGTATCCCTTGGGAGGAGATTCTGAACTCCTGGGAGTCTGAGCGAAATTACTGGTATATGAACTACTACCAGGAGTGCCGCCAGCCCCGCATTGAGGGTGAGAGGGTGCGGGTATTCGACACCGTAGAAGATATGATGGCCTCTATCGGCAAGAGCGGCTTTCGGTGCCCGTGCTGCAGTGGTATCAGCAGTTCTCCGTATGAGTGCGATACCGGCATTGTCAGAAGCGACGGAACGGTCTGCGACTGGAAAGTCTACGGACTGTTTGGCGGTCTGGGAAAAGATGTGTTTGTCTACTGCAAGGACAAGGTGCGTGGTGAGCATATGTTTATGCCGGTCGCGTGGGAGGAGCCGTGATGGACGTCAATCCCTGCGAGAGCTGCAAGAGGCCCTGCCCCTATCGCTTGTTCATCGACTGTCCGATATGGCTGGCCTGGGCCGAGGAAAAGAACATTGCAGAGAGGGAGGATGATGCCCTGTGAATAATGATGAGCGTGTCCTTATTCGGTATGTGTGCGATGGGGATATGCGACGGGCCCAGTTTCAGGCCAGGTGTATCTTGGGAGCAATCACGTCCCAAAAGGATGCCGCTTTCCGGGATGATATGATCCGCCGGTTAGAGACACGAAAAGGCTTTGTGAATTTGCCTGACACGCTTAAAGGCCTTTTGGCGGTCGATGATTCTGACGTTTTCCCGGAGGCAAAATTCCTGCTCCGCAAAACGGAGGCGGAGGCGACGGAGAAAACTATATCTCTCTACCGAGCATCTGAGCGCCTTGCAAGCATGGGCATCCCCTATCTGCCCGCCCTCATTCTGTACGGAGAAAGCGGGTGCGGGAAGACCGAGCTGGCCAGGTACATAGCCCATAAAGCTGAACTGCCGTTTGCCTATGTCCGCTTTTCGAGCGTCGTGGATTCCCACCTGGGCGGCACCCAGTCCAATCTTGCAAAAATTTTTGAGTACGTCCGCACCAACCCATGTGTCCTGTGTTTCGATGAAATTGATGCCATAGGAACGGCTCGAGGACAGGCCCACGAAATGGGGGAAATGAACCGTGTGGTGATTGCTATCATGCAGGAGCTTGACCAGACCCGCAACAATGCAATCATCATCGGCACCACCAATCGTTTTGACCAGCTCGACCCGGCCCTTGTGCGGAGGTTCCCTTTGCGGTATGAACTGACGCCACTATCCCCTGACGAAGTAAGAGCGTTCGCGCACAGATTCTTTCGATACGCCGGGTTGCCCTCTGACGGCTGGGTGGACGAGTGGTGCGGCAAAACCTTTGAGGGAGCTGTGCCTGCCTCGACCGTTGTGAGGGAGTGTACGGATGTTGTAGTCAAACACATTTTGCAGGAGGAGGCAGAAACGTAGATGAACGCTATCGACTACGAGAGGAGAAAAGCTACCTACCAAGTGGCGCTTGAGGCATGGGGCCCCGAGGCGCAAACCAAGATGGCGGTAGAGGAAATGAGTGAGCTGACAAAGGAAATCTGCAAGATATGGCGTGGGAAAATCGACCGGGAGGCCCTTGCCGACGAGATTGCCGACGTGACAATCATGCTGGAGCAGCTCAGGCTCATTTACAATGTCAACGATGCGGTGTGCGCCCACATGGACAAGAAGATCCGGCGTCTGAAAGGGCGGCTGGGTATCCAGGAGGGTGATGCTGATGGCCTATAAGCAGAAACACCCGTATATCATGCAGCTGCTATATATCTTCCGGCACATGACCACCAATCTCTTGAAAAGAGGAGTGGGGCGCCGTGATTGACCGCTACTATCGCCAGTTCACCCCTGTCTGCGACTGCTGCGGTGCCCGGCTCCCCGGCGGTGAGAGCTTTGCTGAAGCAGTCCAGATAAAGAGGGACGCCGGCTGGATCAGCCGCAAGGTCGATGGCGAATGGGAGGACGTCTGCACCGACTGCCAGTTTGAGGAGAGGGGGTATAAGTAGCCTTGATATGGCACCAATCAAATAGGGCAGACCCTCGGGCCCGTGTCATAGCAGACCGCCATTACAACCGGCAAAAGCCGGGCACACCCCAGTTTGTCCCTCCGGGTAGGTGCTGTGTTCTATATGCGGAGACAAACGGCGGGAAAGCCCTTTGGGTGACGTCCTTTCCTCTTGCGCAGTATGTGAAACACGCATGGGCCGGGGCTTGGGTGTGCTCCGCTTTCCGTAACGAGGGGGCCGATATTGCCTCTGAGCTTATCCGTGATGCCGTAGCAGCCACACGGGCCTACCTGGGGGAGCCGCCGGAACTCGGTATGATAACCTTTATCGACACGGAAAAGGTGAAGCCGACAAAACGGCACGGTAAAGACACCTGGGGTTATACATACGAAAAGGCGGGATTCCGATTTGTTGGAAAAACAAAAAAGGGATTGCTGGCGTTCCAACTGCTCCCGGAGGATATGCCGCCGCCCTCCCCGGCCCTACCACCGCTATGAGTTGTTATGGGTGCAAATGCAATACCTGCGTTCGGAGTTGTGAGCTTTGGTCCGGCTACTTCACCCCGGGAGAAGTTGGCGACGTTTCCGAGGTCTGTTACTTCTGCGACGAGTGCAGGCATTTTGACGGCGACTACCGAAAACGCTCTATGTGGCGCGGAGAGTGCGACGGGCACAGAGAGCCCATAAAGTACATTGAGGCGAGAGCGGCCAATATGCGCAAGCGTATACGAGTAATCCGAGGAGGAAAGCAATAAATGCGTGACGGCTACTGCTGGCTTTGCGGTCGCTGGGGCCACCTGGAGGAGCATCACATCTTCGGCGGCGCCTACCGCAAGAAGTCAACCAAGTATGGCCTGACCGTGTTCCTGTGTGGGGACCGTTGCCACCGCAACGGTCCCCAGGCAGCACACAACTGCCGGGAGACGGCTCAGCGCCTCCACGAATACGGGCAGAGGAAATTCATGCGGGAGCAGAACGCCACCATAGAGGACTTCCGCCGTGAGTTTGGAAAGAACTATCTGCCGGAGGAGACAGACGAATGAATCGACTGACAATCGAACAGGAGCGGGACGCTCTGTATAATGCGGCCCGGAGGGTGGGCCTGGATGCCCGCATCACCTACATGGAGCGCAAGGGCGACGCCCACACCTACGCTGAAAAGCTCATGCTGAACAGCTACCGAAAGGGTATGCCCTACAAGAGCTCCTATCTCTACTGCGACGCCCTGGATACCTGCTTTTTCTTCGACCATGACGGCCACGCCTGTGTGTCCGTGTCCGCCTCCTGGCGCAATGGGGCCAAAGACCTGGGCAGGCCCATCAGGGAGGCCCTGACGCACATTCAGAACATGCTTAACGCTATGACGGAGGAGGCAGACCAGTGGCTGCGGGGTGGCAGGGATGAAAGAGCTTAGGTTCACAATCCCGCTTGCCCCCGTCACCAAGAAGAACTCCCAACGCATCGCCAACTGCGGCCGGTACAGCAAAATTCTCCCCAGCAAGGCCTACGTCCAATACGAAAAGGACGCCGGCTATTTTCTTCCCAATCGTGGGAAAAAGCATACTCAGCCCTGCGAGGTCGTCTGCCTGTTCTATATGCCGACAAAGCGCCGGGTTGACCTCACAAATCTGCTGGAGGCCATTGATGATGTGCTGGTGAAGTATGGCGTTCTAAAGGACGACAACAGCGAGATCATCACGTCCCACGACGGGAGCCGGGTGCTGTATGACAAGGACAACCCCCGGACGGAGGTTACGATTCGGTTTTTGGAGAAAGGAGGAGGCGAAACTGAAAGTAAGATGTGAAATCAGGATTGCCGGAACCGTCGATATTCCTGACTGCTGGAACGACCAGAAAGAAATCATTAAAAACCCCTACTACCCTGCGGAAGTAGCCCTTTACCACTACGGAGAAAAGCTGAATGTTGAAGAAACATTGCGAGAACTGCTCCCGCAAATGGTCTGCGGCGATGATACAGATATGACAATCAACTTTTCTGAGGTGGGGGCGGAGCGGCACTATCAAATACTGCCGTAAGCTGAGGGCAAAAATCGTTCATTTACAGGGCAATTCCAAAATGCTATAATGCA
>CAJUSG010000028.1 GCA_910589085.1 uncultured Oscillospiraceae bacterium | reverse complement strand
GAGGTCTATCTGGCGGTGGACGAGTTCTCCTGGTCCAAAAAGGCCCAGCCCCACCTGATCCGCCGGCAGATCGTCAACCTGTCCGTCGCCGGGGACTTCCACGTCCACCTCTTCCCCGACGATATCCCGGTGAACATCGCCAACCCCGCCGACCTGCGGCGGCTGACCGAGCTGTTCCCCGGACAGAAGGTGTATATCGTGGCGGGCAGCGACGTGGTGGCCAACGCCTCCTCCTACAAGGCGGAGCCCAGGCCCTTCTCCATCCATCAGATGAACCACGTCATCTTCCGCCGGGCGGGGGAGGCCGAGCTGCCCGCCCCCCTGCCCATCTCCGGGGAGGTCATCCAGCTTCAGCTCCCCCCTCACCTGGAGGACATCAGCTCCACCCGCATCCGGGAGAATGTGGACCTGAACCGGGATATCTCTAACTTTATCGACCCGGTGATTCAGGACTTTATCTACCAGAATGGGCTCTATCTCCGGGACAGCCAGGAGAAGCCCATGCTGGGGGCCGGCGACCTGGAATTTCAGTGGGCGGGGGAGCCCGACCCCGTCCTGCTGGACGGCCTCACCGCCGGCCAGGCAGACCGGGAGGCGGTGCGCTCCGCCATCTCCGACCAGGGGGACCGGGTGCTCCTCCTCCGCCGCACCGGCGGCGGGGATATCCTGGGCTACATCGCCTACCGGTCCCTCACCACCTCGCAGCTCTTCGGGGCCCTGGGGGACACCGAGCTGGCCAACCGCATCCGCCTGCGCGCCTCGGGAAACACCCTGCTGATTACCGCCCTGGCCGCCGACGGCGACCAGCGGTTTAAGGACTGCCGCCAGCTGCTGCTGTGCGAGCTGCTGGCCCGGGCCCTGGAGGAGGCCTGCGTCTACGCGGTGTTCTGCCCCCACGACCGGAGAATTGACAGCCGGCTGGAGGATGTGCTTACCCGCACCGGCTTCCTGGCCCGGGAGGAGGGACGGCCCCTGTGGGAGACGGATATGCACGCCCCCGCCACCCTCATCCAGAACCTGGAGACCACCATTCAGGAGCCCCTGTCCCGCAACCCCAGGGTGCTGGCCGCCATCCGCCGCAGCCACCAGAGCCTCCAGCGGGCCCTGGCCCGGCTCTACCCGGGCTCCCTGCTGCTCACCCTGTCCGCCGATATCATCCACCAGCGGCTGCTGGAGAAAATTACCGCCTATAACAACGTGCCCGCTGTGCCCACTGTCCCCAGGGTGCTGGGGGAGAATATGTGCGTCCCCTACGGGAAGCTGCTCCGGGGCAAGATGGTGCCCAATACGGTGACCAAGACCATCCATACCGACAAGGTGTTCTCCCCCGACCTGTCCGAGAGCGTGATGGAGGCCTTCCCCTACTACGCCCCCATCCCCAGTCAGATCAGGACCATCAAATCCTTTGACCGGCCGGTGATCCTGGTGGACGACCTGATGCACCCCGGCTTCCGCTTTAAAACGCTGGACCCCATCCTGCGCCAGGAGGGGGTGCCCATCCGGATGGTGCTGGTGGGGGTGCTGTCCGGCTACGGCAAGGACCTGATGAACGCCTGGGAGCGGCCGGTGGATTCGGTCTACTTCGTGCCCACCCTGCGCCAGTGGTTTATCGAGGCCACCCTCTACCCCTTTATCGGGGGAAACACCGTCCGGCGGCCCAGCTCGCCGGTGCCCGGCCTGCTGCCCGGCATCAACCACATCCTGCCCTACGCCAGCCCCGTCTATCAGGAGCCCTGCGCCAGAGAGGCGGTGTTCTACCTGTCCCGCACCTGTCTGGAGGGGGCGCTGGATATTATCCGTACCCTGGAACAGGAGTACCGCATCCTCTATGGGCGGAACCTCACCCTGTCCCGCCTGCCTGAGGCGGTTATTCTCCCCCTGTGCCCCGACAAGGGCACCTGCCTGCACTATGACCCCAACCTGTCCGCCTCCGTCTACCTGGAGAATGACCTGGAGCAGCTGCTGCGGCAGAATCAGTAACCTGTTGGGGCGACGGCCTCGGCGCGCCGCTTGGCGTTATCCTGAAGGAGCGGTGGGCCGCCTGTAGGATGGGAAAGAACGGCGGGCCGGGTCGTCCCGCCCTACGCCAATCCTGTGTGCAGGGGCGGATATTATCCGCCCACATGGTAACCCTCGGCGTTTCCCTTAGAAACGGGCGGATGATATCCGCCCCTACATTCCGATTGCAGGAAGTGATATCATCATGTATTATTACAACGTCAACGGCGCGGCCCTGGCCTCCCTCACTCCCCTGGAGGGCCTTGGCCCGGAGGTGGAGCCGTCCAACAGCTGGCGGCTCTTCGCCGCCGTCCCCGGGGACCCGGTGCTGGGCCGGGGGTCTTTCAAGGTAAATCAGCCCGGCCAGCTGCTGGCCGGCCACGGCCTGGAGACGCTGGACGCCTCCCGCCTACCCTGTTTTGACAACGGTCCCGTGGCTGCCGCCCTGTCCGACGGGACCACCGTCCCTCTGGAGCTGGACGAGACCGTCCGGCAGGCCATCGCCGACGGCCGGATCACCGCCGTCAACACCAGCCGTCCCGGCTGGGAGGAGATATTGAAGTGGTCCCCCAAGGCGGGAAAGAAGCGGGTGAACATCCTGGCCATCGGGGATGTGGGCTCCACCCTCCTCACCGGGCTGAAGCTGCTGGGCGGGGATGTGATCTCCTCCATCGGCATCTGCGACCTCAGCAGCCAGATCACCGACCGGTGGGAGTTCGAGATGGGACAGATCAGCCTGCCCTGGAATTACGACGCCTTCCCCGAGGTGGAGGTGGTGGCCCCCGAGGACCTCTTTGACTGCGACATGTTCGTCTTTGTGGCCTCCAAGGGCATCCCACCCGTGGGCTCCCAGGTGAAGGACGTGCGGATGTATCAGTTTGAGAACAACGCAAAGATCGTAGCCCACTATGCCAAAATGGCCCGGGCGGCCAGGTTCCAGGGGCTGTGGTGCGCCGTGTCCGACCCGGTGGACCCCCTGGCCAAAACCGCCTATCTGGAGAGCAATCAGGACGAAAATGGCGTGTTCGACGGGAAGGGCCTCCGGCCTGAGCAAATCCAGGGCTTCGGCCTGGGGGTGATGAACGCGCGGGCCGCCTACTTCGCCAAGCGGGACGAGAAATTGGCCTCCTTCCTCTCCGAGGGGCGGTCCTTCGGCCCCCACGGCACCGGGCTGTTTATCGCCAACTCCATCGACCACTACGACGAGGCCCTGTCCCAGGAGCTGACCCACCTCACCGTCACCGCCAACCTGAAGATGCGGGAGATCGGCTTTAAGCCCTACGTGGCCCCCGCCCTGTCCTCCGGGGCCCTGTCTCTGCTGCTCACCCTCCGGGGAGAGTGGCACTGCGGCTCCGTCTTCCTGGATGGGGTGTATATGGGGGTGAAAAACCGTTACACCCCCGCCGGGCTGGAGACCGAGCTGCTGCCCCGCATCCCCGACCCCCTCTTCGGCCACATCCGGGAGGCGGCGGAGCACCTTAAAACGATTCTTTGACCGTGACCTGTAGGGGCGGCCTGTGGCCGCCCGCGGGCGCGCATTGCGCGCCCCTACACGCACTACGCTAAAACGGCGCGCCGGGTCGTCGCGCCCTACCAGCCCTTTGTAGGGACGGACATTGTCCGCCCGCAATTACAGGACGTTTGACGGCGGGCGGCCACAGGCCGCCCCTACATACGGAAAGAAGGTGGAGACCATGTCCATTACCCTGATCCATCCCGCTCCCGACTCCGGCTGGGCCGGACAGCGGCTGGACGGCATCCTGAGACAGGCCCTGGCCGGACGGGAGGTCCGCACCGTGCGGACGGCGGAGGAGCTGGTAAGCCTGAAGGGCCAGCGGCTGCTCTTCGCCCTGGCCTTGGGAGAGGCCGGCACCAATCTGGAGTACGTCCGGATGCTGGCCCGGCTGCGGAAGGAGCCGGGGCTGCTGGAGGGCTGCACCGGCGGGCTGATCGTGGACGGGGCGGGGGAGCTGTTTACCAAATCCGCCGCCGCCGAGGGGGCCCTGGCCATGAATATGGCGGGGTGCGCCCTGGTGGGAAGGCCCCTGGTGGAGGGCACCGGGTCGCTGGCCAACTTCGCCGTTCAGGCCGGGAACCTGAACACCAACCTGATGGGGGCCTACCGCCACGCCGCCGCCGAGCTGGCCGATCACGTGGAGGGGTTCGTGTTTCCCAAAAAGGAGCGGCCCCAGGTGCTGGTCCTCCACGCCTCCAGCCACCACACCTCCAACACAATCGCCCTGTGGTCCCGTGTGCGGGAGAGGCTGGAGGACCGCTGCGCCATCCACGAGATCGGCCTGCGCAACGGTACCCTGTCCGACTGCTCCGGCTGCCCCTACACCATGTGCCTCCACTTCGGGGAACAGGGGGGGTGCTTCTACGGCGGCGTGATGCGGGATGAGGTGTACCCCGCCGTCCGGACCGCCGACGCCCTGGTGCTGCTGTGCCCTAACTACAACGACGCCCTGTCCGCCAACCTTACCGCCTTTATTAACCGGCTGACCGCCCTCTTCCGCCAGACCAGATTCTATGACAAGGCAGTCTTCGCCATTGTGGTGTCGGGCTACTCCGGGGGGGACGTGGTGGCGCGGCAGGTGGTGGCCGCCATGAATATGAACAAGTCTTTCTACCTCCCCCGGCGCTTCGCGATGATGGAGACGGCCAACAACCCCGGCCAGGCCCTGGGCCTCCCGGGGATTCAGGAGCGGCTGGGGGGATTCGCCCAAAATATGCTGGAGACCCTGTGCCGGTAAAAGAAAAAGCCTCGCCGAGAGCGGCGAGGCTTTTGTACATCAGTCGGTGACGTAGGGGAGCAGGGCGATCTGACGGGCCCGCTTGATGGCCTCAGTCAGCTGGCGCTGGTGCATGGCGCAGGTGCCGGTGGTGCGGCGGGGCAGAATCTTGGCCCGCTCGGACGTGAAACGGCGCAGCTTGGCGGCATCCTTGTAGTCGATGCACTCCACCTTGTCGGCGCAGAAGGCGCAGACCTTGCGGCGCTTGCGGCCGCGCATGGGCTTATTATCGCGTTCCATAGCCATGGAAGTAACCTCCTTTTTATGACCGGGTACGGTCAAAGTCAAAACGGCAGCTTACTGTCGTCCGTTGAGAGCTCGGCGAATTGGTCGCCATCCGCAGGGGGCGCTCCGTAGCCCCCGAAGGGATCGGCGGGGGCGGAGGGGGCGGGGTAGCCGCCCTGGCTGTAACCGCCATTTTGGTGGTAGCCGGTGGAGTAGCCTCCGTCGCCCTCGCGCTTGGAGTCGCCAAAATAGATGTTGTCGGCGATGACCTCGGCGGAGCGGCGCTTGCCCCCCTCCTTGTCGGTCCAGTCGCGGATCTGAAGCCGGCCCTCCACCACGGCCATGCGGCCCTTGGCGAAGTACCGGCAGACAAACTCGGCGGTCTGCCGCCAGGCCACCACGTCGATGAAGTCGGTGGCCCGTTCGCCGGTGGACTTGTCCTTGAAATCCCGGTCAACGGCCAGGGAGAAGGAGGCCACAGGCGTGCCGGTCTGGGTGCGCCGCAGCTCGGGGTCCCGGGTGAGGCGGCCCATAATAAAAATTTTGTTCAGCATTGCCGCGCCTCCTTACTCGTCCTTGCAGACGATCATGGAGCGCATCACGCCGTCGGTGATCCGGAAAATACGGTCCAGCTCAGCGGGGACGGCGGCGGCGGCGGTGAAGGTCATCAGCACATAGTAGCCCTCCATCAGGTCCTGGATGGGATAGGCCAGCCGGCGCTTGCCCCACTCGTTGACCTCGGAAACCGTTCCGTTGGCCTCGACTACGGACTTGAACCGCTCCACCAGAGCGGCGATCTGCTCCTCGCTCAGGTCGGGCTTCAGGATGTAGACCGCCTCGTAATTCGCGTTGATTTTTGCCATGTTTTGCACCTCCTTATGGACATATGGCCCCCGGATCGGTCCGGGAGCAAGGATATGGCTGCCTCCGCTGGAGACAGGCTTACTCATTATATCGGATATCCGGAAAAAGTCAAGAAAAATTTACAAAATTTAAAAAAACGGCCCGCGCGCCGGGCGCAGACCGGTTTTTTCAGTCCAGACCCTCCAGGGCGAAGATGTGGAGGGGGATGACGTCGGACAGCTCCATCAGCACGGGGTCCAGGCTGTTGTCCCGCCGGAGCTTTGGCGGGGTGCGCACCGAGACGCGGCCGGTCAGCGGGCCGGTGGGCAGAGACAGGGTGATGACAGGGGCCTGCGTCCCCAGGCTCACAAGGAGAGAGCCGCCGTGGAGGGCCGCGATGTGCCGGGCGATGTCCAGACCCAGGCCGGCGCCCTGGCTGGGCAGGGGGAGCTCGTCACCCAGGTCCTGCCGGGTCAGGCCGGCCAGCTGCCGCTGGCTGGGGAGGGGACCGCTGTCAGAGACCCGGACAAAGGCCCGCCGGCCCTGGCGGCGCAGGCTGAGCACAACCTCGCCCCGGCCCACCGCCTTGGCGGCGTTGGACAGCAGGCCCAGCAGCAGCTTCTGGAGCAGGTCCGGGTCGCCGGGGATGAGCAGGCTCTCCTCGGTGGAGCGGTAGTCCAGGGTGACACCGATCTCGTAGAGCAGCGGGCCGGCCAGCAGGTCCAGACGGTGGCACAGCCCGGCCAGGTCCATAGTCACCGGGTGGAACTCAGGCCCCCCCTCGGAGGCGTGCCAGATATAGGTCAGGTTCTCCGCCAGACGGGAGATCCGGTGGAAGCTCTTGCTGAACTCGGCGGAGGGGACCTCCTTCTTGGTGGAGCCGGTGGCGGGCCCCACCTCGGCCAGGATCTCGCCCAGCAGCTCCCGCAGCTGGCGCAGCGTCCCGCCCAGCTGCCGGGAGTCCAGCACGGTCTGGGGCGCCGGACGGAAGAGCAGAAGCTGGTCCTCCTGGTGGCTGGAGCAGCTGAAGGAATACGGGGTGGAGCCGGAGACAAAAAGACCGGTGCCCGCCTCCTCCGGGGGGGGCAGCGAGATAAAGTCCGGCAGAGGAGCGCCCGGGGACAGCTGGGGCAGCAGCTGCCGGGCCATGGCGTTGATGTAGACCGCCGTACCCTGGCGAATCAGAACCGCTCCCTCAGGCAGGGAATCCAACAGAGACTGTATTGAATCCAGCATAATGACCCCTTCCCGCCGGAACAGCATCGGCGCAGACAGCGTTTCCCTTATCATGCGCCGGAGCGCGCACGGTTAGTATCGTTACTAGTATAGCAAAGTTTTCCAGCTTCGACAATAGAAAATGTCGAAAAAACCGGAAAAAGGTCAGAAGAGGAGGCCGTGACCCGGGGACACAGGGCGGAGGAGCAGAGGGAAAAATGGGGACAAGCCACTGTTTGGAAGGGTTTTCTTTGCCCTATGGAAAAAATTCGGTGAAATTTTTCGATAAATATATGAAAAAATACACTAGGAAAATAAGGATAAGCGGGGTATAATATAGCACGATACCACTGCCGCGGGCCGCCGCGGATAAATTGATAATAAAAGGAGTAATTCACATGAGCATCAAAGTTGGCATCAATGGCTTTGGCCGTATCGGCCGTATGGTGTTCCGCGCCAGTTTGAATCACCCCGAGATCGAGATCGTCGGCATCAACGACCTGTGCCCCGCCGAGTATCTGGCCTATATGCTGAAGTACGACACCATGCACGGCGCCTGCCAGGCTGAGATCGGCCATACCGAGACCGCCATCGTGGTCAACGGTAAGGAGATCCCCGTCTCCGCCGAGCGCAATCCCGCCGACCTGCCTTGGGCCAAGCTGGGTGCTGAGTATGTCGTCGAGTCCACCGGCCTGTTCCTGACCAAGGAGAAGGCTCAGGGCCACCTGGACGCCGGCGCCAAGAAGGTCGTCATGTCCGCCCCCTCCAAGGACGACACCCCCATGTTCGTGTGCGGCGTCAACCTGGACAAGTACACCACCGACATGAACTTCGTCTCCAACGCCTCCTGCACCACCAACTGCCTGGCCCCCATCGCCAAGGTGCTCAATGACAACTGGGGCATCACCGAGGGCCTGATGACCACCGTCCACTCCGTCACCGCCACCCAGAAGACCGTGGACGGCCCCTCCCTGAAGGATTGGCGCGGCGGCCGCGCCGCCACCGGCAACATCATCCCCTCCTCCACCGGCGCCGCCAAGGCCGTGGGTAAGGTTATCCCCTCCCTCAACGGCAAGCTGACCGGTATGTCCATGCGGGTGCCCACCCTGGATGTGTCCGTGGTGGACCTGACCGTCAACCTGGCCAAGCCCGCCAAGTATGAGGAGATCTGCGCCGCCATGAAGAAGGCCTCCGAGGGCGAGCTGAAGGGTATCCTGGGCTACACCGATGAGGCCGTCGTGTCCTCCGACTTCCTGGGCGACACCCGTACCTCCATCTTTGACGCCGACGCCGGCATCGCCCTCACCGATACCTTCGTCAAGGTCGTGTCCTGGTACGACAACGAGATCGGCTACTCCAACAAGGTGCTGGAGCTCATTGAGCATATGTACTCCGTCGACCACAAGTAAGCTGACCTTTTCCGGAGCGCCGCATTAGCGGCGCTCTTTTTTATACCCCATCTCAATTATACACATATCTCGTATAGATTTTGTCGAAATATTTGTTTTGACGAAAAAATTTATGCAAATAAAATAGAATCCACACGGACATCCTTAAAACTGGGAAAATATCTATGGGGTGAACCGCATGGATAGGATAGATATTGGTAATAGAATCCATAATATAATTGATGATCGGGGAATTACGCAGACTGAACTGGCCAAACAACTTGGCATTAAACTATCTACTTTGAATGGATATATGATAGGTCGTACCAAGTTTCCGCCTGAGGTGCTCAGTCAAATAGCATCAACTCTGGATATTAGTGCTGATTATCTTTTGGAGTTGACAGATAGCCCTGTGAAACCTATACGCTTGTCTAAAACTGAAACGCTGATGATTAAAACTATGAGAGGCCTTTATCGCGACCAGCAGGAGGCCGTCCATAATCAGGTGCAGTTCTTTCAGAAACAAAATCAGAGGGAATAGATTCCACATGTAGGGCAAGGGCTCTGCCCTTGCCTTCTGATTCATCCTGATTCCGTTTTATCCCCTTTCGGGGATAGGCAGGGGTAGAACCCCTGCCCTACATGACGAACCGGGCGGTCGTTTCGGAGGCTTTCCAAATTTATGGGCCTTCTGATTCATCCTGATTCCCTTTTATCCCCTTACGGGGATAGGCAGGGGTAGAACCCCTGCCCTACACGACGTACCGGGCGGTCGTTTCGGAGGCTTTCCAGATTTATGAGACGGATGTGAATAAATTCCCCTTGCATATCTTTGTCGGGTGTGCTATAATGAACTCGGCTGAAAGCCAGTGGATTTGCCGCAACCATTGACTTCATCGCAAAAAAAGAACCCCCGGAGAGGTGGTGACTCTCCGGGGGTCTCTTTCATCTGCCCTTGCGGTGCCGGTCAATCCAGCCGCAAACAAGGTGACCAAAAAAATCCCGGGGCGCAGGGGGGCGTCCCGGGATTTGCTCTATTTGGCGTATTCGATGGCCTTGGTCTCCCGCAGGAGGTGGACCTTGATCTGGCCGGGGTACTCCAGCTCGTCCTCGATCTTCTTGGCGATCTCCCGGGCCAGGAGGACCATCTGGTCCTCGCTGACCACGTCGGGCTTAATCATGATGCGCACCTCGCGGCCGGCCTGGATGGCGAAGGACTTCTCCACCCCGTTGAAGGAGGAGGTGATCTCCTCCAGGGCCTCCAGGCGCTTGATATAGTTCTCCAGATTCTCCCGCCGGGCGCCGGGCCGGGCGGCGGAGATGGCGTCGGCCGCCTGGACCAGGCAGGCCACGATGGTCCGGGCCTCCACGTCGCCGTGGTGGGCCTCGATGGCGTGGATCACGTTCTCGCTCTCCCGGTACTTCCGGGCCAGCTCCACGCCGATCTGCACGTGGGAGCCCTCCACCTCGTGGTCGATGGACTTGCCCAGGTCGTGGAGCAGGCCGGCCCGCTTGGCCTCGGTGACGTTGGCGCCGATCTCGGCGGCCAGCAGCCCGGCCACGTGGGATACCTCGATGGAGTGGTTGAGCACGTTCTGGCCGTAGCTGGTGCGGTAGCGCATCCGGCCCAGCAGTTTCACTAACTCGGGGTGCAGGCCGTGGACGTTGGTCTCGAAGATGGCACGCTCGCCCTCCGACTTGATGACCATGTCCACCTCACGCTTGGCCTTCTCCACCATCTCCTCGATGCGGGCGGGGTGGATGCGGCCGTCCAGGATCAGCTTCTCCAGGGCCAGCCGGGCGATCTCCCGGCGCACCGGGTCGAAGCAGGAGACGGTGATGGCCTCGGGGGTGTCGTCGATAATCAGGTCCACCCCGGTGAGGGTCTCCAGGGTGCGGATGTTCCGGCCCTCACGGCCGATGATCCGGCCCTTCATGTCGTCGTTGGGCAGGGGGACCACCGACACGGTGGCCTCCGACACGTGGTCGGCGGCGCAGCGCTGGATGGCCAGGGAGATGATCTCCCGGGCGCGGGTGTCCGCCTCGTCCTTGAAGCGGGCCTCAATCTCCTTGATCTTCATGGCCGACTCGTGGGTGACGTCCTCCTCCAGCTGCTTGAGGAGGTAGTTTTTGGCCTCCTCGGCGGTGTAGCCGGAGATGCGCTCCAGCTCGTCCACCTGCTTCTGCTTCAGGGCCTCCGCCTCGGCCTGGGTGGCGTCCAGCTTGGCCAGCCTGCCGGACAGCTGCTCCTCCTTCCGCTCGATGTTCTCCATCTTGCGGTCCAGGTTCTCCTCCTTCTGCTGAAGGCGGTTCTCCTGGCGCTGCAGCTCGCTGCGGCGGTCCTTGACCTCCTTCTCGTGCTCGTTCTTGGCCTTGAGGATCTCCTCCTTGGCCTCTACCAGAGCTTCCCGCTTCTTGCTCTCGGCGCTCTTATAGGCCTCGTTGACAATGCGGGTGGCCTCGTCCTCGGCGGACTTGATCTCCCGCTCCGCCGTGGCCTTGCGCCGGTTCCAGCCGAAGACCGCGCCGCCCAGCGCGCCGAGGATCAGTGCAGCGACCATTCCGATAACTGCTATGATTGGGTTCATTGGGTCTTGTTACACCTCCATGTTTTTTCGTGACCGCGGCGGACCGCCGCGGCGCCTGCCGCCGGGGCTTGTCCCGGTACAGGCTTGCAGTAAAAGGCCGCAAGGGGCTGGACAGGCGGGCTGCCTGCCTCCCCCGCGGCAACTGAAAAACATCCCCACAGGTTTTTCATATTCGTCCACCTGATATTGTAAAGGCCATCCGCTTTTCTGTCAAGATTTATTCATATTTTAAATGGAGGGTTTTTTGAAAAAATTTACCAGAAGCTATAAGGAACCCTGTATTTTAATATTTGGCTTCTTTCCGTTGCCGGGATTTAATCGTTGCGGGGGGTGTCGAATTGTGATATAGTGTTTTCGCTGCCCTTCCCCATACTGGGAGCAGGAAGGGGGTGGCGCGCATGGAGTTTGTGACGAGCTTCTTGATGTCGGTGGGAGCGAGTGTAGTTGGCTACTACATAAGCAAGTGGCTGGACCGGCACGGCAAGGGCAGATGATCAGCACAAAAGGACACCCGGGGAGAGGCTACCTCCCCGGGTGTTCGCTTTGTGCGTGGAACGCATGGTTAAGTTGTGACGTGCTTCTTTGGCTGTCTTTAATATACCACACTCCGGGGAGCGGCGCAAGAGGAAAATCTGATTTTTGGCGGGAAGCTACCACAGCTCTCCCACCTCCGTGCCGGTGTAGTACCAGGTGAGAATGTCTGAAAAGGTGCTGCCCGTCTTCGCCATGGCGTTGGCCCCGTACTGGCTCATGCCCACCCCGTGGCCGTAGCCGGTGACATCAAAGGTGAACTGGCTGCCGTCCCAGGCCACGGTGAAACAGGCCGAGCGCAGGGAGAACAGGGAGCGCACCTGACCTCCGGTGAGGGTGACGCCTCCCAGAGGGATAGAGATTACCCCGCCCCCCTCGTTGCGGCTGGCCTCCCCAAACCACAGGCCCGGGTCGCCGGACAGGTCGGCGCCGGGGTAGGCGGCCAACGTGAGGGACTTCACCTCCTCCGCCCCCAGCACCACCTGGGTGCGGTAGTTGGGCACCTCCTCCCCCTCGGGGCTGTCCACGCTCTTCAGATAGGCCACCGGGTTGCCCCAGACCTCCACCGCGTCCACCGTCTTCCCCGGGGCGGAGGAGAAAAAGAGCGCCTGGATGGGGCTGCCCTCATACAGGATGCCCAGGCCGTCGGTTTCTGCCACCGCGCGGTCAATCTTTTCGCCGTACTCCCGGGCGCTCAGGCCCCAGCGGGCCTCGGCGGCGGAGCGGTCGATGTAGGCCTGGCAGCAGGTGCTGTCGCCGCAGATGTCGGCCTCCGGATGCTTGCTGCCGTTCTGGCGGACGACCGTGTAGGTCCGGGCGGCGCAGGCCTGGGCCGCCAGCGCCTCCTGCTCAAAGACGGCGGGCATCTCCGCCGCCACCACCCCCCAGAGGTACTCCGCCATGGTGAGGTCCAGTACCTCGCCCTCCCGGGTCAGCAGACGCACCGCCCGCCCCTTGTCCCGCCCCCCTGTGGAGACGGCGGAGGGGGTCCGCTCGATGGGGAGGACGGCCTCGCCATTGGGCAGCCCGCCGGCCTCCGGAGACTGACCGGCCGGATCGCTCCGGACCGTCAGAGCGGGGAGAAAAAACAGAACTACGGTGAAAAGCAGGGCCGCACTGATTGTCTGGCGGACGCCAAAGCCTTGACTTGCCATCCAGGCCACCTCCTTCCCCCTATTTTATGGGACAGGCGGGGCGGATATGACTATGAAAAAGGAGCACTTTGAAAAGTGCTCCTGTAGGCTTTTGTGCTGTCAGGCCAGGGCGGCGGTGACGATGGCCATGGAGTAGACCTCCTGGGCGTTGCAGCCCCGGGACAGGTCGTTGATGGGGGCGTTCAGGCCCAGCAGAATGGGGCCGTAGGCCTCGAAGGAGCCCAGACGCTGGGCGATCTTGTAGCCGATATTGCCGGCGTTGATGTCGGGGAAGATGAAGGTGTTGGCGTAGCCGGCCACCTGGGAGTCGGGGCACTTGGTATGGGCCACACGGGGGGAGACCGCCGCGTCAAATTGCAGCTCGCCCTCGATGGGCACCTCGGGCATGGCGGCCTTGGCCTTCTCGGCGGCGTTGCGCATCTTGTCCACATCGGGGCCCTTGCCCGAGCCGAAGGTGGAGTAGCTCAGGAAGGCCACCTTGGGGTCCACGCCGAAGATTCGGGCGCACTGGACGGTCTCGGAGGCGATCTCCACCAGCTCGTCCTCGGTGGGGTTGATGTTGATGGCGCAGTCGGCCATGGCCAGCACCATGTTGCCGCCGGTGGCGGAGGGCCGCACCAGAATGAAGCAGGAGGACACGATGGAGTTGCCCGGCTTGGTCTTCACCAGCTGGAGGGCGGGACGGACGGTGTCGGCAGTGGAGTAGGTGGCGCCGCCCAGCAGGGCGTCAGCAATGCCCATGGCCACCAGCATGGTGCCGAAGTAGTTGCCCTTTTTCAGCATGGCGCGGCACTCGTCGGCGGTCATCTTGCCCTTGCGCAGCTCCACCATTTTCTCTACCATGGCGTCCATCTTCTCATAGTTCTCGGGATCGTAGATCTCGGCGCCGCGGATGTTGAAGCCGGCCTCCTCGGCGGCGGAGCGGATCTCTGCCTCGTTGCCGACCAGGATGGGGGTCAGGAAGGTGCCGGACAGAAGGCGGGCGGACGCCTCGAGAATGCGGGGGTCGGTGCCCTCGGTAAAGACGATCTTGCGGGGGTGGGCCTTCAGGATATCAATGAGTTTACCAAACATAATACATCTGCCTCCAAATCAAAATTGGTGCTTCTCACCAGAATCTCAATTAGTATGGTAGCATTTCCCGGGGAAAAATGCAAGGGCCGTATCATAGTTTTCTGCGCCCGACCTATGAAAAATTCCAAAGATTTTTTTGCATTTTCCTCTTTACGCCAGGTATTGCTTTCAGGTATACTATACCAAGCGTATTGAAGCTCCCGGGACGGGACGGCCGCGGGCCGCCGTCCCTGACATTTTGAGTTGAGGTGAACGTTCATGAAGATGGAAAATCCGGAGTTCCCCCGGACACTGTCCCTGCTGCGGCAGGAGAAAGGGGTCAGCCAGCGCTCCGCCGCCGCCGACCTGGGCATCTCTCAGGCCCTGCTCAGCCACTACGAGAACGGCGTGCGGGAGCCCGGCCTGGTCTTTGTGGTGAAGGCCTGCGACTATTACGGCGTGTCCGCCGACTTTCTGTTGGGCCGCACCCTTACCCGGGACGGCACCACCATCGCCCCCGAGGAGCTGTATGATCTCAGCGATGAGAAGAACAACTCCCTCAAGGGGAGCGTGCTGGCCCTGCTGTGCAAAAAGCTGCTGGTCAACTCCATCGGCGTGCTCTTTGGCCTGCTGGGCAAGACGGGCAGCCGGGAGGCCATCCAGGCCGCCTCCGGCTACCTGTCCACCGCCGTCTACACCGTCTACCGCCGGCTCTACGACGCCAACCCGGACAACAACCCGGATTTCTTCTCCGTGCCCCCCCGGCACTTCCAGGCCGGCCTGGCTGAGGCGGACATGAAGTGCTGCGAGGCCGAGCTGGCCGACGCACTGGCAGCCCACGTGAAGGACAGAGGGCCTATGCCCGAGATGTCCAACGACGCCCTGGCCCGGGATTACCCCGTCCTGTACCAGTCCGTCCTCCAGGTGGTCCACAACACCGGCGAGCGGGTCACCGCCATCAGCGGAGGGCGGAAGGCCAAACAGGAGAAGAAATAACGTCCGGGAGCGCAAAAGGAGCCTTGCCCTGCGGGGGACGATAGATTTTCACATACCTCAAGGAGGCATATCTATGACCGACCAGAGTAAAATTCGTAATTTTTCCATCATCGCACACATCGACCACGGCAAGTCCACCCTGTCCGACCGGCTGATTGAAATCTGCGGGGCGGTGGAGCAGCGGCAGATGGAGAGCCAGCTGCTGGACAACATGGACCTGGAGAAAGAGCGGGGCATCACCATCAAGGCCCGGGCCGTCCGGCTGGACTACAAGGCGGAGGACGGGGAGGTCTACCACCTGAACCTCATCGACACCCCGGGGCACGTGGACTTCAACTATGAGGTCAGCCGGTCCCTGGCCGCCTGCGAGGGGGCAGTGCTTATTGTGGACGCCTCCCAGGGCATCGAGGCCCAGACCCTGGCCAACACCTACCTGGCTATGGAGCACGACCTGGAGATCCTCCCGGTGGTGAACAAGATCGACCTGCCCGCCGCCGACCCGCAGCGTGTGAAGGAGGAGATCGAGAACATTCTGGCCCTCCCCGCCCTGGACGCACCGGAGATTTCCGCCAAGCAGGGGGTCAACATCCCCGCCGTGCTGGAGGACATTGTGCGCAACATACCCGCCCCCGAGGGGGACCCCGCCGCCCCCCTGAAGGCCCTGATCTTCGATAGCCAGTATGACCCCTATGTGGGGGTGATCGTCTACTTCCGCATTGTGGAGGGCACCCTCAGGAAGGGGATGAACGTGAAGATGATGGCCTCCGGGGCCGGATATCAGGTGCTGGACTGCGGCTATTTGAAGCCCCTGGGCATGGAGTCCGCTCCGGAGCTGTCCGCCGGGGAGGTGGGCTGGTTCACCGCCTCCATCAAGAACGTGAAGGACACCAGCGTGGGGGACACCATCACCGGCGCGGAGCACCCCGCCGGCGAGCCGCTCCCAGGCTACCGCCCCGCTCAGGCCATGGTCTACTGCGGCATCTACACCGAGGACGGGTCCAAGTACCCCGACCTGCGGGACGCGTTGGAGAAGCTCCAGCTCAACGACGCCTCCCTGTCCTTCGAGCCTGAGTCCTCGGTGGCTCTGGGCTTCGGCTTCCGGTGCGGATTTTTGGGGATGCTCCACATGGAGATCATCCAGGAGCGGCTGGAGCGGGAGTTCGACCTGGACCTGGTGACTACATTACCATCTGTTATATACGAGGTAACGAAAACAGATGGTAGTGTGGTGCGGGTGGATAACCCCCACAATTACCCCGACCCCGGGGCCATCTCCCAGGCCCGGGAGCCCTACGCCAAGGTGTCCATCATCTCGCCCCCCGACTACGTGGGCAACATCATGCCCATGTGTCAGGAGCGGCGGGGGATTTTCAAAGATATGCAGTATCTGGACACCAACCTGGTGGAGCTGCACTACTCCATGCCCATCGGGGAGATCATCTACGACTTTTTCGACGCCCTGAAGGCCCGCACCAAGGGGTACGCCAGCCTGGACTACGAGCTGGAGGGCTATGAGCCCAGCGACCTGGTGAAGGTGGACCTGCTGCTCAACGGCGACCAGGTGGACGCGCTGAGCTTCATCGTCCACCGGGAGAAGGCCTACGGCCGGGCCAGGCGCATCTGCGAAAAGCTGAAGGAGAACATCCCCCGCCAGCTCTTCGAGGTGCCCGTTCAGGCGGCTATCGGGGGCAAGATCATCGCCCGGGAGACCGTCAAAGCCATGCGCAAGGACGTGCTGGCCAAGTGCTACGGCGGCGACATCACCCGGAAGAAGAAGCTCCTGGAGAAGCAGAAGGAGGGCAAAAAGAAGATGCGCACCCTGGGCACGGTGCAGCTGCCCACCGAGGCCTTTATGGCGGTGCTCAAGCTGGATGAGGAATAAGAAAAGGCCGCCTTACCCCTGCGGGTAAGGCGGCCTGTCTTTGATTTGTCATGATTTCTTGCTCTTCGCGCGGTCCAGCGCGCGGTCCAGCATGAATTTGGCGTACAGGACTGTGCCTGCGATTAGCAGCAAAAGCGAGCCGTATTTTATCGTTATATTTAAAAAGCCGGGAATGACCACTCCTGTTGCTTGATAAAGCAGACGAAGAGAAATCAAAAGTATTTGGTGAGCTTGTTCTACCAAAAATCCCCCAACAATCAACAAAACCGCATTTTTTTCCTCCGCCG
The DNA here is from genome assembly GCA_910589085.1 of uncultured Oscillospiraceae bacterium. GTDB lineage: Bacteria > Bacillota > Clostridia > Oscillospirales > Oscillospiraceae > Lawsonibacter. The sequence goes on along the minus strand of CAJUSG010000028.1, from coordinate 13,114 downwards.
AGGTATCGCTGTGGGCGGGGACCTTCAGCAGCAGTATGTATCCAAGGAATATTAAGATGCTTAAAAAGAAAAGTATGATTGTTAGCGGTAAAGAAGCATACCATCCACCTATGCTACCCGTATACAGTTCGCCAAAGGTTAGAGGCACCAATCCCAGCAGCAGAAGGATTATACCAGTAACGCCGTTTTTTCCTCCCACACCCCGGTTTTTCGACAGCATAAACAGGAGAAAGGTATATGCGCCGATAAGTGGCATCACAGAGTAGACGAACCCATTACCATGGTCATACATCCAACGGGTGACTGGGGGAAGCTGATGGAAAATGTAGAATACCATGATACCAAGAGCGACGCGCTGGCCTAATTTGGGATTTGCGACAGCAGCTGAGGCAAAATAGATAATCGTTCCGATGCCGAAGAGAAACATGCCTATAGGGATAATGATTATCGCCGCCGTGGCGGCGACACCGAACAGAATCGGGAAAAACACGACAACAAGAACAATTGCAATAATCCATAGCGCCATAAACAACACACCTTTCTAATTTCGCTTGAGAGGCCGGCTCTCCCACAGCGGAGTACTGGCAATATCATAGCAAACAGCGGCGGCAAATACAATATGCCGGCTGCATAGTATCCCCACTTTATTTACCAAGGGGCGGCGGGCGTTTATGGCCGCGCTCAGACGGGATGAGGCATAACAACAGCCCGCCGGGACAATATCCCGGCGGGCTGGGCGTATTTTTAGATCATCAGGGAGCAGACAAGCCCGGTATACTCCGCCGGGTCCTCCAGGGGCAGGCCGGCCAGGAGCAGGGCCTGGGCGTAGAGGAGTTTGGCGTATTTGGCGATAAGTTCCTTGTCTCCGGCGTCCACCGCCCGCTTCAGCGCGGCGAAGGGGGCGGAGTCGGCATTGAGCTCCAGCACCCGGTCGGCCTTCATGGGCTGGCCGCCCTCTACCTTGCTCATATACTTCTCCATCTCGATGGAGATGGGGCCGTCGGCGGACAGACAGCAGGCCCCGGATTTCAGAATGGCGGACACCCGCACCTCCTTCACCTGGTCCCCCAGGGCCTCCTTCACGGCCTCCAGCACCGGCTTGCCGGCCTCGGCCTTCTCTTCGGCGGCCTTCTTCTCCTCCTCGGTCTGGGGCAGGGCGTCCTCCTCGGTCACTGACTTGAACTGCTTGCCGTCTATCTCACCCAAACCCTTCATCACAAAGTCGTCCACGTCCTCGGTGCAGTAGAGAATCTCATAGCCCCTGTCCAGAATGCGCTCCACCTGGGGCAGCCGGGCGATCTTTTCCACGCTCTCGCCGCAGGCGTAGTAGCAGAAGGGCTGGTCCTCGGGCATCCGGTCCTTGTAGGCGGCCAGAGTGGTGTTGGCCCCCTCCTTGGAGGACCAGAAGAGCAGCAGGTCCTGGAGTATCTCCTTGTGCTGGCCGTAGTCAGACACAACCCCGTATTTCAGCTGGGTGCCGAAGGCCGTCCAGAATTTTTCGTATTTCTCCCGGTCCTCCTTTTGCAGCTTGAGCAGCTCGTTCTTGATCTTCTTCTCCAGGGCGGAGGCGATCACCTTCAGCTGCCGGGTGTGCTGGAGGACCTCACGGCTGATGTTCAGGGAGAAGTCGGCGGAGTCCACCACGCCCTTCACAAAGCGGAAGTGGTCGGGGAGCAGGTCGGCGCACTTGTCCATGATGAGCACCCCGGAGGAGTAGAGCTGAAGCCCCTTCTGGTACTCCCGGGTGTAGAAGTCGTAGGGGGTTTTTTCGGGAATGTAGAGCATGGCCTTGTAGGTGACCGTCCCCTCGGCGCTGGTGTGGATGACGGCCAGCGGGTCCTGCCAGTCGCTGAACTTCTCCTTATAGAAGGCGTTGTACTCCTCGGGCTTTACCTTGGACTTCTGCCGCTGCCACAGAGGGACCATGGAGTTGAGGGTCTTCCACTCCTTGACGGTCTCCCACTCGGGCTTGTAGTCCTCGGGGGCGTCCTCCGGCTTGTCCTTCATCCGGTAGTCCTCCACCTCCATGGTGATGGGGTAGCGGATATAATCGGAGTACTTTTTGATGAGGTCCTGTAATTTTTGGGTGTCAAGATACTGGTCGTAATCCTCGCCCTCGGCGTTGGCCTTGATGTGCATGATGACATCAGTGCCGGGGGCCTCCTTCTCGCAGGGGGTGACGGTGTAGCCGTCCGCCCCGTCGGACTGCCACATCCAGGCCTCCTCGCTGCCCCAGGCCCGGGAGATGACCGTCACGTGGTCGGCCACCATGAAGGCGGAGTAGAAGCCTACGCCAAACTGGCCGATGACGTCGATCTTGTCCGCCGCCTTGTCGTCCTCCGCCAGGCCGGCCTTGAACTGGCCCGAGCCGCTCCGGGCGATGGTGCCCAGGTTGGACTCCAGGTCCTCCTTGCTCATGCCTACCCCGTTGTCCGACACGGTGAGCAGCCGCCCCTCCTTGTCGGGCACAATGGTGATCTTCAGGTCCTTCCGCTTTACCGTCACGCTGTCGTCGGTGAGGGACTTGTAGGCCAGCTTGTCCTCCGCGTCGCTGGCGTTGGAGATCAGCTCCCGCAGGAAGATCTCCTTGTGTGTGTAAATTGAATTTACCATTAAGTCCAGCAGCCGTTTGGACTCCGCCTTGAATTGCTTCTTTGCCATACTCGTGATTCCTCCGTCTGTATATTCATTTTACTTTAAATAAAACTGGTTTAGCACTCCTGTTGATCGAGTGCTAAACCTATGATAGCGCACCTCCCTGAAAAATGCAAGAGGGTTCATAATTTATTTACATTTTTAAGGGGAAAATCCGCCGGAGGGACAGGAAAGGCCCGGAAGCGCTCGCTTCCGGGCCCTGGACAGCTTGGAGATCAGAGCTTCATGATCCAGCCGTGGGGGTCGGCCACCCGGCCCCACTGGATGCCGGTGAGCTCGTCGTAGAGCTTCTGGGTGATGGCGCCGATCTGATTGCCGGAGACGGTGACCTTCTTGTCACCCATGGCCAGCTCGCCGATGGGGGAGACCACGGCGGCGGTGCCGGTGCCCCAGGCCTCCTCCAGGGTGCCGTTCTCGGCGGCCTCGAAGAGCTCGCCGGCGGAGATGCGGCGCTCCTCCACCTCGTAGCCCCAGTCCTTCAGCAGCTGGATACAGGAGCGGCGGGTGATGCCGTCCAGCACGGAGCCGTTCAGGTCGGGGGTGAGGATCTTGCCGGCTACCTTGAACATCACGTTCATGGAGCCAACCTCCTCAATATACTTGCGGTGGACGCCATCCAGCCACAGTACCTGGCTGTAGCCCGCCTTCTCCGCCTGGTCGCCGGCCCGGAGGGAGGCGGCGTAGTTGCCGCCGGTCTTGGCCATGCCCATGCCCCCCTTGACGGCGCGGACGTCCTGCTCCTCCACGTAGATTTTTACGGGGTTGAGGCCCTCGGGGTAGTAGGCGCCCACAGGGCAGACCACCACGATATACTGCACGTGTTTGGAGGAGTGAACCCCCAGAGCCGCGTCCAGGCCGATCATGAAGGGGCGGATGTACAGGGAGGTGTCCTTCTCATGGGGCACCCAGTCCTGCTCCACCTCTACCAGCCGGGTGATGCCGGCCAGGGCGATGTCCTCGGGAATCTGGGGCAGGCACAGCCGCTGGGCGGACTTGTTCATCCGGTCGATGTTGTCCCGGGGACGGAAGAGCTGGATGGAGCCGTCAGCGGTGCGGTAGGCCTTCAGCCCTTCAAAGATTTCCTCGCCGTAGTGGAGCACCTTGGCCGCAGGGTCGATCTGGAGAGGGCCGTAAGGGATGATGCGGGCATCATGCCAGCCCTGACCCTCGTCGTAATCCACGATGAACATGTGGTCGGTCATGGCCTTGCCAAACACCAGCGTGGAGGAGTCGGGCTTCTCTTTCAGGGTCGCTGCGCGGGTAATTTTGATTTCCATGGTATATTCCTCCTGATTGTCAGATCACGAACCTGCATTCACAGCAGCGGACGGGTATCCGCGGCTGTGGATACAGGGCCTGAAGTGCCCTCTATTATAGCAGTGTTTCTCCTCCCGCGCAAGAGGCAAAACCCCCGGATTTTGTGCTTGTGCTCCTCCCGCTTATCTGATATAATAAAATACCATTGTTTTGGAAACCGTCCGGCAGGGACGGGAGAGAGGGGGATGCTTTCTTGAATCGGAAACTGAACAATCTGCTGCAGCCCAGCTTTCGCCTGTACTTTATCTGTCTCGTTCTGTTTGCCCTGATGTCGGCCGCCTTCTACTGGCCGCTGGCCTGCGTGGAGCTGGGCGTGGTGCTCTGCCTGGGGCTGTACAGCCGGGAGAGCGCCCGCCAGAGACGCAGAGAGATTAACAAATATCTGGACAACTACACCGGCACCGTGGACACGGCCACCAAGGACACTATGGTCAATTCGCCCCTGCCTATGGTGCTGTTCCGGCCGGAGAGCGACGACATTATCTGGACAAACGACCGCTTCCTGCGCCTGACCGGCCAGCGGGAGCACCTCTACGACGCCAAGCTGTCCGCTCTGATTCCCGGCTTTGACACCCGGTGGCTTATGGAGGGCAAGAGCCAGTGCCCCGACGAGGTGGCCTACGCCGACCGGCGCTTTCTGGTCTACGGCCACCTGGTGCGCACCGGCGGCCGGGGCGGCGGCTTTCTGGCCACCACCTACTGGGTGGATGTGACCGAGCTGGCCCTCACCCGGGACAGATTTCAGATCAGCCGTCCGGTGGTGGCCGTGCTGCTGCTGGACAACTACGAGGACCTGCTGAAAAATCTCTCGGAGAACGACAAGTCCAACATGATGGCCGAGATTGACAGCCGGATTGAGCGCTGGGTGGCCGACACCGGGGGTATCCTCCGCCGCTACCAGCGGGAGCGCTATCTGTTCATCTTTGAGCAGCGCCACCTGGGCAGGTTTATCGATAGTAAATTTGATATCCTGGACGCCATCCACCAGGTGGTCAACCCCAGCGGCATGAACGCCTCCCTGTCCATCGGGGTGGGGTTGGACGGGGACAGCTTCCAGGAGCTGCTGGACTTCGCCAACCTGTCGGTGGATATGGCCCTGTCCCGGGGGGGAGATCAGGCGGTGATCCGCAACAAGTTTACCTTTGAGTTCTACGGAGGCCGGTCCAAGGAGACCGAGAAGCGCACCAAGGTGAAGAGCCGGGTCATGGCCAACGCCCTGTCCTCCCTGGTGTCCGACTCCTCCCAGGTGTTTATCATGGGCCACAAGATGCCCGACAACGACGCCGTGGGGGCCGCCGCAGGGGTGTGCGCCCTGTGCCGGAAGAACGGCGTTCCGGCCCACATTATCCGGGAGCCGGGCGCGCCCCCCGCCCAGGAGCTGATCGACCGGCTGACCCAGCTGCCCGAGTACCACGACTGTTTCCTCTCCGCCCAGGAGGCCCTGCTTATCGCTGACGGCCGGTCCCTGGTGGTGGTGGTGGACACCAACCGGCCTGAACAGGTCCAGGCCCTGGAGGTGCTCCAGTCCTGCAACCGGGTGGCGGTCATCGACCACCACCGGCGGGCCGCCACCTACATTGAGGGGGCCGCCCTGAACTACCACGAGCCCTACGCCTCCTCCGCCTCCGAGCTGGTTACCGAGCTGCTGCAGTATATTATGGAGCCCGCTCACCTCCTCCGGGCCGAGGCCGAGGCCCTGCTGGCCGGCATCGTGCTGGACACCAAAAACTTTACCATGCGCACCGGAGGCCGCACCTTTGAGGCCGCCGCCTTCCTGCGCCGCTCCGGCGCCGACACCGCCGAGGTGAAAAAGCTCTTCCAGAACGACCTGGCGGGCACCATCGCCAAGTACTCCATCATCCAGAACGCCAAGCTCTACCGGGACGGCATCGCCGTGGCCGTGGCCGACCGCCCGGTGGGCCGGGTCACCGCCGCCCAGGCGGCCGACGAGCTGCTCAATATCATCGGCATTGACGCCTCCTTCGTCATCTCCCCCGACGGGGAGCGGGTGAATATCTCGGGCCGGTCCATGGGGAGCACCAACGTCCAGCTTATCCTGGAGAAGCTGGGGGGGGGCGGCAACGCCGCCGCCGCCGGCGGGCAGGTCTCCGGCAAGTCGGTGGACGAGGTGGCCCAGGAGCTGGCAAGGGCCATCGACCAGTATCTGGAGGGGGAGTAGACGTAGGGCGGGACGACTCGGCCCGCTGCCGCCGTAGAACGGCGCGCCGGGATCGTCGCGCCCTACAGTCGATGTCTGTAGGGGCGGCCTGTGGCCACCCCTGCCAAATAAAACAACATCAGAAAGGATTTGATTCACATGAAAGTCATTTTACAGCAGGATGTACGCGGCCAGGGGAAGAAGGGCCAGCTGGTGGAGGTCTCCGACGGCTACGCCCGGAATTTCCTCCTGCCCAAAAAGCTGGCTGTCACCGCTACGGCGGAGAACGTGAACACCATGAAGCAGCAGGAGAAGGCCAAGAAGGCCCAGGAGGCCGCCGAGAAGGCCGAGGCCGAGGCCCTGGCCAAGAAGCTGGAGGGCGTTATGGTAAAGATTTCCGCCAAGTCCGGCGAGGGCGGCCGCCTGTTCGGCGCCGTCACCGGCAAGGAGGTCTCCGACGCCCTGGCCGCCCAGCACGGGGTTGTCATCCCCAAGACCAAGCTGGTGCTGGATGAGCCCATCAAGTCCTGCGGCAGCTACCAGATCAAGGCCAAGCTGGGCTACGAGATCAGCGGCACTGTCAACGTGCTGGTGGTGGAGGGGTAAAAAGCCTCCTTTTGAAAGGAGGTGCCCCAGTGCGCACACTGGGGCGGAGGATTGTATTTTGGCGAAGCCAAAATGTGCGAAGCAAACCAGTACTCGGAAATTTTGTTTACTCCGTATGTTCGCTTCGCGAACACAATCCTCAGTCAGCCTTCGGCTGACAGCCCCTTTCAAAAGGGGCCTTTTAAGGAGGTGACCTCATGCCCACAGAAACCGACGAGCTGCTGCTCCGGCAGCTGCCCCACAGCGTGGAGGCGGAGCAGGCGGTGCTGGGCTCCATGCTGATCGATCCCCGGTGTGTCTCCGAGGTCATCGACAAGCTGCGCACCGACGACTTCTACATCCGCCAGAACAAAGAAATTTACGAGACTATCTACTCCATGTTCAACTACTCCCTCACCATCGACCCGGTGACGGTGCTGGAGAACATGAAGCAGAACGGCTATTATGACGAAAACCAGTCCAGAGGCTACATTTTGCAGCTTATGGACACCACCCCCACCGCCGCCAACGTGGGGGAGTACATTGAGATTATCAAGGACAAGACCCTCCTGCGCCGGGTGGCCGAGGCGGCGGGCGACCTCACCGCTATGATTCAGGAGGGGACCGCCACCGGTCAGGATATCCTGGAGGCGGCGGAACAGCGCGTTTACGCCATCCGCCAGGGCCGGGCCGCCCGGGGGCTGACCCCTATCTCCGACGTTATCATCGACGTGTACGACCGGCTGGAGGAGCTGGCCGCCAGCGACCGGGCCATCCCGGGGCTGTCCACCGGCCTGCGGGACCTGGACCGGGCCATCTCCGGCCTGAACAACTCAGACCTGATCCTGCTGGCCGCCCGGCCCGGCATGGGCAAGACCTCCATGGCCCTGAACATCCTGCTGGATGCGGGCAAGAGGTCGGGGAAAAAGGTGGCCTTCTTCTCCCTGGAGATGAGCCGGGAGCAGCTGGCCCTGCGCCTCATCTCCAGCGAGTGCTATGTGGACAACAAAAAGCTGGTCACCGGTAAGCTGGACGACCAGGACTGGGAGAGCGTGGCCGCCGCAGCAGACTCCCTCAACCGCTCCACCATCCTTATTGACGACGACTCCAGCGTCACCGTGGCCGATATCCTGGCCAAGTGCCGCCGGGTGGACGACCTGGGGCTCATTGTCATCGACTACCTCCAGCTGATGCAGTCCGCCGGGGGCAAGTCGGGCAGCCGGGGGGAGAACCGGCAGCAGATTGTGTCCGATATCTCCCGGAGCCTGAAGATTATGGCCAAGGACCTGAATGTCCCCGTGCTGTGCCTGAGCCAGCTCTCCCGGGCCAACGAGTCCCGGCAGGACAAGCGGCCCATGCTGTCCGACCTGCGGGAGTCGGGGGCCATCGAGCAGGACGCTGATATTGTCCTGTTCCTTTACCGGGAGGGCTACTACAACGCCGACACCGAAAACCCCAACCTGGCCGAGTGCATCATCGCCAAAAACCGCCACGGCGAGACGGGCAAGGTGGACCTGCAATGGACCCCCGAATTTACTACCTTCACCGATATGGAGTGGCGGCGGGAGGAGTATTGAGATGCACCCGTATTTCAATCCGGACGATTGGAGTCAGGAGGTCCTGCCCCCGCAGTCCCTGCTCCTGATTATCGGGGCCCCCTTTGGCTCCTGTCTGGTGGTACTGGGCGCGCTGGTCCTCTCCACCGGCATCCCCAGCCTGCTCCTCCTGCGCGCCACACCGGACAGCCCCGCGCTGGCGCTGCTGCGAGCCTACCACGCCGGACATCTGATCGCCTGCGCCCTAGCACTGCTGGCCCCCTTTCTCTACGGGGCCCTGGTTGTCTGGCAGTTCCGTGTCTGGGGGCGCAAATTGGGCCGTAGGACCGCCCTGCTGAGCATTCCCGCTCTCACCATACTCGCCGGAGTTCTCCTGCTTTCGGTGGTGGTCGGGGCCTGGGGCGTTGTGCTGTGGAGAGCGGAGCTGCCCAAGCTCTGTGTTCAATACAGTGCGGACATCCGGCAGATCGAGGCGGGGGAGCTGGAACAGATGACCTTGCTTCTGGATGAAAAATCCGTCCCGGACCATATGCCCGGCGCTCCATCGGATGATTTGACCCTTCACCGCCGGGGCGCCTCCGGGCGGGACACTGATTTTGAATGGGTGACCCTCCGCTTTCCCGACGCCTTGGACTTTACCCCTGTTTCGGACAGCTTCTGTGTTGCCGGCCAGACCTGGGGCTGGAACTGGGAGCATGTCCAGCGGTATCAGGTCAGCTATACCTCAAATTTCCACCTAGTGACAGAGATCACACCGGTTGACTGACCAATAACAATCGACCCGCGGGCGGACGCTGTCCGCCCCTACATAGAAAGGCAGGTCCCGCTATGCTGAGACAGATAGAGCGCTTTATCCGGGAGCAGGACCTGATCCCCCCGGGGTCCGCGGTGCTGTGCGCCGTGTCCGGCGGGGCGGACTCGGTGGCCATGCTCCACGTCCTCTGCCGCCTGCGGGACAGGCTGGACTTCACCCTGGCCGCCGCCCACTACAACCACCGGCTGCGGGGGGCGGAGTCCGACCGGGACCAGCGGTTTGTGGAGCAGTTCGTCCAGCTGTGCTGCGGCCGGCACCGGCGGGGTGACGGGACTGTACGGCCCGCCGTCCCCCTGTACATAGGCTCCGGGGATGTGTCCGCCCAGGCCCGCATCCGGGGGACGGGCATTGAGGAGACCGCCCGGGATATGCGCTACGCCTTTCTCCGCCAGGCCGCGGAGGAGGCGGGCGCCCGCTGGATCGCCACCGCCCACACCGCCAACGACAATGTGGAGACCATTTTGTTCCACCTGGCCCGGGGCTCCGGCCTGCGGGGGCTGGGCGGGATCCCGCCCAGGCGGGAGGAGATCATTCGGCCGCTGCTCACCGTGACCCGGCAGCAGGTGGAGGACTATCTGCGGAGCCACTCCCTGCCCTATATGGAGGACAGCTCCAACGCCGGCGACGAGTACACCCGCAACCGCATCCGCCACCAGGTGCTGCCCGTGCTGGAGGACATTTCCCCCGGCTTCGCTGCCCGGCTGGCCGACACCGCCGCCCTCCTGCGGGCGGATGAGGCGTGCCTCACCGCCCAGGCCCGGGCGCTGGCGGACCGGGCCGTGCCGGAGGGGGGCGGACTGGCCATCGACAGGGCGGTGATCGCCGGCGCCCCCGACCCTGTGGCCAGCCGCTGCCTCCGGCTGCTGCTGGGCCGGCTGTGGGGAGGGGACCAGAACTGCTCCGCCGTCCACCTGGGCGCCCTGCTAAAGCTGTGCCGGGGGGACGACCCCTCCGGACGGCTGTACCTGCCCCACGGCACCGACGCCCGCCGGGTCTATGAAAGGCTGATTCTGGCACCCCGGCTGGGCCCCGTCCCCCTGGAGGAGCGGGACGTGCCCCTCCCGGGAGGGCTGGAGTGCGGCCCCTGGACGGTCTCCTGCCAGGAGGGGACCTACGGCGGCCAGGCCCAGGGACCCTGGGATTTCTGGCTGGACCGGGGGGCTGTTCAGGCGCTGAGGCTGCGGGCCAGAAGGACCGGAGACCGGCTCACCCCGCCGGGACGGCTGGGCAAGACGGTAAAAAAGTGGATGATTGAAGAGAAAATCCCCCGCTTTCAGCGGGAGGTGCTGCCCGTCTTTGATTGGGACGGCCGTCCGGCCGCCGTGGCCGGCCTGGGCCCCGACCGGGCCTTCGCCGCCCGGGAGGGGCAGAGAGCGTGGCATATTGTTGTGACCATCTCAGAATGAAAGGAAGAAAATTTCCATGTTAGAGAACGATATTCAGGAGATATTATTTACAGAGGAACAGCTGAAAAACCGGGTAAAGGAGATCGCCCGGCAGATTACAGCGGACTACGCCGGGAAGGAGATCATGTTTATCGGCATTCTCCGGGGGTCCTTTGTCTTTATGGCCGACCTGTGCCGGGGGGTGGAGCTGCCCTGCACCCTGGACTTCATGTCGGTGTCCTCCTACGGCAGCGGCACCACTTCCAGCGGGCAGATTCAGATCATCAAGGACCTGTCAGAGGATATCACCGGCCGCCACGTGATTGTGGTGGAGGATATTCTGGACAGCGGCAACACCCTCCACTATCTGCTGAATATCCTGGAGCACCGCCACCCCGCCTCCGTCCGCCTGTGCGCCCTGCTGGACAAGCCGGAGCGGCGGGTGAAGCCGGTGGAGCTGCACTACAGCGGGTTTACCATCCCGGACGCCTTTGTGGTGGGCTACGGCCTGGACTATAGTGAGAAATACCGCAATCTGCCCTACATCGGAATTTTGAAGCCCCAGGTCTACGGGGCGTAAAGGCCCCTGCGGAAGGGCGGCTTTACAGGAAAGGATCATGCCTATGAGACGTTTGGGTTCCCGGGACTTTTTCATGCTGCTGCTGTTGGCCATGATGGCGTTTTTTACCTTTTCCGCTTTGCAGCAGGTGAACAGGGGGGACGCCCCCACCTACAGCCAGATCCGCGAGCTCTTTCACCAGGGACGGGTGGAGTATTTTACCCTGGAGGACAGCACGCTCACCCTGACCCTCCGGGGACAGAAGGAGGGGGAGTCTGTCCGCATGGTCTACCAGGTGGCCAGCCCGCTGGTGTTCTACAGCGATATGCGCCAGCTCATTGATGAGCAGCTGGCCTCCGGGGTGCTGAAGGGCTACGACTATCCGCCCGGGGTGGAGAGCTCCTGGTGGTATGATTTGATCCCCTATCTGGTGGCGGCGGCGGTGCTGTGCCTGTTCTGGTATCTGATGATGCGGCAGAGGAGCGCCGGCGGCGGGGGCTCCGCCCCCGGGGCCGCCCGGTTCAGCCGGGCCCGCACCCGCACCCTGTCCGACCAGGGGAAGAAGGTCACCTTTGAGGATGTGGCCGGGGCGGACGAGGAGAAGGAGGAGCTGCGGGAGATTGTGGAGTTCCTCCGGGACCCCCAGAAATTTACCTCCCTGGGCGCCCGGATCCCCAAGGGCGTGCTGCTGGTGGGCCCTCCGGGCACGGGCAAAACCCTGATCGCCAAGGCGGTGGCCGGAGAGGCGGGGGTGCAGTTTCTGTCCATCTCGGGCTCCGACTTTGTGGAGCTCTATGTGGGCGTGGGCGCCGGCCGGGTCCGGGACCTCTTCGACCAGGCCAAGAAGGATTCCCCCGCCATCGTGTTCATTGACGAGATCGACGCCGTCGGCCGCCGGCGGGGCGCCGGCCTGGGCGGCGGACACGATGAGCGGGAGCAGACCCTGAACCAGCTGCTGGTGGAGATGGACGGCTTTGCCGTCAACGAGGGGGTTATTGTGCTGGCCGCCACCAACCGGCAGGATATTCTGGACCCGGCCCTGCTGCGGCCCGGCCGGTTCGACCGGCAGATTTATGTGGGCCTGCCCGATATCAAGGGAAGAGAGGATATTCTGAAGGTCCACGCCCGGCAGAAGCCCCTGGCCGAGGATGTGGTGCTGAAGGATGTGGCCCGGGCAACCTCCGGTTTTACCGGGGCCGACCTGGAGAATCTGCTCAACGAGGCGGCACTGCTGGCCGCCCGGGCGGACCGGAGGTTTATTACCAGAGCCGACCTCCATGAGGCCATGCTCAAGGTGATTGCCGGCCCGGAAAAGCGCAGCCGGGTGGTCACCGAGCGGGCCAGGAAGCTCACCGCCTACCACGAGGCGGGGCACGCTGTGGTCATCCACGAGCTGGCCACCGCCGACCCGGTCCACCAGATTACCATCGTTCCCCGGGGTCAGGCGGGCGGCATGACCATCTCCCTGCCCCAGGAGGACACGGCATACCAGTCCAAGCAGGAGCTGACCGAGCAGATTGCCCGCTGCCTGGGCGGGCGGGTGGCCGAGCAGCTGGTGCTGGGGGATATCTCCACCGGCGCGGGCAGCGATATCCAGCGGGCCTCCGCCATCGCCCGGAATATGGTCATGCGCTACGGCATGAGCGAACGGCTGGGGAGCGTGGTCTTCGAGACCGGCCACGACGAGGTGTTTATCGGCCGGTCCATGGCCCAGGCCAAGACCTACTCCGAGGAGGTGGCCGCCCTGATCGACCAGGAGGTCCGGGCTCTGATCGATCAGGCCTATGCCGACTGTGAGAAGATCCTGACCCGCTGCCGCCAGGAACTGGAAATTACCGCCCGCTACCTGCTGGACCACGAGACCATGGAGGCGGAAACCTTTGCGAAGGTGTTTGATGATCCCCTGGCGGAGGAGTTCGCCCTCTACCGAAAGCCCCTGCTATGAAAATTTTCGGATTTTTTCCCAAACCCCTAATTTTCCCCTTTACAACGGACTGCGGATCTGTTATAATGATCAAGCGCTTTAAAGATGCGTCCGTAGTTCAATTGGATAGAGCGTCAGATTCCGGTTCTGAATGTTGGGGG
>CAJUSG010000027.1 GCA_910589085.1 uncultured Oscillospiraceae bacterium | reverse complement strand
AGTATACATTCAAACGGGGCGGCTGTCAACCATTATTTTAATGCAGCCGCCAAAGTGTATGATGCGCTGTAGGGGCGGATATCATCCGCCCTCCGGACGGGCGGGTAATCCCCGCCCTCTCTGAAGTGCGACGGTTCAAAACTTCAGAAAATCTTAATGTTGTCTTCAGCGCATTTTAGAGTTTTCATGTTACCATAGTGAATAAGATAAAAGAGCATCCAAACAGCCGGCTGTTTGGATTGGCGGGGGTTCCCGCCAATCCGATCTCAAAAGGAGGCTATTCCATGGACCAGCGCACCGTACATATTTTACTGACCCGGTCGGGGACATGGTTCTCCCGGCTGATCCACTTCGCCACCCGGGACAGCTACACCCACGCCTCCATCGGTCTGGACGGTCCTGGCGGACCCTTTTACAGCTTTGCCCGGAAGTACCGGCATTTTGCTCTGCCGGCGGGACTGGTGGAGGAGCAGGTCACGGTGTACCGCCGTGCGGTGCCCTGCTGCCTGTACGAGCTGACGGTGAGTGAGGAGACCTACCTCCGCCTGCGGCAGAGGCTGCGCTCCATGTACGCCCAGCGGGAGGAGTATCACTACAGCGTGCTGGGGGCCTTCGCCTGCTACTTCAATCTGTCCCTCCAGCGCAGGCACCACTATTTCTGCTCCCAGTTTGTGGCCGGCCTGCTGGAGGACTGCGGCGCGGTGGAGCTGCCCAAGCCTCCCACCCTGGTACGCCCGGCTGATTTCTGCGGGGTAAAGGGACTGCGGCCCGTCCACCAGGGGCTGCTGGAGGGAATATTGGCTTGGCCGGCGGCCTGAAAAAATTTTTTGTTTTTCGAAAAATAGGGGTTGACTTTTCCAGCCGCTGACGCTATAATACCCAATGTTGCTGCGAGTGTAGCTCATCTGGTAGAGCGCCACCTTGCCAAGGTGGAGGTAGCGAGTTCGAGCCTCGTCACTCGCTCCATAGGCGAAAAAACCACCGCATGGGAGTGCGGTGGTTTTTGCATCCCTGAAGAAATCACCTGCTGCGGCAAAGCCTCCGGCCTCCTGGATTACAGGGGGCCGGAGGCTTTTTCACAGGCGGCTATCCCACCACGGCCGTCCAGGCGGCGGAGACAAAGAAGGCCAAAATCAGGCCGGGCAGCAGGTTCAGCCCCTTGATATCCTCCTTGATTTTACACAGCCGCAGGCCGGCCACCAGGGTGACAATTCCCCCCACGGCGGAGAAGTCGGCGATCATGGTGTCGGTGATGGCCCCCTGCACCAGGTGGGCCGCCCCGAACAGGGCCAGATAGACGCACAGCTGGGGGACGCACAGGCAGGGGATGATCCTGCCCAGCAGGGCGGCGAAGATGCAGGCGGTGACGCAGTCCAGGATGGCCTTGGTGACCAGGATGCTGCCGTCACCGGTGAGCCCCTCGTTGAGGGCGCCGAACCAGCCCGTCCCGCCGCAGCAGAACAGGATCAGCGCCGCGCTCACCTGAACCAGGTAGGCCTCATCCGCCCCGCCGCCCATCAGCCTGGCGGTGAGGGCGGTGGCCGCGCCGTTGATCCGGTCCTCCAGCCGGAGGAGCTCCCCCACAACCGCTCCCAGCAGCAGGGCCAGGATGACGGCGGAGAGGTTTTTGGCCCGGATAATCAGCACGATGCCCATGACGATGGCGGCGATGCCCAGCAGGTTATGGAGCAGCTTTTTCCAGCTGTCCCCCAACCGGGAGCTGAGGATACAGCCCAGCAGCGCCCCGCACAGGGTGGCGGTGACGTCGGTAAAAATTCCAATCGGCATACCGGCCACCTCAGATATCCAGGGCGGCGTGATAGCCCTGATAGACGGCGTTGGTGATGTTGGACACCCGGCTGCAGTCGCCGATCTCCCGCACCCAGGGGGCGCAGGACCGCAGGGCCATCACCGTGTCCCGGTTGGACCGCTGGCCCACGGCGCAGATCACCGTCCTGCCGGGGATGAGCACCTCATTGCCCTCCTTGTCCCTGCACACCAGCCCCTCGGGGGTGATCCGCTGTCCGGCGTGCTCCAGGTGGACGGCGGTGAACCGGTCCACCTTCTCCATGAGGATGGGCCGGTGGCGGATGTTGCAGTCCACCGCCAGGGAGTCCCGCATCTCCACCAGATGGACGGTCTTGCCCTCCATCCCCAGGTGGACGGCGCACTCGCAGCCCGCCAGGCCGCCGCCCAGCACCACCACCGAATCGGCCACCTTGTCCTTCTCCAGATAGTAGTTGTTGACTACCACCACATTGTCCCCGTCGATGCCGGGCAGGGGCGGGAGGATGGGGCTGCTGCCCACCGCCAGGATCAGGGCCTGGGGAGCCAGCTGATTCAGCAGCCCAGGGGTGGCCTCGGTGCTGAGGCGGACCTCCACCCCGGCCAGATCCAGCTGCCGGGCCAGGGTCAGGCCCAACTGGTACATCTCATACTTAAAGGGCAGGGCCTGCTCGCTCTTGAGGATGCCCCCCAGCTCCCCGGTCTTCTCCAGCAGGGTGACATTGTGGCCCCGCTGGGCGGCGGTAAGGGCGGCCTTCATGCCGGCCACGCCGCCGCCCACGACGACAACATTCTTCTTCACGGCGGCGGGGGTGACCTCTGTCCCCTCGATCTCCCGGCCGATCACCGGATTGACGGTGCACCGCCGGGTGCCGGTGGTGGGCCGCTCGGCCATGCAGGTGAAGCAGCGCAGACACCGGACGATCTCGTCCTCCCGGCCCGCCGTCACCTTGTTGGGCAGCTCGGGGTCGGCCAGCAGGGCCCGGGCCATGTAGATCACGTCCGCCTTGCCGCTGGCGATGATCTCCTCCATCTGGGCCGGGTCGTTGAGGGCGCCTATGGTAGCTACCGGCTTGCTGACATGCTTTTTGATCTCGGCGGCCAGATGGACATTGTCCCCGTGGGGGGCGAACATGGGCAGGTGGGTGCGGAAGAAGCCGAACTGATAGCTCCCGGCGGACACGTGGATCAGGTCCGCCAGCTCCTCCAGGGTGTGGGCGATCCGGCAGCCGTCCGACAGGTCGTAGCCGCCCTCAAAGAGCTCCGCGCCGCTCATCCGCAGCTCAATGGGGAAGCCGGGCCCCACAGCCGCCCGGACGGACTGGAGCACCTCCCGGGCGAAGCGCAGGCGGTTCTCGAAGGAGCCGCCGTACTCGTCGGTCCGATGATTGAAGGCGGGGGAGAGGAACTGATTCACCAGCCAGCCGTGGCCGGCGTGGACCATCACCATCTGAAAGCCGGCCCGCCTGGCCAGGGCGGCGGTGTCGCCGTAGGCTTTTACAATATCGGCGATCTGCTCCCGGGTCAGGGCCTTCACCGGGATGCCGTCGGGCCGGACCCAGTCGCTGGGGCCGAACTGACTGAGACCCTTCTTCTTGTCCTTGTCCACCAGATAGGTGCCGGCGTACTGGCCGGAGTGGCTCAGCTCCACGCTGGGCACGGCGCCGTGGCGGGCCACCGCGTCGGCCAGAAAGGTCCAGCCGGCCAGGCAGCCCGGGGTTTTCAGGTCCAGATGGAACATATGGGAGGCGTCGGTCTCCGGGTGGACCACCAGCTCGCTGGCGGTGACGGCGGCGGCGCCCCCCTTGGCCCGCAGCTCATAGAAGCCGGGGGTGCGGGGGCCGACGCAGCAGTCGGCGGTGATATCGGTCCCGCCCATGGGGGCGGAGAACATACGGTTTCGGAAATTGACCCGCCCCAGTGTGATCGGGGCGCACAGGTGGGGATATTTTTGTGTCATAGATACTCCTTTCTTTCCCTGGGGAGCACATTTCTCCGGCTAAGCCCCGCGGCGGGCCCGGTCCAGAAAGTCCAGGATGCGGCCGCAGGTCTCCTCAGATTTGAAGCGGGGGTCGCTGTGCCCCGCGCCTGGGATGATGCAGCCCTCAACCCGGTCCTCCCCTGCGATTTCCCGGCAGCGCCGGATCAGCTCCACCGTGTAGGTGTAGGGGATCACGGTGTCCGCGGTGCCGTGGAGGATCATAGCCGGGGGCATATCGGGCCGGACGTGGGTGATGGGGGCGGCCAGCCGGCACAGCTCCGGGCTCTCCTCCACCAGCTGGCCCAGAAAGATGGACTCGGCGCACCGGGGGCCGGAGCGGTAGTTCACCGGCTCCAGGCCGATGGCGCGGAAGTCCTCCGCGGTGGCGTCCAGCCGGCAGCAGGGGTAGACGGCCACAAGGGCGGACACCCGGTCTGAGGTGCCGCAGTCCGGCTCCCGGTCGAAGTAGGGATCGCCCCGGGTAAGAGCGGTCAAAAGGGAGAGGTGGGCCCCGGAGGAGGAGCTCCACAGGGCGAAAAAACCGGGGTCCAGGGCCAGAACCTCCGCGTTCCGGCGCAGGTGGCGCAGGGCGTTCCGGGCCTCGTGAATCTGGTAGGGGAATTTCCTCTCCCGGCTGCTGGTACAGGCCAGACTGGCGAAGGCATAGCCCCGGGCCACGGCGGAGTGGACCGCCCGGCCCAGGTGGATGGAGGAGGGGCGGCCGTAGTACCACCCGCCGCCGGAGATGTTGACAACCAGGGGGAAGGGGCCGGCCCCCTCCGGGGGGTAGTAGAGGTCGAAGGGGCGGGGGCTGCCGTCGGGCGCGGTGTAGCGCAGTCCCAGCCGTTTCCGGGGGATGTCGGACACATCCAGGCTGCCATCCAGGTGCGGGGTGGCGAGATAGTCATTCATAGACGGCCTCGTTTTCCCGCTGGCTCCGGAAGGCGGACCGGAACATCTCCAAAAAATCCTGAGTGCTGGGGGGCAGGTAGGCCCCCTTGCGGTAGAGCAGGCTGAACTCATAGCCTGTCCCCGGGGTGTCCAGCGAGAGACAGCGGATATTCCGGGCGCCCCGGATGTAGGAGAGCATGATCTCCGGGGTGAAGGTGCAGCCCAGGTCGTTGGCCACCGCCTCCAGGGCGCCGTCGAGGGTGCGGGACTGCATGGAGATGGAGTGGCCGATGCGGTTTCCGTCCAGGATACTGTCGGCGAACTGGCGGATGCGGTGGGCCTTGCCCAGCATGACGAAGGAGCAGCCCTCCAGCTGTCCGGGGCGGACGACCGGATATTTGAACCGGTCGGAGCGCTCCGCGGCCTGGACCAGGGGGTGGTCCTTGTGGACGGCCAGCACATACTCCTCCCGGGCGACGGGCAGATACTCAAAGCAGTCCCGCTTTTTGGTGACATTCACCGCGATGCAGTCCAGCTCCAGCCCCTCCAGCATCTCCTCCAGCTTGTCACTGGCGAACTCGTTGAGGGTCAGGTCGATGCTGGGGTATTTCTTTTTGAACTGGGGGATGACGGAGAAAATGGTAAAGGGCCGGCGGATGCCTGTAATGCCCACCCGCAGCCGTCCCCGGTCCATGCGGGTGATATCGTCCAGGGCGGCCCGCATGTGGGCCTGGATGGCGAAGATCTGCTTGATGTGCTCCAGGTAGCACTCCCCGGCGTAGGTGAGCACCATGCGGTTGTCGATGCGCTGAAACAGGGCGGTGCCCAGCTCTCCCTCCTCCTTCTGGAGAAAGCGTGTGAGGGCGGGCTGGGATATGCCCAGCTGCACGGCGGCGCCGGACAGGGTGCCCTCCCGGGCGATGGCGGAGACGTATTCGTATTCTCTCATAGGGGTATCTCTCCAATCAGATTAAAATAATGGCTGTTTCACATTATAATCCGGGAGGGACAGTCTGTCAAAAGGGGAGAAGACACCAAAGCGGGCCGGCCGGGGGACGGCGGCCCGCTTATTTCACACGCTCCAGGTCAAAACTCGGTGATCTCCATCTGGAATTCCCGGCGCAGGGAGCCGCAGATGCCCTTGTGGACCCAGTGGGTCAGGGGGTGGTCCACCACGCAGAAGCCGTGTCCCACCCGGGGGGCGGCCACCAGCTCGCAGGGCACGCCGGTCTGGAGCAGGCGGACGGCGTAATTGATCCCGTCGTCCCGCAGGGTGTCATACTCGCCCACCACGATGTAGTGGGGGGGCAGCCCCTCCAGGTCGGCGCAGAAGCTGGGGAAGGCGTAGTAGGAGGGGACGGTGCCGTCCAGCCCCCCCATGTAGACGCACTCCGGGGACTGGCGCTTCACGGGGGCGCTCAGGGCGTACTGGGGATACTGCTGCTTGGACACGGTGTTTTCCATCCCTAGGCCGGGGCAGTTGGCCACCACCAGGGACAGCCTCGGCCCGCCGTGGTCCCGGACGTAGAGGGCCAGCCCGGCGCACAGGTTGCCTCCGGCGCTGGTGCCGTGGAGGGCGATGCGGCCGGGGTCGCCCCCCAGCTCCTCCCCGTGGGCCCCCAGCCAGCACAGGGCGGCGTAGCAGTCCATCAGGGGCTGGGGGAAGTGTACCCCGCCGGGGGCGGACAGCCGGTAGTCCACGCCGACCACGATGGCGGGGGTGCCGGTGGCCAGGGCGATGCAGCGGTAGTTGTCGATGTCCAGATTGCCGCCCACCCAGCCGCCGCCGTGGATGTCCATGACGATGGGGGCCTTGTCAGGCAGTCCGGCGGGGGTGTAGACCCGGATGGTCATGTCCTGGCCGTCGCCGCCGGGGATGGTCCGCTCCTCAATGGCCATGCCCTCGGGCCTGGTGTATTCACAGATGGACCTGCGCTGGGCCTGACGGGCGGCCTCCTGCTCCTCGGGGGTGCCGGTGGCAATGATCTGATACTGGTTTAGGTGCCATTCATAGCCGGGGTACGCGATTGCTTCCATACGTGAACCTCCTGTATCCCGGCTCAGCCTGCGGCGGCGGCCTGGGCCTGGGCGATCAGCTCCATGGGCTCGTCGCCCACGGTCTGGCGGATCAGGTCATAGGCGGGCTTGGCGGCCTCGCGCATCTTGGCATAGTCCTCCGGGGTGAAGTCGATCACCTCCAGGCCGGCGTCCTTCATGGTCTGGAGGGCGGCGTCGTTGGCCTTGATGCTCTCCTCATAGAGGAAGGGCTCATAGATCTCGGCCACCACCCAGTTAATCAGCTCCTGGTAGTCGGCGGGCAGGCCGTTGTAGAAGTCCAGATTCATGTACATGCCGGACCACATGATAACGTGGTGGGTGTTGATGACATACTTCTGCTGCTCATGGAGCTTGGAGGCCACGGTGGTGTCGTAGGCGTTCTCCTGGGCCTCCACCAGTCCCTGCTGAAGGGCGATGTACAGCTCGGAGAAGGTGACGGGGGTGGGGTTGCAGCCCCAGGCCTGCCAGTAGGCGATGGCGATGGGGTTCTCCAGGGTGCGGATCTTCAGGCCGGACAGCTCCTCGTAATTGTGGACCGCCTTATTGGAGGTGGTCTCCCGGAAGCCTGCGGGGACAATGGACAGCATCTTCATGCCGATGTTTTCATATACGCCCTCGGTGTACTGATACAGATCACCGGAGCGGTCCATCATGGCCTTGGCCTGCTCGTTGCTGTCCACCAGGTTGGGGCAGTCGAAGTAGGACAGGCTGGGGTCCACCAGGCCGCCGGTGGTGCCGGAGCCGATCTGGATGGTGCCCTCCCGCAGGGCCTGGTCGTTTTCCGGGACGGTGCCCAGCTCGCCGTTGGCGTAGAGGGTGACGGTGATGTTGCCGCCCGAGTACTTCTCCATGGCCTCCTTGAACTTCTCGGCGGCCCGGTGGCCGGCGGTGGTAACGGCGGCGTTGTGGGACCAGATCATGTTGACCTTCTCGGTGCTGGTGATGGCGGGAGCGCCGTCGGGGCCGGGGGCGGGGGTGCTTGAGCCTCCGCTCTGGCTGGCGCTGCTGTTGTTGCTGGCGGGTGTGCTGGAGCCGCCGCCCTGGGCGGGGGCCTGATTCAGGCAGCCGGTGAGGCTGAGGGCGAGGGCGGCCGTCAGGGCCAGGGCAAGAACTTTTTTCATAGCGATATTCCTCTCATAATCGTATTGTTTTCCGGCGCGCCGCCGGGGATTACATCATGTGGGCGGGGAGGAGAAACAGGGAAATCTGGGGGATAAAGGTAATCAGAATCAGGGCCAGCAGGAAGAAGGCGCAGGGTGCCAGAACCTTCTTGCCCAGTTTGCCTGCGGAGGTCTCCACCAGGGGGGCGGCGACGAACAGGTTGATGCCCACCGGGGGGCTGACCAGTCCCACGGCCAGGTTGGTCACCAGGATGATGCCAAAGTGGATGCCGTCGATGCCGAAGCTCTTGGCGGTGGCCAGCAGGATGGGGCCCAGGATGGCGATGGCCGAGGCGGTGTCCATGAACATGCCCATGATGAGCATACAGATGTTCAGCGCGATGAGGAAGGTGTAGGGGCTGTGGAAGGTGGTGGTCAGCAGGTCAGAGATGAGCGCGGGGGCCTGGAGCAGGGACAGCACCCGGCCGAAGGCGATGGCGAAGGCGATGAGCAGGCAGATGGGGGCGTAGCTCTTCACCGCCGACTTCATCTGAGACAGCAGGTCTTTCAGCTTCATGGTCCGGTAAACGCACAGGCTGACAAACAGGGCGTAGAACACGGAGATACAGGCGGCCTCGGTGGGGGTGGCCTTGCCGGAGTAGATGCCCCCCAAAATAATCACCGGGGTGAGCAGGGCCGGAATACCGCTCCAGATCACCCGGAGGTAGCCCTTGGACCGCAGGGCGTCCACCGCCTTGTTGATGCGCTCCTTGTCCTCGCCGTGGCGGACGCAGTAGAGGATGCAGTAGGTCATCAGAGACGCCGCGATCAGGACTCCGGGGACGATACCGGCGGTAAACATGTCGCCCACCGACTCGCCGGTGGTCACGCCGTACATAATCATGGGGATGGAGGGCGGGATGATAACCCCCAGGCCGCCGGCGGTGGCCACGATGGCGGCGGCGAATTTCCTGTCATAGCCCAGCTCGGTGAGCACTGGGATACACATAGCGCCCACGGCGGCCACGGTGGCCGGCCCGGAGCCGGAGATGGCCCCGTAGAACAGGCAGGTGACCACCACGGCGCAGGGCATACCGGCCTTGAACTTGCCGATGAACACGGCGAAGATGTCAAAGAGCTTTCTGGAGATGCCGCCCTGGGCCATAATGGCGCCGGAGAGCATGAACAGGGGGATGGCCAGGATACTCATGGTGTCCAGACCGGATACCACCGCCCGCAGCATATAGTTCAGGTTGCCGGGGAAGTTCTCGACCATAAAGGAGGGCAGCAGGGTGGAAAAAATCATGGAGCCGGCGATGGGCAGCCCCAGAAACAGGAGCACGACAAAGGCCCCGAATACAATACCAAGCATTTAATTCCCCTCCTTTTTGCCAAAGGTCTTTCGGGTGAACAGGACCAGGTCCTGCACGCCCCGGATGGTCCCCAGGCCGAAGCCCAGGGGGATGGACATGTACACATACTTCATGGGCAGCTGAATGGCGGTGCTCAGATTGGTGGTGATGGAGATCAGGCCGATGGAGCCCCAGGCCAGGTAGGCGTAGATCACGGTGAGGAGAATCTTGCCCGCGTAATCGATGACCAGCTGGACCGCTTTGGGGAAAAAGCTGTAGAGGGCGTCCACCCGGATGCCCACCCCCTTGCGGATGCAGTATCCGGCGCTAATCATGCCGGTGTACACAAAGCAGTAGCGGCAGAACTCCTCGGCCCAGGGAAAGCCCTTGTCGAACAGGCGGGCGATCACCTGGGCGAAAATCACCAGGGAGATGGCCCCCAGGAGGATCACCATCAGGATCTCCTCCAGGTTTTCCTCCAGATACGTAAATATTTTTTTCATCTGGACATTCATTCCTCCTTGTAATTCGGTTTGCTCCTGTGTATTACCTATAATTATTTAAGTCGATAAAAAATATAACATTTGATTATTATGTTGTCAATCCTCAATTTTCCGTTCTGCCCGGTGGAGCGGTGTTTTTTGGGCAAAATAATGGGTGTTTTGCCCAAAAAAGGCATTCTGCCTCCGGAGGAGACAGAATGCCTTTTTAAATAAAAATGGAATTTCGTGATGATTTTTATAATATTTTCTCGATTATACCTGATTTTGAAGAAAAATAATTTTTGACCTTCTGACGAAAGCAGGAAATGTCAATTTACGGCCCGGGGCGGTTCCCCCAGCAGGAAGCTCTTGCGGAACTCCACCCTGGGGTCCGGGGGCAGCTTTGTCAGGCCAATATCCGCGCCCAGCAGCATGGTCCGGGGGTCGCTCCGGGTGTAGGGGGTCCACTCCGGCAGGCGGTCCCCATGGGGGACGCCGGTTTTGGCGAATTGGGCCCAATAGGTGCCGCAGGCCCGGGCCAGCCGGTAGTCCTCCTTCTCCCAGGGCCGCCAGCACCGGTTCAGGGTCTGGAAGACGTACCACAGGTCGGCGGCGTGGAAGGGGCCCATGCTGTCCCCCGGGAGCTGGCGGTTCAGGCAGTAGACATAGGCCGGACCTGTCCCCTGCCGTTCCAGCAGCAGGGCCCAGGCCTCGGCCGCGGCGCGGCAGTGGAGGGTAAAGTGCTCCTGGCTGTATGCGGCAAAGCCCTTCTCTCCGCCGCACAGAGCGGCAAATGTCCCGGCCTGCCGGGGCCCGTATTCCCGTTCCAGCAGCTCCCGCCAGAGCTGGTAATTGGGGGCGGCGGGGATACCCTCCCTGGATGTATAGCCGATCAGGCAGGGGACCTGGCGGTGCCTTCCTTGCCTGGCCATCTGGTCCAGGCTGTCCGGCAGCACCCAGCCGTCCGCCACCGGGGTGCGCTGAAGCCCCTGGGCGGGCATAGAGGAGATCCAGCGGTCCAACAGCGCCTGCCAGCTCAGGGCCCGGGCCTCACGGATGGAGGAAACCCCCAGCAGGGTCAGGTCGGTGCGGGCCTCCGCCTCCTCCAGCGAGGGAAAGCGCATGTCCGGGACGGCCGTGATACCGCCGCCGCTCTGCATAATCGCCTTGCTCACCATGCCTTCGGTCAGCGGAGTGGTAAGCAGTGCCTGAACGCTCATAGCGCCGGCGGACTGGCCCGCGACGGTGATGTTGTCCGGGTCGCCTCCCAAGGCGGCGATGTTCCGCCGAACCCACTCCAGGGCAAAAATCTGGTCCAGCAGGCCGTAGTTGCCGGACACATGGCGGTCTGATTCGGCGGACAGCTCCGGATGGACCATCCAGCCGAAGATGTTCAGCCGGTAGTTGATGGTGACCAGGATCACACCCTGGCGGGCGAAGGGCTCCCCGTCAAAGTGTGCGGAGTGGCCGTAGCCAGTCATAAAGGCCCCGCCGTGGACCCAAAAGATGACGGGCAGCCGCTCGCCGGCGCTTTGGGCGGGGGTCCAGACGTTGAGATACAGGCAGTCCTCATCCATAGGCTCCTCGACCGGATAGAACTCCCTCTCGTAAAAGGAACCCTTCCCCACGCCCAGCTGAGGACAGCGGGGACCTGGCCGGGCGCAGTCCCGAACCCCCGGCCAGGGGGCGGCGGGCTGGGGCGGACGCCAGCGCAGCTCCCCCACCGGAGGGGCGGCATAGGGTATGCCGTAAAAGGCGGTAATGCTGGGCCAGCCGCAGGCAATCCCCCTGATTTTACCAGTTTCAATGACAGCTTCTCGCATAAGAAATCACTCCTTTTTATAAGTATAATGAAAAAGCATTTATTATGTCAATAACAATAATTAAAAATTATATTAAAACCAGCTGCAATGGAGCCTGGAACCCAAGAATCACCGGCTCTTGCCTTTCACGAGAAACCGCACTATAATAGAGGGAAGAAACAGCTTGAGAGGTGATTTAAGATGCCGAACCGGCCGACGTTAAAGACCATCGGGCAGCTGGCGGGGCTGTCCCATGTGGCGGTGTCCAAGGCGCTGCGGGACGCGCCGGACATCTCTGCCGCAACCAAGGAGCGGGTGAGGAAAATTGCCGAAGAATTGGGCTACACGCCCAACGTGGCCGCCCGGAATCTGTATCTTCAGCGCACCAGCACCATCGGCATGGTGGTGCCTGCGGTTGGGGACAACACCGCCTACGACCTGATTTTCAACGAGGTCAGCGCGGCGGCGGCAGAGCTGGAGTTTTGTGTGATGCTGGGCAGCAGCCATCGGAGCCTCCAGCTGGAGGAGCGGCACTGCCGGATGATGGTGGGGAATCAGGTGGGAGCGATCATTGTGGCCTCCTGCACCAGCGATGTGTCCCACATAAAGGCGGCCTGCGGCTCCACACCCGTCATTTTTATTGGCGGCAAGACCGCCCCTGAGGAGCCCTGTGCCCTTCTGTGTGACTACCGCCGTAGCGGGGCGCTGGCGGTGGAGCATCTGACCGGCCTGGGCCACAGAGAGATTGTCCTGCTGACCTACGAGCCGGAAAACCTCACCATTCTACAGAAGGAGGCTGGATTTACCCAGTCGATGGAGGCGCGGGGCCTGATCCCGAGGATGATCCGGACAGGCCACGCTGCCGATGCCATGCGGGCGGGGATGGACGCCGTAGAGACACTGCTGAAGGAGAAGGCGCTGCCCACAGCCCTCTGGTGCGCCAGCGACTACATGGCGATTGGGGCCATGAACGCTTTGAAGCTCCATGGTCTGTCCGTTCCGGGGGATGTATCGGTGATGGGCCATGACGACCTGTACTTTGCCGGCTATTCGGGAATCGGCCTGACCACCCTGCACACCCCTATGAGGGAGATGGGAAAGGCGGCGGTGGAGCTGGCTGTGGACCTGATGGAGCAGGGGGGACAGGTGCAAATGCGGCAGATATTCCGACCTTCGCTGGTGGTGCGGGGGAGCACTGGACCGGTCTGCCGGGAGGGAAGAGGGATTTTATGAGAGAGTCCAAGGGGCGGGCGCCCCATGTCTTTCTGCTTCTGGGCGGACTGATCCTGCTGGCGGCGGCGCTGACCTGGCTGATCCCGGCGGGCAGCTACGACCGGGTGCTGGACGAGGCCACCGGGCAGACGGTGGTGGTGCCGGACAGCTTCACCCTCACGGAGCCCACCCCGGTAGCGCCCTGGCTGCTGCCCCGGCTTCTGTTTGAGGCCCTGTCCACCGGGCCGGCGCCCAAGCTGATATCCTTTGTGTTTTTCCTCAGCGGAGCCTTTGAGATCATTCTGGAGAGCGGTGCTGTGGCCGGTCTGTGCGGCTGGGTGGTGGGGCGCTTCCGGCACAGACGGGGGTGGCTTGTCCCTCTGTTTGTGGGGGTGTTCTCCCTGTTTGGCTTCACCATGGGACTGACCACTGCCTCCATCATTTTTGTTCCTCTGGGGATGGCGGCGGCGAGGTCTCTGGGCTACGACGCCAGGACGGGAATGGCCATGGTGATGCTGGGCACCAATGCGGGCTTTGCGGCGGGAGGATACAACCCTTTCTCGGTAGGGATCGCCCAGGCCATTGCGGAGCTCCCTCTGTATTCCGGGGTATGGCTGCGGTGGCTGCTGCTGGCGGTGCTGGTGGCGTCTACAAGCGCCTATATCCTGCGCCGGGCGGAGCGGGCCGGGCCGGACGGGGAGGAAATTTTCGCGGAGCAACCTGGGATTGCTCCGCGCCAGGGCCTGATCCTGGCCCTGGCGCTGATGACGCTTCTTCTGGTTGTTTGGGGCATAGGGGCCCGGGGCTGGGGGCTGGGAGAGATTGCCGCCGCCTTTCTGGTGCTGGGGATCGTGTGCGGCTGGGTGGCCGGGTTCGGGGCCAACAGGACCTGCGAGCTGCTGATATCCGGGTGCAGGAAGATGGTAGGCGGGGCGCTGACCATAGGGGTAGCGTCGGCGCTGCGGCTGGTGCTGGTGCAGGGGGGAATCCTGGACAGCATAGTCCACGGCCTGCTGGGTCTGGTGGAGCAGCTGCCCGCCTGGAGCCATCTGCTGGGGATGTTCTACACCAACGCCCTGCTGGACCTGCTCATCACCTCGGGCTCGGGCCACGCGGCGGTGGCCATGCCGCTGATGGTGCCGCTGGCGGATGCGCTGAGCCTGTCCCGGCAGTCGGCGGTGCTGGCCTTTCAGCTGGGCGACGGGCTGGTCAACCTCACCTCCCCCGTCTCCAACACCCTTGTGAGCTGTCTGGCCCTGTCGGGTGTGAGTTACCCGCAGTGGCTGCGGTATTTTCTCCCCCTGGTGGGGATTTATATGGTGATCGGCACGGGGTTTATGCTCCTGGCCGGGGCCGTGGGCTATTGAGGACCGCAGGATGCCGCCTGCGGCCCTTTTTTTCGGGAAACAGCCCGTCCCGCTCTTGACAGGGGGTCGGCGGCACATTATAATTATTGCGTACTTACACGAGAAAGAATGTCTGCGGTGTTGCGCAGGCCTGAAAAATGTGTATGGGGAGGATTATGATGAAAAAGCGTATTGCCTCGGCGATGTTGGCCCTGTGTCTGGTGCTGGCCCTTTTGCCTGTGCATGTACAGGCATATACGGTTGCCAGCGGAAAGTGCGGCACCAATCTGACATGGGAATTAGACAATAACGGAGTTTTGACAATCAAGGGAACAGGAGAAATGATTAATTTCTCGTCAGAAAGTGATGCGCCTTGGTACAACAAACGTGATAGTATTACTTCAGTGGTTATATCCTCTGGTGTAACCAGCATTGGAAATAAAGCATTTTATGGCTACAAAAATTTAACAACTGCAACGTTTCCCCTCACCTTAACTAAAATCGGCTACAATGCGTTCAGTAATTCTCCGAGGACAATTTTTATCAACTACCCTGGGTCGATGAAACAGTGGAGAAAAGTTAATGTGCCGATGGCTTTTCTGTATACAATAAAGGTAAATAAATTTGACCTTGAACTCAGTGCAAATCCTATGAACTGGGGTACTGTGAGTGGCGGTGGCGTTTATGCTTTAAACTCTTATGTAACGATTCGGGCCACCGCTAACGAGGGCTATAGATTTACAGGGTGGACAGACGGCAGCAGTTTAATCAACAATAGTAGTAGTTATACTTTCATACTTGACAGAGACCGGACTTTGACAGCAAATTTTGAGACCATTTTTTATATAGTGCGTTTTTATGACCGGGATACCACAGGATCCTCTACCAGTATGCGTACAGGAACAGATGGCAGGCTACCAAGTCTGCCCACAGTTACTCGCCAATGCCACACCTTTGAGGGGTGGTATATAACCGGTGAAGAGGACCCCATCAGTACGGATACTGTGTTTACCAGAGATATCGGTGTCACTGCGAGATGGACTGAGCATCATACCCCGGAAACCCTGGAACGCAGGGAACCGACCTGTACCAAGACTGGCTTAACTGAGGGATCAAAGTGTTCTGTCTGTAACACAATACTGAAAGCCCAGGAGGAGATTCCTCTTGCGGGACATACAGAAGAGATTGTCTATGGTAAGGCCGCCACTTGCAAAGAGACGGGACTGACAAATGGTATAAGATGCTCTGTCTGTCATACGATAACCAAAGCGCAGGAGGAGATTCCTCTTACACCGCACTCACCGCAAACGCTTGTCCGTGTAGAGCCAACCTGTACCGCAACCGGCTTAACCGAAGGTTCAAAATGTTCTGTTTGTAATATGACGCTTAAAGTGCAGGAGAAGATTCCTCTTGCGGACCATACAGAAGAGACTATCGTTGGTAAAGCCGCCACCTGTGCCGAAACCGGTTTGACGGATGGTATAAAGTGCTCTGTCTGTAATGAAATAATTAAGCCGCAAATACCGATTCCTGTCACAGAGCACAACTGGACTATTCAAAACGAACAAGTGACAGTCAATCCCACCTGTACAACCAAGGGTGAAAAGACATACACTAAAATGTGTACCGGCTGCGGGCAGACGAAAACAGAGACAGAAGAGCTTTCAGAAGTTGAACACACGTGGGTAGAAGAGACTATTATTGATTTCAGACCTACATGTGTGTTGAGCGGCACAAAGCATATTGAGCGCACATGTTCCGTCTGTAACGAATGTCAAAAGCTGCCCAGCGAACCTATGCCTGCCACCGGAGAGCACGTTGAAGAAGAAATTCCCGGCAAACCTGCTACTTGTACTGAGGCTGGCTATAAAGACTACTCTATTTGTCGTTTCTGCTATGCCTTTATTAAAGAGCGGGAGGATATCGAGCCCCTGACGCACGACTGGGGTGCTGAGAGCGAAACTGTGACCAAGCCCGCCACCTGTACCGAAACCGGCATCATTGCCTATACCAAAACCTGCCAGAGACTGGGATGCGATGCGGAAGACACGCGGTATGTAACGATTTCCGCTGCCCCCCACACCGAGGTTGAAATCGCCGCTGTTGATGCCACCTGCACAGCGCCGGGCTGGACAGCGGGAGTAGAGTGTTCGGTCTGTAAGAATGTACTCAAAGAGCCGGAGCGGGTTGAAATGGCGCCCCACCGGTGGGGTCCTGAGCAGGAAGAGGAGACAAAGCCCGCCACCTGTACGGAAGAGGGCATTAAAACCTACAAGAAAATCTGCGCTGTCTGCAAGAAGGAGGAATCCCGGACTGAGCCATTCGGTCCCAACGGTCATACTGTAGTTTACCTCTCTGAGGTTCCGGCGACCTGCACCAAAGACGGCAAAACGGCCGGCGAAGAATGCTCGGTCTGCCATAAGGTTCTGAAGGAGCAGAAGCCCATCCCTGCGGCCCACACCAACCTTGTACCGGTCTCCGGCAGGCCTGCCGACTGCACACATTGGGGCCAGACTGAGGGGGTACGGTGTGATAACTGTGGTGTGTTCACAAAGCCGCAGGAAGATATCCCGCCGTTGGAACATGCGTGGACGATCAGCGGCGGTACGGAAACAATCACCAAAAACCCCACTTGCACCGAAGCCGGTGAAAAGACGATTACCGGCGGCAGCACATGCAGCCGCTGCAATGCGGAGACCACGGATGAGCAGACGGTGGAGCTTCCGCCTCTGAAGCACCAATGGGGCGAACCGGCAGAGAAAGTGACAAAGCCGCCCACCTGCAAGGAGAAGGGAATCAAGACCATAACAAGGCTCTGCACCAGAGACGGCTGTCAAGAAAAGGATGAAAAGACGGAGGAGTTGGACCTCCTCGCCCACACCTGGGGCGAGTGGAAAACGGTCCAGGAGCCCACGGCCACAGAGGCAGGCATGAAGGAGCGGGACTGCGCCGTCTGCGGCGACAAGGAGACAGAGGAGATCGCGGCCACCGGGACCACGCCCGGCGGCGAGGATAACAAACCGGAGGAGAAGCCCGGCGGCGAGGATAACAAGCCGGAGGAGAAGCCCGGCGGCGAGGACAGCAAACCGGAGGAGAAGCCCGGCGGCGAGGACAGCAAGCCGGAGGAGAAGCCCGGCGGCGAGGACAGCAAGCCGGAGGAGAAGCCAGGCGATGAGGACAACAAGCCGGTTACGCCTCCCGGCCCTGTGCGCTATCGAATCTACACTCCCGGCAGCGTTTCCGGCGGCAGCTACGATGTGAGCCACAGCTCCGCCGTCCAGGGCGCCCGGATCACCGTGGAGGTCAGCCCCCGGCGCAATTACGAGCTGGAGTGGCTGGCGGTAACCAACCTGACTACCGGCCAGGAGCTGCATCTGACCCAGCGCGGCAGCGATGAGTACACCTTTGTCATGCCCGCCAGCAGTGTGGAGCTGGATATCAGCTACGACAGCGGCAGGTATATTGTCTATGAGGAGCCCCAGCTCAAGACGGGCCCCAACGCGTGGTATTACAGGGACCGCCACATCTACCATGTGGAGAACGGCCTTGTGCCCGACGGCACCCACATCACCCGGGATATGCTCATCTCCGTCCTCTACAACATGACGAGCCCGGCCGTCATCTCCAACAGCATCGGCTGTGAGACCAACGACTCCCAGGTCTGGGCGACCGATAACAGGATTGTTCCGGACATCTATGCCAGCGGGCTCTGGGGCTTTGACAAAATCCTGAGCCGGGAGCAGGCGGCCATGCTCATCTTCCGCTACGCCGGCTACAGGGGCTGCGGCACCGCCCAGCGCCAGACCATCACCCGCTATTCTGACTACAGCCGTCTGCGCCCCGACGCGCGGGCAGCAATGTCCTGGGCGGTGGCCACCGGCCTGATGCCCGGCACCAGCGCCAGCACCCTCGCCCCGCAGGACAGCATCACCTGCGGCCAGATGGGGGAGCTCCTTTTCAAATTTGAGGCCACAATTCTGCGATAAAATAGATAACGCAAGGGGCGGCGGGAAATCCCGCCGCCCCTTGCGTTGTAATATAAGGTTGATTTCTCTGAAAGCCCGAACAATTACCGTCCGCCTCTCAGCCGGCTCATGACCTGGATCATCTTTTCGATGTCCACCGGCTTGGCCAGGTGCTCATTCATACCGGCGTCCTTGGCCAGCGCGACATCCTCCTCAAATGCGTTGGCGGACAGCGCGATAATGGGCACCGTCTGGGCGTCCGTCCGGTCCAGCCCCCGGATCACGCGCGAAGCCTCATATCCGCTCATAACGGGCATCATCAGGTCCATAAGCACGCAGTCAAACTCCCCCGGGCTGGAGGCGGCAAAGGCGTCCACGGCGGCCTTTCCGTCGTTGGCGGTGACCACCTTCGCGCCGGCGTCGGTGAGCAGGTACTCAACGATCTCGCAGTTGATCTCATTGTCCTCCACCAGAAGCACGCGCATCCCGGCGACATTTCCAGCCGCTCTCCGCTCCCGTTCCACAACGGGGGCGCTCTGAACCTGATCGACCTGAATGGGCAGGGTAATCTGAAACACGCTGCCCTTGCCCAGCTGACTGTCCACCTGAATGGACCCCTTCATCTGGTCCACCAGCTTCTTGACGATGGACATGCCGAGCCCGGCGCCGTTGTAGTAGGTTCTGGCGTCCTGGTGCTCCTGGGTAAATGGCTCAAAGATGTGATTTTTAAAGTCCTCTCC
This sequence comes from uncultured Oscillospiraceae bacterium, assembly GCA_910589085.1. Lineage (GTDB taxonomy): Bacteria > Bacillota > Clostridia > Oscillospirales > Oscillospiraceae > Lawsonibacter. The sequence continues at coordinate 12,050 of CAJUSG010000027.1, read as the reverse complement.
GATGCCGATTCCGGTGTCCTCAATGACAAACCGGTAGATGGCGGCGCCGCCCTGCCGGCCGGTCTCCGCCACACGGACAAACACGGAGCCGTGGGGCCGGTTATACTTGAGGGCGTTGTCGATGACATTCATGAGGATCTGCTTGAGATACCGGGGATTGCCGATCAGCCTGGTGTGCCGCAGGTCCTCCTTTTCCAGCACCAGCTGAATCCCGGCCTGCTCCGCCTGGGCGGAGAGGATCATAAGGCAGCTTTCCAGGGTATCATGGAGGTCGAAGGGCTCCTCCACCGCCGCCGGCCTTCCGCTGTCCAGCTTGCTGACGTGGAGGACGTCGTTGACCAGGGACAGCAGGTGCTCCGCCGACACGCGGATTTTTCTCCGGCAGTCGCTCTGCCGCTGGGGATCATCCTGACTTTTTTCCTGGATGGCCAGCATCCCCAGGATTCCGTTGATGGGGGTGCGGAGGTCGTGGGACATGTGGGAGAGGAAGTCGCTCTTGACGGAGTTTGCCCACCGGACCTTCTCCAGCAGCTCCATAATGGCCTGCTCCTGCTTTCGTCTGGTCACCATGGTCTCTGTGATGTCCTGGTGGTATCCGTTCAGGCTGACGCCGGGCTTTTTAAAGGTTTTGTCCGGCACGCCGCCGCAGCGGACATAGATCTTGCCCAGCTGGGGGTGATTCCAGGGGTAGACCACCTCGGAGCGGCCGTTTTCCAGAATCTCCCGCACAGCCTCCTGGACCATCACCACATAGTCGGGCTCGATGTGTTCAAACCAGTGCCGGTAGCACGCCTCGGGCTCGACCTCGCCGGGCAGGCCCAGAAGGAGCCGCATGGTCCGGTCGGTATACATCCTGGGCGGGCAGCCCTCCTCCAGCTCGATGGTCCAGATTCCGGTCCTGGCCCCCTCCAGGATATCCTCCAGGCTTTGTCTGGCCTCCAGCTTATACTTTTCCTCCTGCTCCACCACGGCGTTCACATCCCGCAGGGCAAAAATGGCGCAGTTGGTGTCCTTTGTCTTCTCCGTGGCGGAGAAATGAATCTCCAGATGCTTCAGCCCGAAGGCGCTGCCCTTCACCTGGTAGCGGACATAGAACTTTTTCTGTGTCCTGAGCTGGGAGAGCACATAGTCCTTTTTCGTCATGGTGCGGAGCCGGTCCTGGTCCCGGGGGACCACATATTGAGAAATATACCGCTCCATGGCGGTCTGATAGCCCTCCCCGAAGCTGGCGACCCAGTCCATGCTTGTCCGGTCGTTGTCCCGGTATACCTCGCATTCGCCTGTGTCGAAGTTCACCTGATAGATGCCCAGGTAGTCCACGCTGAGGGCGTGGAGGACGTTGTAGCTCCGTTTTTGAAGCTCGCGGAACAGGTTGCGCCGTTTCAGGGAGGATACGATAAAGTACGCCGCGGTCTGGAGGGTGTTGGAGGCGTATTCCAGCAGCTTCACGGGGGGATTGTCCACGCCGTAGAAGCCGATAATCTGTTCGCCGTCGTAGAGGGGGACCACCACAAGGGAATGGATGCTCTGCCGCTTCAGGTTCTCATACTGCAGCGGGTCGGTCTCCCGGATGTCCTCCAGGTGCTTGATGACGATGTGCCTGCCGATCCGGAAATTCCGGTACCAGCTGGCGCACACCTCGGGAGGGACATTTTGAAGGTTCTCCTTTTCCGGCTCCACCCCGTCGGCCGTCCACTCATAGGTGTTGTCGTCGCCGCCGGACTCATTCTGTTCGAATATGTAGGTGCGATCCCCGTTCAGCGCCTTTCCCAGGTGCTCCAGCAGCACATCCAGGGATTGGTCGGGGGTCTCCTCCAGCAGGGCGGCGCGCAGGCCCTCGTTAATCACGGCCTCCAGATTCTGAGCGTTTTGCATACCGTCCGCGGCGGCTGAAGCGCCCTCTCTGGCCCGTTCAAACAGTTCCCCTGAGTAATTCATACGCCTGTCCTCCACATCGACCGCTTTCCGTCTGTACCCACAGCTTCCGGCACGGAGAGGCGGAAAGCCCTGCGGCTCCGTTTTGCTCCCACACGGTCCCGATTGCCGCCGCGAAAGCGGCGTTGTCTGTGTCATAATACCATGCGTTTTCAATCACGTCAATATGGAGATTGGGCGAAAATTTGACCGGGAAGAGCGAAAAAATATTATCCCCCGGCCGCTGGGCGGAGGCCGGACGGAGGAGGGCCCGTACCGGCCCTGATGGGGGCCCTCTCCGCCCTGTGTCCGGCGGCTCTCCGGCGGCGGCGGAGCCGGTATTTCAGCGGGTCTGGGACTGGGCCGGACACTGCCGTCCGGTGTGGTCGATGGTGTACTCCCCCGTGAGGATAATCTGGGAGATGGGGACAAAGGTGTAGCCCTCCTGGAGGAGTGTCTGAATGATATCGGGCAGGGCCTCTGGGGTGTGGAGGGCGGCGTTGTGGAACAGGACGATGGAGCCCGGCTGGACCTTGGAGGTGACGCGCCGGGTGATCTCGCCGGCGGAGAGGTCCTTCCAGTCCAGGCTGTCACTGAGTGTAACAAAGGAAAGTTCTTGTAAGAAATTCTGGGTGATTGTATAATTTGTGCGCGTGCAGTTCTGACAGAAATCGTCGTTGCTACGAGACGAAGTATCCGTACCCACGGCATGAGCCAGCCGCCATAGGCGTAGCGCGAATGTAAAGATAATCCGGCCAAAAAGCCAGGTTCATAGTGGATCTGGCTTTTTTATTGTTTGTGTACTCATAGTCATGCTTTAGCCCATTGGTTTCTGTACAGTCTTTTGCTCACCATATATACTGTCAGCAGGGTACACAACGGTATCCCAAATATGACTTAAAGGAGGTGGGGCAAGGCGCATGGCCTTGTCCGCAGAATATGAAGATCAGAACCGATTTTATCACCAATTCCAGTAGCAGCAGTTTCATTTTAGCACAAAAAGGAGAGTTCAGCGAGGCTCAGAAAGAGACTATCCTTAAATATGTTATGGACAATATGTTGGGAGACACCATTCTGACCCCGGAGAGTTCTGAGGAAGAAATCCATAAAGCATTCAAAGAGAATTATATAAGGGATGACGATGAGCAGGCGGCCATTCGTCAGGCTCTGGCAGAAGGGAAAACGATCCGCCATGGCGATGTTGACTTTGAATGCTGTGAAGACACATATGCTGAACTCTTTGAGCGGCTGTGGAAGGTCCTGGAGAGTGCGGCCCCGGATACTTTCTCAATTTTAGACGGCGATTTGAACTACTAAGCCAGGAGACCGCTTCACATATGAAAATGCGAAAAGATAAGGACTTTATTTCGTTTTTTGATGAGGCTACCGGCCATTATGTGCGGTCAGGTATCATTAAAAATGGAGTTGAGTCATCGGAAGACCCTTTCATGACCTCTTTTCCCGAATTGCTGGATGTCGGTATCATGGGGCATTGTCGGCATGGTCAGAGCGGCCTGTGCCTGAAAGCTGGTGTGGAGTGCTACCAGGACGGTCTCCACGCCACCGCCCCCAACATGACATTAGAGGATTTTCAGGAGATCGCCAGGCAGTGCGAAGGAAACACCTATCAAATCGCGCTGGGCGGCTGTGGAGACCCCGACCAACACGAACACTTTGCGGAAATCCTTGAGACCTGCCGGAGCGCTGGCATCGTGCCGAACTTCACCACCTCTGGCCTGGGGCTAAATGCTGAACTTGCCCAGCTTTGCAAAAAGTACTGCGGGGCCGTGGCGGTAAGCTGGTATCGAAGCCCTTATACACTGCGGGCAATCGACCTGTTGCTCCAGGCCGAAGTTAAGACCAATATTCACTATGTGGTCAGCAACAGCACGATTGAAGAAGCGGTGACCCACCTGAAGGAGCGCAGTTTTCCATCTGGTATCAACTCTATTGTGTTTTTGCTTCACAAGCCAGTTGGGCTTGGAAGCCAGGAACAGGTCCTGAGTTACAATGACCCCCGAGTGAAGGAGTTTCTTGAACTTGCCTGTGGCGGTGACCATGAGTATAAGATAGGATTTGACTCCTGTACAGTTCCAGGGTTAGTTTCGCAATCAATCGAAGTCAATCTGGACAGCATTGATACCTGCGAGGGCGCCCGCTGGTCGGCCTACATCAGCCCGGATATGGTGATGCTGCCGTGTAGTTTTGACAACCAGGCTAGACGGTGGGCGGTGGACCTGCGGACCCATACCATTCAGGAGGCATGGGACAGTCCGGTTTTCGAGGATTTCCGGAACCACCTCCGCCAAAGCTGCCCTGATTGTGAACACCGGCTGGCCTGTATGGGAGGCTGCTCCATCTGCCGGGAAGTTGTATTGTGTCAAAATTGTACTGCTTAAAATGGTGCTCCCGGTCTGCTGGGCCGGGAGCATTTTTACGGTATGCCGTATTCAAATAGTATGAAAAGATTGGCAGACAAACGTCAGAAATGGAGCTGAACCGAAATGGCGAACAGGATCGACAGCATCGCAATGATAAACTTATCCCTTGTTACAACAGATGATTTGCAATGGAAATATGAGACCGGTTCCAGCATTACTTCAGGCACAGGGAAACGAAAGATTTATTCCTATCGCAACGGCGTAGAGACCTCTATCGGAGATATTGAGTTTTCTGTTTGGTGTGCGGCAGCGGAACATGTGATAAAACGGGATGGGTTATGTCTGTTATCCTTCAGCAACACAAAGGGTAAAAGGACTCTGGAACCTTTAGGCAACAAAGCCGCCGAAAAGAGATAAAAAGATGGGATTATAGATATCGTCGATAATGACAGCGAAAGAAGGGTAGAGGACCCAAGCGATATTATGCCAGCCGTACTGGTCCATCACCGCCTTCTCATTGGCTACGGCGTTGGGCCCGGAGCCACAGCCCCAACCGCAGTTGCCGGCGGTCATCACCGCCGCTCCGTAATCCCGGCCAAAGAGATTAAAGGAGACGAAGATGCCGAACAGAGCGATGAGCACGGCCTGGGCCGCCAGAATAACACTCATCTGCCCCGCCACAGGAGCCAAGGCGGTGATGTCGATGGTCATGAGCACCAGAGCCAGGTACAGCTCCAGGAACATGTGCTCAATGGCGTCCACCTCGGGAGTGTAGAATTTGATATTGGCGGCTTCCATCACGTTGCGGCCAATGGCGCCGGCAAAGAGACACCCAATAAATTTGGGCATTTCGATCTTAGGAATGTTGTCCAGCAGACAGTAGATGGGCATACCCAGGGCGGCCAGCAGCAGGCACATGGCGAACATGGAGATCATCCGGCTGTTGTTCAGTTCGGGGACAGCGCCGGAGGCAATGGCTTCGGGCTTGTCGTTGGGGTCGGACTTCAGGTGGTGGCGGCTGATGAGGAAAGCGGCCACCGGTCCGCCAATCAGGGAACCCATCACATTGCCCAAGGTTCCTGCGGCCACCCCCACTGTAGTGGCGGAGTCTGGGGCGCCCATCTTCTGAAAGATAGGGCCAAAGGCGGAGGCGGTGCCAACCCCGCCGGACATGGCGGCGGAGGAGCACTGGAGGGAGAGCAGAGGGTGGAGACCCACCAGGTTGCCCACCAGCACGCCGATTACGTCCTGAAGGGTGATAAGCAGGCAGGCACCAATGGCGATTTTGACGCACAGGCTGCTCCCCGCCCGTTTCAGCATCCGGGTGCTGAAGCCGAAGCCCACGCACAGGAAGAACAAGTTCTGGCATAGGTCCTTGACCACAGCGGCGTCGAAAGAAAGGGCGACCAGTCCGGAGCCTTTTATCAAAGAAATCACAATGGAAAAGATCAGACCGGAAACCACCGGGGCGGGAATGGCGAATTTGCGCAGGGGGGCGGAGTGAGCCACAATGGCCCGTCCCAAGAAGATGACAATGGCTGCGAAGCCGAGGGTGGTAAGATACTCGAATTTAAAGGCACTGACCGCGCCCGCCTCGCCGGGGGTATAGGTTCCAAAATAGCTGAGCAATTTCACCGCTGATTCTGACATGTTGACGCACCCTTTCCGTACAGAAAAAATAAAAAAAGCGAAAGCGTCTCTAAGGTCTATACCTTAAAGACGCCTTTGCCTTTACATTCGTACATTATATCCAGATGACCAGCGTTTGTCAAGGTAATTTTGATATAAACTTGAAAAATATTGCATGGCGGGTTTTTCTGTCTAAAGTGAGTAAGAAACCCCCTCTAAGACAAAAGATTCCCCCCTTGGATTTGCACGGGCTCTTTGCTAAACTGTTATTAGTGATAAAAAGAAAAGGTAAATAGATGGGAAATTCATCGAAATGCAAAATGAAAAGGAAGCCGGTGATCAAGAAATGAGTGAAACCGTTGTATCCATGCGAGGGATTTGCAAAACCTTCCCGGACGGCCCATTATAGGGAACCGCACCGCCAAAGCCGACACTAAAATCCTGGGAAGAAATAACGCCAGCATTCCGCAGCTCTTTCAGTAAGCTGCCGTACTCGTCGCGGGTCATGTTTTGACATCATATTTCTTTGCCAAAGGATATGAAAACCCGGTTTGATACGTTGGAGCTGTCGGCGGAGGCCACGGAGGGCAAGAAAAATTCCCCTCTGGAGGAAATGCCGGAGGGCCTGCTGCACTTCTACTTGAACCAGTGTAAAGTGGGCGCATATTTGAGCCAGCAGCATGAAGCGTCTTTGATGGAATACCGGGATCAGCTCTCCGCCTTCGACCAAACCATTCAAGAATATCAGGATATGCTGGACGGCAACAAGGCTTTGCCGGAGCAGATGAAGCTGGAGGACGTTTCCAAGCTGCTGGAACGATACGGTGGACTCCATCACCGGCACAGCTGTGAGAGAGCGGGTGCCGGACTCCATTTTTGACGGAGCGGACCGGGTGGAGCTGGTGGATCGGGAACCGGAGGACCTGCTGCCGGGCGGGACTCAGCCTTGGATATTTACCCTTGAAAACCTCACTGCTCTGCGGGAACTGGCCCTGCGCCGCTGTGCCGACCGGGTGAGCCTGCGCGGGGGGGACCTCCGGCCGGAGCCGGGGTGAGTATTATACAGAAGAGCACATTTTGGTGTGCCTGTCCTCTTCCCCTTCCAACGCAAAAATTATCCGTACGGCGGCCCGGATGGCCAGAGCGTTTCAGGGCCGCTTTACCGCTCTGTTTGTGGAGACGCCGGATGCCGCCGCCATGGAGGAGGCGGATAAGAGACGGCTGCGGGAGAATATCCGTTTGGCCCGGCAGCTGGGGGCCTCCGTTGAGACCACCTTTGGCGAGGATGTTCCCTACCAGATCGCGGAGTTTGCCAGGCTGTCCGGAGCATCCAAAATAGTGATCGGACGCAGTACGGTAGCCCGACGCTGGTTTTTCGGGAAACCCACCCTCACCGAGCGGCTGATTTCCGCCGCTCCTAACCTGGACATCCATGTGATCCCGGACGCCAGCGCGGAAAATGGCTGGCGGGTGCGGAGGAGGCTGCCCCGCCGGGTTAGCCCCATCCCTCTGCGGGACATCGGGAAGACCGCCCTTGTTCTGCTGGCGGCGACTCTTATCAGCTACGCCTTTTACACCTTGGGCTTTACGGACGCCAACATTATCGCCGTTTACCTGTTCGCTGTTCTGGTCTGCTCGGTGATTACCACAAGCCCACTGTGCGGATTGCTGGCCTCGGTGGTCAGCGTGCTGGTGTTCAACTTCTTCTTCACCGTTCCCCGGTTCACCTTCCGGTTCAGCGCCCCAGACTACCTGGTCACTATGCCCATCATGTTCATGGTAGCCCTGCTCACGGGGTCTTTGGCAACTCGCCTGAAGGACAACGTCGAGCAGTCCGCCCAGGCGGCCTTCCGGACCCAACTGCTCTTTGAGACAAATCAGCTCCTGCAAAAGGAACATGATGAGTCCGCTATACTGAAGGCCATGGCAGGGCAGCTCACCAAACTGCTGGAGCGGGATATTGTAATCTATCCCTCCAACGGAAAAGAATTGTCCGCCCCCAGCGTGTATCGGAGGTTGGACAGCGGAGGATATGATCTGACTACTGAAACGGAGAGGGCGGCGGCGGATTGGGTGCTGCGCAACAGCAGGCACGCCGGAGCCACCACCGATACGTTGAGCGGTGCGAAGGGCCTTTACCTGGCTATCCGGACAGGGGGCAAGGTCTACGGTATCGTGGGCATCGCCATGGAGGGCGTGCCTCTGGATCCCTTTGAAAACAGCGTCCTGCTGTCCATTCTGGGGGAGTGTGCCCTGGCTCTGGAGGGTATCCGCAGCGCCAGGGAGAAGGAGGAAGCCGCTGTCTTGGCAAAAAATGAACAGCTCCGGGCTAATCTGCTCCGGGCCATCTCCCACGACCTGCGCACCCCCCTGACCTCCATCTCAGGCAGTGCCGGAAATTTGCTGGCCAACTATGAGAAGATGGACAGGACGGACCGGGTGCGGGCCTTCACAGACATATATGACGATGCCCAATGGCTTATCAACCTGGTGGAAAATCTGCTGGCCATCACCCGGATTGAAGGCGGTCGGGTCAGCCTGAACCAGTCCGTGGAGCTGATAGATGAGGTGGTGGCGGAGACTCTGCGGCACATCGACCGTAAGAGCGCCGAGCATATCATCCGGTATGACAGTGCCAGGACCTGATCCTGGCCTGCATTGACGCCAAGCTTATCGTACAGGTGCTGATCAATCTGGTGGACAACGCCATCAAGTATACCTCTCCCGGCTCGATGATCCAAATCCACACAGAGAAACGGGACGGTTGAATACAGGTCTCGGTATCAGACGATGGGCCAGGCATCCCAGATGAACAAAAACCTCGTATCTTTGAGATGTTTTACAGCGGAGCAAATAGAGCGGCGGATAGTCGGAGGGGCCTGGGGCTGGGCTTGACTCTGTGCAAGTCCATTGTGACTGCGCATGGCGGAAGCATCTCCGTCTCTGATAACCGGCCCAGCGGAACGATTTTCACCTTCACATTACCTGTAGGGGAGGTAGAACTGCATGAATAAGCCCCTGATCCTGGTGGTGGAAGACGACCCCCCGGTGCGCAACCTTATTACCACCACGCTGAAGACAAACGACTACCGCTATCTGTCCGCCGCCAACGGAGAGACGGCCATTATGGAGGCCTCATCCCATAATCCGGACATTGTTCTGCTGGATCTGGGCCTGCCGGATGTGGACGGGGTGCAGGTGATCGAGAATATTCGCTCCTGGTCCAATCTGCCTATCATCGTCATCAGCGCCCGAAGTGAGGACACAGACAAAATAGAGGCCCTGGACGCAGGGGCGGACGACTACCTCACCAAGCCCTTCTCCGTGGAGGAGCTGCTGGCCCGGTTGCGGGTGACCCAGCGCCGGCTGACGTTTATGTCTGCTGAGGCGCTGGCGGCGGGATCCGTGTTTGTCAATGGAAAGCTGCGGGTGGACTACGCCGGAGGCTGTGCCTTTCTGGACGGGCAGGAGCTGCATCTGACCCCCATTGAGTACAAGCTGCTGTGCCTGCTGTCTAAAAATGCCGGAAAAGTGCTGACCCACACTTTTATTACCCAGAACATCTGGGGCAGGAGCTGGGACAACGACGTAGCCTCCTTGAGGGTGTTTATGGCGACGCTCAGAAAAAAGCTGGAGCCAGTTCCGGATTCACCCCAGTATATCCAGACCCACATTGGGGTGGGGTATCGGATGATGAAGGTAGAGTAAAAAATTCTCAATTTCTTGTTTGTCAGTATAAATTATTACGAAAAAGCAGCGGTGCGTTTCATATTGTATGGAAGGCTGTGTTTGTCAATAAAAAAGTTAAGCAAAAGGGCTCAAAAAAGGTGAGCACCCTCAGCACCTGTAAATTATAAAGGATAAGGATTACTATTTGGTATTGGAGCCCCAACGCGCAAATTTTGAAGCTCTTTTACCTAACGATGAAAATATTCGTTTCCACGGGCTCCAATGCGCAAGTTTTGGAGCCCTTTTGTTATGCGCGAAGAACAGACCGTTCCTGCGAGCCCTAATGCACAGCTTTTGGGGCTCTTTTCCTATAAAAAGGCCTTGAGGAATGCTGGCCGGGGAGTTTTCTCAGAGTCAACTCACCGCTGACGGTCTTCACCCCAACGACCTGGGACACAAACTGATTGCTACGGAAATCACTGGCTTTTTGGAGCGGGTCATGGCTCAGATGGAGGAGATGGAGGAGGAACTACTTTTCCCCGCCCCCATGACGGCCAACTCCTATGAGAATGCCCGACGGTTGACCATCCGGGAGGCGTCCCCTGCCCTTTCCGGCTTCCGGGCAGACCCCAGGGAAAAATCCGGCCACCTGGACTGCTTCAAAAACGGCTGGATCGGCCAGAGACCGGGGGACTCCATCCGCTTCGAGGTGGAGGCCTCCTGCATCGCGGTCCAATACCGAAAGACCGTCCGCCGCCCCGCTCTGGCCGCGCGGCTGATTCTGGACGGCGATACCGAGCATCCGATATCGCTGGACGGAAACTTTGACGAGGACTGGGGCGACTGCCTGTACCTGGAGCCGGTCCTCCACCGGGGACAGCGGGGGATCCACAGGGTAGAAATTATCGTCACAGACACCCGGACAGAGGGGGCTGCCCCCTTTTATCTGCTGTCGCTGATCGTCGCATAAGTGAGGAGGAGCAAGCATGTCATTTAGAAAGGACTTCATGTGGGGCGCGGCCACCAGCGCTTATCAGATTGAGGGGGCCTGGAACGGGGACGGGCGGGGCCCCAGCATCTGGGACATCTGTAGTCATGAGGGCGGCCATGGCCCACAATGTGCTGAAGGCTCACGGTAAGGCGGTGCGGATGCTGCGGCAATACGGGAGACAGCTTTTGGAGATTGGTTTCGCTCCCACCTGCTCCGCCGCATATCCGGAACGGGAGATACCAGAAGATATCGAAGCGGCCCGGCAGGCAATGTTTGCCTTGCCCGATGATCTGCGGAACTGGACCTGGAACATCCCTTGGTGGTCAGACCCTGTTCTGCTGGGCCATTACCCGGAGGAGGGGCTGAAACGCTTTGCCCCCTATCTGCCCAAAATTACTGCCGAGGACATGAAACTGATTTCAGAGCCCATCGACGTGTATGCTCAGAATATCTATAATGGCAAGCGTGTTCGTATGGGGAACGATGGCAGGGCAGAGATTGTTGAGCGATATCCTGGCTTTCCCCGGACGGCCAACGGCTGGCCTATCACGCCGGAAGCACTATACTGGGGACCAAAGTTTCTGTATGAGCGGTATGGTAAGCCCTTCTATATTACGGAAAATGGACTGTCATGCCAAGATGTGATATCACTGGATGGCGCAGTCCATGACCCTAATCGTATTGACTTTTTGGCCCGTTATCTGGGGCAGTTGAAGCGGGTTGCGGGAGAGATCGATCTGCGGGGATATTTTCAGTGGTCGCTGCTGGATAACTTTGAGTGGGAAAAGGGTTACTCTGAACGCTTCGGATTGATCTTTATAGATTATCCGTCGCAAAAACGAATTTTGAAAGACTCCGCTTATTGGTACAGTGAAATTATACGCAAAAATGGAGAAATTCTGACTGAAGATACGATAGATAAGTGCAAAGCCAAACAAAAATAAAACAAATTGAAACCTGAAACTTTTGTCACGTTTACTTTCTGTATTGCTGTATTTCCGATTTAATATATATTGAATTTCCACATCAAATGCGCCTTGGCCATACTGGGACGCACTTTTTACATCAATTTTACAATACTTGACTTTCGATTTTTACATGGCAGCAGTATTCTTTTCTCGTACCCAAAAGTCGAAAGGAGAAATTTGAACATGAAAAAATTTGCAAGTCTTATGGTGGCCGCTGTACTGGCTCTGTCGGTTATGGCGGGATGTTCGCAGAAAACGTCCGGCACCGTCACCACCGATGGCTCCACCTCCATGGAGAAGGTGATCGGTGCGCTGGGTGAGGCGTTTGAGGTGGAAAACAGCGGCGTGACCTTCACCTACAACCCCACCGGCTCCGGTTCCGGCATCCAGGCAGTCTTGGAGGGGCGCTGTGACATCGGCCTCAGCAGCCGCAACCTGAAGGTGGAAGAATCCGCCCAGGGCCTGACCGGGACGGTGCTGGCCTATGACGGCATTGCG
>CAJUSG010000026.1 GCA_910589085.1 uncultured Oscillospiraceae bacterium | reverse complement strand
TGCGTCCGTAGTTCAATTGGATAGAGCGTCAGATTCCGGTTCTGAATGTTGGGGGTTCGAGTCCCTTCGGGCGTGCCAATGAAAAACCCGCCGAAAGCCTTGTGTTTCAAGGACTTTCGGCGGGTTTTTGTTGCGTTCAGTTTGTGCCGGACAGGGCAAAAATAAGCACTTTTCGGCACTTGGGTGCTGGTACTGCTGCTGGTACAAAATCCGGGCTCAAATGGGCGGACTGTTCTCAGACACGTCCCCGGCTTGCAGGAAACCGTTGGCTTTCGCAGTCTCGTAAGTAATGCCGCCCCGCTTGTGGTCCGACTTGGCCATGCTGAGATAATTGGCGCAAACCACGCCGTGGGCCGACCAGGGCAGCCCCACCATGGCGGTGAGCCAGGGCAGGGCTCCGGTGTAGCCGGTGCGGATACAGTAGGCGGCCAGGAGCAGCCCGCCCACTGTCACCACCCAGAGCAGGGAGCGGATGTCTGCAATCATCTGTTTGGAGTAGTCGGTCTGCTTCCTGCGTTTTTTGTGCTTTCGGGGGCGCTGTGCCCCTGTCTCGCCGCTCATGCCAGGCCGAACTTGGTGGCGAAGGCATACAGCAGCTGGGCGGCCTGTTCCCGGGTGAGCAGGTCCTCCCACATGAAGTTGGGCTGGCCATCCGGGCCGGGATCGCCGCCGGAGAAAATGCCGTTGTCCACAGCGAACTGCCGGGCTTTCTGGCTCCAGCCGCTGCAATCGTTGTCCCGCAGCTCCTGACGGTACTGCTGCATAGCCGTCATGAACATCTTGTTGAACTTATCCTGATCCATATCATCGTCCTCCTTGTTAGTTGCTCCGTTGTAGGCCCGGGCGTCCACCACCCAATAATAGGCCGCCTCATTACGGAACGTGTTGATATCGCCGTTCACCCGGCGGTCCTTGGTACTGGCCGGGTCATTGATGCGGATTTTGCCGTCCGCCCACCAGACCACGATGAAATGCCCGCCGCTGGTCCAGTTGCCCTTTTTCATCAGGGCGATGAGGTAATACCCCTGCTTCAGGTACTCCAAGGCCTGGTCATGGACCTTGGCCTTGGGGTTGTGGTAGCCGTTGGTCCAGGACAGCTGCCAGCACTTGATTCCAAACGCCTCGAACTGCGGGGCGAAGTATCCATAGTAGGTACCGGCGTTCAAAGCCTTGTAGCCGTGGGCCACGCTCCAGGCGCAGGCGTCCACAGGCGTGAAGGTCTGGCCGGTTAAGGTCTCAATGAGCATGGCGGCCGCAGTAGGCCCGCAGCCGGAGCCGCCGATGGTGGCCGTCTCCCCTTTTACCTGGTAGGGCTTATCTTTCCAGCGCTTGTCCGTCTGGAGGTAGCTGACCGGCTGCTTATTCATGGCGCTGCCCGGGCAGACGGGCAATCACCTCCTGCGTTACTGCCTCAGCGAGATCAGAGACGTCCAAACCGTCAGAGACAATTTCCTTTGTCTGCACCTGGGCCTTTTTCGTCTCCGTGTTGATTTCCCAGACGGAGCCCTCAATCATGTTGAGCACCGCCTCGGTGATCTCCACGCCCAGCAGCCGGAGCTGTTCCATCACAAATTTCCGGCGCTTCTCTCCATCGGGGTCGGTGTCGTGGTACAGCTGCTCCGCCGCCCTGGTAAAGGACACCACCAGCTGGTGGATGCGCTCCTGAGTGGTTTTGTCGGTGTTGGCCACGAACCATGCTCTGGCTTTGGGTGCCAGATAGGCAATCAGGCCCACCACAAAGGCGGCCAACAGTTTGCCAATAATCTCATAGATGTTTTCCATTTTGTTTTTCCTCCTAAAATTTACGTATCTTCATCATGTGCGGCCTGATTGAGGTACTTCTCCATCTTGTTCATAGCCTCAGTGACCGGGCCGTTGCAGCCCTGCTCCTTCAGCCCCTTCAAGCAGGCCAACAGCCCGTAGCAGATCAAGGTCTGCTCCTTGCGGATGGCTTTCAGCTCCTCATCCTGCTTCTTGTTCCGCTGTACAAACTTGAAGCACCAGAGGAGCACACCGCCAATCACGCCCAGCGAGGTCAGGACTGCCGCCAGTTTCACCAGTGTGTCCGCATTGATCGTCACTTCCATGGTCAGGCCTCCTCTCCGGTGTCCAAGTTGGACACCGTCTCCCAGTTGCCGGGGTAGTCGGCGGGGGAATAGGCGTTGTTGTCCGCTGTGGAGCGCCAGACCTGGCTCTCCCAGATACAGCACTCGCCCTTCTGGTACAGCCCCCGGCTGCCCTGGGGAGCGGCATAGGGTTTTGCCCTGGCCGGGTCAGTGGTGTGGCAGATGTCCCAGAGAGAGACCGCTTTATCCGGGCTCCAGTCGCCCTGTCCGGTAGCGTTGTGCTGCTGCCACAACTTGTAGACCTGCCCCTGCCACCTGTAGGGTGTGCCCACGGGCATGTCGGAAAAGTCCCTCTGCCGCCAGGTGGGGATCTTCTCCTCCTGCTCGATCAGGGCGGTGCCGTCCGCCTCGCCGGCCACGGCCAGCGCCGCCAGCGCCCGGGCGTCCTCCGCCCCTCTGCTCCTCACGGCCTCCTGGGCCAGTGTGATGATCTCAGCCATTGCTCTCCACTCCTTCCTGATAGGCGGCCTCCAGCTTCTCCTCCACCTGAGCGGCGGTACCGGCCGCCTCCAGCGCCTGGATGGTCTCGGCCTGGGCCTGAATGGTCTGTTCCTGCTCCTGGATCGTGGCGACCTGGCTGGCCACGTCGGCGGTCAGCTCGTCCACCTGGGCCTGGAAACCGGCCACATCCCCCAGGAACTGCTCCGCCACCTTCAGGGAGACGGTATAGCTCCGAGTGTTGGAGCTGTAGGAGATGTCCTGCGCCGTGAAGCCGTAGCCAACGGGCAGGAGACAGCTCCCCTCAATGATTGGTTGGGCCCAGTTGATGGCCTCGATCTCCTCCAGGCTGGCCCGTTCCCGCTCAAACACGGCCTCATAATAGCCGTTGGCAGGGCCCCGCATCACCATGGCGCAGGGCACCCCGCAGATGTGGGCCTCGATTCCGTACATACTCATAGAAATTTGCTCCTCTCTTTCCGGGCCGGACGGCCCTTTCTTTATTCCTGTGCAGCCCCCGGTTTGTTGCATGGGGGCGTACAACTAAGAAACGGCATCAGCCCCAGGGGCCGCACCCGCCCGGCTTTCCGGTAGCCCCGGCGGGCGGCCTCCTGTGCCATGGCCGCTTTTGCCTCTCTGGCCCTCTCTGCGGCCTCCTGGTCCTCATCAGGGCAGAGGGGGACCACCTCCACCAGACCGCCCTCCTCGTCCACCACAGGGCGCAAGAGAGGGTAATAACGCCTGATTTTTCGGGCCAGAGCTCCCTGGGACGGAATTTCCCACCAGGCCTCCAGGTCCTCCACATCGGAGAGGGCCGCCGGCCGGTCTACAGGGGTGAGAACGCCGTCCGGCCCCCTGCTGTGCCGGCCTGTCCAGATACGGTCCAGGACGCCCATAGTGGCCTTATGAATTAGCACAGCCCGTCACCAGCCTTTGCAGCTTCACATAGGTCTCCGGGTCCAGCCGGGCCCCGATACTGCCGTCCCTGGGGGCGGGAATGTGCCCAACTTGGACACATTGCCGTTTGAGACGGCTGTAGGCGGACCGGACCGTCTTGGGCTTCAGGCCCAGCTCCCTGGCCGTCTCATCCGGGGATACGCCGGCCTCCCGCCGGCGGGACAGCTCGTAGTTGTACCGGCTGACCCCGCCCACCTGCTGGCCCCGGAAACAGAAGCGGTAGTAAAAATACAGCGGCATTCCGGTCTGGAGGGCCAGGGAGAACTTGTCCGCCCGGTCCCACTCCCGAATTTCCGGCCGGGAGAGGGGCGGGCCGCCCCGGATATCCAGCCGCTGGATGGTGCGCCCCGCCCGGGACAGAATCCGGCTGACGGTGCTCTTCTCCAGCTCCAGCTTGCCGGCCAGTTCCTCCTGTGTCTTGGGGAGCCGGGAGAGGACCAGCAGCATGAGCTGCCGCTGGCGGTCGGTAAGGACGGGCACCTGGGCCAGATACCGCTGCCAGTCAAAGCCGCCCTTGCCGTTGGCGCAGGAAGCGATCAGCTTCTTGGCCTCCACCCACTCCTGCATCCGGGCCATGCCGTTTTTGATGGACCGGGCCACGGTGGACTTGTCCACACCCTGCTCCTGGGCAATCAGCTGCATGGACAGGCCCCGGTTATAGTAAGCGTCTATGTAGAGCCGCTGCCGGTCGGTGAGGCGCTGGGCCCCCTCGGCCAGCCAGCTTTGCAGCTGATCCATGCCGACGCCCAGCTCCGCGAAATCCCCGGCCTCCACCTGCTGCCAGCTGTGGCCCTCGATGTCGCTCCAGCAGGCACCGGACCGCTCGAAGAAGTCAAAGCTCAGGGCCCCGATGTCCAGCCGCTTCCGCTGCTCCCTCCTGGCCCTGCGGACCGCCGGAGGATCCAGGTAGTCGATTTGCACCTGTACGTCCCGGATGGCCGCCCGGTAGGTGGAGATTTTCGCCTTTAATGCCGCCCGGCGCTGAGAATCTGTCTCCGCCTTCAGCTGTACCTGGTACTCCTTCATCCGGGCCTGAAGCTTGGCCAGCTGCGCCCGGTTCTCCTCCAGAGCGCTCATCCCACCACCATCAGCTCGCCGGCGAAGGGTGCGCTCCCCTCCAGGATCAACTCTTTTGTCTCCAAGTCCCAGTATGTCCGGCTCTCCATCGCTGCCCAGGTGTTGGCGACCATAGCGCCGTCCAGGTCGTACCTGGTCACGGTCCCCACGCTGGTGGCTTTCCTCCGCAGGCGCAGGCCCTGAAGCACGGCGGCAGTACACAGGTTATCCAACCCGGTCGTGGCCCCGCCCAGGGCGGGCAGGTAGGCGGCTGTGAGTACCGCGTCCAGGGTGGCCGTCTCCGGGGTCCCTGTGGTATCCCGGTTCTGCCAGTTGAAGCCCTTTTCACTGGCCTTGGAAGCGGCTGCCTCAGCCGCAAGCAGCGTCCCCTCCAGGATGTAGCACTGTACCTGGTTCCAGGTCAGCTGAACGTGCCCGTCCTCCGCTGTGGGGTAGGTGCCGGGCGCGGAGCTGTTGGCGTTTAGGGCGGCCTTGACCGCGTTGGTGATGGCGGTACGGCCCTGGGCCGCGGTCTGCTCCAGATAGTCCAGGGCGGTCCGATCCACCCGCTGGTGCAGGGTGCCGATGCACGCGCTCTGCCTGGGCTGGATGCCGTGGGTCGTCTGGGGGACGCGCAGCGCCCCGCCTGTCCAGTCCTCCGGCTCAAAGATGCGGCTGTAGAAATGGCCGTCGAATACGCCGGCTTCCTCATTCGGTACAGTGGTGGGGATGTCCAGCGTGAGGGAATAGCTCCCGCCGTTCTCGTTGGCTTCTACAGTCCCCCGGACGGAGCGGCCGTCCAGCTCGGCGGTGACGGTGTAGGTCCCTGCGGCGGGCAGTGTCAGGGAGAGGGAGCCGTTCCCTACGGCAGTACCGCTGACGCTCTGGCCCTCGCAGACGGCGGTCACAGAGGCGCCGGGGCTGGTGGTGACGGTCAGGGTGGCGGAGAAGGGGAGCAGCGAAGCGGTGTACTGCCCGAAGTAGGGCCCGGTGACCACTGTGGAGGAATACTCCTCGCCCTCTGCGTCGGTGCAGTGGATGGTGTAGGTCATGCCGCACTGCTTCAGCTTGACCTGCACGACAAGCCCCTCGGGTACGGTCCCGGTGTAGCTCTCCCCGCCGCCGGAGACGGTATAGGTCTGCCCGGCGAACACCTCCGCAAAGGTGATCCGCAGGGCACAGCCGCCCGAATTGTTCTCCGCCGCCTGTACCGCGCTGTCCGCCGTCTGCTGAGCTTTTTCCGCCGCAGACGCCGCGTCGTCCGCTGTCTGCTGGGCCTCCTCGATCTGCTTCCGCAGGTCGGGGTGGGCGTCCGGCGCCAAATTGTGGTTGACGATCTGATTTTGAGAGGCGGTGAGAAGCTGGGGCAGCAGGGTGGAGATGCAGTAGTCCTTGATGTCGTCGATGGTCATCACCACGCCGGGCAGAGTGTCATCCAGGTCCACCTTTACCGACGGGGCCAGGCGGATGGAGACGGGGTAACGGCGCACGTCCAGATATCCATCTTCCCAGGGGGCGATATACTGGGGATAGTCGGCCAGACAGCCATAGTAGATGGCGATCTTCTCCTCCCCGTCCCAGGCCTGGATCAGGAACTCCCGGATGGTCATGCCGTCGGGCAGGTCCTTGTTCAGGTCGGACCGGACCTCCACCGTCATGTTGACCGTGGCCCCGTTCCGAATCGGCTCGCTGCATGTGCCGACGCCCGCCGGCTCCACCAGCTGCGTCATGTCCCCGATATACACATCATCCGCAACGATGCCCGAGCCGACCAGCACGCCGGCGATGCGCAGATTGTCCTTAGTGAGGGCCAGCTTGGTAAACAGCTCCAGGCCCTGCTTGGTGGGAGCGCCGCCGTACTTGCGGGGCTTTTCCGCTTCCAGCGGGGTCAATCCCGTTTGATTCTCATTCATTGCGATTCCTCCCTGTTCAGTTCCGGCAGCGCCGTTATGTTCAAGCTGCTCTTCAGCAGGCCCCGCGCCGCCGTGGGTCTCTCACGAAATGCCGGCGGCCGTTCAGGGGGCCGGATGGTGGAGATCAGGCCCTGTATCCTGGAGGAGACCGGAACCGGAGTGTCCTGATACAGCGGGTCCCGGCCCGGAAGCTCTGTACTGGAGAGGCACAGGCCCAGCCCGGCCCCCACCAGGATCGGGTCCGTGTCCAGCTCGGTGACGGTGATGGTGCCGTCCCACCAGCTGGACAGGCGCTTGACGCCGGCCAGTATCCTGCGAAAGCTGACCAGGCTCTCCTGCGTGACCGGCTGGCCGGTCATCTCGATATAGGCCCGGAAGTGGTGGGGCTCTCCGCCGTACTCATACCACTCCTCAATGCGGCCGGCTGAAAAGATGATCTCCAGAATCCGGTCCGCCGCCGCGGGAGTGCCCAGGCTGGTGTAAAAGGTCATGGTCCCCTCGATCAGCGCCCGCTTCACCTCGACAGAATAGCTCTGGTCATAGGCGGGGGTGCGCAGCTCCAGGGCCAGCACGTCCAGAATCTCCTCTGAAAGCGCCCCCACCTCGGCGTAGACCCTTGCCCGGTCCGCCCAGGCGCACAGCCGCTCCACCTGCCGCCCCAGGGCGTAGGCGAAGGCCTGGGTCTCCAGCTGGCTGGAGAGATTTTTGGGCAGGATGTCGGTAAACCGGCTGCCCCGCAGATCAATCATCCTCCAGCCCTCCATAGCGGACCTGGGGCGCACCCTCCAGGCTGGCCACTCCGGTCCGGGCGACCGGGGTAAAGGCGGGGGCGGACAGCTCCACCCGCTTGGCCCCCGCAGCCATGACCCGCTCCGCCAGCTTGGACGGGTTGATATCCCGGCCAATGGTCCTCTGCCAGGTGATGTAGGCATCCACGGCGGCATTGACCGCCCTCTGGATGGCCACCGCCCGGTTGCTGTCGCTGCGGTTGATGTAGTAGTCCAGGTCGATGGAGTACGGCACATCCGCCGGCGCAGAGACCGTCACCAGGTCGGTCATGGGCCGGACCTGACGGTCCCGCAGGTAATTCTGGAGCCCTGCCACCATCTCGGGACCGGGCGCGGAGCCGTCGTCCAGCAGGAAATACACCTCCACAGCGCCCGCGGCCTGGTCGCTGGCCACCACCACATCGCCCACATTGGCGTTGTAGGTCTTGGCGTGGTACAGGTAGCTGGCCTCCGGGCCCGCCGTGGAGTAGGACCCGGGGAACAGGTAGATCCGCTCCGCGAGTTCCCCGTCGCTTTCCGTATCTGCGCCGACCTCTGAAGCTGTGATGTTGGACACGTTGGCGACATAGGGCAGCGGGTCCACGATCTCGGCCAGGGCCCCCGGGGCCAGACCGTTTCCCGCCGAGCCCGGCACAACGCACACCGCCGGCACATCCACACTGCGCTCCCCGGCTGGAATCTCCGCATACTGCGTGGTCTGGAAGTACAGCAGCTCCCGGGTGGCGGCACGGGTGCCGCTGGGGATCCCGATAGCGGTGTCCCGGACGGCGGAAGCGGTAAACCGGAGCGTGGTCACAGCGGAGGCGGCCGGTCGGCGGGTCAGGCCCTTAAAGGCGGCCAGGTGGTCCAGAAATTCACCGTAGCTGTATTTCAAAAGGTTCTGCTTGCCCGCCCGGTCGATGTACTGCATTGCCTGGTAGAGCTGGGCGGCCGCGGCATACAGCTCCATGCGGTGAGGGCTGGCCCGGGCCAGGCTCACCATGCTTCCAGTGGCCTGGGTCATGTACCGCTCATAGTCCGCCACCATCTCCTGGCGCAGATCGTCCACGGTCAGGCTGTCGATAAAGCTGACCTCGGGAAGCTGGTCTATTTGCAGATTGTCAGGCACGGGTAATCACCACCTTTGGCTTGAAATGCCCCTGCTCGGCCGGGAGCCATATCACTTCCTGGACCCGCACCTGGGGGATGAACTCAGAAATCTTCCTGGCGGCCTCTGCGGTGTAGAGGCTTTTCACCACCGCCGGAGGCTTATCTACAAAATCCTGCATGATTCCAAGTCCGCGCTCCAGGGGCATGGTCCCCTCTATGGTGGACAGCAGCAGGACAATCTGGCGGTCCAGGTCGGCCAGCCAGTTGTCGGAAAAGGTAAACTCTAATTGGAAATCAAAAAGCAGGCCGTTTGTCATGTGTACTCCTCCAGTGTGAGGGTCAGGCTGGCCCGGGCCAGCTCGCCGCCGCTGTAGAGCGTATTCCACGTCTCGCTGGAGCCGGTGATGCGGAAGGGGTTTTTGCTCACCGGCTTACAGTTGATAATCAGGTATTCCGCCTGGCCCCGCTCCACCATGTCAGCCACCCGCTCCAGCAGCTGCCGGGGGCGGACGCCCAGGGATGAGGACAGGGTGATGGGGAGGGAGACCGTCTGGTTCCCCGGCCCCAAAAATTCCGGCTTGGGCTTGACGCCCATTACCTCGTGGTCGGTCCAGCGGCCGGAGACCTCCCGGGTCATCCCGCTGAAGGTCAGCACCCGGCTGTCGCTGACCTCAAAAACCAGTGCGGTTCCAAATGTACCGATCAAGCCTGTCAGCCCCCTATCCTCACGTCCGGGCTTCCGCCGGTAATCGTTCCGCTCCCGCTGTGGGGCGCGAGGGCGTCGCCAAGGCGTGCTGCGGGCAGCCCGTTGATTCGGACCGTCCCGCTGCCCACTGCCACGGTACCCAAGCTGGAGCCACAGCAGGAATCCCGCTCCGTGGTTATGCTGGTTACAATGGCGGCCGGCTGGCCGTTGGTCCGCACGTTGGGGGAGCAGCCCCCGCTGATCTCCCCGGAAAAGGGCAGAGGCGGGTGCGGTGGGCCGTGGCCCGAATGCTCTCCTGCGGTTGTGCCGTCCACTGTATCCAGGAGCCGCGCCGCGTTTGGCATAAGACCGCCCTCCTTAATTCAGATCAATGGTTTTGCCGTTGATGGTGATGGCGCCGCCGGCGGTGATGTTTATGGAGCCGTCACAGTGCAGCGTCAGCTCCCTGGCCTTGCCGTCGTAGCGGAGCATGGCCGCCCCAGGCGTACGGTCCATGTCCAGGCGGTACAGCTTCTCCGCACCCTCCGGGGGCCTGTTCTTCTCGCTCCAGGGACGGCCCAGGACCACCCCTGCGGCCATGCCGTTGGACAGGTGAAGCACCAGCACCTGGTCCCCCACTTCGGGCGCTGTGTAGGCCCCGGTGAACGCGATGGACAGGAGAGGGATCATCTAGGTCACCGCGTCGTCCTGGTCTGGATAGACCACCCGCACCAGGCCGGCGGAGTGATCTACGTCTGATATTTTGCCAATCCTGGTATCGTTGCGCATGGTCCTATCACTCCACTCTGGACAGCTCCAAATCCATCGTGTAGCCACCGCCAATATGATGGGTAATGCTGTCAATGAAATATTTGCCGCCCAGGCGGCCCAGCTCCGCCACCATGACGCACTGTGAGGCCACCAGGCTGGCAGTGCCCCGCATGGACAGGGACAGCTTTGTTGAGCCGTGGTTGGCATGATGGATAGCCGCCCACAGCTTCCGCTCCGCGTCCGCCTGGCTGTCCACCCGGCCGGACTTCTTCAGAATGCGGGGGCCGCCGCCCACCTGCACCTTGACCTCTTTCTCCGTGGAAGGATCTGTGTAGGCGTATTCCCCGCCAGTGTAGGTCCCCGTGAGCCGGGAGGACCAGCTCCAAGACAGGAGCATATCGGGAGTCAGGGTGGCCACCGGGGGCCGGGCCTTGTACGCCTCACGGTCGTAGACCACGATCTTCTGCGCGTACACCTTCATGGCCAGGCCGTAGGTCTCGCACAGTCCCATGTAGAAGTCGCAGTCCGTCTTCTCCGACTGCTCCTCGCTCTTGATGATGATGGGGCCGCTGTCCACGTCCCAGGCCAGGGAGATTCCCGCCCGGCCGGCAATCTCTTTGCCGATCTCCTCCACGGTGATGTTCTCCCAGGTGCGGGTCCGCTGGGTCTCCCGAAAGGCGCTGTCCGCGGGCACAGACACGCCTGAGATGTTCCCCGCCACTGGCCAGCCGGAGAAATCGAACTTGTCCAGGATGAAGGAGCCGCAGGGGAGGGCGCGGTTGTCTCCCGCCCGGTCCCAGTCGGTCAGGCGGATCACGGCGGACAGGGTGTCCCCCGCCTGGGGGAGCCATGGCCCAATCCACTGCCGGTCCCGGTCATGGAGGGAGAGGTCAAAGCTGTCGGCTTCCCCGCTGGCTGGGTCGGTGTAGGTCACCGAGGTCTGGTACTGGCCCAGCGTCCCGGCAGCTGCCGCCCCGTTCCAGGCGATATCTACAGCTGCTTTTCTCGTGTTCATGTGGCTTTCCTCCAGGCGGGCACATCAGGGCCGGAGACGTCCTCCGGCGGTTCCGGCGTCCGAAGCACCACGCCCGCCCGGAACACAAAGGTATCCAGGTGGGGGTGGTTGTGCTCCATCAGCCAGCCGGTGTACTTCACATCTCCGTAGACCCGATGGGCAATGGCGTCCCAGGCGTCCCCCTGCCGGGTGGTGTAGGTGTCAGGCATGGTCTACCCTCCTAAAGCATAGTGGAGCTGCTTACGGCGCTCCTCCGCCTTCAGCTGGTCATACAGGCGCTTGAACTCCGCAAAACTCAGCCGCCCGGCCTCCACGGCCTCCTCCCGGGTCGTCGGACCATAGAAATTGAATACCGGGGCGAAGGTGATGACCTCGCTGCCAGCAGCGGACGGGTTTTGACCGCCTGCCGGGGGCGGTGCTGTGTTGGTTCCGGGCCGCGGCAAATCCGGGATATCCCAGCCGTCTCCGCCCTGGCCCGGTCCATGCGGGCCCGGTTTGTTGTTCCTGGTCCAGTCGTCCATCATTTTGGCCAGCTGGGCCAGGGGCGCTTCCTCCGGCGTGTTGGACGCGCCCTGGAGCATGGCGGCCAGCTTGGACAGCGGGAGAATCGCTTCCGGCTCCCCGCCCTCGCCCGCCTCCAGGATGGTGGGGGCGGTAACAATGCCGCCAGTGGCCAGCATGGGAATCTCGGGCAGATTGATGGAAAAGCTCTTGCCTCCCACCACAGGCACCCAGTCCGGGATGGTGAAGCCGCAGGAATTGATGGCTCCCACCACGGAGTTGATTGCGCCGATTACAGCGTTGATGGGCACTTTCGCGATATTGGCCAGACCTCCGAACAGATTTCCGAATATATCGCATACGCCCTGCCAGGCAAGTTCCCAATTCCCGGTGAATACGCCGGTAATAAAATTGAGCAGCCCGGTAAATATGCCGATGACATTTTCTATGATGGGCGCCGCGATTTGTACGGCGCTTTCCAGGCCGTTGATCAGCGCCAGACCCGTGACCTGAAAAGCAGGGCCCAGGACACCGGCCAGCAGAGAGGCTAGGTCCATCAGACTGGCGCCCAAGGGCTGGAGCTTGACCCACAGGGACGTTACAGCAGCCCGAAATTTTTCACTGTGGTTCCACAGATAGATGAACCCTGCCGCCAGAGCTGCGGCCCCGCCAGCAATCAGGGCCAGCTTCACATTGCCTATGCTCATCACCCTGGACAGCAGGCTCCCACTCTGAGAAGCCGCATTGAAGATGGTGGAGAGGTTTTTTACTGCCCCAACAGCGGCACTTGCAACCTGCAGCCCCTTAAAGGCCCCTACTGCGGCCGTCACCGCACCGCCGACGGCGAGGATAATATCGCGGTTCTCCCACAGCGCCTTGCCGGCTTCTATTACAATCGGCGTGATTTCCTCCAGCTTGCTGGATACGACCGGCAATACATTGTTCGCCAGGTACTCCAGTCCCTCCTTGGCGTATGGGACCAGCTGTTCTCCAACACGCACCAGCGCGGCCTCCGCCTGGCGCTTTACGCCCTCCATGGCGGTGCCCAGGTCGTTGTATTTAACTGAGTTGATTTGCTCCAGCGCGTCCATTGTGTCATAGGCCCCGGCTGAGGCATTTGCCATAGCCTCCATGGCCTCAGTACCCAGGTCCTCCCACATGGTCCCGAACAGGGATACGCCCAGCGCGTCCCGTGCCACCTGGTCCTCCATGTCCATCAGGGTGTTTAACACATCAAAAAATGCCTGATTGGCCCCGTCCCCACCTGCGGCAAATGTGCCCATCATTGCGTCTGCGTTATAGCCCAGTGCCTCAAAGGCGGCCACTGTGCTGTCGGAGCCGTCAATCGCCCGGATGGAGAACTCCTTCACCGCGTCACCCACCTTGTCCAGGTTCCACGCGGTGCTGTCCGCACCGGATTGCAGGAGCTGGAACATACCGTCAGCGGTAAATCCCAGCTTTAAAAATTGGCTGGAATATTCGTTGATGGTATCAATCAGCTCCCCGGAATAATCAAGGCCGTTCTGTGCGCCCGCCGCGATCAGGCCGAAGGCCTCTTCTGCTGACCCTCCGAAATTTTTTCGGATTGCCGCCGCGGCGCGGGTGCTTTCCGCCACGTCATACTCAAACGCGTCCCGCAGAGCAATCGCGGCTTCTGTCGCTCCCGCAATCTCTTGGGCTGGGATGTCCTTGATATTCCGATTGACCAACGCAACCGCATTGGCAGCGTCCTCGATACTCTCGCCAAAGTTGTTCTGGTAAACGCTTTCCATCGCGCTTTGCAGGCTGGCCAGTTCTTCCCCTCTGGCTCCGGTGGCCGCAGCCAGGCTGTTGGCCGCTTTTTCGTGTTCCGTGTAAGCGGAAGTGGCGGCAGTCGCAATCCCGGCCGCAGCTGCCCCAATCCCGGTCAGGGCCGTGGCGGCTACTTGACCCGCTTTTTTCGCTGCCTCGCCCAGGGTGCTCAGATTCTCACTTGCAGCTGCACACGCCTTTTTCAGCGAACTGTTATCACCGGCGATTTTCAGCAGCATTTCATAGGTCTTACTTCTTGCCACGGCCCCGCTTCACTCCCTCCCAAATGGTTTTTGCCATATCGGCGTACTCGTTCACATCGTCCATCTGCATGAAGAGAAAAAACTCCGGGCTGCTATGGAACTGCAGAGCAAGGGCGGCACACCCCTTACGGACGGTCTCCGGCGTTATTCCTCCCCATCCGCGTTGAACAAAAAACCCACGACCAGTCCCTTCAGCGCAATAGCGTCCTTGGCCGGCATACGCTCAAAGAACTCCAGCGGAAGCTTTGTCACCAGATGGCCAATGACGGCAGCGTACTCCGCTGTCATTTCCAACGTCGCCGCGTTCAGCCCCCTGTGCTTCTTGGACGTGATCTTAGCGGCCCGCGCCAGGTCGCCCGCCGTGGCATTTTCCAGGCCGGACAGGTCCAGCTCCTCATAGGTCCTGCCCTCGAATACATAGGGCTTGGACAGCTTCAGCACCAGGTCCTCCGGCTCGTTGTCCTCTCCGATCCCGGCCAATTCTTCCATAGACTCCAGCTCCACCCGCCCGGCGGCCTCCTGGTGGGCTTCCTGCTCAGGGGCGGGGATCGTTTTTCCTTTTTCCATCATCAGCACATCTCCTTAATTTCAGCCAGCATGTCTTTTCCGCGAATCTTGAATACCTCGTTCAGCTTGTCCAGCTCCACCATGGGCTCGCCGTCCAGCTCAATGAGGATATACAGCAGGGTCAGGGTGATTTTGACCTCCATCCCGCTGCCGGCCTTGAGTTTACCAAGTTCAAATTTGGACATCCGCCCCCGGACCACCACCCGGACCGAGTGGAATACGATATCCCCCTCGCTGTTGGTAGACTGGGCGGAGCCCCGAATCGTCAGGCGGACCGCTTTCCGCTGGTCCAGCATGTCCACGGCGTCCCGGTCCAGGACCCGGAATGGAATCTCCATCTCCTGGTTGGAGAAGTAGCCCACGGTGGGATCGTCGAACTCGCCCAGGACGCCGGCGCCGCTCACTGTCTCACCGGAGGACTCAAAGCCGGGGAGGGGGAGCTCGTCCCCCATGCCCAGAATCCGTTCACCCTCGTTATACATGTCCTCCAGCTCCTTGCGAGTGCTTTTCTCAATGGCCCGGGCAGTGGCGGCGTCGGTATAACCGGCCACTGTCCCCGCCACACGGCTGGGGATGTTCAGTGCGAAGTGCTTGAACGTGTCCAGGAACTCCGTCAGCTGCTGCGCGGCGGAGGCGGTTTCGATATAGCGCCCCTCCGCAATGTCGGCCTTGATGCTGGCCAGTTGGCCCTGGCTCTCCTTCAGCTTGACCTCTGCCTCCAGCTTCCGCAGGACCAGCTCCTTGGGGTGCTCCTGCTCACCAGCCTTTTGCTTGACATGGGCGATATACTGCTGGACCGCCTTGCAGGTGCGGTATTTCTGCACCTTGCGCCCTGGCGGCGTCTCTTTCGTCAGCACGCCTGAGCGGGTCAGGTTCTGTATCTGACGGTCGGACAGGCCCACCAGCATACCGATGGCCGCGGCGTCCGCCCAGTCCGGGATGATGGTGAGGATAGCCGGGGCCTGCTCCGTTCCAGGCTTGCGCGAGCCCTTTTTTGGCACCATACACTCACCCACCTTCTGCGGCCAACTGGATTTCGCATTTTTTGTGCTGTTTTTTGGGTTCTATACCCCTAAAGGGGTATGGTTTGACATTTTTTCGCAAAGTCGGAAACGAAATCACCGAAAAATTTTTATTTTTCTGGACAAAAACACCGCGCCTTCCCTGCCCCGCGCTGCGTTTTCTCCCAGGGAGGACCCGCAGACTGGAGCGCCGGCCGCACGGACCGGCCGCACAGCGCTGCGCCTGGGGGGCTGAAAGCCTGGCCGGCCCACGGTTCTCGCCAGGCCCGGCCCGCGCTGTCTTCCGCCGGGCTATCACCTCCGGGCAAAACAAAACCAAGGCCAATGACCACACGTTCCCCGTGTCAGTCACTGGCCTTGGCTCTCAAAGCACGCGCCCCTGTTGACGTCGATCAGTATTTCGTTTTTGCAGACCCGGCAGTAGGCGATCATCCTGCTGCCCTCGGTGTCTGGCCGGACCTTCATCAGCCGCTTGTTCTTGCGGCACCTGGGACAGGTCAGCCAGCCATCACTTACCGTTATCATTTTACCATGTTTGGGCGCACCTTGCAAGGCGTTCCACTCCTTTTCCCATAAGTTAATATAATCCTCAAGGCTGAAAAAATATTAAAAAAGGTTACAGCCGCTTCCGCCGGCGCCGGCGTTTGGCTTTGGGCCGGGGGCCCATAGTGGTCTCCCACCCGGCAGCCAGATACTTAATATATCGGTAGTGGCCGTAGGCGGTGGTCACGTCGCCAGTATCCATAAGGGGCAGAGGGGAGCTTTCAGGGATGCTCAGCGGTGTATCATTGGGTACCCGGAAGCACTCGCGTTCCGGCTTGCGCAGATTCCGGGAGCCGGACCACAGCCGCAGCCCCACCTTGTCCCGCTGCTCCTTGCATAGATACCGGGCCAGGGTCTCAAAATTCTTATCCCGGTCAATGCGCAGCTGCCTGAACTCCACTCCGCCCTGGCCCCACAGCCGGCGGATCAGGTCGTAGTCCTCGCCGGTGCCGTTGATCAGTGCGTGATGGTGCCAGCGGCCCTCCCCATGCTTGTGTTCGGTGACGTAGAGGTAGCGCAGCTCCTGGCCCTTTTCGTTCCGGGCCTTCCGCAGCCGCTTCCAAAAGGCCCGCATAGCCTCCCGGGCCTCCGCCCGGTTTCGGGGCAGGTGGGCGTCGTCATAGGTGAGGGTTACATACAGGTCCCGGACGCCAAAGTTGGCGGCGATCAGAAGCTCCAGCTTTTGATATGCGTATCTCAGATTCAGCTGCTGCTGGGCCGCCGATGACAGGGCCTTTTTTCCGGCCCGAACGCCGGCGCTGTCCCTGGGGTTGGGCGCGGGGTAGACACATTCTACCACCAGCGGTCCGGCGACAATGACTTTCTTGAATTTCGCCATGAGGTCTGCCTCCTGTTATCCAACAGACCGTAGCCCTCATGGCCTTCGTCCTTCAACCTTGTATTGTCATCTGCTCCGGCAGCACTTCCACCACGGAGATCACCCGGGTGTCGCCGTACCGCTCCGCCTCCATCGCCAGGGCTTCCTTGACGCCAATGGCCTGCCCCGGCGGGGCGTCCACTTCCGTGATGATCCTCAGCATGGGGCCGTCTCCAGCACATCCAACGCCTTGGCAATCTTTCGCCACTCAGACAGCTCCATTTTTGGGGCCCGGTCGGCGGCAATATCCCGGAGCGTATCCGCTGATACGCGGGATTCCTTTCTGTGGGCGGTCTTTTCCGAAACCTTCTCCAGACAGCCCCGCCCATAGGTACTTCGATAGTCCTTCAGCCGCTGAACGATTGCCCGCTTCTCCCCGGCCTCCGACTGGTCTGCTGCTGGAAGCTCTGGACTTGGGACTTGCCCTTCTGCTTCCGTTGCCGGATCTGGCTGTTCCGTGGCTGGTATCGCTTGTCCCGTCTCCACCACTGTCACCCCGCCCAGCGGGGGCAGCGTCATCACCTCGCAGGCAGCGTCCTCCGTCAGCACCAGAACGCCCTGAGCCAGCGATTCCAGGATGTAGTCCCGCAGCTCCCGGCCGTTGACGGCCTCCGTGGCAGGCACCCGGACCAGCAAAATGTTGTTTGCGGTTTGCATATTAGTCCTCCTCTCGTTCAAATTTGTTATCCGCCGGGTCCAGCAGCCAGTCCAGCCAGCACGCCCGGCAGATAGAAGTGCCGCCACAGTGTTCCTTTGCGTCAGGACAGGCCTGGGTCAGCATCTCAGCCATTTCCTCCTCGCTGGCCAGCCGGAGCATATCCGCCCGGGTGCCGCAGAGGGGATGCTCCAGCCGCATGAGCTTTGCCAGCGCCCCATATACCGGGGGCGGGAGGGTGGACAGGTCCACCCCCTCGATCCCCCACTCCCCGCTGGGCTTATGATAGGTCAGCGGTTTGGACATGGCACTGTCCTCCCCACTATCTCCCGAAGAACATCCAGGGGAAGCCGCTCCTTTCCGTCCCCGGCAAAGCAGATATCCTCATACATTTTCAGCCGGTCCCGCAGGTGGCTGGCCTGGACGGCGAAGCAGTAGGCCAGGCCGATGGGACAGTCCGGGAAGTCCATCATCATGCAGTCACAGATTTCCTCATCAATCTCCTGGGGCGTCTCGGCGGAAAATTCTCCGCACCCGTGGAGAATGCACTGGGCCTTGGCCCATTGCGTGAGGGGGACAGTCCCCTCGTTACCGTCATGCCTGATATGTGCCCAGCCGTCCTTGCTGAACACAAAATTGAGCATGGTCTCAAAATTCCCGTCCGGGGTTTCAGTGGTCAGTCGTTTCATTATTGACTCCTTTCGTTGTTGCCGACAGGTCTTTTCCCTCCTGAAGCCAGCTGAGAAGCATGATTGTCTCAGTGGGCAGGCCCTCTTTGATGGGCTGCCCGCAGCAGGGGCAGGGGTCGCCGGGTTTCAGTATCCGCATGGTCTGTCCTCCTTGGTGCCCAACTTGGGCACATTTCACCCGGCCGCTGATTGTGTCCAACTTGGGCACAATTCACCCGACCGCCGATTGTGTCCAACTTGGGCACAATTTACCTAGCCGCCGATTGTGTCCAACTTGGACACATTTTGCGTTTTGCTTTCTGCCTGCCAGATCGGGCAGTAGATTTTTCGCCCGCCCTCGCAGAATTTGACGCCCAGATAATCATGGAGCTGCTGGCTGGCCGCTTCACACAGGACGTTGGCGCCGCTGCCATAATTCAACATGCCCTGATAGCAAGGGCACCCGCCCTCCTCCAGAAACTTTTTGGAGGGCCGGTCCCAGCAGACGCCTGGGTCCCGCTGCGAGACCTCCGGCTCCGCGGCCAGGGCGGCAAAGGCCTCCGGGTTCTTGACCAGCAGTGCCGCGGAGTCGATCTCCGTACAGCGCAGGCTATAGGGGGAGAAATCACCCGGGCCGCTCTTGTAGGGCAGTGGGAGAGGGGCGTTCTGGATGTAGTACCTGACCGGGGTTCCGCTGTTTTTCCCCAGGTAGCCATAGTTGGGCTGTTTCTTCCAGGCGGGCCACCCAAAGGTATCAGTTTCCCCGGCATACTGGCAGAGATATCCGCCGGCCTGGATGGACAGGATGGTAAACTCCAAGTATTCGGGCTTGTAGTTCCATGGGACGCTTTCCAGCTCGGAATCTATGTAGGGGTGAAGGCGCAGCTCCCGGATCACCGTCCCAGGCAGCAGGCCGATGTTGCTGGTCAGGCATCCCTCCGGAGCATGAAATCTCGTTCCCAATGACTTATCTCCTTCCAGTAGGTGTGCCCATGTTCTCCGCAGCAGAGGGTCGCCTGTCCACATCCATGCCCGCTCATATTTCTCGGTCATTTCTTTGGCCAGCAGCGCAGCCTCTTGCGGAGTATGAAAGACTTTTTCTCCAATGGTAGCAAGATTAAAATAATGGAGTGATCCGTCATAAATCAGGCACATTTCGGTTTGGTTTTGGTCGATATACTTCCGTACTGTTCCTTCACAGACGCAGTATTCCAAAAAAGGGGCTGTTTGAACGCTTTTGACGTAGTATCGGCGCTCCACTACAAAGTACATCGCTGCGCCAACTTCTGGCCGGCGTCCTCTCTTCATCGGTTTTCTTCTATTGGCGGCAGCCACATCCAGCGGATGATCTCGGCCTCTATCTTAGCGCCATTGCTTCCTTTGGCCCGGAAGTAAAAGTTTCCTTGGTCATAAATGCAAACCTGACGGATATGATTCTCCCCGCCCACGCAAAAGTCTGCAACCACCTCACAGGGTTCTCTGGGGAACGTCCCGCCGGGCATCCAGCCGCAGATCGCCAGTTGTCCCTCCGCCAGCTCCGGCGGGGCCGCCTGAAAGGTCTCCCCGCTTCCTGGGGTGGGGACCTCCAGCCAGTGGGTATATTGCAGGCCGGTCAGCTCTTTTCTCCCGTCAGGGGACCGGAATTTACTGCCATCCCACAGGGCCGGCCGGTATGCCGGGCCGTCATTGGTCAGCTGGTAGGTGAGGATCAGCCTGCCCTCGGGCGGGATCCGGCCCCGGTCCTCCCAGCGGATACGGCGGGCGGGCTCCTCCGGGGCGGCCGCCTGGTCCAGGACTTCTGAGATATCATCCCAGGAATCCGCCGAAGCGGTTTCCGCCTCCAAGGCTTCCATGGGGTCCTCCGGGGCTTCCTCCAGTTCCTCCTGGACCGGCGCCGGGCGGATTTCGTCCGTCAGGCCCATCAGGAAGTCAGTGGAGCAATTCAGCAGCTTGGAAAGCTCTACCATGTGGTCACTGCGACATCTGCCTGGGACCAATCGCGGACCATGCCAGCCGGCCGGGTCGTCAAACTCGCCGGCGGCCCATTGACGGATGGTTGACACAGGGATACCGTCATAATAGCTCCAGTCGATTTTGGCGTCGTCCGGCACCCCGGCGGCGTCAATGGCCCGCAGGAGCCGCCGGGCATATCCCTGGGTCTCCTTCTGGAACTTCCGGCCATTTTTCTGCTGGCGCTTGTGCTCCTCCTCTTTTTTCTTGTCGGCAGTCTCTTTACGCTGGGCCTTGGCCTTGCTGCACATCCGCTCGCAGGGGGAATAGCTGGATTTTGCCTGATCGCACTCCAGACAGCAGGTATTCCCGCCGCAGAAGCCCTGCCAAGAGGTTTCGCAATCCCGGCGCAGAAACACATCCCCTCGTTTACAGGCCTTGCCGTCGGGACAGGTCAGTTTGGAATCCCAGCGCCAACCCTCATTGTATTTACCCAAGACCTTCTCCACTGTGGCCCCGCTGGGTGTGGTGAGCAGAGCGTTGAACATTCGGAGCTGGAAGTCCCCGGGCAGGCGGGCCAGCGCGTAAGCGGTCTGCTCCGGCAGATCGTCTTTCTCAAACAGGTTCATGTACTGCGGGATCAGGTTCTCCCGGATGACCTTGAGACGGGACAGCTTGGGGGCGGAGATTTTACAGGCCTGGGCCACATGGTCCCGCATCCGGCCCGGAAACTCAAAGCCCTCCTCCTTCAGCTGGTAGAGCAGCATCTCCACCCGTTCCACCTGCTTGGCGACCTCGGCGGAGGAGATCACCCGGGTGTCCCGATTGGCGAAAATCAGCCGCAGTTCCTGGAGTGCGGCAGAGCCGGCGGCGCGCTCCCGGATGCAGGGGACCGCCCGCAAGGCCTCATCACCCTCCTTGATGAGCAGCTTCAATGCCGCGTGACGGCGGTGGCCTGACACCACGACCACCTTCTCCGGGTCCGTTTCCGAGGTCCGCACCCGCAGGGGCTGCTGGAGACCCACCACAGCGATGTTGGAAGCCAGCTCCTCCAGTTGGGTCAGATTGTAGAAGTTACCCGGGTCGCCCTCAATGCTCCCAATGTCGATGTACTCGATCTGCTCCCGCTCGCCGGCGGTGTCCAACTTGGGCACATCCTTCAGCAGATCGGCCAGGTCAAAGCCCTTTTTGTCTGCCACGTTCAGCTCCCCCTCTCCATGTACTTTCGGACAAACGCACGGTAATCTATCCCGGCGGAGCTTCTGGGGCTGGTGAGCATAAGCGGCTCCTGGGCAAAAGTCATGGCGTCCACCTTGTTGGTGCGGCGGATGTGGGGGTACATCGGCAAACCGCTGGCCTCCAACGTTCCCTCCGCCTCCACAATCAGGGGGCTGTTGTACCACATGGTGGGCAGACAGCCCGACAGCCGCAGGGACGGGTTGATTTTCCGCATATTGGCAATCTGCCGCATAAGGTTCCCCATCCCCCGCAGGGCGAAGGCGTCCAGCTTGATAGGGATGACCACATCATCCGCCGCCACCAGCGCCGCGGTGCTGGCTGCGTTGAACGCCGGCGGGCAGTCTACGATGCAGTAGTCGTATTTGTCCTGGGCGGCCAGCCGCTGGACCATCTCCCGCAGCACCAGCGCCCGCACGCTCTGGAGCTCCACCTTGGTCAGGTCCAGGTCCATCAGCTCATCCGACCCGCACAGCAGGTCCACTCCGAGGAAATTACTGGCCTGGATGCTGGCCGTGGCGAACAGGCCCTCGTCGGCCTCGTGCCGGAGCACCTCCGCCAGGTTGCCCCTGGCCGGGTCACCGCCGAAAAACTCTGTGGCGTTGCACTGGCTGTCAGCGTCCACCAGGAGCACCCGCTTCCGGTAGGCCCTGGCCAGGATGGCCGCCAGATTGACGGCGGTGGCCGTTTTAGCCACTCCGCCCTTCAAGTTGAGAATTACCGTTGTCCTCATCGTTACTCTTCCTCTCGTTTTATTGATTCGGCACCGCGCCAATGTGGTCGTACTCATCCTCCCAGGGCAGCGGTTCGCCGTCGGGGAGCGGATAGAATGACTGCTGTTTATATTCCGGCTCTTTCCGCTTCGCTATCGGCGGGTCTATAGTCAGATCCGGCAGGAATTTCTGCGTGGGGCCGTCAAAGGTGATTCCCCACTGCCCCAGCAGGCCCAGCTTGTTCTTGGCCAGGGTGAGGTGCCGGCGGGTCTTGCTGTCCGTCTCATCCTCCCGCCATACAAACAGGATCACATTGGCGTCCTGCTCGATCTGACCGCTCTCTTTCAGGTCGGCCATGAGGGGCGCTTCCCGCTTGCCCTTTTGCACGGGGCGGGAGAGCTGGGCCAGGGCCACTACCACGACCCCATTGTTGCGGGCCATGTCGGCCAGGGACCGGGAGATATCGGCCACCTCATCCTGGCGGGTGCCCCGGCCCCGGAGCGAGGAGCGGATCATCTGGAGATAATCCACGAAAATGACGTCAAACTTATGGGCGTGGGTCCGGGTGATGATGTCATTCACGGTCATACCGGCAGCGTCGATGATGGTGAGCCTGCGCTTTACGATCTCATCGTTCACATCGGCCAGGAGCTTGTAGTCCCACTCATTCAGCTTTCTCCGCAGGATGTTCCGCAGGGGCACTCCCGAAATGGCGGCCTTGAGGCGGGAGAACAGGGTGTTCCGGTCATCCTCCAGGGTGAAATAGCCCACGTTTTTTGTCTCCGCCTGGGTATAGGCCATGTGGAGGGCCAGGGCGGTCTTGCCGTCTGAGGGTCGTCCGCCCAGCACCACCAGCATACCGGGGGAGACGTCCAGGCCCTCATCCAGCAGGGGAAAGCCCCAGGGGAGATAGTCTGGCTTGTGCTCCAGAAAGTCGTTGAACTCCACGGCGGCCTTGGCCATGTCCGCCTCATCGTCCCGGCCCCGGTTGGACATCAGATCCAGACCTTGCTGGAACAGACGGCCCATGTCTTCCGATGTGGGGCTGGACGCAATCTCCTGCCCGAGGCTGCGGCCCTTGGCCGTTCGGGTGTTTTCCCGAACCACTTCTATGTACTCTGCTACGTTGGCCGCTGTGGGGGTGGTGTCCATGAGCTGGAGTGCATAACTTCTCAGCATCCCGTCCTCCGGCCCCGCGCTTTCAATAACCAGCACCGGGTCTATCGTCTGATTGGCGGCAAAGCGGGTCTGGAATGCCCGGAACAGCCGGCGGTCCGCCTCCAGGAGAAAGTCGCTCTCGGTGAGGTTAGCCATCACCAGGCCTGTCACCCGGGGGTCAATGAGCATGGAGCCGACCACACTCTGCTCCGCCCAGATATTTCGGCCGTAGGTCGCGGTCTCAGCGGAATCCACAGTCACCGCCTCCTCTCACGTCCGGGGCGGGCATAGCTGCCCGGTCCGGTTTAGCTTCGTCCTCCCAGCGCCGGCCGTTGATCCAGGAGGCGGGGTAGGGGATGCCCTGGCCGTCCTCCTCCCGAATCTTCCGCTGCCACTCAGGGCTGGCAAGCTGACGCTGGAGGGCGTGGCCCATCACCGCCAGCAGCCTGTCGTCCGGACGCAGTGAGTCCCAAGCGCGTATCGCCGCCTGTTTGGACTTCTTGACGGGGTACATCCGCCAGAAGCCCTCAAACCGCTCCGGCTTCCAATCGGGCGCCGCTTTTGCCGCTCGGCCCCGTTTTGGTCTTTCTGAGCCAGCCGCCCCCTGGGGGGCTTTGGGGGGATTATCTGTTAGGCTGCTATCTGGGTTTATATCTGGTAATGGTGTCACCGTTTGGTGAAATGATTGTCCCCGTTCCGTGTTTTGCATTTCACCGTTTGGTGAAATGCATCCAGCCGTTTCTGTGGCGCACTCTGCAAAATAGGCCATCGCTTTGTCGGAGAGGGAATACCAGCTTGTCCTGTCCCGCTTGTCCTGGTTGAAGCAGCCTGTCAGAAGCAGGCTGTTCTTCTTGCAGGCGGAAATGATGCGCTCGATCTGACGGCGGCTCCAGTATGGGTGCGCCTCACAGAAAGCGGCCAGGGAGTTGAACGTCCAGTATCTTCCCTCATAAAAATTCTTCTCATAGGCTTTGTTATGCTTGAGCCAAAAGTAGATGTTATGCAGGAAAACAGCTGCGTCCACCCCGTAGGTCTGAGCCAGCACAGGGTTAAAATGATGGTCTGGTATCGTCCTCACCTCTCTTTCAGCATCAGGTTGGCCCACTTGCGGTCTGCCGCATGGGCCTCTTTCATGGCTGCGTCAGCGGCCTCCAGCACAGGCAGCGGAATCTCCGACAGCCGCGCCCCCTCATACGGCGACAGCAGCGTAATATATTCCTGCCGCTTGCGGTACGAGAGAGCAGACAGCCTGTCCGCCTCGGTATGGCGTGCTTCCAGCCGCTGCATCTGCACATCGCCAAGGGCCTGCGTGAGGTAATACTCCCCGCTGGAGCCGCAATGAAACTTGAACTGCTGGATAATAAAAAGCAATTCCGGCTTGGTACAGTCTTTCAGTCGCAGGCTCATCCGGCTACCTCGTTTTTGCCCGGCTGACGAACCCATCCGCCAGGGATACCGCCACGTTGTTGGTCAGCCGCACCCAGGGCCACCCGACAGGGCTGTCCAAATCTTTGGGGTCGGGCATGTCGTACTCCTCAGCCACCCGGAAGCCCATGCGGCGCAAGATCACACGGCGGGCCGCTGGAGTCAGGCCGTCCCCGGCCAGGCAGTCCGGGCAGCCTCCGCCATGGTCCGCCAGGAACAGCACCTCCGCCCTGGCCCGGACCAGCTCCCACTGCTCCCGTAAATTTTCAGGAATCACCCACATACCCCCTTGCCAAATCCGTTTCGCTGTGTTAGAATAAGCGTGTCCTTATCGTGCTCTTCGGGCACGGGTCCCGTGTGGCTGTACTTACAGTCATGCGGGATTTTTTTATTTTTCCTCGCACAGGCCAAAATGAACCACCTCCGACATAGTGAGGTCGATCCACGTCTTATCGACCTGAAGCACCGGCCGGCCACCTGCCCCGGTGTAGTACGCCGAATGGGGTACTCCAGCTTTGTCCCGCCACCGCAACCAGAAAGTGTGGCGAACCCGCTCAAATGTTGCCTGGTAGAGGGAGGGCACATCATAGCCCTTGGCCCGGAGCAGCTTCACCATGCTGGACTTGGTGGCCTTGGGTAAAATCTTCTTTGCCACCTATCCCACCTCCGAATCGGAAACGATCTGCACCAGCAGAATACCATCCAAGACCGCCGTGCGCTGGGTGTTACAGGAATCCTCATACTCAAACCGCCGCTCCTTGATCTCCAGCCCATAAGCGGCCGCCACCGAATCCAGTCCGCTGATCAGCAGCAGCTCGGGGGCGTCGTGCGAGCTGGCGCTTGCGGTGTTGATCTCCACCTCCACCGGCAGACGCTCTATCAGGTCTACCAGTCTCAGCAGCTCCTCTTTGCGCTGCCTTGTCCTTGCGTTCATCCCATTGCCCTCCCTAAGTACACAGCCAGAGCCAGCAGGAACGCCAGCCCCGAAGCGGTGAGCACGCCCCAGTTGAAAAGGTCCTCCAGCCAGGGGTAAGCCTCAAACAGTCTCCTCCACATGGTCACACCATCCCCCGTCCATCCACGATGGCCTTGGCCACCTGGTCGGTCTCGTAGCGGATGCCCCGGCCGATCCTTACAGCCTCCACTCCCACAGTGGCAAGCCAGGCCCGGGCGGACTTGTGGGAATTGTAGCCCAGCTCACGGGTCAGGTCCGCTATGGTCATCATCCCGCCGTAGATGTCCCGGAGGATCTGACGCTTTTCCTTGATCTCGTTGTAATGGCTCATACGCTGTCCTCCTTCCTGATGGGTGCATTGCCGCCGCAGAACACATCCAGCTCCAGGCCGGACTGGACGATCTGCCGCAGGTCCGCGATGATGTCCTCAAACTCGGGGCGCTCCTGGTCGTCAATGACACCATCCTCGGCAATGGCTAAAAGCCGGTCCAGGCGGTTATCCTCTTGAAAACTGCGCAGGCGGTTGTATATCCGCACGGTGATTGCCAACAGGCTCCGCTCCTCCAGGCGGGGGACGACGCTGTTGAACAAAACACTGGTCGCCTGCAAATGCCAGGTGGGCAACTGGTGGCAGTTGTAGCAGATCATCATCTGGAGCACCACATCCCCGGACGGTACCCGGCGGTCTGTCTCGTAGGCCCGCAGGCTCTCCACGGAAATGTTTAATATTTCTGCTGCCGCTTCCTGGGTGTAACCGGCTCTGCGGCGTGCCCTTTTATAGATGTTTCGGCACTCTTCCGACATGGACTTTCTCTCCTTTCTGGTGTATGGTCGAAATATCAGCTGGATTCCGCGGGCGGCTCCCGGCCCAGCAATTCGTCTGCGGTACAGTGCAGCACATCAGCCAAAGCCCTGAGCCTAGTTGTGACTGGTATCATCTCTCCGGTTTCCCATCGGGAGACAGTAGCTACAGAAACTCCCATCCTGTCAGCCAACTCGCACATAGTCATCCCCATGCGCTCACGCAGCATACGAATAGGCACATAAATTCCTCCTTTCAAATTTTCCTTGATTACGTCCGGCGAAAATGGTATGATGAGAGAAATACACATGGTAGTTCAGATAACGCCGAGCCAAGCCCCTATAGGGGAAGGTGTAACGACTGGACACGGGGCAACCCTCTGGGATGAAGGCACAGTCTGAACCGCCATGTGCATCTACCCTTGATTTACTCCGCAAGTAAATCATAAATCCGCAATATCGTTTTGTCAATATATTTATCCGCGTTTATGTATTTTTTACAGTATCTCGTATTTCTTTTTTTAGAGGTGTAACCGCCAATGAACAAAGACGCTTTTGTGCAAAAAGTCAAATTACTGTGTTTGGTAAAGGGGGTTAAGCCCACAAACGCATGTAAAGAGTGTGGCATAGGCGGTAGTTTTCTCAGCGACATTGAGCGAGGCCGCGTACCATCTGTAGATAAATTTGAAAAGCTTGCTCAATATCTGGAGACTACAGTAAGTGACCTTTTGGGTGAGGTCGGCCCTAAAAATCTGGCGATACAGGATCAGCCGTACTTGGTTATGAGATACAACAGTCTACCCCAAAAGGTCCAGGAGGAGGTAATGGCGTTTATTGAGTTCAAAGTGTCACAATGTAACAATAGCGGAATGACCTAACACCAAATAGATATAGAAAGTAGGGTGTAACATGGGACTTCGGTATCGAAAGAGTATCAATTTGGGCGGAGGTTTCCGAATCAATATTAGTAAATCTGGTATTGGATATAGTTGGGGTGTAAAAGGATACCGTATAACTAAGACCGCAAAAGGAACGGTTCGAAGAACAGTATCCATTCCAGGAACAGGTATATCTTATTCCGAAGAATCTCGTGCTCCAAAGCCCGGTCCTACTACAAACAATGTTCATGCAATAGATTCTAATCACTACACTGCACAGGAAATTGTAAATAGTGATGCAACACAAATGGTTTCGAGTGGTGTAGAAGAAATATTGTCTGCGGCAAAAAGGACCATCAGCGCTGATAAAAATGCCACTATTGGTATTGTGGTGTTTCTTCTTTTGACATTCCCGTTTCCGCCTTTTCTTTTGGCTGCTCTTCTTTGCACAGCGATCAAAATTTATGCTAGGACTGCCGGATTGATTAAGTTGGATTATGAGATCGACAGTGACCAGACCCAAGTAGTAGCGCAGAGGATGGAACCTATGGTGCGCTTAAGCGAGAGCGAGAAGATTTGGCGCATCATGCAGTCTAGTAAGGTTATAGATACAAAGTATTCTGGAGGTGCTGGACATACAGTTAAACGGGTCGATTGTCAAGCATCTCGAACATCTCCTTTTCCGTTCAAATCAGATACAAGTGTAGTTGCATTCAGAACCAGCAAAGAAGTATTGCTTTTCTTACCTGACAAATTATTTATCCTGCAAGGCAGGAAAATCGGAGCACTAAATTATAGCGATATTTCTACATCAGCAAGGACAACCAGATTTATTGAGGATAAAGGTGTCCCCAAAGACTCGCAAGTTGTTGGTCAAACATGGCAATATGTCAATAAATCTGGGGGGCCAGACAAAAGGTTTAAGAATAACAGGCAGCTTCCGATTTGTCTTTATGGAGAGTTAGAATTGCATTCTGGATCCGGATTGAATACAGTAATAATGTTTTCAAATGCCCAGTTGAAATAACGAAGTGCCCAACTTGGACACCACATAAATAAAAAACAGGCACCCCTCCAGATTGACCGGAGAGGTGCCTGTCACATTTGTACCTTGCGCATTTTGTCAAATACTGCTATACTGACCATGCAGAAAGGGCGGGGCCGATCCACCAGCAAGACCCAGGAGGTGAGGCCGATGAGCGCAGGCGACGTCATAGCATTACATCTGCTCATTATTGCGGCGATCACTTTGGGAATCACCATCGGACGGCACCTAAAGAAGTAGCCGCCCCCTCGGACTAAGCAGGAAAGCGGCATTTTCTCAAGCTATAAACTTGTTGGAGATTGACCGCCAACCGGCCGACACCCGGTTGACCGCCCTTTCTGTTTATTATTATA
Organism: uncultured Oscillospiraceae bacterium; assembly: GCA_910589085.1. Classification (GTDB taxonomy): domain Bacteria; phylum Bacillota; class Clostridia; order Oscillospirales; family Oscillospiraceae; genus Lawsonibacter. The sequence continues at coordinate 3,757 of CAJUSG010000026.1, read as the reverse complement.
GCGCATATTCAATATTTGTCAAGCCTTGTGTCCAAGTTGAGCACAACACGAAACAGGCACCTCTCCAGCTGGGCCGGGAGGTGCCTGTTTCATTTTTGCCTCGCGACTTTTACCGTACTGGCGATGCTGTCTCACCCAAACTGGCAACAGGGAGGGTGGGAATGTGAAGTGCCTATCTAAATTCCCGACGTGAGTATATCACAGCTCACTTGGTATATGCAAGAGAGTATTTGAATTTTCATCGTTGTCCGATGTGCCCAAGTTGGACACCTGGTTGACAAATCCTCAACTAGACACAGCAAAAGTTATCTGATAAACTGGAGCCGTATCCAGGTGAAAAATTTTCACCTTGGCGGCTCCACTTTTTTGCACTATAATGGAGTTGTATTTAGGGCGGAGTAAGTTAGGGCGGAGTAAGTTAGGGAGGACTGGAACAGGTGAGGGGATTAGTGCGTCCTCAGCCAGATCTCGGCGGCCTTGAAAATCCGAAATATAGAAATTTTCTATTGACAACCACAATATCTTGTGGTATAAAAGAGAATGTAATTGATTCTATGTGCGTTCCTGGTGAAAACCCGGGGTGGGCCATTGGCCCATGAGCAGGCGGAGACCGGCATTGCACACGTTGTGATGGAGAACTCGGCCTTGGAGTCGACGCCTCCGGAGGATTGTACGTTAAGGGGGAATTATGCCCCTACCTATTTTTTAGCAGCTTCGGCTGAGGTTGACTTTTTACGGATGGTGTGGTACTCTGCACATGACAGTACCAGCCGCCCCGTTTCGACGGGTACAGTATCCGTGTAACACCAGTGTAGAAGAAACTTCAACTAGACGCAGTGCCTTGACGGTGCTATACTCTGGTTGATTACAGGTAAGATTTTTTCAGGTCAGATGTTTGCTCCAGGGAATTATTGCACCCTTGGAGATTTGACAGACGCTGGAGACAGTGCCATCTTATGACATCAGCCTGGCCTGGACAGATTCAACAAGTGAATCAAAGACTGATGACGTCTGAAAGCAAGAGGATTGTTTTCAGGCGTTTTTGTATCTAAAAATCAGATTGCACCCGGCGCGAGAGCGCAACGGCCTGGGACCTGTCACCCCAGGACGTCAAGGGAAAACGAGGGAAGGAGTTTAATGAATCGCTATGAAAAATTATTGTTTCCCCAGGCCGGTCCTGACAGCCGGCCGGTCCCGCCGCCAGCAGGGCGGGGCCTTCGCTCCAATTCTCCTGTCCAACTGCTGGGGACAGGGTCACGGACGCTTGCGGGGTTCCCGCGCCTTGCCCAAGGTCATGCGTCTGCCGCGGGAAGCTCTTTCCCACTCGCCTGCAGGCGGGTATGCGGTGATCTTACTGAACTTCTTTGCCAACAGAGACAGTCTTTATAAATCGGCCACTCCCGGTCCATAGACGCTTGCGCCCCAAGGGTTTTGACATCATTGGCGTGGTCCGGCTTCGGGAGGTCTGACGGAAAACAGTCAGAAACGGCTGGCCGCCGCCAATGGGCAAGCTGCGTCCTTTTTACAGAAAGGATGTACTTATGTCAAAACATTATCAAAATCTCCTTACCCAACTGGACAAACTGCATCGCCACAACCGGCAGGGCAGTTTTCGCACCCGGCAGCGCTACTATGAGGCAATGCAGCGCTTTTGCCGTTTCCTGGCCGAACAGTTCCACTTGGAACGCCTGGCCAACATTGCGCCCAAACATATTTACGCCTATGTGACCTATCTTCAGGAGCAAGAGAAATCCGCCTCCACCATCAAGACCGACCTCTCCGCTATTCGCTTCTTCCACGACCTGATCCAGCAGCCCCGCTACGAGCTACCCGACAACGCCGATCTGCTTCTGCAACGGCGCACCTTTGGCGATGTAGACCGGACCTGGAGTCTGGCAGAGTTCAGCCGTATGCAGGCCTGCGCTCTGGAGCTGGGGCGAGAGGACTATATAACGATTCTCTGCCTGGGCCGCTATGCCGCGCTGCGGATCCACGAGTGCTTCCGCATTGATACCGCCACAGCGGCCAGGGCCATAAAAGAAAACGCCATTACCATCAAGGGCAAGGGCGGGCTGGTGCGGACCGTCCCCTTGACGCCGCTCCTGGTTCAGCGGCTCCAGTTCCACCTCCAGCAGACGCCCCGGGGCCATAAGCTGTTTGTCCCGGACGACCAGCAGACCCACACAGCAATCAAGGCCCTCCAAGCGTTTATCTACCTGTACCGTCCCTTCGCCCAGGATAAAAATTCTGACCAGCCTATGACGTTCCATGGCCTGCGTCATACCTGTGCCGCTGAGTGGTACAAGGGCTTCATCCAGAAGCAGCCCAACCCCTACCAGGCCCGCAAGTCCGTGTCCAAGCTGCTCGGCCATGGGCGGGATGACGTCACCCGGATTTACCTTGCCTCTCTGAAAAAGCCGCCTCAAAATTCCTCGGACGAAAACGACCTGGTGTTTTGCCCGGAAGTGATCTATACGATGGATGATGATGGGATGGGAAACGAGAGGGGGAGCAGCAATGCCTAAAGGGGAGTACATCCGCAAAACAGCCCGGTATAACGGCAAGCAGTATGAAGCCTATGGCACGACTGAGCTGGAAGCTATGACCAAGCTGGCAGACAAGCTGGCCGCTGCCAAAAGGGGAACTGAGGCCATTGGCGGTTCCATGACAGTGGACGCCTGGTTTAAACAGTGGTTTGTCACCTACAAGAAGCCCAAAGGGCTAACCCCTAAATCATTGGGCATGTACCGGGAGAAATACGAAAAGTACATCAAGCCCCGCATCGGCCGATTGAAGCTGAAGGATGTGAAAGATATCCACCTGCAAAAAATCATGAATGAGCAGGCGGGTATGTCCAGCTCTCACGCAAAGAAAGTGCGGATAGTTCTCCAGGAGCTGTTCAAGCGGGCCAGGCAGTCCCGGCTTATTACTTATGACCCGGCGGAGCTGCTGGAGCTTCCGGCGACCACCACCGGCTCCCACCGCTCCCTCACCGATGAAGAGCGTGCCGCTGTGCTGGAGGTGGCCAAAACCTCCCGCTCTGGTCTGTGGGTCCTCACACTGCTCTATACCGGGATGCGCCCTGGTGAAACGGCGGCACTGACGTGGGCCGATGTTGATTTTGAACACAATGAAATTCATATCCATGCCGCCAAGGAAAGCGGCTCGACGGCGATCAAGGGTCCTAAGACCGCCGCCGGTATCAGGGATATCCCGATACACTCCCAGCTGCGCCCGAGACTTCTGGCGGCCAGAGGCAAGCCGTTCAGCCCGGTCTTTCCGACCGGCAGCGGAGGCCGGCAGAATGAAAACAGCCTGCGCCGGATGTGGACAGGCTTCAAACGGGAGCTTGACATTTACTTGGGTGCGGAACTGTACCGTAACCAGATCATTCAGTCTGTAGTGGCTCCTGATCTGACGCCTTACTGTCTGCGGCACACGTTCTGCACAGATCTCCAGCGGGCCGGAGTTACGCTGAATGTGGCCAAGGAGCTGATGGGACACAGCGATATCAGCACCACTGCAAACATCTATACGCACCGAAATCAGGGCGTCCTCCACGCCGGAATCGCCCTGCTGGATGGGAGTGCTGGTAAATCCGCTGGTACTCAGTATGCGTCCAACTCGTAACCTGCTGCGCCATAAATGATACCGGCTTTCTAACGTTCTGCTTCCGGTTCTGAATGTTGGGGGTTCGAGTCCCTTCGGGCGTGCCAAAACCTGATTTGCAATGGTTTATTGCAGATCAGGTTTTATT
>CAJUSG010000025.1 GCA_910589085.1 uncultured Oscillospiraceae bacterium | reverse complement strand
GTTTTTAGGGAATCCGGGCACCATTAGGGCACCACAGCATACATTTTTACAGAATGGATTGCATACAGCAACCTTTGCGGGGCACCACAAATCAGGGCACCAAGGGTACCATTTCAGAAAATCCAGCAGAACAGGGCACCACAGGAAGCAAGGGAAAAGCCTTGAAAACGCTACGTTTTCAAGGCTTTGTGTCATGTGTTGACAAAAAAGATGCAGGCCCGTAGCCGTTGCGCCGCAACAGTTTCCACAAATTTTACGACGTAGAGAAATGGCGAAAGCATTTTGGACAGTCCAGAAAAAAATGTCCAAAATACTCCCGCCAAGTCAAAAAAGATGCACCTAATATGTTTAGTATAGGGTTTTGAGATATGCCGTTCAGTCTGTCAAACCCAGAAACATTTTTATTAAGTGGAGCTAATCAAAGATCCATTGTTTGTCAAAACAATCCATGTTATAATTTAAAAGAGATATTGACAGAAAAGGTGGGTTTATTGATGCAACTCCAAAACAGCTATATTTTTTTGCCTAATCCCTATAAGAAAAATGATATACAACAGAAAAAGCAAGACAATGTGATATATGTTCCGACAGATGATAGTTTTGTTTCCTGCTTAAGGTCTGCTTTTCCAAATGCAATCAGAGATGCAGACCATAGTTTACTTTTTAAATCTGTCTATTTTTTCAATTTTGAGAATAAAGGAATTTCTTGTGAAGTGAAATTCTTGATAAATTCAGTAGTTAAAACTTATTATTTGGATGTGATAGTTAGCGGGAAAAGCAGAACTCAAATTGTTAAGGCACTGGAACAAATACAAACTACAATTGAAAATTCTTCTATCTCCAAAAACTACATTGAAATCATCTCTTATGATGCTATTTCCGAATACTATTGCAATAAAATTTATCCAAAATTAAATGAATTAGAACGTAATCTGCGAAAATTACTGTTCAATATTTATGTCGTTAATTTTGGGTTAGACTATTATCGAACGACAGTAAGTGGGGAGCTACAGAGCAAGATAAAAGGTATAATAAATGTGGATGGGAAATCAGATAGAGAAAAATTAAGAAATATCTACAAGGTATCTAATAAAGAAGTTGATGAAATTGCCCGATGGCAACGTTTCTTCTATTCGTTTGAGTTTGGCGATATTCAAAAGCTGCTTTTTTCAAAGGGATGGACAAACGAAGATGAGCAAGCAAAATCACGTTTTCTTGAAAAGAACAAAGACTTATCTCAATTAACAGATGATGAATTAAGGATAGCCTTTTGTAAATACACACCGATGAGCGATTGGGAACGCTTTTTCAAAAGTAAGATTTCTGGACTTGATGCTGAAAGAATTATTGAGGAAATACGCAAAAGCCGAAATAATATTGCACATTGTAAATTCTTCTATAGAGCAGAATACGAATCCTGTAGTAGCGCAATACATATTCTAAATAGAGCTCTTATTTCTGCCATTAAGATTACAGAGAATCAAGATTTTTCGGACAAGAACAGTGAATATATAAAGAATGCATTGTCAGGGGCTCTTGAAACAATCGGACAATTCACCCAAAGTATTTCTGATATGGTTAAACCCGCTTTGCAAAGCATGGGAAAAATTGCTGAAACGGTGAGCCACTATTTTGAAGTTTATCAAAAATTAGATTTTTCAGGCTATTATAAAATCTTTGAGGGATTATTGACACCCTTAGCTCTCTCTGACAATTCTGATTCTGTGGAAGAGAGGGCAAAACCCACAGATGAAATCCCAAATAGCGATGATAAGCAATAGCTATCGAATTTATCATACTCCTGTCCTCTACTGTACTTTTTGTGATATACTGAAACGTTATTACATGAGAGGAGTTGTAATTCATGGTCTACACCCATCAAGAAAAAGCTGGCATCATCGCACAGTACAGGCAGGGACGATCTGCAAACGATCTAAGTGAAGAATATGGAGTATGTAAACGTACTATCTATCGCTGGGCAAAAGAGTATCGTGATATAGTTCCTAATGAAAAACGCACCCTCACAGCCAAAGAATACGATATGTTCCTACGTCGGGTTGAAAAACTTGAGAACATCGTGGTCATTTTGAAAACGGTCAATTGTACTGTCCATGACCCTCTGAAAAAGAAACTGCATGAGTTGGAGTTACTCTATGAGCAATATGATGTTCACACGCTTTGTGAAGCATTAGATGTTTCTCGTGGTACATTTTACAATCATATCCTACGCAATAAGCGAGGAAATGCGTGGTTTGAGAAGCGAAGGGAAGAATACTGTATCCTGATTCGGGAAGTATTTGATGAATACCGACAAGTGTTGGGCGCGGAGAAAATTCGCACGATACTTGTTCAGCGCGGATACCAGGTCAGCATAGAATACGTAGCAAGATTGATGAAAGAGATGGGGTTGGCCAGCATCCGCAGTACCGCGAAACAGGACTACATAAAACTCAATGCGCCAGAGAAGAAACGAAACATTCTCCGTCAGCAATTTCAGGCAGATAGGCCCAACCAGATTTGGGTCAGCGATGTCACTTGCTTCAAGCTGGGAGAACGCTACTTATACACTTGTGTGATTTTGGACTTGTTTTCCCGCAGGATTGTTGCATATAACGTATCTAAGAAAAATAGCACCCAGCTGATCACCTCTACATTTAAGACCGCATGGGAGCAACGCAGCCCAAACGCTGGCCTCATCTTTCACAGTGACCGAGGGGCCCAATATACCTCTCATCGTTTTAGACAACTACTCCACGAGCGATCCGTAGAACAGTCTTTCTCCAATTCAGGGAAGCCTCATGATAATGCAGTTGCCGAATCTTTCTTTGCCACACTTAAAAAGGAAGATCTATATCGAAAGGATTACACATCGGAAGCAGCCTTCAAACGTGGTCTTGCCTCCTACATTGAATTTTATAATACGAAGCGGCCCCATCGTACACTGAAAAACCAAACACCATGTCAGGTAGAAGAGTTGTTCATGAGCAGCAACCAATAAAAGGGGCAAGAGGATGTCAGCAGGGTTCGAATCCCCCTAATCACACGTTTTACTCTCTGATTTTGAACTGTTTGCTATTGTCCAGTGACACATGACACCCGGAGTTGAAAAAGCCTGGAGTCCTTGAAACGCAAGGGTTACGGGCAAAGAACGACCCTACCCAATCCAAACAATTGACAACAATTTGTTCAGATTGGGTAGGGTCGTTCATTTTGGCGGAGACGGTGGGATTCGAACCCACGAGCCCTTGCGGACTACCTGATTTCGAGTCAGGCTCGTTATGACCACTTCGATACGTCTCCATAGTATAATTATTCAGTTTTAGGCACAGGTAACATGATTTCGAGTCAGCCCTGGTATTCCACGGAGCGTATTTAAGGATATCAGACATTGAGAAAAAAATCAAGACATTTTTATCACCGGCTCCCGGCAGGGGACGGCCTTAAACTGCTCTCCGGCCTCCAGGACCTCTATTGTTCCGGCGGAAGTATCCAGCAGGCGGGCGGCAAACTGTGCGGAGCGCTCCTCCGGAATGAGCACAGACAGCAGCACATCGGCGCCGTAATCCACATGTTCCTCCACGCCGCCATGCTGGAGCACCTCCCGGCGCACCTCCTCAAACTGGGAATAGGTGCAGGGAACCTCCATAGCCACCCAGCGGCGGACCACGGAGATGCCGGCGGCGTCCAGCGCGTCCTTGGCGGATTGGGTGTAGGCCCGAACCAGGCCGCCGGCGCCCAGGAGGATACCGCCGAAGTACCGGGTTACCACACAGACCGCATCGGTGATCTGTTCCCGCTGGAAGACGTTCAGCATAGGCTGGCCGGCGGTGCCCTGGGGCTCGCCGTCGTCGGAGTAGCGCTCGGCGCCGCCCTCCCGAACCCGGAAGCACCAGCAGTTATGCCGGGCGTCGTAGTGCTGTTTTCTTGTCTCCTCAATCCGGGCCCGGGCCTCCTCCTCAGAGGTCACCTGCCACACCTGACCAATAAACCGGGAGCGTTTTTCCACCAGCTCCGTCTGGCTGTGGCCGGTAGGGATGTAATACTCTGTCATAGGGTCACCTCTCGTCTGGAAAAACTCGAATCTCCAGGGCCTGGCAGATACGAAAGAACACCTCGATAGAGGGATTTTTTTTGCCGCTTTCGATCTCATTCATAAAGGACTGTGTAATCCCAACCATTTTTGCCAGCTTAAACTGACTAAGACCGGCTTTCTCACGTTTGCTGCGGATGATTTCCCGATAATGCTCCATTTCTATCACCGGATCTATTATAGCTTAGGGCGATCTCCTTGAAAACCTATAGCTTTCAGCGATGGGACTTGAGGCCGGGCAGCCTTTTGAAAATGCTGTTATGATGGGAGGCTTCGGCGTGATTGAGGGCGGTGCTTCTCCGGAACCGGAAAAGCCGCTGTCTCTTTTTCGCTTCCCTCTTTTCTTTTTTCTCTTTATGTGGTATATTATAATCACATAAATTACAGGAAAGGAGCCTCCAGCCATGGCCGAACGCTATACGATTGAGGAATTGCGGAATGTGATCTCTCCCATTGCCCGGCAACATGGAGTAAAGAGTGTTTCTCTGTTTGGTTCCTACTCCAAAGGGACAGCCGGCGCGGGCAGCGATGTAGATTTAAAAATTGAAAAGGGGCAGCTGAAATCCCTGTTTCAAATCTGCGGCTTCCGTCTGGCTGTGGAGGATGCGCTGAAGGTACCGGTGGACCTGGTGACCAGCGAATCCTCTGACCAGGGCTTTTTGGAGATGATTTCGAAGGATGAGGTGGTACTTTATCGAAACGCGTGATCAAATGATTCTTCAAAAAATTGTCGTCTATTGTGACCGGATTGCCAACAATCTGGAGCGAAACGGCTACAGCTTTTCTGCCTTTGAGCAGGACCTCATGTTTCAGGATGCCTGTTGTATGTGTGTGGTGCAGATTGGTGAATTGGTCTCACATTTGACAACCGAGCTTAGAAATCAAAATTCCTCCATTCCCTGGCGTGCGATAAAAGACACCCGCAATTTTTATGTCCACGCATATGGAGCTATCGACATTTCCTCCGTCTGGAGTACGTTGATTCATGATATTCCGATATTGAAGGCGGCCTGTGAACAAATTCTGTCCGCTTGAATATGACTGGCGCAGAGGGACAGCGGACCATTCCGCCGTCTCTTTTTCTCTTCCCTCTTTTCTTTTTCTTCCGCCTGTGGTATACTGTAGAATGAATTTGTATGTAAAGGTTGGGAACACTTTGGATAACGTCACCCTCATCGGGATGCCGGGTTCGGGGAAGAGCACCGTGGGCGTACTGCTGGCCAAACTTCTGGGCTACCGCTTTTTGGATGTAGATCTGCTGATTCAGGAGCGGGAGGGGGCGCTGCTCCAGGAGATTCTGGACGCCCGGGGGACGGCTGCCTTTCTGGACGTGGAGGAGGCGGTGGTGCGCGGCCTGGACTGCCGCCGCACGGTGATCGCGCCCGGGGGGAGCGCGGTGTGCCGGGAGGGGGCGGCCCTCCGTCTGAGGGAGCTGGGGCCGGTGGTCTACCTCCGGGTGCCCCTGGAGGAGCTCACCCGCCGCATCCAGAACCTGTCCACCCGGGGCATCGCCATGGAGCCGGGCCAGACTCTGGCCGATGTGATGGCGTTCCGGGAACCCCTTTATTGCAAATACGCCGACCTGACCGTCCCCTGTCCCACGGGGCAGGAGCTGGCCCAGACCGCCCAGGTTGTTCTGGAGCGGCTGAAGGAGCTCGGCAGATAACGCCCCAGCCCGCAGGGAAAAGCGCGGGCCGGCGCGGACAGCTCCGCGCTGAACAGCGGCAAAATAACCGCCGCAGGAAAAGGAAGTTTTGAATGCAATTTAAAGACCTGGGGCTGAGCGCCCCCATACTGAAGGCCCTGGAGGAGCAGGGCTACAAGAGGCCCTCTCCCATCCAGGAGAAGGCCATTCCCCCCGCCCTGGCCGGGCGGGACGTGCTGGGCTGCGCCCAGACGGGCACCGGCAAGACCTGTGCCTTTGCGGCCCCCATTCTGCAGCGCCTGGAGGCCAAAACGGGCCTCAAGCGGCCCATCCGGGCTCTGATTCTCACCCCCACCCGGGAGCTGGCCATCCAAATCGACGAGAGCTTTGAAGCCTATGGCAAATACCTGAAGCTGCGCCACGCCGTCATCTTCGGCGGCGTGGGCCAGAACCCCCAGGTGGAGGCGCTGAAGCGGGGGGTAGACGTTCTGGTGGCCACCCCCGGCCGGCTGATGGACCTCCGGGACCAGGGCTTCGTCTCTCTGGAGGCCCTGGAGATCTTCGTCCTGGACGAGGCCGACCGGATGCTGGACATGGGCTTCATCCACGACGTGCGCAAGATTCTCAAATGGCTGCCGGAGCGGAAGCAGACCCTCTTTTTCTCGGCCACCATGCCTCCGGAGATCACTGATCTGGTGAACTCTCTGCTGAAGAATCCCGTTAAGGTGGCGGTAAATCCCATCTCCTCCCCGGTGGAGGTGATCCGCCAGAGCGTCTACCTGGTGGACAAGGGGAACAAGACCAATCTGCTGGCCCATCTCATGGAGCAGAAGCGGGTGAAAAACGCCCTGGTCTTCACCCGTACCAAGCACGGGGCCAACAAGGTGGCCCGGGACCTGGGCAAGGCGGGCATCTCCGCCGCCGCCATCCACGGCAACAAGAGCCAGACCGCCCGGCAGCAGGCTTTGAGCGACTTCAAGGCGGGGCGGGTCCGCTGTCTGGTGGCCACCGACATCGCGGCCCGGGGGCTGGACATCGAGGAGCTGTCCCACGTGTTCAACTACAACCTGCCCGAGGTACCAGAGACCTACGTCCACCGCATCGGCCGCACCGGCCGGGCGGGCCGTGGGGGCGAGGCCGTCGCCTTCTGCGACTTTGGGGAGAAGCCCCTCCTCCGGGACATTGAGAAGCTCATCGGCAAAAAGGTGCCTCTGGTGGAGGATCACCCCTACCCCATGCGGGTGTTTGAGGCCCCCAAGCGGGACAAGAACGGCAAGATCATCAACGAGGAGGACCAGGAGGCCCGCCAGGCCGCCAGGGAGCTGCGCCGCCAGCGGGAGGAGGCCCGGAAGGCCGCCGAGCAGGCCGGCCGGGAGGCCGCCAAGCCCTCTGCGGCCCTGGAGACAGCCGCCTCTGAGGCTGCCCCCAAGAAGAAGCGCCGCCGGAAAAAGAAGAAGGCCGACGGGCTCCGTACCTCCGCCCCCGCTGCCGAGGAGCTCCTGGACGATCTGCCCCCAGCGCCCGCCGTGCCCAGGCGGGGAGTGCGGTCCGGCGCCCTGATGGATACGGGCGATGCCATGCCCAACACCGAATTTCACCGGCCGAACCCCTTGGACAGTGACACCATTATGGACGCCACAGCCCGGCTGCTGGCCCCCCGGCGGTCGCTGCTGGCCTCCATCCTGCCCAAAGGCGGGGAGAAATCCCCGAAGCAGCAGACTGAACCGAAGAAAGCCAGGCAGGGCAGGCAGCAGCCCAAACAGGCCAAGACGGAGGAGCCGAAGAAGGTCAAGCAGCCCAAGGCTGACCAGCCCAAGGGGGGCAAAAAGCCCGCCAGGTCCAGGCCGGAGCCGGTTCAAAGGGCAGCGAGCCAGCCCGCCCCAAGGGGGCAGCGCCGGGACCGCCGTATGCCGCCCGAGCCGCCCCGGAAGAACCAGCCCAAGGACTCCACCGAGCAGGCCAGCCTGATGAAGCCCTACTATTTGGATATCGGGCGGTAAACCGGCTGTAGGGCGCGATGACCCCGGCGCGCCGCTGTAATTCAAAGCATAGCATAAAAACGGCGGGCCGAGTCGTCCCGCCCTACATCAAAGATATATCAACAGGAGGAGATTACCATGGATTATCAAGCCCTTTACCAGCAGAAGCTGACCACCCCGGAGCAGGCCGTCAAAGCGGTCAAGTCGGGCGACTGGGTGGACTACGGCTGGTGTACCAACCACCCCGTGGCCCTGGACCGCGCCCTGGCCGCCCGGAAGGACGAGCTCACCGACGTGAAGGTCCGGGGCGGCGTTACCATGTGGATGCCCGAGATCGCCAAGGCGGAGGACGCCGGGGACCACTTCACCTGGAACTCCTGGCACTGCTCCGGCGTGGACCGGAAGATCATCGGCAAGGGGATGGGCTTCTTCGCCCCCATGCGCTACTCCGAGCTGCCCCGGTTCTACCGGGAGAACGTCACCGTGGACGTGGCCATGATCCAGGTGACCCCCATGGACAGCCACGGCAACTTCAGCTATGCCCTGGCCGCCTCCCACCTGGCCGACATGCTGGACAAGGCCAAGACTATCATCGTGGAGGTCAACCAGAACCTGCCCTGGGTCTACGGCCTGACGGGCTGTGAGATCAACATCACCGACGTGGACTATGTTGTCGAGGGCGACAACCCCGCCGTGGCCCAGCTGGGCGGGGGCGGCGAGCCCACCGACGTGGACCGGGCGGTGGCCAAGCTGATTGTGGAGCAGATCCCCAACGGGGCCTGCCTCCAGCTGGGCATCGGCGGAATGCCCAACACCGTAGGCTCTATGATCGCCCAGTCCGACCTGAAGGACCTGGGCGTCCACACCGAGATGTATGTGGACGGCTTTGTGGACATGGCCCTGGCGGGCAAGCTCACCGGGCGGAACAAGGCGCTGGACAAGGGCCGGCAGGTCTACGCCTTCGCCGCCGGCACTCAGAAGCTCTACGACTATGTGAACCGCAACCCCGCCGTCATGGCGGCCCCGGTGGACTACACCAACGACGTGCGTGTCCTGGCCCAGCTGGACAACTTCATCTCCATCAACAACGCCATCGACATGGACCTCTTCGGCCAGGTCAACGCCGAGTCCGCCGGTCTGAAGCACATCTCGGGCACCGGCGGCCAGCTGGACTTTGTGATGGGAGCCTACCTGTCCAAGGGGGGCAAGAGCTTCATCTGCATGTCCTCCACCGTCACCGGCAAGGACGGCACGGTGAAGAGCCGCATTGTCCCCACCCTCACCCCCGGGTCCATCGCCACCGATCCCCGCTCCTGTGTACAGTACATCGTCACCGAGCACGGCATGGTGAACCTGAAGGGCCTGTCCACCTGGGAGCGGGCCGAGGCCATCATCTCCATCGCGGACCCCCAGTTCAGGGAGCAGCTCATCCAGGACGCCCAGAAGATGGGCATCTGGCGCAGGAGTAATAAGTAAAGGAAAATCCCGGCCGCAAGCTTGCGGGCGATAAGGAAACACAAAAGCCAACAGGCACGAGCAGGACGGGCAAGGGTACAAGAGGACAGGGGACCGGCTGAAAAGCTGACCCCTGTCTTTTTGCATTCCTGTGGGAGTTCCCTGGCGTGATGTTCCCGGCCCCAGCCACTCCTATCCCACGCCCGCAGGCGTCAGAGCGACGCAATCCCCACGAAACCAGCCCGCCCCATTCCTCAGCCCATCGGCGGGGGATTGTATGGAGCGCAATCAATTACTTCCTGATACGCTCCACACTAATACATTGGAATTCCTCCGTCAATGGGAAAATGACATGAATGGAGAGTTTGATGATACAGTCTGTGAGGAACTGAACCACCAGGGGCATACAACATCGCTTACAATTACACCATCTCTTTGTATTCGAAGAACTCATGCTGTTGGGATGCGCATAAAACAGGGTAAAGGCGGCGGCGTAAGAGCTTACCCTGAAATTGCTGCAGACTTCTAGCTATGGTTAGAAATCATATGCAGCTATGATTGAAAGCGAAATGAAACCCGACAATCATTTATGAAAATTCTAAAAATCAAGGATATTAGGATATACTGCACATGAATTTCTTTAATTTTATCAAAGGCATTCAACAAACGAATAATCCGGAGTGGAACTACTATAGAACAAATATTTCCGTGGATCCCCTTGTGGAACCTAGAAAGTGTGCACACTTCATCCGGGAATATTTTATGAATGCGAAGAAGAGTCTTGCTGTTTTTGAACTGAATGAATTGGCTGAGCTGAATACTCTCCCTTTGAGCCCCTCCCTTCATTTGAACAGATACTGTGCAGAAAATATCAGTTCACTGCGCTTGTCCGAATACAGAGCAACTCACACGGTGTCTGCATTCTTTCTTGGAATATTTCTTGAGCACTGCCTCGCACCGAAAAATGGAAATGGTGTAGAAATCCTAGCTGGAGATTATTTTTTCCCGTTTTCCTATCTTTGGTTTTTGACATGTTTATACCATGATTACGGATATATTGTCTTTTAAAACTGGAGGCCACCGCACAAATTATCAGATAAACCGAATATATCCCTTAAGTGCAGTTTCTTTCAACTAAAGAGAATCACAGAGTAGTTGCGAATTACGTATTCTCCATATTGCCCAGCCCGTCCATTCCGGAAGGGAGTAGATCAAAGGACCTACCCCCATAACAATAACCCATTTAATTATCTGCTACAGCAGAGTCCGCGGCTACGGGATGGTTGCATTTTGATTGCGGGGCTGAAATTTCAGATTTTAGATATTCTCAGAGCTTAGTTGCAAATTATTTCTTATATTGTCCACATGAACTTCAGTTTCCGGTCTATAACCACGGGATTATTGGCGGATATCTGCTGTTTGACAGGCTTTTGAAGGGTTACGTTTCTGCATACCTACACAGCCATCCAGATCGAGGTGAGAGTTACCCCGGTATCGAAAACTTTACATGGCACTCAAAATCTTTTTCCATAGAACAGATTCCACTATTTTCTCATGTTGCGGACTGCATTATCTCGCACAATATCTGGAAAGCAGATTTGAAAGAGGAAGCTAAATACCAAGAGTATGGTTTAAGCAAACTGGTAGGAAGCAATTTCCAGAAAATTAAATTTCAGAAAAATCTCTTGCTTTTTATTTTAGCGGTAATCGACACCATCGAACCCTATAAAATTTATGGGGACTCGTTACTAATGGGTAAGGATGCGTTTCGTATTTGGAAATCCATTGATTTATCTTTTCAAAATAATGTCTTGACAATTTCTTCTCGGTATAAATGTCGACCGATTGAAAAAATGTATCACAAAGCGAAAAGTTTGATGTCGTGGGCGGATATCACTGATGTGACGTTTGGTGCTAACGGAGAAAGCTTTAGCATTACATTTTAGTTTGCCAAACAGCTTGGAGAGCATGTATGAATACATTAACTGATAGAGAGATTCAAAAAGCAAGCGATGCTATTGATAAGGCCTTGTTGACCATCGCTAAAACGAACCGCGGCGAAGTTGCACTGCGAATTGTTACTGTAGTACGAAACCTGAATGACCACATCGCATATAAGGTCTGGCAGGAACTTCGGCCAAACCAGGAGATGGGCCTGCAAAAGGTGGCCAGTAAGTTTGATACTTTGCGGCCATATCAATTTATTGCGCGGTTTGACAAGTTTCTGAGGGCTTCTGTGTCGCATTTTACGCCTACAGAAGAAGGTGCTGAACGGCTGCTCATTAAGTATTATAGGTATATTCTGCTTCTCAAACAACTGATGTTTGAGCGTTATCATACAGTTATTATTGAAAATGCAGACCGTTTTCTGGAAGATTTGGATGAGCAGACGATGGATTACTACAATAAAGTTGCAGAGCAGATTGAGCGAAACAGCAGACAACAACAGTCAAAGTCTCTGGATAATTACTATATTGATAAAATTAAGCCATTTTTTGTAAATAACCAGATTTATTATGAGGTCACGCTCGAATCTGCGGCAGAAAAGCCTAATAAGTTTAATCGAATTACTGCATTTACAAAGCATTATATTACCACGAATTATTGTGTTGCATTAGCATTTTTTGACACCGAAATTAATGTGTTCCACGTTAATTTTCCTATCAAGCTCATTATTGAATGGCATATTTCCATTCGTCCCTGTGAGATTAATAATTTTGCCAAAATTCTGAATATTTCCAGCTCTATTAAAAGGGGACTGGGCCAGTATAAAGCTCTCATGGAATATTTAGAGGATAATCAACTATCCCTGGTAGACATTCTGGATTTTGGCGATGTCCAATACAGTACTGTTAAGCAGTATATCCTTTCCCATTCCAAGGGAAACCGCTGTGTTATTGTTGAAATTTTGGACCAATGCCGCACAATATCTACTATCAATGGCAATGGGAACAATATTTTGCGCTACCTTCTGCACCGAATGAACAACCGGATTATTAAGGACCAGTGGCCTTTTAAGAACGGAAACACGTATGGAAATCTGTACTTATCCTCAAAATGTATCCCCTTTGACCGACATCCATTTTCATTTAATCCCAAAGGCCATATCTCAAATTTATATGATTTGTTTGAGTGTATTGACCCGGTTGGACATGAACCAGAGCTGCTGGCACGGTTTATCGAAAAGAATACGAATCAAAACGGTATCCTTTTTACCCCTATGGATAACCTGAAATTATTTGGTTCAGCAGAAAAAATTGAAACGCTTATCAAACAGTATAATGCCAGCCTCTATGATCGGTTTCGGCCAGATGCAGAGCTGCACATATACAAAAACTATGTATTCAAAAGAGAGCATGAAAACAAAACTATTCAGATCATATCCACACTTGATGGCTTATCACAACACAGTTGTACAATATCCTCCTGCTTTTCAGCAGAACATGTGGAACAACTCAAGCTGCTACCAGGCAAATCCCGCTTGGATGACCCGATCAAAGCTGATATACTTGTCAATATGTTCCAGTATTCCTGTGTACACTTCATTTATGGTGCTGCCGGTACCGGCAAAACTACGCTTGTAAATCATATTACCAGCCTGACAGCATCTCAGCGGAAAATTTACCTGGCGCAGACAAATCCGGCGGTAGAAAATCTCCGCCGAAAAGTTGTGAGCAGCGGCAGTCAGGACGAATTCATGACAATCGAGCGTTTTATCGGACGCTCCCGGTATAATACCATTCCCTGTGATCTCATCGTGGTGGATGAATGCAGTACCGTAAAAAATGATGACATATTGACCATCCTATCCTTGTTGGAGGACGCAGCGCTGGTTTTAATTGGGGATACCTATCAGATTGAGGCGATTGGATTTGGTAATTGGTTTAATATTTGTAAAAAGGTTATGCCGTCACATTGCTGCCACGAATTAACCACCCCACACAGAAGTACAGACAAAAACTTGAAAAAGTTATGGGACGAAGTCCGTAATATGGGAGACAACAATGTTGTACTTGAGCAAACGGTGCGCAACGACTATTCTCACCCTATTGATGAGGACATATTTATCCCGCGTGCTAAAGATGAGATTATACTCTGCCTAAATTACAGCGGACTTTATGGGCTGAATAATATCAATAGGCTTCTCCAACTGAACAATCCGATGCCGTCGGTGGATATTGGAATTCTGAGGTTTAAAGCAAATGATCCTGTCCTTTTTAATGATTCCCACCGTTTCCCGCTTCTCTATAATAATTTGAAGGGAAAGATTGTTGCACTCCAAGATTACAGGAACCTTGTCTATTTTATCGTAGATGTGGAACTTGGATTGTCTGAGGACGAGGTTGCCATGTGCGAAGGCTTGGATTTTATTGAGCAAAAAGGCCCATTGACGCGTGTAGGCTTTATTGTCAACAGAATGCCCCCTTATTCCAGCGACGAGGAAAGTACAGACAATGAGCATATTCTCCCTATGCAGGTTGCCTATGCTGTTTCAATTCATAAATCCCAAGGTTTAGAATATGATTCCGTTAAAATTGTAATAGCTGATGAGACAGAGGAACGGATCACGCATAATATTTTTTACACAGCAGTTACAAGAGCGCGCAGCGATTTGACTATATATTGGTCGCCAGAGATATGTAACCGCATATTAGGCAGAATACGTCCGACAAATTACGAGAAAGATTACCATCTTCTTAAGGCAAAAAATAATATGGAAGTACAGCGGAAATAACTATAATATGGATGTTAAATAAACGCTTCATCTTTTCACGTCAGAAGTCGGCCTATTTTGATTCAGATTTGGACGTGAGTTTGGCGACTACATCTTTTTTGGCACCACAGTCCACGTCGGAGCAAAGTTCACTTTGCTCCGACAATTTTTTTATGAAAATGTGGTGTTTCCCTTTTTTCACACATCGGTTGCATTTCCATACTCTCTGTGGTAAAATATACCGTAAAGTCAGCTCGAACAACAACAATACATTGAGGAGGCTTTTTCATGAACAAAACCATCACCGCTCAGAACGCTCCTGCCGCTGTAGGCCCCTACTGCCACGCCAAGCTGGCGGGCGGCACGCTGTACACCTCCGGCCAGCTGGGCCTGATTCCCGCCACCGGCGAGCTACCCGAGGGGGTAGAGGCCCAGGCCAGCCAGGCATTGGACAATCTGAAGGAGGTGCTGTCGGCAGCCGGGATGGGCTTTGCCGACGTGGTCAAAACCACCGTATTTCTGGCTGATATGAACGATTTCGCCGCCATCAACGCCATCTATGCCAAATACTTCCCCGGTGAGGCCCCTGCCCGTTCCTGTGTTCAGGTGGCAGCTCTGCCCAAGGGCGCGCTGTTTGAAATCGAGGCCATAGCAGTCCAATAAACCCGAAAGTCCGCCCCGTCTCGGGCAGACGACATAGGAGCGGCCATCAAAATTGATTCTGTCCTGAAGGGCGTCCTGCCGGCGGCGGGGCGCCCTTGTTCATGGGTAAAGTCAGGATGAACTGACAATTGACTGCCCCTATTTTCGTGTTATAATATACCACAACACCTGTTTATTGTAGGGCGGCGACGGCTATGTGGCGTATCAACCGAAAACTATCCTCCTCACAGATCATCATTTTGGGCTTTGCCGCGGTCATTCTGCTGGGAAGCCTGCTGCTCATGCTGCCCTTCTCCACCCGGGACGGCCGGGGCGCGGCCTTCTCAGACGCCCTGTTTACCGCGGTCTCCGCCGTCTGTGTAACCGGCCTGGTGGTGCAGGACACCGCCACCTACTGGAGCGGCTTTGGCCAGGCCGTTCTTCTGCTGATGATTCAGATCGGTGGGATGGGGGTAATTACCTTTGCTGTGGTGCTATCCACCGCCGCGGGCCAGCGGATTTCTCTCCGGCAGCGGGGCATCATGCAGGAGGCCATCTCCGCTCCGAAGCTGGGGGGCATTGTCCGGCTGACAGGCTTTATCATCACCGCCACCGCCGCCCTGGAGCTGCTGGGAGCCGCCGCCCTGGCCCCTGTATTCTGCCAAAGGCTCGGCCTCCTCAAGGGCCTCTGGTACGGCCTCTTCCACTCCGTATCCGCCTTCTGCAACGCTGGCTTCGACCTGATGGGCGTCGATACACCCTACTCCTCTCTCACCGCCTTCTCTTCCCATCCGGCGGTAAATCTGGTGGTCATGGCGCTGATTATCTCCGGCGGCATCGGCTTTATGACCTGGGACGACCTGAAAACCAACCGTCTGCAGTTCCGGCGCTACCGGATGCAGACCAAGGTGGTTCTGGTGACCAGCGCCCTGCTCCTGGCCCTGCCGGCCATCTATTTCTACCTCTTCGAGTTCGCCGGTCTGGAGGTGGGGGACCGGTTCTGGGGCTCCCTGTTCCAGTCCGTAACCGCCCGGACCGCCGGCTTCAACACCATCGACTTCAACCAAATGACCGAGGGCGGTCTCGGTATTATGCTCATTCTCATGCTCACCGGCGGCGCGCCGGGCTCCACGGCGGGGGGAATGAAGGTGACCACCCTGGCCGTGATGGTCTCCACCGCCTTTGCCGCCTTCCGCCGCCGGGGAGATACCCATTTTTTCGGGCGCAGAATTGACGAGGGCACAGTGCGCAGCGCCATGGCGATCCTCACTCTGTACCTGGCGCTGTTCTTCTCCGGCGGGCTGCTCATCAGCCGGCTGGAGGGGCTGCCCCTGCTCACCTGCCTGTTTGAAACCGCCTCCGCGGTGGGGACGGTGGGGGTCACCCTGGGGATTACCCCTCAACTGGGGCTGGCCTCCCGGTGTATCCTGATCTTTTTAATGTATTCCGGCCGTGTCGGGGCCCTTACCCTGGTATTTGCCGCCCTGTCCGAGGGAAAGGGAAACGGGGCCCGGCTCCCCAAGGAAAAACTGATGGTAGGCTGAGACAGGAGGACAATATGAAATCTGTACTATTAATTGGCCTTGGCCGCTTTGGCCAGCATGTGGCCCAAAAGCTCTGCGACCTGGGCCACCAGGTCATGGCGGTGGACAGCAACGAGGAGCGGGTTGATGCTGTACTGCCCTATGTGACCAACGCCCAGATTGGGGACAGCACCAGCCGGGAGTTTCTCTCCTCTCTGGGCATCCGGAATTTTGACACCTGCATCGTGGCTATCGGGGACAACTTTCAAAATTCCCTGGAGACCGCCGACCTGCTGAAGGAGCTCGGCGCAAAGAAGGTAATCGCCCGGGCCTCCAGGGGGGTACAGGAGAAATTTCTTCTGCGCAACGGCGCGGACGAGGTGGTCTACCCGGAGAAGCAGCTGGCGGTCTGGACCGCCATCCGCTGCACCTCAGAGCATATTTTGGACTACATTGAGCTGGACGGCGACTACTCCATTTTCGAGCTGTCCATTCCGGAGGAGTGGAGGGGCAAAACCGTCCTGCAGCTGGACCTGCGGAGAAAATATGGCATCAACATTCTGGGCCTGCGGCAGAACGGCGGACTGAGCATGAGCATCACGCCGGATACACTGCTGGATGGAGACATCTCCGTTCTGATCCTGGGCCAGCAGAAGGAGGTCCAGCGGTGCCTGCGCATCTAGCCCTCCATACCGCATGTTTAAGAATCCTTCACGGAAATTTCATAGACTTTTTTGCCATTCCATGGTAGAATACCCAGGAAAATAAATCCGTCCTGTTTGAGCGACTGTCCCCCTGGGAATGATGACCCGGGCGGACAAAACAGCGGCGGAGCGCCGGAGGGCGCATGGAGGTTCGATTGAAAAAAGAGGTTTTAGGAATCCGGTTCGACGATCTTACTCGAGAGGAGGCCGCCCAGGCGGGCGCCGCCCTGCTGGAGGAGGACAAATTTCACTACGTGGTCACCCCCAACCCGGAATTTATCCTGGCCGCGGAGAAGGACAGTGAATTTACGCAGGTGCTCAACGGGGCGGACCTGGTGCTGGCCGACGGCATCGGGGTGGTATATTCGGCCAAAATCCAGGGCACCCCTCTGAAGGGGCGGGTGCCGGGCATCGAATTTGCCGCCGATATGCTCTCCTGCCTCAACCAGCGGGGCGGACGGCTCTACCTTCTGGGTGCCAAGCCCGGCGTGGCCGAGGAGGCCGGCCGGCACATCACAGAGCAGTACCCCGGCATCTCCCTGTGCGGCACCCAGGACGGCTACTTCAAGGACGAGGAGGCCGTCCTCCTCAAGGTGGCCGCCGCCCGGCCTGACCTGCTCTTCGTCTGCCTCGGGGCTCCAAAGCAGGAGAAGTGGATGGCCCGGTGGGGCAGACACACCGGAGCCCGGCTGGCCATCGGCCTGGGGGGCGCTCTGGACGTCTTCGCGGGCAGAGTGGAGCGAGCCCCTCAGTCCTGGCAGAAGCTGGGCCTGGAGTGGGCCTACCGGCTGAAGAAGGAGCCCCAGCGGGCGGGCCGCATGGCCAAGCTGCCCCTGGTGCTGGTGAAAGCCGCGGGCAGACGGCTGAAGAAGTCCGGCTCGTGATGCGGGGCAGCGGTCCCGCTCCCCAAGCCGCCGGCCCTGGCACGATAAATTAGGAGGAAACAACAATGGTATATATTCTGTTAGCCCCCGGTTTCGAGGAGGCGGAGGCCCTGGTGCCCGCCGATCTGCTGCGCCGGGCCAATATCGAGACGGCCCTGGTCTCCATCCAGGGGGATACCGTCACCGGTAGCCACGGCATCACCGTAACCGCCGACGCCCTTCTGGAGAAAATCGACCTGTCCAAGGCGGAGATGATCGTCCTGCCTGGCGGCGGCACAGGGGTAAAAAACCTGGGGGCCGAGCCCGCCGTGGAGCGTCTGGTGCGCCAGGCTGCTGACCAAAACATCTGGGTGGCCGCCATCTGCGCCGCCCCCACCCTCCTGGGCCGCTGGGGCCTGCTGGAGGGCAGAAAGGCCATCTGCTACCCGGGACTGGAGGAGCAGCTTACCGGGGCGCAGGTCCAGACGGCTCCAGGAGAGATAAAGGATGGAAAAATCATTACCGGCCGGGCCGCCGGCTCCGCTTTTGACTTTGGAGCGGAGCTGATTGAGGCCCTTCTGGACCGGGCGGCGGCCGACAAGGTGCTGGAGGCCATCTGCTATTGACAGCCTGTCCCCTGCACGGCCGGAAAAAAGCGGGAGATTCCTCTCCCGCCCCTTCCGGATGTGTAGCCTGCTCAGCAGCCGCAGTCGTTGTCACAGCCGCAGTCGTTGCCGCAGCCGCAGCCACAGTTGTTGTTGCAGCCGCAGCCGTTGTTGCAGCCGCAGTTGTTGCCGTTGCCGCCCCAGCCGAACAGGATGATAATCAGAATGATAATCCACAGCCCGCTGTTGCCGCCCCAACCGTTGTTTCCACAGAACATAACATTTCACCTCACTTGATTTGCCGGGACACCGTCCCCGCATTCTGTACCATTCTATGGCGCCTCCTTGTCCCGGGTGACAGGGGTGCGGGAAAAATTTGTTAGGAGCTGACCTGAATGCCGCAGGATAATTACCACGAGTCCAGAGACCGCCGCTCCGCCCACGGAGAGCGCAGCGCCCATCCGTCGGGCCGCAGCTCACGGGCGGAGCAGGACGCCCCCCGGCGTCCCAGAAAAAGGAAGCGCTCCGCCGGACGCACCGCCGCCCTGGTGCTGCTGTATGTGACGGCGGTCATCGGCATATCCGTTCTGCTGGCCTGTATCGGCTGGATGTGCGCCGGAGATGTGCTCGCCCTGAACAAGGAGTATAAGGAGGTCACCTTCACGGTCACCACAGAGGAGAAATTTGACGACGTGGCGGACCGGCTGAAGGACGAGGGCCTCATCGAATACAAGCTGCTCTTCCACATCTTCGCCTCCTTCACTCACGGTAAGGAGAAGGTGTCCCCCGGCACCTATATCCTGACCACCGACATGGACTACCGGGCGCTGCTGTCCGGTATGCGGGCCAACTCCGCCAACCGGGCCCAGGTGCGGGTGAGCATCCCGGAGGGCTATACCAACGATCAAATCTTCGCCCTTCTGGAGGAAAATGGCGTATCCACCGTGGAGGAGCTGCGGGAGGCCGCCGCCAACCACGACTATGCCTTCGATTTTCTCCAGGACATCCCCCTGGGGGACTACCGCCGGCTGGAGGGCTATCTGATGCCCGCCACCTATGACTTTTACACCAATCACGACCCGGTCTACGCCCTGAACAAGCTGCTGGTCTACTTCGACAGCCAGGTCATCAACGACAGCATGGCCGCCCAGGTAGAGGCCTCGGGCTACTCCCTCCGGGAGATCCTCACCATCGCCTCCATGATCGAGCGCGAGACCACCGGAGAGGACCGGACGGACATCGCCTCCGTCATCTACAACCGCCTGAGCAACCAGGACGGCGGCACCATGGGCTTCCTCCAAATCGACGCCACCCTGGTCTATATCAACGGCGGCAAGGAGCCCACCGAGGCGGACAAGGCCATCGACTCCCCCTACAACACCTACCTGTACAAGGGCCTGCCGGCCGGCCCCATTGCCAACCCGGGCCTGGAATCCGTGGTAGCCGCCCTGAACCCGGCAGACAGCAAAAATTACTACTACGCCCTGGGGGACGACGACAACCACCACTTCTTCCGCACCTACGATCAGCTTCAGAACTTTATCGCCAGCCAGGAGCGGTATCAAAAATGACCAATATCCACCGGCATTGCCGGTGGATATTTTTAAGGAGAGACAGGCATGAAAAAGATGGAGCTGCTGGCCCCCGCGGGGGACATGGAGCGGCTGGAAATGGCGGTGGCCTATGGGGCGGACGCCGTCTATCTGGCGGGGAACGCCTTCGGTATGCGCTCCTTCGCCGGCAACTTCTCCCCCGAAGCGCTGAAGCGGGCAATGGAGCTGTGCCAGACCAACGGGGTGCGGGTCCACGTCACCTGCAACACCATGCCCCGGAACGATGAGATCGCCCGCCTGCCCCAGTGGCTGGAATATCTGGAAGCGCTGGGGGTGGACGCGATCATCCTGGCCGACGTGGGGGTACTGGCCCTGGCGAAGCGGTACGCCCCCCATGTCCAGTGCCACATCTCCACCCAGGCCAGCATTGTCAACTACCAGGCCGCCCGGGCCTGGCACGACTTGGGGGCCGGGCGGGTGATTCTGGCCCGGGAGCTGTCGCTGGAGGAGATCCGGGAGATTCGGGCCAAAACGCCTCCCGAGCTGGAGATTGAGGTTTTCGCCCACGGGGCCATGTGCGTCAGCTACTCGGGGCGGTGCCTGCTGTCCAACTATATGACAGGCCGGGACTCCAACCGGGGGGCCTGCGCCCAGCCCTGCCGCTACCAGTACGCCCTGATGGAGGAGAAGCGGCCCGGGGAGTACTTCCCGGTCTACGAGGAGAATGGGGAGACCTACATTATGAACTCCCGGGACATGTGCATGATCGACCACGTGGCCGAGCTGGCGGAGGCCGGGGTGGACTCCATCAAGCTGGAGGGGCGGGCCAAGTCCGCCTACTACGCCGCCGTCGTCACCGGGGCATACCGCCACGCCGTGGACGCGGCGGCGGAGGGGCTCCCCCTGGACCCGGTGTGGCGGGACGAGGTGGAGCACATCAGCCACCGGCACTACTCCACCGGCTTCTTCTACGGCCAGCCGGGGCAGTTTACCCAAGATGCCCGGTATGTCCGGGACTGGCAGATCGTGGCCAAGGTGCAGTCCTGCGACGGGGACGGAAACGCCGTCCTCACCCTGAACAACAAGTTCGGGGTAGGACAATCCCTGGAGCTGGTGGGCCCCGGCGTGCGGCCCCAGGCCCTCACGGTGGAGGCCCTGTGGGACGGGGACGGCCTCCCTCTGGAGGAGGTGCGCCACCCCCAGATGGTCTTCCGCATGAGGCTGCCCCAACCGGTGCCGCCCCTGTCCCTGCTGAGAAGAAAGGCGGATTTGAGCCCGTAACCACAGGGCGCGGCCACCCGGCGCGCCGTTTGGGTTCGGGACTGGCGTGCCGAGTCGTCACGCCCTACAAAAAGCAACGGAGGTGTGAATATGACCCCCACCTACGACCAGATGGGCGACTGGCTGGAGGAGATTGCGGCCCGGTTCCCGGAGGCCTTTTTTGAGGACCTGGACGGCGGCATCCAGCTGGAGGAGGAGGCCCTCACCGACCCGGATTTTCCCCCAGGTGAGATGTATATCATGGGCGAGTACGTCCACGATCTGCTGGGCCGGTACATTCTGCTCTACTACGGTTCCTTCGCCGCCCTGTTCTCCTGGAAGGATGAGGAGGGCTGGAAGGACGAGATTTTTGCCACCGTAGCCCACGAGTTCACCCACCACCTGGAGGAGACCGCCGGCCTCCATGCCCTGGACGACAAGGATATGGAGTTTTTGCGGCAGGCGCTGGCGGAATACAGAGAGGAGGAACTGTGATGTTATGTCCCTGGTGCAATCAGGAGATGGAAGTAGGGGCTGTTCAGAGTAAGGGCTGGATATTTTTCACCCGGCAGCCCCGCAGCTTAGGGCTTGGCCTGCGGGATGGGGACATTGCAATCATGAGAAAAGGGTTCTTCCGCCGTCGGGTTGCGGCGTGGCACTGCGGCGGATGCAGGCGGGTTGTGATCGATTATGGCACGGAGGAGCAGCCATGACAGGCCGTTTTGCCCCCAGTCCCAGCGGGCGGATGCACATGGGCAACCTGTGGTCCTGCCTGTTGGCCTGGCTGTCCGCCCGGAGCGCGGGGGGCCGGATGGTCCTGCGGCTGGAGGACCTGGACCCGGACCGGTGCAGCCAGGGGTACTGTGACCAGGTCATGCGGGACCTGGAGTGGCTGGGGCTGGACTGGGACGGCGGGCCGGTGTATCAGAGCCGCCGGACGGACATCTACGCCCAGGCCTTCCGGGAGCTGGAGGCGAAGGGGCTGCTCTACCCCTGCTTCTGCACCCGGGCCGAGCGGCTGGCCGCCTCCGCGCCCCACCGGTCCGACGGGGCGGCGGTGTACAGCGGCCGGTGCGGGCGTCTGTCCCGGGCGGAGCGGGAGGAGCTGTCCGCCCAACGCCGTCCCGCCTGGCGGGTGCGGGTTCCGGAGCAAGAGGTATCCTTCACCGACCTGCTCCAGGGGGAGTATCGGGAGAATCTGGCCCGGGACTGCGGCGACTTCATCCTCCGCCGGTCCGACGGGGTATTTGCCTACCAGCTGGCCGTGGTGGTGGATGACGGTGCCATGGGCGTGACCCAGGTGGTCCGGGGGAGCGACCTGCTGTCCTCCACCCCCCGGCAGCTCTGGCTCCAGGAACAGCTGGGCCTGCCCCATCCGGACCACGGCCACCTGCCCCTCCTGCTGGCCCCCGACGGCCGCCGCCTAGCCAAGCGGGACCGGGACCTGGAGCTGGGCCGGCTCCAGGAGCGGCACACCGCCCCGGAGCTGGTGGGCCGGCTGGCCTATGCCGCCCGCCTCATCGACCGGCCCGAGGCGGTCACGCCCCGGGAGCTGATCCCCCTCTTTTCCTGGGAAAAGTTGCCCCGGGAGGACCTGGTGTGGGAACCGGACTGTTAAGAAACCGGGCGCCCCGCATGAGCGGGGCGCCCTCCTTCTATTTATCCTCCAGCAGCTTGTTCAGCTCGGTCATAAAGGTGTTGATGTCCTTGAACTGGCGGTAGACCGAGGCAAAACGGACATAGGCCACCTCATCCAGCTTTTTCAGCCGGTCCATGACCAGCTCACCAATCTGGGCCGAGCTGATCTCCCGCTCCATCTGATTCTGCAAAACCTGTTCGATCTCCGCCACCAGCCCCTCCATGTCCTGGTAAGAGACGGGGCGCTTCTCACAGGCCCGGATAACGCCGCCCATCACCTTGCTCCGGTCGAAGCTCTGGCGGCTGCCATCCTTCTTGACTACCATCAGGGGCAGACTCTCCATCGTCTCATAGGTGGTAAAGCGCTTGTGGCAGGACAGGCACTCACGGCGGCGGCGGATGCTGGCCCCCTCGTCTGCGGGGCGGGAATCCACGACCTTGCTCTCCAAAAAAGCACAGTAAGGACATTTCATGACACATACCTCCTGTTGTATTTGGGGCGACATTGTGGTCATTATACCACAATATGCAGGAGGCACACAAGTACCTTAACAAAATTCAGGAGGTAAATTTGTCCTCCAGCCCCCAGATATGCCGGTCCCTGCGGAAAATCAGGCAGGTGAGCACTCCCAGGAAGCCCAGAACCAGAAAAAGTCCGGCGGCCCCGGAGCCCTTTCCCGTGCCGAACAGGAGGACCCAGAGGGACTCCGGCCCCAGCCGGGCGGCCAGGGGCTCAAAGACCTGGTCCACCAGAAGCCCGCCCAGCAGGTAGCCCACCGGGATGGTAAAAAACTGCAGGGTATTCCGGGCGGCGTATACTCGCCCCTGGAGCTCCACCGGCACCCTGTCACGGACCAGAACATCCAGATTCGCGTTCATCACTGGGATTCCCACCCAGCCCAGGGCGGCTCCCACACACCAGACGGGCAGATTTTTCCCCAGCGCCAGGCAGAAATTCTCGGTAGACATAGCCAGCAGCAGGCAATTGCAGATCACCCGCACCCGGCTTTTGGGGGCCGGCAGAAGGGAGGCGGCCAGGCTCCCCGCCAGCATCGCCATACCACAGACGCTCTGGACCAGCCCCAGGGCATACTCTCCGCCCCAGGGCCGGGTGAGGGCTAGGGCGGGCAGGGCGGCGTTGTACATGGAGGCGGTCAGGTTGATGGCCGCCAGAAACAGGATAATATCCAGCACGCCCCGCTCCCGCCTCAGGTAGCGCAGCCCGGTCTGCGCCGACCGGAGCACCGGTTCCTCCTCCCCCCTGCCGGACCCCTGCGGCAGGTCAATGAGGAGCAGCAGGGAGAGGAAGGCCACGCAGAAGGTGGCCAGATCGAAGAGGATCACCCCCCGCAGGCCGGCGAAGGCGTACAGCCCGGTGGCCAGGGCGGGAGAGAGCATGTTGTTCAGAGAGTAGGACAGGGACCGCAGGCCCCCCGCCCGCTGGAAGTGCTCCCTCGGGGTCAGCAGGGTGACCGCTACGTCGGCGGCGGGCTGCTGCACCGTATTCATCAGCCCCGACAGGGCGTTGACCAGATACAGGTGCCCCAGCTTCAGCGCCCCCGTCTCCGCCAGCCCCAGCACCACGAGGGTACACAGGGCGGCCAGGGTGTCGCACACCAGCATGGTGCGCTTTTTATCCCACCGGTCGCTGAGGGCTCCGGCAAAGATGCTCATCGCCACATAGGGGGCATAGGAGCACACCGACAGCAGGGCGGTGGTCAGGGCGGAGCCCCGGGCCTGATAGGACCACAGCACCAGGGCAAAGGCGGTCATGGAGCTGCCCAGGGTTGACAGCGACTGGGTAGACCAGAGGACCAGGAAGGGCCGCAGCCCCCCTGAAAAAGTTTTATGTTTCATGTGGACTTTGCTCCTTTTCCGTTTATTCCCGTCCTTCTGGGCGGGAGAAAATGGATGCGCAAAGTCCGGCGGGCGAAATCAGTCACAGCGTAACGCCCCGCGCAGCTCGCCCGGTCAGACCTTGCGCGGAGCGGTCACAATGCAAAGCTTCATCGTCTTATCCTCCTGATAAAATCACCGCAGCATCAACGGCGTCGGGGATATCATAGCACAGGGCGGGAAAAAAGGCAAGTCTCCCTAAAATTCCCAGTTGGCCGGGTCGGAGCGGGATTCGTAATCCACCAGAACGGAGGGGCCGTCTTCTGGGGGGCCATCCCCATTCCAGATCAGCTCATCCCCCACATAGACCCGCTGGCGGCCGTACTCGTCGGTGTATAGAGCCGCCTCACAGTAGGCGTGCCCGGGTTCCAGCGTGACCTCCCGGGTGCGGAACCAGGAGAATTCCTCGGTATTCTCCCCGCTGTAATTGATGGTCTGAGTTCTGCCCTCATACCACATCACCAGCTTCTGGTCCTGGAACAGGCCCACCTGGAGGCTGGCCGGAGGCGCGGGGTTCCAACCCAAGCCGACGCGCTCATCGCTGTGGTTGTGGACCTCCACGGCGCCGAAGGAGTCGGAGACGCCCAGTGTGCCTTTCCCCCGGACGGCAGTCCTCCAGAGGCTGCCCTCCACACTGAGCTCCGGAAAGGACTGCTGGTAGAGGTCATAGTAGTCCTCCAGCCACTGGGTCTCCCGCTTCTCTCCGGTGATGAGGACTACTGACAGGTCGATCTGATCGTCCAGTGGGCAGACAATCTGCCCGGTGAAGGTGTGGTCCTCCCCCGGCTCCACGGGCAGCTCCACCGTCTCCTCCCCGCTGCGGGCCACAAACAGGGCGGTCATCCCCTCCACATAGGTCCTGGGCACCACCCGCAGGTAAAAGCTCGCCGTATCGGCCCCCAGGTCGGTGGAGACCAGTTCGGTGGAGTACTCCGCCGTCAGGCTGTTCTGGCTCTTGAGGATGTCCTCCACCCGCCGGCCGATGGAGTTGATCTGGCGGTTGACGTCATTGCTCACATTGCTGACGGCATACCGCAGATTGTCATAGTCCCGGGTCACCTGGTTCAGCTTGGTGAACAGGCTAAGCAGGCACACGACCAGACCCGCCGCCGCCAGCCCGGCGCATACTCCCAGCCTTTTCCTTCTGGGCGGGGCAGTTTTGGGCCGGGCGGCCAGATAGCGGTCCACAATCTCCCGCACCATGGTAAGCTGTGTCTCGCTCAGTTCACCGGAGGCCTCCTCCCGCTGGCGGGGCTCCTCCTCCACCCCCAGCAGCCAGCCTACCGACACGGAAAAAATTCTGCTCAAGGTAATCAGCTTGTCAATCTCGGGCAGGGTTGCGTCCGACTCCCACTTATAGATCGCCTGCCGGGACACCCCCAGCCTCTCTCCCAGTCCCTCCTGAGACAGCCCCAGCTCCTTGCGCTTTTGGGCGATGCGCTGTCCTAATGTCATATCCTCGCCCTCCTTTCTGCCTCCAAGATACCACCTAAAACCGCCCGATTTCTACCAACCGGGGATTATTTTTTTGTCAACCAGCGGTTTACATGGTCAAAAAAGCCCCCTACTGGGGGCTGGGAGGCAGGGTGCGGACCTCCGGCAGAGCGGTGTCCCAGTCCTCCCGAAACTCGGTCATCATCGCCCAGTAGCGCTTGGGCATGTGGGTCATGCGGCACTTGGGGTTATACCGGCCCTCAATGGCGATGGTGTTGTAGAAGGCCCGCCACAGCTTCCGGTAGGCCAGCTCCTCCTCCCCGGCGGGACCCAGGGTAAAGTCCTCCACCGGCAGGATGGCCCAGCCTCCCGGTCCGGGCTGGTGGAGCAGGGCCTCTCCGTGGGTGCGGTCGTAGAGGACAAAGCTCTCCTGGGGATACCGGCCGCAGAAGTGGGGTCGCAGCAGGGGGAGCACCCGGTTCTTGGGCTCAATTTCCCCCGCCAGTACCCCGTTCAGCTCAGAGAAGCGGACAAAGCCGGTATACTGATGGGCCTCGTGCTCCAGGTGCCACACCGCCTTGCGCACCCGGTCCACCGTGGGGTCGGTAAGATTCCGGCCCACCTTACTCCCCTGTTCATAGCCCAGGCGGAGAAAGCGCCACAGCCACAGCTCCTTCTCCGGCAGGCAGGTGAGAAAGCAGCGAATGGCCAGCCTCCGCCCCTCCGGGCCGAATTTGGAAAAGGACTTGTATACCCGCTGGGCGTGTCCCTCGTCGGTCTCCACCGTGCGGTGGGGGTAGAGGGAACAGCACAGCTCCTCCGGCCCCAGAAACTGGGCCGGCTCCTCCCGGTAGACATAGCTGTCAAACACGCAGGAGAGGAAACCGGGAAAGGTACCGTCGTATTGATAGCAGACCTGGGTCCAGGCCATGGGACCCCTCCTCCCTTTCTCTTACAGGCTCAACGCCCCGGCGGCGGATAGTATGCGCACAGGGACAGATGATATCCCGCCCCCGCGCAATCTTTTGGAAACAGCGCCCATTGAAGCGAGGCGGCGCTAGGAGGGGTCATCCGCCAGCTCGTCCCACAGCACCGCCTCCCGGGCGTCCAGGAGCTGGTGGCTCCGGTAGCTGACATGGCGGCCCTCATCGGAAATCTCCACCGCCTCCACCCCCTCCACCTGCGACAGGGTCAGCACAATGGCGTAGTCGGCCAGGCTCAGGGACACATCGGTCAGCGCCCCGTACTGCTCCGACAGGCTGACCAGCAGCACCCCCGGCCGCTCCTCGTCCCAGCTCCAGTGCCGCAGGGTCACCCCTCTGGGGAAGGGGGTGTACAGCCCCTCCTGGCCGGGTCCGGCCAGCAGGGCGTTCAGCAGTGCCTCGGGCTGGACCTCCCCCTCGTAGGGCTGGGGGGCCAGGGCCGGACCGTGGTCCTCCTCGCCGCCGGCGCAGAACCATAGGACAGGTCCCCCCAGCTCCGCCGTCTCCCCGCTTCCGCAGGCGGACAGCAGCAGCACCAGCGCCAGCAGGAGGGCGGCTCTTCTCATCCCCTTCATTGCGCCCCCTCCTCTCCGTCCTGAACGGGGACATACCGGGGAAAGCCCACGGTAAACAGGCTCCCCTCCGGATTTCTCGGCCGGGCGGTGACCCAGCCTCTGTGCCGGCGCACCGTGTCCCGCACAATCGACAGCCCCAGCCCGGTGCCGCCGGCCGCCCGGGAACGGGCCTTGTCCACCCGGTAAAAGCGGTTGAACACTTTGGGCAGATCCTCCTCCGGGATGCCCACGCCGGTGTCTCCCACCTCCAGCAGCACCTGATCCCCGTCCCGGTAGACCGAAACAAAGACCTTCCCGCCGGAATAGTTGTATTTGACGGCATTCTCCACCAGGTTAAAGCACACCTGAGACAGGTCATCCTCGGTACAGAGGACCACGCAGCCCGGCTTCAGGCTTTTCTCCACCGTCACACCGGCGGCGTCGGCCACCGGCTGGAGCAGGGCCACTGTCCGCTCGGTCACCTGGGCCACGTCCACCGCCCACTCCTCCCCGGCGGGCAGGCTGTCCAGCCGGGTGAGCGCCAGCAGATGCTCGGTAATGCGGGTAAGCCGCTCGGCCTCAGAGCCGATATCCCCCACAAAATCCCGCACCATCTCCGGATCCATCTCGTCGGTCTGTAAAATGGAGTCGGCCAGCAGGCGGATGGAGGCCAGCGGGGTTTTCAGCTCGTGGCTGGCGTCGGAGACAAAGCGGCGGCGGACCTCCTCCGTAGTCTGAAGGCGGTCGGTCAGGCTGTTGAACTCCTCCGCCAGCTGGGCCAGCTCATCCCGGCCCACGGGCTGGAGGCGGTGGCCATACTCCCCCTCTCCCACAATGCGGATGGCCCGCAGGAGGGCGGCAATCCGGGCGGTGAGCATCTTGGAGAACAGGGCCGACATCACCAGGGTCACCACCGCGATGACCAGCGAGATGGTGCGCAGATTCTCCTGCAAGCTGTACAGCAGCTCTCCCTGGGCCCGGTCCACCTCCAGAATATAGATTGCGCCAATGACCATGCCCCGATAGACGATGGGCATGGCGGCGGTGGAGGTAAACACCCGGTCGTTGTACCGGGAATAAAACACATCATTTCCCCGCAGGGCGGACACCACCTCCCGATAGAGGGCATAGCGGTATTCCGTCTCCTGGGTCTCCTCCCCCTCCTCCGGCTGCCTGGTGCTGTCGTAGAGGATCAGCCCCGCCGGATCGGTCACCAGAATACGCTTCAGTCCCATGTTATCCAGCATATTCATCACCCTGGCCACCTGGTCGGAGGACAGGGACTCCAGCTCCATCAGGGCGGAGGCCATCACCGCCGTCTGACTCTTCAGCGAGTCCCGCTTTGAGGTAAACAGCAAATCCTGGGAGGCCACCACGGGATAAGTGTTCAGCAGCACCAGCACCACGGCAAAGATCACCAGGTAACTCATGGCGTACTTCACCTGGAGGGACGCGAAAAAGGGGACCTTGTTCTTTTTACTCGTGGGAGCTCACCTCCTTGCCGGCGCTCTCATCCCCTCCACGGGGGAGCCCTATAATTTCGCTAAATAGTACCCCACGCCCCACTTGGTACGGATAAACTCCGGGTTGGCGGGGTCCAGCTCCAGCTTTTCCCGCAGGCGGCGGACATGGACGTCAACCGTGCGGTAGTCGCCGATATACTCATAGCCCCAGACCACATTCAGCAGATTCTCCCGGCTGTACACCCGGCCCGGGTTGCGCAGCAGCAGCTCCATCAGGTCAAACTCCTTGGCGGTGAGCTCCACGGGCACCCCGTCCCGCCAGGCCGCCCGGCCGCCGGCATCCAGCCGGATGTGCCCGGCCTCCAGAACGGCCTCCCCCCGTTTCTGCTCGGCGGCGCCGGAGCGGCGCAGCAGGGCCCGCACCCGGGCCTTGAGCTCCAGAATATTGAAGGGCTTTGTAATATAGTCGTCGGCGCCGCACTCAAAGCCCATAATTTTGTCCGTATCCTCCCCCTTGGCTGTCAGCATAATGATGGGCACGTTGGAGAACTCCCGGATGCGCATACAGGCCTGAAGGCCGTCAATCTTGGGCATCATCAGGTCCAGCAGAATCAGGTCAAAGCTGCCCTCCCGCGCCAGCTCCACCGCCTGCTCTCCGTCCCAGCCCACCTCCACCTGGTAGCCCTCGTGCTCCAAATTAAACTTGATGCCCTTCACCAGCACCTGCTCGTCGTCTACTACTAAAATCTTTGCCATTATTCAACCTCACTCATTTCCTGTGGTCACATAGTCCCGCAAGTTCTCTAAAATTACCGCTCCGATCCCGGGCACGCCGGTCAGCTCGTCCACGCTCTGAAAGGGGCCGTGCTCCTCCCGCCAGGCGATGATATCCAAGGCCCGTTTTTCTCCGATCCCGGGCAGGCGCCGCAGGTCATAGGCATCCGCCGTGTTGATATCCACAACCTCTCCGGGCAGAAGGCTGTCCGGGCGGGGATCCTCCTCCGAAACGGCGTCTATGGAGGCTGCCTCCCCATCCGCCGCCGGAGGCCGCTGGGCGGTGGTCACCCGGTAGGGCTCCGGCGCGCTGCTCCTGGCCATCTGCCACCCGGCGCAGAACAGGACAAAGCCCGCCAGCAGGGCCATCACCACCGCCGCATACCTGGATTTTCCTTCCATACTCCGCTCCCCCCTTGCGCCGCGCCCTGCCCTTTGCTATAATGAGAGGCAGTCCCTGTGTCCTTCCATTCGTTCACAAAAATTTCAGAAGTTCTTAATTGCGTTTTTATTCATTCTGGGTTACACTGGACACAATCCCCATCGGTACAGTTTATTATAACATACATACGGAGATTTTCCTATGAAAAAATATCCTTTTCTCTCTCTGCTTCTCCTCATCCCCATGGCGCTGTCCCTGCTGTCCCCCGTCTCCGCCGCCGGCAAGGAGGATCTGAATCTCTTCTGCTCCTATGCGGTGCTGCTGGACGCCAACCACGGCGAGATCCTCTACGACATGGGGGCCAACCAGCGGGCCTACCCCGCCAGCATCACCAAGGTGATGACCGCCCTGCTGGTGATGGAGGCCATTGAGTACGGCCAGCTCTCCCCTGACACGGTGGTCACGGTGAACCAGTCTGCGGTAGAGAACATCCCCATCGAATATGTCGTCGGCAGCTTCAAGCCTGGGGAAACCATCTCCATTGAGGAGCTGCTCTACTGTATGCTGCTGGAGTCGGACTGCGACGCCAGCAACATCCTGGCCGAGGCGGTGGACACTACCGTGGAGGATTTCGTGGCCCACATGAACCGGAAAGCCGGGGAGCTGGGCTGTCACGGCACTCACTTCACCAACACCTACGGCCTCCACAACGAAAACCACTACTCCACCGCCTACGACCTGGCCCTCATCATGCAGGCCGCCCTGGAATACGACCTGTTCCGCACCGTCATCAAAACGCCCAGCCACAAGGTCCCCGCCACCAACCTCTCCGGCGAGCGCTTCTTCTACAACAAAAACGCCCTGATCTCCAACCTGTACTATGAGGGCTATGTCTACGACAAGTGCATCGGCGGCAAAACGGGCACCACCGACGACGCGGGCCGCTGTCTGGTGGCGGCCGCTGAGGACGGGGACGAGCTGCTCATCTCCGTCGTGCTGGGCTCTGGCCCCATGCAGGTGCCCGGGGACGAGAAGCTGAAGCAGGGGCAGTTCCGGGAGAGCAAGCGCCTGCTGGAGTTCGGCTTTGACAACTTCCACCGGGTAACCATCACCAAGGACAGCGAGCCGGTGACCACAGTAAAGGTCACCATGTCCCGCCAGGCCGACGAGGTCAATTTGAAGGCCCAGGGCTCCATCGTCAAGACCCTGCCCAAGTCCATGGACCTGGACGACATTGAAAGCCGGATCAGCCTGTTCGCCGACGAGGTAGAGGCCCCGGTGGAGGCGGGCCAGGTAATGGGCACCATGACCCTGTTCTACGAGGATGAGGTCTACGGCACCCTGGATCTGGTGGCCGTCACCTCGGTGGAGCGGTCTGATCTGCTGTATAAGAAGGAGCAGTTCTTTGCCTTCTGGCAGAGCTCAGGGGTCAAGCTGGTCCTGGCGGTAGCATTCATGCTGGCCGGAATCGTCATCCTGCGGCTGCTGGTGTTCCGCAAGAAGCGCCGGCCCAGGGCTGGTGCCGCCCGCAGCCGGGGAAATTACCGGGGCACCAGAATGCGGTAAAATTGATTACGGTCTGTCCAATTCTGTGTTTCCTTCGCCAAAAGTGGGGGAAACACAGAATTCTTCTTAAGAAAATATTGCCGGCTAAAAGCTCCGATAATTTTACGAAAGCCCATTGAGCAGTGCCGAACTCTATGATAAAATTTTAAATAATAAACTGGAAACTGTAGGGGTAGATCAATGGATGTGCAGGCATTTTGGAATGTAATCGGTCATTACAATGAACGGACATGGATTATTCAAATCGTTCTGTTGGTATTTATGATTTCAGCGATTGCTCTTTCTTATATGCAGAAGGTACAGTGGAGTGCAAAATTTTTATTAGGGATCGCAAATATATTTATAGGTATTGGATTTTTTGGGTGGTATGGAACGGAACCGATCCAAGCATACTTTGCTTTGCCACTATATCTATTTGTTGGAACTTTGTTTTTATTTGAAAGTTGGTACAGTAAAAATGATGTACTAAAAAAGCCCGATATTCTACAAGCTATATTATTGTTGTTGTATTTGTTCTATCCTGTTGTTTCTATGCTTTTGGGGAACTCCTTTCCACAAATGGTAACATATATCATGCCTTGCCCTGTCATAACCTTAAGCATAGCTGTTTATGCAGGGTATAATAGGAAAAATAAGCTGCTTTTGGTTCTGCTGACCGTTTGGGGATTGACTGGGATAAAATCAATCATTTTTCAAGCCTATGAGGATGTCATTCTTTTCGTTTGCGGATTGTATGGTATCGCACTATTGATAAGCGAGATAAAGCAACCCAGAGCGAAACAATAATTTTCCAGTTTATAGGAGGTTTTCAAGTGAGCACGGTCTCGACGTTCGGTATTTTGACAAATAATTTTGCAAAGCGATGTTGAGCAGCACCAATCTGAAAAGGGCGTAAAAAGCGGAGTGCGGAATAAAAATCCGCACTCCATTTTTTACTTCACTTCAGGATGATACTGGGCACAGGTGCACTTTTTCCATTTCAGACCGGAGCCGCAGGGGCAGGGGTCATTGCGGCCGATTTTGACCACCTTGCGGACGGGCTGCTTCTTCACGGTGCCGTCACCGGCGCCGCTCTCCCCGGTGACCTTGGCCACCCGCTCCCGCTTGACCTCCTCGTTCTGGCGCAGGCGGACCAGGAACAGCCGGCGGAGGGTCTCCTCCTGGATGGCGGCCACCATGGCCTCAAACATCTCGTAGCCTTCCTCTTTATAGGCCACCACGGGGTCGTTCTGGGC
>CAJUSG010000024.1 GCA_910589085.1 uncultured Oscillospiraceae bacterium | reverse complement strand
CCCCTGCGCCGCAGAGAATTGAGGGCCTTTTTGGTAGACTTTTGGTAGACGGGGGCGATCACTTCAACTCTTCCAGAACGGACTGTAACACAAAATCCGGAAAACGGTCCGTTCCCTGATGAATTTTCAGGACAGCCGAATTGCCGTCCTGAAGCAGATCAGGATTCGGCAGGATCGCGAGATCCGCGGCGCGGAGCATGGGGATATCAATTACGCTGTCCCCGGCACAGATGGTTTTTTCAGGCTGAAACCGTTCCTTCAAGCGCTTGACTGCGGTTCCCTTGTTGAGGGGCGGCGGAAAAAAATAGACCTTCCGACCGGACACCGCAATATCCAAGGATGTCTGGCCGGCAAAAAATTTCCCACCGGCCTGAGCGCTCTCCACATCGTCACACGCCGCAAACAGATATAAGCCGTCAACCATCCGGCAGCGCCTGAGCATGGGCGCCTCCGGTAAACGGCTGTGCAGACGGAGCAGTTCCTCTCGCCAGGGGGCGGTAAGCTCCCGGGTCTGTGCGGACCATTCCGGGTCTTCTTCTCCATCGGCCAGCAGAATCCCGCCGTTGGTGGTCACCGCGTATCTGGGGACGCAGGCCGCAGGCCAGGCAATGCGCCGATATTGGTCGAGGGACCGGGTTGTAACCGGGATAAACTGTGCTCTCCCGCACACCTGGGCCAGCAGAAGCAAGGACCTTCTGGTGCAGAACCCCTGTTCCTTCCCGTCCAGATGCTCCACACATCTGTCGTCATTCCGCCTATGCCGGTAGGAAAACAGGAGGGTATTGTCCAGGTCGCTTGCAAACAAAATCCGGCTCATCATTCAATTGTCCGCCAGGCTGCGGATCAGACCGCAGGCCCTGTAATGCTCCAGGGGGTACTCCACCAGCGGGACATTTTTCTCCCGTGCCAGCTGGTAGAGGTGCCCCAGGTGTTCTTCGTCATGCAGGTCCCGCACCAGAACCTTCCAGGGAGCCCGGCGCAAAAGAACCCGGGTCGCCTCGCCGATCCCCGGCTTCACCAGATTTCGGTCCTTGATTCCGAAGCGGGCGCAGATATCATCGACCTCCGCTTCGGCGCTCCGGGAAAAAACTCTGTCCTCCTCCCGGCGGTACTCCAGAGTAAAACAGCCAGCCACAGCATCGATGAAGGGATAGGTCAGATCCCGGCTTTTCAGCTCCCCGTAGAAGGCGGCGCCATGGAAATCGCCGGGAGCAATGATGTCGGGGCGATAAAAGGTGCGGCTCAGCAGTCCGGACACTGTTGCGTTCAGACAGGAGCTGGGGATCAGAAAATCGTCATGGGTGCCGCATTTCCCCGCCAGAAAGCCCGGGTCTGACAGGACCGCCAGACCTGCATCCACACCGGGGTACTCCGTCATCGCCCTGTTCAGCTCACGCTGAATGGCGCCTTTTCCCGTCCAGCCATCCACAAACTGAATTTGTTCCGGCCGGTGTCTCTCCAGAATATAGTTCATAGCGGCCCGGTCAATGCCCCGGTCCCGGATAATGGATATGGTGTAGTGCTCCACCGAGGCGTGATATTTGAAGGCGAGAAACCGCTTTATCAGGATCCCGATGGGGGTGCCCGCTCGGGCCAGCGAGACGAGAACGGTATCCGCCCCCTTGTCCAGCCAGATCTGCTCCGCCGTGCAGGCCACCGCCTCCGCCGTCAGGCCGGCATACCTGGCCAATGCGTCCTGATAGGCCGCCAGATAGGCGGGGGAGGGCTCGTACTCGATGGGGAGCATCTCCGAGTAGTGTGTGCCGCTCTGGATTTTCGCCTCCCGCTCACGGGTACCCAGCGGCTCTACCAGGCCGGTGATGTCCTTTAAAAGGATGGTGACATCACTGCTTTTATACGTACCAAACATCGTGCCCTCCCTGTATGAAGAAGATTCTTTTTGGCTCATAGGGAGCCCAGGCGGCGGCCAGCTGGTTCAGGGCCTCCGGGCGGAAGGACGGGGCGTCCGACACCACAATAAGGGCGTCACAGCGGGAAAAATTGTAGATATATGTGTCCCGCCCCTCCTCATAGAAGCTGCTGAGCCGCCGTCCGGAGGTGATGGGATAATCGGGCGCGGAACAGATGCCGATAGGGCTCCTTGTCGTGGCGTGACACCTCACGGAGAGTCCCCGCTCCTCCAGCCGCTTCCCCAGGATCAGGGCGGGATACATGCACTCCTCCGTACCCAGCACCACCGCGCGGTCAAAGCCGCCGAGGAGGGCGCCGGCGGCCTGCAGGAAGGCGCTGGACATCTCCTCGCAGCTGTCCCGATAGCCCCGGATGGACACGCCCGTTCTGGGGTCGGGCAGCGGGGCGCAGTCCAGCGCGGCGTGAGAAAACCGGGTTTCCGCCGCCTCAACAGGGGCGGCCTCCTCCACCTGAAACGCGGCCGCCGCTTGGGCGGGATCGACCATGTCCACCCTGACCAGCCATTCGCAGCGGAGGCCGGCCTCGGCCATCCTCCGCTCATGTTCCGGCGAGACACGGTTGAGGAGAGAGGCCGCAGCCAGCCTTCTGCCGGACAGGACCGGGAATTGTGCCCGAAGCTGATGCATCATATTGATGAGGGTCTTGCCGGTGGATATCTCGTCGTCCACAAAAAGGACGCTGTCTGAGGCTGAAATCCACCGGGTCAAACGGTCGCCGCAGAGCTTCTGCTCCACGGCGTGGCTGTGCTCCTCGGAAAACAGCACCCACCGCTCCACCTCGGGCAGGGCCTCCCGGGTGGTGTGCAGGTATATGCAGTCATCCCCGAACCGGCTGGCCACCGCGGCGCCGATGGCTGTTGCCGTCTCGGCAAAGCCGATAACCAGCCGGGTGTCCGGATATTTTTGGGCCAGCAGATCACCCAGCTGCTCCATCATCTCCAGCGCCCGGCCGGGGCTCACCGGGATATGCTTCGCCTGGAGGCGGTTGACCAGAAGGTAGGAGCGTTTGGTGTTGTTTACCCGCTTCGCGATGCGCAGGACATCGTTTTGAGAATAGGTCAAGATAGTCACTCCGATTGTTTAAAACTTCAGGCGCTGCTTCGCCGCCAAAAAACCGAAGGAGGTGCCGCAGGCTCCGCCGACGATGTGCATAAAGTTGGCCACGTTGTTCTGCACAAAGAGGATGGAATAGACCTCCTGTCCCAGATACAGCAGGGCCACCAGAACCAGCGTCAGCGGAATTTTTCCCTCCTTCATGCCGGACAGCGAGGCCAGCATGATGAGCATGAATACAATCCCGCTGGCCCCCAGCAGCGCCGTCCCGGGGAAGAACACAAACTGCAGGGCTCCGGAGATCAGCGCGGTGAGCACAATCCCCGCCAGCAGGGTCAGGCTGCCGTATTTCTCCTCCAGGGGAGGGCCGATGACGAGCAGCAGCAGCATGTTGCCCAAGAAGTGGTTAACATCGGCATGTCCCAGAACATGGCCGAAAAACCGCACATAAGTAAGGGGGTCTGTCAGCGGCGCCCGGTAGACGGAAAACAGGTGCCAGGTCACCCAGTCCTTTGTGAGAAACCCCAAAGCCAGGGCCAGCAGGGACACAAGGAAAAAGCTGAGGATAACCGGCGAATTATATTGCAGTTTTTTCATGGCGTTTCACCATCCTCACGTTCAAAATACCGCAGGCTTCCCCGAAACCGGGGAAGCCTCTGCGGGATTGCTTATGCGCGCTTCCCGGCGGCCTTTCGGATCAGGTCCACCGGAATCATGGTCACAGCCAGAACGGCCACCACACACCAGCCCGTGACCCCGAAGGGGACGCAGCTGAACATGCTGCCGACCCAGTCTAGGCCGGGGATCAGCCCGGCGTTGACAATGACCGCCTGCACCAGGATGATGGTCAGGAACACCTTCAGGAAACCTGTGTTTTCGTTCAGACCCTTGAAAATCTCAAACCCCTCGTCCCGGACATTAAACCCGTTGAACAGGGCGGCCCAGATGAAGAGGACGAAGTAGGCGGACAGCTTCTGCTCTGTTGTGGCGAAGAACTGGTCGAAGAAGGGCAGCTTCAGGAAGACAAAGCTCAGGGCGGTCAGCCAGATACCCATGGTGACAATCTGGGTCATCATGGAGCGGCTGACAATGCTCTCGTCCCTCCTGCGGGGCTTTTCCGACATATAGTGCTCCCGGGCGGGCTCGTTGCCCAGCATGATGGCCCCCAGGCCGTCCATCACCAGATTGACAAACAGCAGATGGGTCACCTTCAGCGGCTCCTCCACCCCAAAGAAGGGGGCGATAGCGCTGACCACCACGGCGGCCACGTTGATAACCAGCTGGAACTTGCAGAATTTCAGAATATTGTGGTAGATGGTCCGGCCATACCAGATGGCGTCCTTGATGGATTTGAAGTTGTCATCCAGAATGACGATCTTGCCGGCCTCCTTGGCGGCCTCTGTACCGCTGCCCATGGCGAAGCCTACGTCCGCGCGCTTCAGGGCCGGGGAGTCGTTCACGCCGTCGCCCGTCATGCCCACCACCAGATTCATCTCCTGACAGAGGCGGACCATCCTGGATTTGTCGGTAGGCAGAGCCCGGGCGATGACCCGGATGCGGGGGATGATCTCCTTCACCTCGTCGTCAGACAGCTTGCTCAGCTGGCTGGAGGTGAGCGCCACGTCGTCCTGGGTTTTCAGCAGGCCTGCGTCCTTGGCGATGGCCACGGCGGTCTCCAGCCGGTCCCCGGTAATCATAACCACCTGAATGCCGGCGTTCTGCACCGCGGCGATAGCCTCCCGGGCCTCGGGGCGCACATCGTCCCGGATTCCGAAAAAGCCGATTACGGTGGTGTCGGAGTTGATCTGGTCCTCGGTCATCTCCTTATCGGAGTAGCCGAAGGCCAACACCCGCATGGACCGGCCCGCCAGCTCGTCGATCTTGGCGCTGAGCTGCTTGGAGTCGATCACATGAATGTCTCCGTTGAGGCTGAGATACTTGCCGGACACCGCCAGAAACTTCTCAGGCGCACCCTTGTAGAAGGTCTTGCCCAGCTCCCGCAGCTGAGCCTGGCTGAATTTGTTGGCGGAATTGAAGCTCTGGGACTGGGTGACGCTGTAGGTCTCTTCCAGCTGCTTCAGGATATCCGCCCCCAGGAATTTCACCAGGGCCTGATCGGTGGCGTTGCCGCCGATGACCCTGCCCTCAGAGTCAAACATGGATTGGGTATTCTTTCCGATGGCCAGGTCCAGCAGGCCCTTGAGCTTCCCGTATTTGGGGAGCTCCGACAGCGGGATGGAGATCCCGTCGGCGGTGAAAAACTCCACCACCTCCAGGTGGCCCTTGGTGATGGTGCCGGTCTTGTCGCTGAAGAGGATATTCAGCGACCCCGCGGTCTCGATGCCCTCCGCCTTCCGCACCAGCACGTTGTGGTCCAGCATCTTGCTGGTGTTCTGCATCAGCACCAGGGAAATCATCAGCGGCAGGCCCTCGGGCACCGCGCAGACAATGATTACGATGGCCAGAGACACCGCTTCCACCAGGTCCTTGATGATCTCCGCCCCGCCGGTGGCCAGATAGGGGCCGAACCCGCCGGCCGAGACCACAA
The DNA here is from genome assembly GCA_910589085.1 of uncultured Oscillospiraceae bacterium. GTDB lineage: Bacteria > Bacillota > Clostridia > Oscillospirales > Oscillospiraceae > Lawsonibacter. The sequence continues at coordinate 28,044 of CAJUSG010000024.1, read as the reverse complement.
AGTAGCCCAGATACATCACCGCGATCACCGTTGCGCCGATGTAGCCGAAGCGGGAGATCATGTCGGCCAGCTTGGACAGCTTGACCTTCAGCGGGGAGTCGGGCTCGTCGTCCTGCATCTCCTCCGCCATTTTTCCCATCATGGTCTTCAGACCCACCTTCTGAACGTCCATCACGCCCTCGCCGTCGAAGAGCACCGCCCCCCGGAACAGGGAATGCTGGTCCACAAAGGTGTCTCCCGTGATCTCGTCAGCCAGGTGGAACTCCCCTTCGGCGGCGGTTTTTTTGCACTCCTCCGCCTCGCCGTTCAGGGCGGAGTTGTCCACCCTCAAAGCGCCGTGGACCAGAACGCCGTCCGCCGGCACCTTGTCGCCCGACTGAAGCAGAATCTTGTCCCCAACCACCACGTCGTCCACATCGATCACCGAAATCACACCGTTGCGGTAGGCCTTGCACTGGTCCTTTTTGGTGCTGTCCTTCAGCTCCCGGTACTTGGTGTCGCTGGCCACGCCGGTCTTTGCCGAGACAAAGGCGACGATGAGAACGGCCACAATGGTGCCCAACGGCTCATAGATATCCGCGTAGTTGAATACCCACATGACGATCATCATGGCTGCGATGGCCAGTAGGATCCGGATCATGGGGTCCCCGAAGGTCTCTTTGAACTCCGCCCAGAAGGTGGTGGGCTCTGAGTCAGGGATCAGGTTGCTGCCGTATTTTTCTCTGGAGGCGGCCGCCTCTTTATCAGATAGTCCATTGAAGTGCATGAGCTTTTCTCCTCTAACATATCAGGAAAGAGAGGAACGAAGCCCGCCCCTCTCTCCTGTGATTGAAACGCCGGTTTATGCTTACAGTAAATGATTGCCGCAAATTCCCGGCTTATACATACCGGCCGATCAGTTCTCCCAGGCCGGGGTCTGTGGTGGCCTGGCCGATGGCGTTGAACTTCCACTCGCCGTTATGGCGGTAGACCTCGCCGAAGATCATGGCGGTCATATTGGTGTAGTTCTCATTCAGGTTGTATTTGCACAGCTCCTGGTTGGTGCTTGCGTCCACAATGCGGATAAAGGCGTTCTGGATCATGCCGAAATGCTGCCGGCGCTGGACGGCCTGATAGATGTTGACCACCAGAACGATCCGGTCGTACTCGGCGGGAACCCGGGCCAGATCAATGACGATCTGCTCGTCGTCGCCGTCCCCCGCGCCGGTGAGGTTGTCCCCCATGTGGCGGACGGTTCCGGTGGGGTGGGTCAGGTTGCCGAAGTAGATGATGTCGCTCTTATCCAGCAGCTTTCCGCTCCGCAGCATGAGCGCGGAGGCATCGCAGTCGATCTCCGCCTGTCCGCCGCCGAACAGACCGCCCAGCAGCCCCTTCTTCTGGACCTCGTCCCAGCCCAGACCCACGACGACAGAGCTCAGTCCGGCGTTGTCCTTGGTCAGGCTGACCTTCTGGCCCTTCTGCAAACTTACAGACATAATAATTTCCTCCCGATGATATTACTTTCTTCCGGCCTGCCAGCGCATCCCCCAGTGAAACGCGGAATCCAGCGCCTGATGGCCGGGGTAGAACTGAACAATTTTCTCTACGCTGAAGGTCTCGTCGTTGACATTCTCCAGCAGGGCCAGCCCGCACATGACGTCGTTGGAGTTGTAGGAGTCCATCTTGATAATCAGGTCCTCGGCGCCGGGGTATTTAATGGTGACCACGGCGTCCGCCTGCTGCCAGTTGGCGACACCCTCATAAATAAAGGTGTAAACCAGAATCCGCTTGAAGAGGGCGATCTTGTTTCCGTCGATGCGCAGATTCTCTCCCGTTGTCACCGCGCCGGTGCGGTCGTCGCCGTCCAGGGCGATGAAGGGCAGGTGCTGCAGCGAGCCAAAGGCGTTGCCCAGCGCCTGGACAGCCCCCTTCTGGCCGTCCTTCAGCTCAAACAGGCAGCCCAGGTCCAGGTCGATGCCCTGTCCGCCGCCGAACATGCCGAAGAGGCCCTTCTTGGCGGGCTTGGTGTTCCAGTTCAGGTTGATGAGAATCTCACCCAGACCGGACTGACTGCCCTTTTTCAGACTGACTTTTTTCCCTTTTTCCAGACTGATAGCCATATGTTCTCCTCCTTACTCCACGTCAACGCCGTAGTTGGCGCACAGCGCCGCCAGACCGCCCTGGTAGCCGCTGCCGATGGCGTTAAATTTCCACTCGCCGTTGTGCTTGTAGAGCTCGCCGAATACCACGGCAGTCTCGATGGAGAAGTCCTCCCCCAGGTCGTAGCGCAGCAGCTCCTCGCCGCTGGCCTCGTTGACAATGCGGATAAAGGCGTTATTCACCATCCCGAAGTTCTGCCGGCGGGTTTCCGCCTCGTAAATGGTGGCGGTAAAGGCCACGTGGGTGATGGCGTCGGGGAGCTTTGTCAGATCCACCTTGATCTGCTCGTCGTCCCCGTCCCCCACGCCGGTGAGGTTGTCCCCCAGGTGCTCCACCGCGCCCGAGGCGTGCTTCAGGTTGCCGTAGAAGACAAAGTCGCCGGAGCCGGCGGTTTTTCCGCTGTCTCCCAGGAGGAAGGCGGCGGCGTCCAGGTCAAAATCGCCGCCGGTGTCGAACTGGTTCACGTCCCAGCCCAGGCCCACGACCACCTTGGCCAGACCGGGCGCCTCCTTGGTCAGGCTGACCTTCTGGCCCTTTTTCAAATTGACAGGCATTTTGAGACCCCCTTATGCGACGTCGATGCCGTAGTGACCGCACAGGGCCGCCAGGCCGCCCTGGAAGCCGCTGCCGATGGCGTTGAACTTCCACTCGCCGTTGTGGCGGTACAGCTCGCCCACCACGATGGCGGTCTCAATGGAGAAGTCCTCCCCCAGGTCGTAGCGGATCAGGTCGGTGCCGGAGGTGCTGTCCTGAATGTGGATATAGGCGTTGGATACCTGACCGAAATTCTGCCGGCGGGTCTCCGCGTCGTAGATGGTGACGGTAAAGGCGATGCGCTCCACATTGGCGGGCACCTTGGACAGGTCCACAACGATCTGCTCGTCGTCGCCGTCGCCCTCACCGGTGAGGTTGTCCCCCATGTGCTCCACCGCGCCCGAGCCATGCTTGAGGTTGCCGTAGAAAACGAACTCCTTCTCGGTGGGGCATTTCCCATTTCCGCCAACCATAAAGGCGGCGGCATCCAGGTCGAAGGCCGCGCCGGAATCAAAGATGTTCACATCCCAGCCCAGACCCACGACGATCTTGGAGAGTCCTGGATTTCCCTTGGTCAGATCCACTTTTTGTCCCTTGCTCAGATTGATTGCCATAAGTTGATTCCTCCGTTTTTCATCATATTTTATTGCTGATTAGGCATGTGGTACCTGCTGTTGAAGTCGGCCTTGATGGCCTCCAGCCGCTTCTGGTCGTCCACCCGCTGCTTGCGGGCGTTCTCCTGAATCTGCCGGGTCTCGTCGATGCCGGACACAATGGTGCGCCAGGTTTTCTCCAGCGTCTCAACCTTGATGGAGCTGCCGGAGGCCAGACGGGCAGTCATCTTGGACTGCTCCGCGGTATTCTGGGCATTCCGGAGAAGCATCTCGTTGGTCCGGGCGTCCAGGGCGGACATGGCCTCGGCCTGAAGGCGCTGGCGCTTGAGCATAATGGCCTGGGTCAGGGCCTGCTTGAAGACCGGCAGGGTAATGATAAAGGCGGAATTGATCTTCCGCACCAGGTTCATATTGCTGAACTGCATGGTCTTAATCATGGGGATGGACTGCATGGCCACGCTCTCGGCGGTGCGCAGGTCCTGGGTGCGCTGCTCCAGCATCATCAGCGCCTGCTCCAAAGTGGTCAGGTCAAACTGGATGGAGGCATCCCCTGTGGCCTCCATCTCCGCCCGTCGCTGGGCGATGTAGGCCTCCAGTTCCCGGCAGCCCTGTTCGCCGGCCAGGATATACTTCACCAGTTCATGGTAGTAGTTTACATTGGACTGGAACATATCCTCCAGCTTGCGGTTGGACTGCTTGATCTCAGACTCGTACTGCTTCAGCTGAACGTAGATCTTGTCTACCTCCTCGCCCATGGTGTGGTACTTGGCCAAAATCTTGTCCAGCTGCTTGCGCAGATTGCCGAAGAGCTTGCCGAACAGTCCCGGATTGTCCTTAATCTCCTCGATATCGAACTTGTCCATGATCTTTGCCAGCGTGGTGAGCATGGCGCTGGAGTCGTCCAGCTGGGACATGTTCATGCTGTTGAGAATCACATCCGAGCACTTGGAAATCTCCTCCGCCGCCCCGCTGCCGAAGGACACGATGGTCTCCAGATTATACACCTCAATCTGGCTGGCCAGTGCGTCCACCTCGGGGGAGTTGACCAGCGCCAGAGTCATCTGGTCCCGGTCGGCCTGAACGTCATACTGCTGGACCGCATCCTGCTCCTGGACAGACACAACCTCCAGCACCGGCGCCTCCCCGGAGGAGGGCCTGCCAAAATCTAATCCCATAGTCCATTAACTCCTTCCGAACCATTTTCTGATTGGATTGCGCCCCCGCTCCTGAAGGGTATTGAAATCCGGGGGCGATAGGTCATAAAGGTACTCGCCGATCTGCTGCTCATTGGCGAAGGGGCGGGGGTAGTACCGCTCGATGCACTGATACCCCGTGGGGACAAAGAAGAGGATGTCAAACCCCAGCAGATTCAGAAAGGCGAACAGAATGCTGTCCTCCAGAGACAGTATCTCCTCTGATGTGTTGATTACGATCAGCTTGGGATTCTTTTTTGTAAAGTCAAACTTCTGAATCAGCCGGAGGACCTCTTTTTTCAGGTTCAGGGCAGCGGCGATGATGGTATACTCGGTACCGTTCTGATAGGTGCCCGCGATGGTCCGCTGGTCCAGCAGCAGCTGGAGCTTGTCCAGCAGATAGTCCTGCATCTCCGCCCGCAGGATGCCGTAGGGGTAGGACTTGTGTTCTTTTATGGCGCGCTTCTGAAGTTTTCCGTTGCGCAGAAACTGGGTGGCGCAGGTCCGCATGGGGTTGGCATCCAGCGGGCTGACCCACGGGAGGGCCGGGACAACCAGTGTATCCGGCGTAATCAGCTTTTTGATCTCCTGCCAGTACTGCCCGGCCTGCCCGTCCCTTACGCCGCAGATTTTTTCCAGAAGGACCGGCAGGGTCACCGTGCCGTTTCTCACCTGAAAGGTGGGGCGGTATTTCAGCTCCTGGTCCCAGAGAATGGCAATCTCCTCATACATGGTCTGAAGGGTGACGGCTTCTGCCTTGGCATACTGCTGGCTGCGGTAGAGCCCCGTGTCCTGATACATCATGCTGTCCAGATCCCGCTCCGCCTGATAGGCGGCGGTGCTCACCCGAATTTGGGACGCCTCCGCGGGGAAGGCCTCCATGGGGAGGGAATCCTCATAGCGCAGCTCCAGCAGTCCGGGGTCCCGCAGGCAGCTGCCCAGATTCAGGTCGGGCTGCAGCAGCACAACATCCACTGGGAGCCTTGCCAGCAGACGCAGAAAACGGGCCTCGTGCTCTGTGGCGCACTTCCCGAAGAGAATAAAAACCGAAATCTGGGGCGGCCTCCAGCCCTCAAACAGCTCCCTCTGCCAGCGCCGCAGCCAGCACAGCAGATAGACCGCCTGGTTGGTCGCCCTGGACAGGGGAGCGCCTCCCTGTCCGCCCTCCGTGAGAACGGTGTCGATAAAGGCCTTCACCATCAGGCGCTGGAGCTCCGCGCTGGCGGAGTTTTGGATATTCCGGGCCAGGTCGCCGGCCATCTGCTCGATGTTTTGGTAGTTCCCCCGGGGGATGGCGGCCACCTCGTCCGGGGTCGGGACCGGGATGCCGCCGTTGACAACGCAGACCCGCCGCTTTTCGCTCTTCAGCTGCTGGTAGAAGCCGAAGAGGTCGCCGGAAAAGGTCAGCCTGTCCGGGACCCCGTACTGGGCCAGAAAGCTGTTGTAAAAAAAGCGCCCGTCGCCGCCCCGGGCCTGAGCACCGGTGAGCACCTGAGCCAGCTCCGGCTTCTTCATCCAGGCGTTGGTGCAGGGCTCCAGCTCCGGCGGCGTACCATACAGCCGCTGGCGGTTTACCGCACGGGTGAGCTCCTCCTGAAGCCATTTCAGGCTGAAATGAGGCGGGAAGGGGGCCAACCCGTCCCACCGGTAGAGCCGTGACCAGGCGGAATCCGGGTCCAGTTGGAGGTAGCCCTGATCCCCGCCCCTCTCCAGCATGACCAGATCGGCGCCCGCCCGGGACAGCACAACAAAAAGCTGTAGCTCGTAGTGGCTCACTGCGCCGTCATACAGAATTTTCGGGGGGGACTGGGCGCCCAGCTGATTCAAAATGCGCTCAAACTTATAGTAAAGCCAGCACATGTATTTGATATATGCGTTCCGGAGCATGTTCTCGTTTTTGCCCTGACGGAGCATGTCCTCCAGGGTGGAAAAAATTGCCGCGGTCACCGCGTCCCTCTGGGCGGCGGACATGCGGGGCAGCCATTTGGACAGCCGCTGGGACAGAAAGGCCCTGTCCATCCGGAAGTCCATCCCCATCATCTCGGAAAAATAGGCCAGCTGGCCGGCATCCGGATTGGGGAGTCTGCCGTCAATAATCACGCCGCCGCGCCGGGCGGCCTCATAGTACCGCTGAAGAAAGGCGGTCACCTCCGGCGAGCTCCCAGCAAACCGGTAGAAATAAACGGATTTCCCGGGCCGGTCCGCGAGAGGGGCAAAATAATTATCCAGTTTTTCCAAAGCAGCCTGTTGAAACATAATGCTCAAAGTCCCTCTCCGCCGTTGTGTCTGTGGGCCTTGTGCAATACTATACCACATATCCCGGACAGTTTCAACAAAATAATACAAGAAATCAATTTCCGAAATTTTATGCTTGACACAATATTGCCTGTTTCAAATGCCCGCTGTTTATGCTATAATCAGATTATCTTTACCCCTGATGACTGGCGGGGAAGACCGTTTTTGGAATTACGGAAAGGGAGAGGCTTTCAAGATCATGGATAAAAAACCAACCGGCTACGACGTAGGGGCGCTGATGTATTGTCCCGCGAATGGTCATGACAGCATTGTGGACGGGCTGAAAAACGAGCGGTTTGCCCGGCCCTTCTCGCTGGCCTTCTGCCTGGAGGACACCGTGCGGGACGACGAGGTGGATGCGGCGGAGCGGACGCTCTGCCGCACCCTGGAGCAGATTGACGCCGCCCGGAGGGAGCGGGCCTTCTATCTGCCCCTGATTTTCGTCCGGGTACGGTCTCCGCAGCAGATGGAAAAGCTCGCCGGTCTCTCCGCCCGTTTCTCCGGACTGCTGACCGGCTTTATTCTGCCGAAGTTCTTTGTTGAAAACTGCGGCGAATACATCGCGGCAATCCGGCGCATCCGAGCCGGCTTCCTCTATATGCCCATTCTGGAATCTCCCTCCATGGTCGGCCTGAGCCGGAGAGCCGCCGGTCTGGAGGAGGTAAGGGACCGGCTGGAGGAGGTCGGGGACCAGATTCTGAACATCCGGGTGGGAGGAAACGACCTCTCCCACGCCTTTGGCCTGCGGCGGCCTGTGGACAGCACCATCTACGACATTCGGCCGGTGGCCGGCCTGCTGACCGATATTGTAACCACCTTCGCCCCCCGGTATGTGGTCTCGGGCCCCGTCTGGGAGTACTACGCCGGAGCCGGCTGGGAGGCCGGCCTGCGCAGAGAGACGGAGCTGGACCTGCTGTGCGGCTTTGTGGGAAAGACGGTGATCCATCCCAACCAGATCCCCGTGGTGAACGACTGTCTGAGGGTCTCCGCCGCCGACTACCAGGATGCCTGCCGGATCCTGAACTGGGACCCGGACAGCCCCCGGCTGGTGTCGTCCAGCGCGGAGGCCACCCGGATGAACGAGTACAACACCCATTTCCGCTGGGCGGACCGGGTGCTCCGGCTGGCCCGGATATACGGAATCAAAAACGAACCGGAGCCGCAGGACGGCCGGATAAACTTTAAAGGACAGTTGTAAGGGAGCGTTGCGTTATGAATAACCAGCGGTTTCATACGGCACTCAGGACCCCCGCCGGCAGCCCACTGGAGGAATTTATGCTGCTGAATGGCAGGTACTCCAATTTCACCAAGGAGACCTGCTTCATCCGATACGCCGGCGGCCAAAACTGCGAGGCCGCTGTCCGGCGGCTGCGGTCCTGGGCGGACAGGGGACAGTCCGGCTGCGTATTCGTGCCGGCCCTGAAGCCCCAGCCCTCCGCCCAGGAGGTGAGCAAATATGTGGCCCTGTACCGGGACGGCCGGGCCACATTCCCCTTTTCCTTTCAGAACGGAATCTGGCAGAACGCTCTGGAGACCGGCTTTGAGAGGATCCTGGAGCTGTTTCAGCGCGTCCGGGGGCGCAGCGAAGAGGCCATTGTCAGAAATTTCGCGGTAAAAATCCTGTACTGGATGGATACATACTTTCCCCGGCTCTTCACCGAGACCGCCAAGATGAACCGTTTTCCCAAGTTTGCCTGTGGGGGACAGCTCAAGCTGACGGAGTACCTGTTTTTATACCTGCTGTTTCTGCTGGGCTGCGATGTGCTTCACATCAGTCCGGAGGGGGACGCCGGGGTGACGGACCCGGAGCTGCTGAGCCTGTCCCTGCGCGTCGAGGGGGAGACACCTCCTTGCGGCGGAGAGGAGCCCTCCGGAGACGGGAGGGTGGTCATCTCCATGGACCGCATCCAGCGGCCTGAGCGGCACAGGTCCGCCGCATCCCCGCCCTCCCGGGCGGCCAGTCCTGCCGCCCCGAGTCCACCCAGAGCAAATCCCACCGTAACCCTGCCGCCCAGGGAGCATCCGGCCGTGACGGTTCCCCCCAGGGCTCCCGCCGGACGGGCAGAGACCCGGCAGCAGCTGGAATTTGAGGAGCTGGCCAGGTTTGCCTCCTCGGTGGTGATGCTGAAGGTGTTCGACCGGGACGACCGGTGCTTTAAAACCGGCTCGGGGGTCATCATCAGCGACAAGGGCTATGTACTGACCAATATGCATGTGGTCAGCGGGGGACACTATTACGGCATCCTTCTGGAGGAGGAGACCGATATATTTTACACCAACGAGCTGATCAAGTACCACCAGGACTATGATCTGGCCATTCTGCGTATGCAGAAGCGCAGAACGCCGGTTCCCATCTCAAGGGGAGAGAAGAAGCTGGTCAGGGGCCAGAAGGTGGTAGCCATCGGGAGCCCGCTGGGCCTGTTCAACTCCGTCTCGGACGGCATCATCTCAGGCTTTCGGCAGCTGGAGATGGTCTCTATGATCCAGTTTACCGCGCCCGTGTCCCACGGCAGCAGCGGCGGGGCGCTGCTGGATATGTACGGAGAGCTGATCGGCCTGATTACAGGCGGGTACGACGACGGACAGAACCTGAATCTGGCTGTGGACTATCAGACGATCTCTCAGTTTGTCCGTGGATTGATCTGAGCTGAGCACCGGCGAAATTCCACCGGCGCGCCGGAATATTAAAGTGCGTATTTTTCCGGGAGGGCGGTCTGGGATGGATCAAAAATACATGTTTTTCTCTCACCGGGAATGTGAGTATTTCCCCTGTCACCCGGGGGCGGACCCGGAGAATTTCAACTGCCTGTTCTGCTATTGCCCCCTCTATCCCCTGGGAGAGGGGTGCGGCGGGAGCTTTGCGGTCCTCCCGGACGGACGCAAGGACTGCAGCGGCTGTCTGTACCCCCATATGCGGGAGCATTACGGGGAGATACTCCGCCGCTGCGGTACGCTCCCCGGCAAATGAAGAAAGGAAGGTTACCCTATGAAAAGACTATGTTCCGCCCTGCTGGCCGCGGCCCTGGCCCTGAGCCTGCTGGCGGCCTGCGGACACAGCTCCGGCGGCCCCGGCGAGGAGCCGGCCGGCAGCACCCAGGAGACCGATATCTCCCAGGAGGAGGGGACCGCCGCCGCCCTGGGCAGTCTGAAGTCCTTTACCGCCGGAACGCTGGACGGCAAAACCTTTACTCAGGAGGATATCCAGGCCAGGGATGTAACAATCGTCAATTTCTGGGCCCTGACCTGTCCCCCCTGTATCGCCGAGATGCCCGACCTGGCCGCCTTTGCCCGGGCTCTGCCGGACAATGTGCAGGTGATTACCGTCTGTCTGGACGGCTTCGGCAGTGAGGAGCTGGTGCGGGAGGTGATGAGCACGGCGGAGTTTCAGGGGGTAACCCTGATCTCGGGGGACGGAGACCTGGGGGCGCTCTGCGGCAATCTGATGTACACCCCCACCACGGTCCTGGCGGACGCCGAGGGGAATCTGGCGGGGGACGCCATCATCGGCGGACAGAGGGACCTGTCCGAAACCCTTCTGACGGCGGTGAATCAGGTGCTGAAGGGGGCCGGAAAGGATGAGATCAGCCTTGAGGGCGCGTAACAAGCTGCTTCTGCGGGCGGCCGCCCTGGCGCTGGCCCTTGCCTTTATCGGCATCGGCCTGGCCCGGCAGGAGCAGCTGGAGGTACTGGGGAAGGCGGTAAAAATATGTCTGGAGTGCATCGGAATCGGATAATTTCCGCCCAGCGGATTGTGCAGCTGGTGGCCGCGGCGGCGTTCAACGGCTACGCCCTGGGCTTTCAAAAGGGGAAAATCTTTACCGGCGGCACAAAAGCGGTGTGCGTCCCCGTCCTCAACTGCTACTCCTGCCCGGGGGCTCTGGGGGCCTGCCCCATCGGCGCGCTTCAGACGGCGCTGGGGGGCGTGAAGAGCCACTTTCCCTTCTATGTGCTGGGGCTGCTGATGCTGTTCGGCGTGGTGCTGGGCCGTGCGGTCTGCGGTCTGCTGTGCCCCTTCGGGCTGGTGCAGGACCTGCTCCATAAGCTCCCGGTTCCCAAGGCGGCGGTCCCCAGGAGAATAGACCGGCCCGCCCGGTATCTCAAGTACGGGGTGCTGCTGCTGACGATTCTCCTTCCCGTCCTGGCGGCAGCCGGGACAGGGGTGGGGTCTCCCTATTTCTGCCAGTACCTCTGTCCCGCCGGAACGCTGGAGGGGGGAATCCCCCTGCTGCTGGCCGATCCGGTCCTTCGGGGCCTGGCCGGATGGCTGTTCCGGTGGAAGGCGCTGGTGCTGGCCGCTGTGCTGGCCGCCGCCGCGGTGATCCACCGCCCCTTCTGCCGTTATCTCTGCCCGCTGGGCGCCTTTTACGCCCTGTTTAACCGCTTCAGCTTCTACCGGCTCTCTCTGGACACGGATAAGTGCGTGGGCTGCGGACGGTGTGAGCGGGTCTGTCCGATGGCGGTGGAGGTGACCAAGGGGCTGGACGGCGGCGAATGCATCCGCTGTGGGGCCTGCCGGCCGGTCTGCCCCACGGGGGCCATCGACATTGGATTTTCCCCGGAGCCGAAAGGCCGGCAGACCGGGGAGGCCCGTTGATTTGTGAATAAAACCCTGGGGTATTACAGCAATATACCGGCATATGAATGAAAGGGGGAGCGGACCGTGCTGGAGGTGCGTCAGCTGTGCAAGAGCTACGGCGGGCGGCAGGTGCTGTCGCCGGTCAGCTTTGTCCTGCCTCCGGGGCAGTGCCTGGGCCTGGCGGGCAGCAACGGCTCGGGCAAGTCCACCCTTCTGCGGCTCATGGCCCAGATTGAGCGGCCGGACGGGGGAGAGATCCTCTTCGAGGGCAGGAGCGTTTTGGGCGACCGGAGGTTTCTGCGCAGCACGCTGGGCTATGTCCCCCAGAGCGCGGAGCTGGCCCGGGAGCTGACGGTGGGACAGCAGCTGAAGCTGTGGCAGAGCGCCTGTGCCCTGTCCGGCCCGCTGCCCGGCTGGGTCTTGGAGCTGCTGGGGCTGGAGCCCCTGCTGGCCAAGCCCATCGGGGCCCTGTCCGGGGGGATGTCCCAGCGGGTAAGCATCGCCCTGGCCCTGCTGGCCCGGCCGCGGCTGCTTCTGATGGACGAGGCCACCGCCGGCCTGGACCGGGACTACATCCCCCGGCTGCTGGAGTGGCTGGAGGGCTTTCTGGCCGGAGGGGGCAGCCTGGTGTGGTGCAGCCACCGGCAGGAGGAGCTGGAGCGGCTGTGCGGAGCCGTCCTCCGGCTGGAGGACGGCAGACTGGCGGCCCCTTGATGGGGAGAATCACGGCCGCCTGAATGATAAGGAAATGGGAGGATTACAGAGATGATTTGCAGAAATTGCGGCAGCAGCATTCGGGACGACGCCAGATTCTGTCCCCACTGCGGCGCGTCCACCAACCCCGGCCAGGACACCGGCCTGCCCCAGGGGACGGCCCCATACGGCGCCCCTCCGCCCGCCTGGGAGGGGCCTGCGGGCGGAGGCAGGAGGAAGACCGGCCTGATCGCGGGGGGTATCATTGCCGCCGTGGCGGTCATTGCGCTGCTGGTGATGGCGGTGAGCGGCATATTCGCCGACCCCAGAAAGCAGCTGGGAAAGGCCATCGACGGGACCTTTGCCGCCTACACCCAGGCCGAGAAGGCGCTGGACCTGCCCGACCTGAGCGGGCTGGTGCTGGACCGCTCCTACAGCCAGCAGTTCTCCCTGCGGCTGACCCATATCAACGACCAGTTTACCGGCTCTCAGCTGTCCGCCCTGGAGGGACTGGGCCTGCGCATGAGCGACGGCCTGAATTTCGAGGATAGAAGGCTGGACTTTGAGCTGGCCGCCTTCTGGGATGAGGAGGACATCCTCAGCCTCCAGATGGCCGCGGAGGATGACGAGCTCTATTTTGCCTCCCCCCAGTTCACCGGCGGAAGGTTCTACGGCGTGAATACCGAGACCCTGGGTGCCGATCTGAAGGCCATGGGCGAGGAGGATTCGGAGGACCTCAGCTTCAACCTCTTTGATATCATGGAGCCCTTATTCCCCGATTCCGGTGCGGAACAGGAGCTGGAAAAGGCGGTTAAGGAGGCCAACCACGACCTGTGGGAGGCTGTCCGGGTGGAGAAGAAGGGCAAGGAGACCGTCAGCGTCAATGGCCAGAGCACAGACGCCCGGGTCTACCGGGTGACGGTTCCCCAGGAGGCTCTGGAGGACTATGCGGACGCCATGACGGACACCTTGGAGATGGTGAACGACCTGCGGCGCCACGGTGAGCTTTTGAGGGCCTTCGGCGCATCTCAGTCCGAGATTGACACCTATATGGAGGCCCTGGAGGAGCTGGACCTCTACGGCCAGCTGGGCGATCTGCTGCAGGAGGCCGTTGATGGCCTGGGCGATGTGCAGCTGGACATGTATGTCAGCGGCGGCTGTGTGTCCATGATCCGGTATGAGGACCGGCTCCGGGGCAGAACGGTGAAGGCGGAGCTGGAGCTGGGCGGCGGCCAGCAGTATGTGGACGACCTGAGCCTGCGGGTGGAGGTGGACGGCCAAAAGATCACCCTGAAATCCACCGGCGACCACGGCTGCCGGGACGGCGCCTATACCGACAAGACCACTCTGCGGGTGGGGATGGTGCAGCTGTCCTCTGAGCTCCGCTACGAGCCCAAGGGGGGCGCCCTCAGCTGGTCGCTGAGTATGCCCGGCGCCGGCTCCCTGGATATGGAGGGCAGTGTGACCGCCGGAGCGGATTTCGTAACTCTGAATCTGAAGGATATCTCCGTCAAGCTCATGGGGATGGAGCTGGTTTCTCTGGCCATGGACTACCATATGGGGCCCTATGAAGGGGACCGTATGGCGGTCACATCCCCCAGGCTGATTACACAGATGGACAGTCTGGAGCTGATGGCCCTGGCCAATGAGCTCCAGACCAGCGCCGAGAGCTGGCTGGACAGCACCCGGCAGATGTTTGTGGACCGTCTGCCTCCGGAGCTGCTGGCCGAGCTGCTGTATTGATTAAATTCCATGAGATTTTTTGAGCAATATTTGATTCTGGCCTGGGGTAGGCTCTGCCGGCAGCGGTGGCTGCTGGCAGGGCTTGCCCTTTTGTGTCTTCTCCTGCCCCTGGCGGCGGGACAGGCGGCCAATTTTCTCCTCTCTCAGGGGGTAAATTTCGCCGGCGTCACCCTGGCGGTCACCGCACCCCCGGGGGACGACACACCCCGCCTGCTGGAGGAGTACATGGGAGGGATGGAGGACATCGCCCAGTACTGCCAGATTGCCGCCATGGAGGAGGAAGAGGCCCTGGCGGCGCTGGAGGCGGGGCGGGTTACGGCGGTGCTGGCCCTGCCGGAGAACTTTATCCAGGGGGTCATGTGGGGGGAGAACCCGGACCTGCGGCTCATCGTGGCCGGGGACAGGCCTCTGGAGTCCCTGCTGCTGCTGTGGGTGGGACAGAGCGCCTGCGATATTCTGTCCGCCTTTCAAAGCGGGGTATACGCCGTCCTGGAGCTGTATGAGGGGGCGCCGCCCCCTGGCCTCACCCGGGACCAGGTGGTGGTTGACATCAATCTGCGGTATATCAGCCTGGCCTTGGAGCGGACCAGCATGTTTCAAACCCGGGAGGTGACGGCCACCGGGACGCTGCCGGTCCCCCTCCACTACACCCTGACGCTGCTGTCCGCCTTTGCCCTGTCCGCCGCCGCGCTGTTTGCCCCGCTGTACAGCGGCGGCTGGCTCCGGTTTCAGCGCCGGCTGCGGGGGGTGGGCCGGGGCGTCGGGGCGGGCTATTTCAGCGGTGTGGCTGCGGGAATGGCAGCCCTTGTGCTCCTGCTCTACCCCGCCCTGCTGCTGACAGGGGAGGGGGATCCGCTGGCGCTGCTGGGCAGTACGGTGCTGATGGCGGCCTTTTGCTCGGTGTTCTGCTCCCTGTGCTGTCTGGCCGCAGAGGACGCCGCAGGCTGCGGGATGGCCTCCTTCGGGGTGTCTGTGCTGTCGCTGGCCCTGGCGGGCGGGATTGTACCGCCTGTCCTTCTGCCCGCTCCGGCGCAGGAGCTGATCTGGCTGTCGCCGGTGACCTGGCTGGCCCGGCTGGCCGCCTGGCCCATGGGCTTTGGCCTCCCCGTCTCCGCCTGGGTCTGCCCCCTTCTGTCCGGACTGGGGATGGCCGCCCTGGCGCTGGAGCTGTACCGCCGCCGGGTGGACCGTCAGGAGGTGGCGCTGTGAGCTTTTTTCTAACCTGTCTCAAGAGCGGCCTGAGGGCCCGGCTGTTCCGCTGGCAGACCTGGGCCGTGCCCCTGCTCCTGCCCCTGATTACCTTTGGAACGGCCCATTTTCTGCCCGCTCAGGAGGCCGCCGCCCCCGTTCAGGTGGGGGTGGTCCTGCCGGAGGAGGGGGGCGATGCCTTCTGGCGGCGGCTGGAGGCCCGGAGCGGTCTGGCGGTCACCTTCCACGCGGCCGAGCCGGACCAGGCGGAGCGTCAGGTGGCGGCGGGGCGCTGGGACTGCGCCCTCGTGCTGCCGGAGGACTTTGAGGAGCGGCTGGAGGAGTTGGACACCACCGGCCTGTTCACCCTGCTGGTGGGCCCCGGCTCCACCGTCTACCCCCTGACCCGGGAGACGATAACCGCCTGTGTGGCCGAGTGCATCGCCCCGGGGATGGCGGAGCGCTATCTGCTGGACAGCGGCATCGCGGACAGCGAGGACCTTTCAGACATACGCCCCCGGCTGCGGGAGGTGCTGCTGGACCAGGAGCGGGTGCTGGTAACGCTGGAGACGGCAGGGGGCGGGGCGCTGGACCCCCTGGCCCTGGCGGACAGCGGGATCTCAAATCTGCTGGCCGGTCTGACGGCGGTTCTGCTGCTGGTCTGGGCGCTGCTGGCCGCCATGGACCTGGGCCGGTGGATGGAGACCCCCTTTGCCCGGCGGCTGATCCCCCTGCGGGGGCGGCTCGCGCTCCTGCTGCCCCGGCTGACGGGGGCGCTGATTCCCGCCCTGTGCGTCGGAGCGCTGGCCCTGCTGGCGGTGGACCGGCCCCTCCCCTGTATCCTGGCCCTGGTCCCTTACCTGCTGTTCTGGGGGGCGGCCGCCCTGGCTCTGGCCCAATGCCGCCCCCTGTGGAGCGCCCTGCCAGCCCTGCTGCCCTTTATCCCTGCGGCGGGACTGCTCCTCTCCCCGGTGCTGCTGGACCTGTCTCTGCTTATACCCCCCCTGGCTCCGGTGATCCGGTGGATGCCCATCACCCTCTACCTCCGGGCCTGCGGCGGTTCCCGGGGTGACGCCGCCGCCCTGGCGGCGGGCGGGGGTGCGGTTTTGGCCATCCTGCTGACCGTGGAAGCCCACAAGGAAGGCGGCCGGTAGACACCGGCCGCCTTCTTTCATGAGATTTCAGTTGGTAAACAGCGCTGTCGAGAGATACCGGTCACCGGTGTCAGGCAGCAGAGCCACAATGGTTTTGCCCCGGTTCTCCGGCCTCCTGGCCAGGGAAATGGCCGCCCAGACCGCCGCCCCCGAGGAGATACCCACCAGGATGCCCTCCGCCCGGCCCACCAGCCTTCCGGCGGCGAAGGCATCGCCGTCTTCCACGGGGATGATCTCGTCATAGATATGGGTGTTCAGCACCTCGGGCACAAAGTTCGCGCCGATGCCCTGCAGGCCGTGGGGCCCGGATATCCCCCTGCTCAGGAGGGGAGAGGCGGCAGGCTCTACCGCCGCCACCTGTATCGCCGGGTTTTGCGCCTTCAAAAACTCGCCCACCCCGGTGAGGGTGCCGCCGGTGCCCACACCGGCCACAAAAATATCGATTTTACCGCCGGTGTCCGCCCAGATTTCCGGCCCGGTGGAGGCCCGGTGGGCCGCCGGATTGGCCGGATTGACGAACTGGCCGGGGATAAAGCTGCCGGGGAGCTCCCGGGCCAGCTCCTCCGCTTTGGCGATGGCCCCCGCCATGCCCTGGTCTCCGGGGGTGAGCACCAACTCCGCGCCGTAGGCCTCCATGATCTGGCGGCGCTCTATGCTCATGGTCTCCGGCATGACGATGATGATCCGGTAGCCCCGGGCGGCGGCCACCGAGGCCAGCCCGATGCCGGTGTTTCCGGAGGTGGGCTCGATGATGACCGAGCCGGGCTTCAGCAGCCCCCGGGCCTCTCCGTCGTCAATCATGGCCAGGGCGACCCGGTCCTTGACGCTGCCCGCGGGGTTGAGATACTCCAGCTTGGCCAGAATACGGGCCTGCAGCCCCTCCCGCGCCTCAATATGGGTCAGCTCCAGCAGCGGGGTGCCGCCGATGAGCTGGTCGGCGGAGGTATAAATCTTGGCCATCTTAAATACCAACCTTTCATATTGGTTATCAGGATTATAGGCCCGCGCTCCGGCTTTGTCAAGGGCGGCCTATCTTTTGGTTGCGTCCCCATTTGCCCTGCTGTATAATAGCTCTATGCAAAAGGAGGACAGGACATGCTGGTTTCTACAAAGGGCCGCTATGCGCTGCGGGTGATGATCGACCTGGCGGAGCATCAGAGCGCCGGTCTCATCCCGCTGAAGGTAATTGCCCAGCGGCAGGAGATATCGGAAAAATATCTGGAGAGCATCATCAAGCTGCTGGTCAAGGCCGGTTTTTTAAGCGGTCTCCGGGGGAAGGGGGGCGGCTACCGGCTGACCAGAGCGCCGGAGGAGTACACCGTAGGCGCGATTCTGCGGCTGACCGAGGAGTCACTGGCCCCGGTGGCCTGTATGGAACCGGAGGCCGCCTGTCCCAGGGCGGAGGTCTGCCCGACCCTGTCCATGTGGCAGGGGCTGGACCGGGTGATCCGCGGCTACCTGGATCATATTACGGTGGCGGACCTCATGGGGCGGGAGACGGCAGGGACTCCGGCGCCATAGAGAGCTGGGGTCCTTTGAACTGCCTTGCCTGTCAGAGAAATACCCCGCTGAGGGGTCAAATAAAGACCGCGCTTTGGAAGCTGCCTTCCTCAGCGCGGTCTGTTTTTATTCTGGTCAGAGCAGCCGGCGGGCCCCCACATATGTACGGCTGTTATAGGAGGAGTAGAGGGTATCGATCTCCACAACATACCGGTCGCTGGAGGCGTGGACAAACTTTCCGTCCGCAATGTAGATGCCCACATGGCTGGCCGGCTTGTTGTCGCCCGGGTTGCGGAAGAAAATCAGGTCGCCGGCCTGGAGCTGGTCGCTGGAGACGGCAACGCCGTTCTTCATCTGATTGCTGGCGGTGCGGTTGATGCTGTATCCAAAGTGGCTGTACACATACTTGGTGAAGCCGGAGCAGTCGAAGCAGTCGGGGCCGTTTCCGCCGTAGACATAGGGGGCGCCCAAAAAGGACTTGCCGTACTCCACGACCTGGAGACCCGTGGTGGTGGAGACCCCGTTGCCCCAGACGCCGGTGGAGTTCTGCCCCCGGGCCTGGGGAGTCTCATATTGGGCGGCGGCCGGGCTGTCCGCCTTCTCGGCGCAGATGGCGATGTAGTCGCTGGAGACGTAGCCCTGGGTGTCCTTATACTCAATCTTGAACCAGCCGGAATCCATGCCCACCAGCTTGACCACCGTGCCGTCGGGAATCTTCTTGGTGCGGTCGTAGCTGGTGCCCGGGCCGGAGCGCATATTCAGCACACTGCCGTCGGCCTCCACCTTGCCGTAGCCTAGGTCTCCGTCCGCCTTGTCGGATACATTCAGGTACTCGGCGGACATATAGCCCTCCACGCACTCGTAGTTGACCTTATACCAGCCGTCCTTGGCGTCCTCCAAGACGATCACATGGTCGCCGGTGTAGGCGCGGCCCAGAATGGAGGAGGAGGTATTGGACTCGGCCCGCAGGCGCAGGCCGTCGCCGTTGACAGTGCCTACCCCCACGCTGGCGGCGGCGGCGCCCGACACACACAGGCTGAACACTATGCCGGCGGCTGCCGCCCCACGGAGGGCACGCTGAAAATAAGACATATGGAAACTTCCTTTCCTCATCAGTATATCAAAGTAGTTACAGCTTTGTAACCGAATTGTAACAGATTCCGACGGGTTTGTCAACACTCCGACGGACGAAAAGAGAGCTTTTATGGTTCACCCTGTCAGTCCGGCCCGGAAAGCCGTGGCCGCCACCGCCTGACAGGGGCCTCCACGCCCTGGCGGAGCAAGGAAACCTTAATAAGTTCTTAATGAAATCCTCATGGTTCCTTTAGTGTATTTTTCCAAACTGTATGGTATGATCTAATACAGTTAAACGAGAGGAGCCGATGTGCTATGACAGAAAAAATCAAAACCGGGCTGTGTGTGCTCGCCCTGCTGCTGGCCTTGCTGGCGGCCTATACCCAGGAGATGTCCGCCCGAACCGGGCCGATGGCCGGGACCGCCGTACAGCCGGCCCCCTTCGCCGCGATACAGATCAAATAAGATGTTATTTTCATAAAGGAGAATCACTATGGCAGAAATTTTAACGGTAACCGACCTGAAAAAGGTCTACGGAAAGGGCGGGTCCCTCACCCGGGCGCTGGACGGCGTGTCCCTGTCCCTGGAGGCGGGGGAGTTTGTGGGGGTAATGGGCCCCTCCGGCTCGGGCAAGACCACCCTGCTGAACTGCGTGTCCACCATCGACCGGCCCTCCGCCGGGTCCATCGTCATCGACGGCAGGGAGCTGACCCGCCTGAAGGGCAAAGAGCTGGCCAAGTTCCGCCGGGAGCGGCTGGGCTTCATCTTTCAGGACTGCAACCTGCTGGATACCCTCACCGCCTATGAGAACATCGCCCTGTCCCTGTCCATCATCCGGGCCCCCGCTCAGAAGATCGACAGGCGGGTGCGGGAGATGGCGGACTTTCTGGGCATTGCCGACTGTCTGAACAAGTACCCCTACCAGATGTCCGGGGGCCAGCAGCAGCGGTGCGCCGCCGCCCGGGCCATGGTGACCCACCCGGCCCTGGTGCTGGCCGACGAGCCTACCGGGGCGCTGGACTCCAAGGCCTCCTCCATGCTGCTGGGGCGGCTGGACGCCCTGAACCAGGAGCTGGGCACTACCATCCTGATGGTCACCCACGACGCCTTTACCGCCAGCTGTTGCCGCCGGGTGGTATTCCTCCAGGACGGACAAATCTTCCTGGAGCTCCACCGGGGCAATGACAGCCGGAAGAGCTTCTTCCAAAAAATCATCCGGGTGGTCACCGAGATGGGGGGAGGGATGGCCGATGTTCTCTAAGCTGGCCCTGCGCAACGTGCGCCGGTCCTTTCGGGACTACGGCGTCTACCTCCTCACCTTGACCTTCGGCGTGTGCCTGTTCTATACCTTTAACTCCATCGAGGGCCAGGGGGCCATTGTCTACCTGTCCCAGAGCAAAAACCCCATAGTGGACGTGATTATGACCATCATTGACATCTTTTCCGTCTTTGTAGCGGTGGTGCTGGCCTGCCTCATTCTCTACGCCAACCGCTTTCTCCTGCGGCGGCGCAAGCGGGAGTTGGGCACCTATCTGCTGCTGGGCCTGAGCCAGGGGCAGGTGTCCCGCCTGCTCTTCCTGGAGACGGGCATCGTGGGCCTGATCTCCCTGGCCGCCGGGCTGGTCCTGGGGGTGCTAGCCAGCTTCGGCATGTCCGCCCTCACCCTGTCCCTGTTCCAGATGGATGTGTCCGCCCTGCTGGCCCTGAACTTTTCCCCCCAGGCGGCGGGCAGGACGGTGCTCTACTTCGGCATCATTTTCCTGCTGGTCATGGCCCTCAGCGGGGTGCAGGTGTCCCGCTCCAAGCTCATCGACCTGATCCACGGGGAGCGGAAAAACGAGGTCCTCAAGCCCCGGCCCCTGATGGCGGCGGTGGTCCAGCTGATTCTCGGCGTGGTCTGCCTGATTGCCGCCTACGCCATCCTGCTGGTCTTCGGCATGGCGGTGGCGGTGGCGGTCCCCTTCCTCTGCTTCCCCATGCTGGGCCTGGGGACTCTGGGCACCCTGCTGATCTTCCGGTCCCTGTCCGGCTTTGTGATGAAGTTTGTCCAGAACCGGCCCGGGCTGTACTTTAAAAACCTGAATGTCTTCACCCTGCGGCAGTGGCTCAGCAAGGTACACACCACCTACCTGGCCCAGACGGTGGTGTGCATCCTTCTGCTGCTGGCCATCGGCATCACGGCCAGTTGTATGGGCCTCAACTTTACCCTGAACTCCCTCACCGACGGGGAGGCCCCGGTGGACCTCACCCTGTGGGACTACTACAACACGGTTGAGGGGGAGGAGCCGCTGGACTTCCCGGCCCTGCTCCAGGAGGGCGGGGTGGACGTGGACAGCCGCCTCAGCGGCCAGGCGTCCATCCTCCTGTACCGCAACGACCCGGAGATCACCGGCTTTGGGCAGAAAGAAGGTGAGGCGGTGCAGGCGGTGCTGGCCCTGTCCGACTACAACCGGCAGCTCGCCCTCCTGGGCCAGCCAGCCATTG
Source organism: uncultured Oscillospiraceae bacterium (assembly GCA_910589085.1). GTDB lineage: Bacteria > Bacillota > Clostridia > Oscillospirales > Oscillospiraceae > Lawsonibacter. The sequence goes on along the minus strand of CAJUSG010000024.1, from coordinate 6,857 downwards.
CGCTTGCCCCCGGGGCGTATCAGACGGTGGAGGAGAGCCCTATCAACGGCGCGTCCCACTGGAGATGGCTGATTGTGGAGGACACGGTGGCGGAGAAGCTGGAGATTCAAAACCAGTGCTGGTCCGCCAACTACGCCGAAAACGCCGAGGAGACCGAGCGGACCATTTTCCAGCTCATCGCCCCCATGGACACCACCCGGTCAGTCTACGCTGACAGCCGGCTGGAAACCTATATGGACATGATGGGCAGCAAGATCCTGGTCCTGTTTTTGGGTCTGTACCTGGGCTTTACCTTCCTGCTGGCCGCAGCCGCGGTGCTCGCCCTCCAGCAGCTGAGCCAGGGGGCGGACAACACCCGGCGGTACGCCGTCCTGCGCCGCCTGGGGGCCGAGGAGAAGCAGGTGGCCCGCTCCGCCACCCAGCAGGTGGCCCTGGCTTTCCTCCTGCCCCTGGTGTTGGCCCTGGTCCACTCGGTGGTGGGGATGAAGGCCGCCAACGAGATTATCGCCACCGCCGGACGGGTGGACAGCGCGGCCAGCTCCGCCGTCACCGCCGGAGTTCTGCTGATTGTCTATGGAGGTTACTTCCTGGCCACCTCCCTGGCCTGCCGGAGAATGGCGAAGAACGCATAAACAGGACAAAGCCCCTCTTGTGAAAAGAGGGGCTTTTCCCGTGAGGAACCCAGCTTTCTACTCCTCCAGCACGGCTTTCCAATGAGGACAGGTGTCTCCGGCCTCCCGCTTTTTGGTCCGAGGGAATGTACAATGCCCATATTGGAGAGGATGGTAATAATCTATCCCCCATTTCACATAATGCTGACGGAAGTGAATACAATTCCCACAGATATTTGTATCCCTAGTTGGATAGCTTGGCATTTGATTTACCTCCCTTCTATCGTCTTCTTCCTCAATTATAACAAAATTCATCTATGACCCTTGCGAATATGGGCACTGCCCATAAAAATGTCCCATCTGTATTTTGATGAAAATTTATCGAAGCAAAGGGTTAAAAACCGTCAAAAAGCCGCTAGGCAGATGGGGGCGCGGTGGCTATAATAGGTCGAAGATTTCCCAGAAGGAAGGTAGCGCTATGACCAAGGACCTGACCACCGGCAGCCCCATGCGGCTGATAATCTCCTTTGCCCTGCCCACGCTGTTCGGTATGCTGTTTCAGCAGCTCTACAACATGGTAGACGCCATGATTGTGGGCAAGCTGCTGGGCTCCGCCGCCCTGGCCGCGGTGGGCTCCACCGGCTCCGTCAACTTTTTTGTCATCGGCTTCTGCATGGGGGTGTGCAACGGCTTCGCCATCCCGGTCGCCCAGAGGATGGGGGCCAACGAGCCGGCCAAGATGCGCCGCTATGTGGCCAACGCCGCCTGGCTGTCCATCCTCTTCTCCCTGGTGCTCACGGCGGTCACCGGTCTGCTCTGCCGGCGGATTTTAACGGTTATGCTCACCCCGGCGGACATCTTTGACGACGCGTACGCCTATATTTTCGTCATCTTCATGGGCATCCCCGCCACCTTTCTGTACAACCTGCTGGCCGGCGTCATCCGCTCCCTGGGGGACAGCAAAACGCCGGTGTATTTCCTGGCCCTGTCCTCCTTCCTGAACATCGTTCTGGACCTGGTCCTGATTCTGCACTTCCAGGCCGGCGTAGCGGGGGCGGCCGTCGCCACCGTGGCCTCTCAGGGGGTGTCCGGCCTGGCCTGCCTGCTCTATATGCGTAAGCGCTTCCCCATCCTGCGCATGACGGGCGAGGAGCGTCGGCCCGACCTCCACGCCTGCGGCGTGCTGTGCGCCATGGGGATTCCTATGGGCCTGCAATACTCCATCACCGCCATCGGCTCCATTATTCTCCAGTCCTCGGTAAACGCCCTGGGCAGCCTCTATGTGGCGGCGGTAGCGGCGGGCACCAAGGTGTATCAGCCGCTGGCCTGCCCCTTCGACGCCATGGGCGCCACAATGGCCACCTACTGCGGCCAGAATGTGGGGGCCTGCCGGCTGGACCGGCTGGGCAAGGGCATCCGCTCCTGCGCCCTGCTGGGGCTGGGATACTCCGTTCTGGCTCTGGGGGCCATGGCGGCCTTCGCCCCCCAGTGCGCCATGCTCTTTCTGGACCCCACCGAGCTGGACAACGCCCTGCTGGTGGAGCTGACCAGCTGGTATATCATCATCGGCACCGTCTTCTTCTTCCCGCTGTCTCTGGTGAACATCGTGCGCTTCTCCATTCAGGGCATGGGCTTCAGCCCCTTCGCCATCCTGGCCGGCGTGCTGGAGATGGCCGCCCGCACCGGGGTGGGCCTCTGGCTGGTCCCCGCCTTCGGCTACACCGCCGCCTGCTTCGCCTCCCCCGCCGCCTGGATCTGCGCCGACCTGTTTTTGATCCCCGCCAGCGCGGCCTGTATCTCCAGGCTGCGCCGCCTCTACCCGAACACCCCCGACGAGGAGAACGCCCCCGCCCCCGTTCCCCTTCGGGCCGATTCCGGACTGTAAAAAGAGCCCTGTTCGCCGCGGCGAACAGGGCTCTTGTTTATTCGAGGTAATCCCGGGGGTCCACAGGCTGGCCGTTTAAAATGGTCTCCAGGTGCAGATGGGGCTCAACGCCCACCTCGGCGATGGCGCTGCTCCCTACAGAGCCCAGCACCGTCCCAATCTCCACCGTGTCCCCCGCCTGGACGGCGGTGTCCTCCTCTAGGTTGCAGTACCAGGAGCACAGGCCGCCGCCGTGGTCCACCACCACTGTGGTGCCCATCAGGCCGTCGGTGTACACCTGCTCCACCGTCCCGGCGCTGATGGCAATCACCTTTATCCCCAGGTCAGCGGCGATATCCAGTCCGCCGTGGGTGCGCCAGTCCCCCAGGGTGGGGTCAAGGGACAGGGTTTCCACACTGAAGTCCCGGAGCACCGAGCCCTGGACCGGCCAGGTGAACACCTCCGACATAGTCTGTGTGGTGTCAGGCTCCGGCGTGGTGTCCCGCACCGGCTCCGGGTCGTCCGGCTGGACGGCGGGCCTGGGTGTGGACACAGGGGGCTTGGCGGGGGTCTCCTCCGCCGGCCTGGACGGAGCGGGAACTGTTGGCCGGGGCACGCTCTGGTCGGGAATGGTCACAGAGGCGTCAGCCCCCACCGGAGCGGCGGTACGGGTGCCGTTTACAACGGTCTGAAGCAGATAATAGCCCGAAATTCCTATGGTGGCGACACACAGGAACAGGACTATGTAAAAGCCCTTTCCCATGGCGAAGTCGCCCAGCTTTCTCCAAAAGCTCTGGTTTTTCAAAAAACCACCTCCAAAGCCTATTTTGGACAGGCCCGGGTATGGTTATACATGGGCGGTGAAAATTTTCCGGCCTCTTGCAAATTTGTTCAAAAGGGGATACAATGGAGGAGACTATAAGAGCGGGCCGCGGCCCGCCGGATGAATGGGAGGATATACTATGATCGCCATCGCATCTGACCACGGCGGCTACGCCCTGAAGGAGCATATTAAGGCCTACCTGGCCGCCAAGGGCATCACCTGCCAGGACTTTGGCACCGACAGCGCCGAAAGCTGCGACTACCCCCTTTTCGGCAAGGCGGCCGCCCAGGCGGTGGCGGACGGGCGGTGCGAGACGGGCATCGTTATCTGCACCACCGGCATTGGCATCTCCATCTCGGCCAACAAGGTGAAGGGCATCCGCTGCGCTCTGTGCGGCGACGTGCTGTCCGCCGAGATGACCCGCCGCCACAACGATGCCAACATGCTGGCCATGGGAGCGGGGATTGTGGGACCCATGCTGGCCGAGCGCATTACCGACGTCTTTTTAAATACCCCTTTCGAAGGGGGACGCCATCAGCGCCGGGTGGGGCTGATGATGGATATTGAGGCGGAGTAGCCCCGAGGGCCGGACGGCGGTTGATAATTGTGTGTCCGCTGAATAGAATAGTGGTATGAAATGATTTGGAAAGGGCGGCGTTGAGAAGATGTCAATCAAGGAAAAAATTACATCCCTTCTGTTTTCTCCCAAGCCCAAGAAGACAGCCGAGGGGGAGGAGGAGCTTCCTCAGACCTGGGCGGAGGAGACCGCGGAGCCCCCGGTGACCGGTATTTTGGATCAGTCCCTGCTGGAGCTGCCTGCGGAGCACCCCATCAACCGCCTGTATGACCAGCGGCGGAAGGAGCACGGCTATCTGCCCTCCCCCAGGATTTGCCTGGATGAGGACGGAGTGCTTCCCGAGGAGATGGTGCTGAAGGAGCGAAACCGGCTTCAGACCATTTTAAAGGGTGCGTGCCTTGCCCGAATGAAGGAGGCCAGGGGCAAGGATCAGGTCAAGAAGAAAAAGGAGGAGGCCCAGGAGGGGCCTCCGGTTCTGGAGGCCAAGCCCTTCTTTTTCCTCTCCGCAGACAAGCTCTTTGCCTGGATGATCGTGTTTCCCCCGGTGGGCGAGGGCGCGGAGCTCACCCGTGAGCTGATCTATCAGGCCATGATTACCCAGGGCATCTCCTATGGCGTGGACACCAAGCTGGTGGACCGGCTGCCCCGGGATGACAGGCGGTATTTCACCCTGTTCCTGGTTGCCAAAGGCAAGCCCGCCTTTGATGGGAAAAACGGCAATATTGTGGATAACTTCCCCCGGGTGATCGAGCGTATCCTGGAGGTGGACGAGTACGATCAGGTGGACTACACCGCCCTGAATCTGATCCGCAACGTGAAGCAGGGCCAGGAGATCTGCCGGCTGATTAAGCCCACCGAGGGCGAACCGGGCCGGACGGTGCTGGACCAGGAGGTCCCGGCCAAGAGCGGAAAATCCGTCCCCCTCCCCCAGGGCAAAAACACGGAGATCAGTGAGGACGGCCTCTCTCTGCTGGCCTCCATCGCCGGTCATGTGGAGTTCAGCGGCCGCAGCTTCCAGGTGAAGCCGGTGATGGATATTCCCGGAAATGTGGACTTCTCCACCGGAAATATCACATTTCTGGGGGACGTCAACGTCCACGGAGACGTGCTCAGCGGCTTCTCTGTCCGTGCCATGGGGAACATCCATGTGGATGGCGCCATAGAAGCGGGCTGTTCGGTGGAGGCCGGCGGCGACCTTGTGGTGGTCAAGGGGATTCTGGGCGATGGGAGCACGGTGGTGCGGGCGCAGCGGTGCGTCTTTTCCAAGTATGTGGAAAATTCCACCATCTACGTGCGGGAAAACCTTCAGACAGACTGCATCATCAACGGCAATGTGTACTGCGACGGCGAGGTCCAGGTGCGCTCCGGCCGGGGCTGCATCATGGGCGGCCGGGTGTGGGCCGCCAAGCTGGTCAGCGCACAGTCGGTAGGCTCCCAGTCGGAGTGCAAAACGGCCATCGCTTTGGGGGGACTGCCCTGCACGAACTTCGAGCGGGAGGTTGTGTCCCAGGAGCTGAGAGATCTGGAGATCGAGATGGAAAAGCTGGAGGCACAGCTGGACAGTCCGGTAAAGGCCAGCCTGCTGGGAAAGCTGCGGATGAAGATGTCGGTGTCTGAGCTGAAGCTGCGGCAGATGGAGGACGACCTGATGGACATCAAGCTGGAGCTGAATGAGAAAAACGACGGACGGCTGGAGTGCGGCATCGCCTATCCGGGGACGGAGCTCACCTTCGGGGATGAGGTGCTCCGCCTGCGGCAGGAGTCACGGCAGTGCATCGCCAAGCTGCTGTACGGTGAAATTGTGCTGATGTAATCGGGAAAAGGGGCACAATACATGAATGCGGAATGCCGTTACTGGCATTCCGCATTCTGCTGTTTACTCTAAAATCGCGCCCCTGTCGGCAGAGGAGACCATTTTGGCGTAGCGGGCCAGATAGCCCGTCTTGATCTTGGGCTCGGGGCAGACCCACTTGGTCCGGCGGGCCTCCAGCTCCTCGCCGGACACCTTCAGCTGGATGGTGTGGGCGGGGATGTCGATGGCGATGAGGTCGCCCTCCTCCACCAGGCCGATGGGACCGCCGGAGGCGGCCTCCGGGGAGACGTGGCCGATGGAGGCCCCCCGGGTGGCGCCGGAGAACCGGCCGTCGGTGATGAGGGCCACGTCCTTATCCAGCCCCATGCCGGCGATGGCGGAGGTGGGGTTGAGCATCTCCCGCATACCGGGGCCGCCCTTGGGGCCCTCGTAGCGGATGACCACCACGTCGCCGGCCACGATTTTGCCGTCATAGATGGCGGTGATCGCTTCCTCCTCGGAGTTGAACACCCGGGCGGGGCCCTCGTGGACCATCATCTCGGGGGCCACGGCGGACTGCTTCACCACACAGCCATCGGGGGCCAGGTTGCCCTTCAGCACGGCGATGCCGCCGGTTTTGGAGTAGGGATTGCCAATGGGGCGGATGATTTCAGGATTCCGGTTGACCACGCCCTCCAGATTTTCCGCCACGGTTTTGCCGGTGCAGGTGGGCAGAGAGGTGTCGAGGAGCCCGGCCCTGGCCAGCTCGGCCATGACGGCGTAGACGCCGCCGGCCCGGTCCAGGTCCTCCATATAGGTGTCGCCGGCGGGGGCCAGGTGGCACAGGTTGGGTGTCTTGTCGCTGATCTCATTTGCCATATCGAAGGACAGCTCAATGCCGCACTCGTGGGCGATGGCGGGCAGGTGGAGCATGGTGTTGGTGGAGCAGCCCAGGGCCATGTCGATGGTCTCGGCGTTGTGGAAGGCGGCCTCGGTCATGATATCCCGGGGGCGGATGTTTTTCTCCACCAGCTCCATGATCTTCATGCCGGCGTGCTTGGCCAGCCGCAGCCGGGCGGAGTGGACGGCGGGGATGGTGCCGTTGCCCCCGAGAGCCATGCCGATGGCCTCGGTGAGGCAGTTCATGGAGTTGGCGGTGTACATGCCGGAGCAGGAGCCGCAGGTGGGAC
>CAJUSG010000023.1:16842-35843 GCA_910589085.1 uncultured Oscillospiraceae bacterium | reverse complement strand
CACACCGCTCAGCGGCGGGCTTTTATCTTACCACACTCTTTATCGCTTGTCAAGTGCTTTTTTTAAGTTTCTTTAAAACTTTTTTCGGCCCTCAACACTCGATCTCAGGTGGTTGTTGCTGCCGCAACGGTTTCATATCTTAGCACACCTTCCAGCCTTTGTCAAGAACTTTTTTCGACTTTTTTCAAAGTTTTTTGTTCCTGCCTTCGTCTCAGTGCCTCAGATACCTCGTCCTCGCGGACAGCTTTGACATAATACCACCCTCCCCGCTCTTTGTCAATAGCTTTTTTCAAATTTTTTTATTTTTTTCCTCCAGTCCCTTTTTTTGGTGGAAATCCGTCTGTTTTCGCCCCAAAGGTCCTTGTATAGCGGACATTTGGCCGCAGGATTTCCTCTTGCAGAAGACCGGCTCCTGTGATAACCTTTATATATTGGAACTACACAACAGGAGGGACCCCCTATGCCCATCAAGATTCCTGATTCTTTGCCGGCCAGAGCTACGCTGGAGGGAGAAAACATCTTTGTCATGACAGAGTACCGGGCAATCCACCAGGACATGCGCCCGCTCAACCTGCTGATCCTGAACCTCATGCCCACCAAGATTGTCACCGAAACTCAACTTCTGCGCAAGCTGTCCAATTCCCCACTTCAGGTCCAGGTGGAGCTGCTCCAGATGGCCAGCCATACCTCCCAAAATACGGATGCCGGCCATCTGTCCTCCTTTTATACCACCTTTGATAAAATCAGGGACCGGAAATTCGACGGCATGATTATCACCGGCGCCCCGGTGGAGAATTACGACTTTACGGATGTGGACTACTGGCCGGAGCTGTGCAAAATTATGGAATGGACCACCACCCACGTCCATTCCACCCTCCACGTCTGCTGGGGAGCCCAGGCCGGGCTGTTCTACCACTACGGCATCCCCAAGTACTCCCTGAGCCAAAAGCTCTTTGGCGTCTTCCCCCATACCGCGCTGAAAAAGCAGTCCCCTCTGTTCCGGGGGTTTGACGACGTATTTTACATCCCCCATTCCCGCCACACGGAGAACCACGAGGAGGATATCCGAAAAATACCCGAGCTGGAGATGCTGTCCGTATCGCCGGAGGCGGGGGTGTTCGCCGTCAAGAGCGAGGATAACCGCCGGTTCTTCATCACCGGGCACCCCGAATATGACCCGGACACCCTCTCCCGGGAGTACTTCCGGGATGTGGACAGGGGCCTGCCCATTGACATACCAAAGCACTATTTCCCCGGCGACGACCCCGCCCAGGCTCCCGTTGTCCGCTGGCGCTCCGCCGGACAGCTCTTTTACACCAACTGGCTGAACTACTACGTCTATCAAACCACGCCTTACGATATCACGCAGATTTGAGAGCGGGCGGCCCACAGGGGCCGCCTACTTCTTTTTTCCGCCGAACAGCTCCATCATCCCCACGGCCACCAGAAATCCGCCGAAGCATTTTTTCAGCAGCGACACATCTATGGCGGCAGCGGCCCAGGCGGCCAGGGCCGCGCAGACCAGTCCCGCTCCGATGGCGGGGAGGAGCGCCGGCTTTTCGATATAGCCGTTTTTCACGTGGGCGGGCAGGGCCATCAGCCCCGCAGGAAGAAAGTACAGCAAATTGATTCCTTGGGCCAGCCGCTGCTCCACGCCGGCGAAGGCGGTCATATAGACCAGCAGCAGGGTACCGCCCCCCACGCCGAAGCCGGACAGCACCCCTGTGGCCGCGCCCACCGCCAATGGCAGTATCCAGTCGTTCACAGGAAGCTCCTCACCCCTCCATAGATCAGCAGCAGGCCGAAGGCCCGCTTGAGCCAGGGCATTTTCACCCCTTTGAACCATCTCCCGCCGGCCCAGCCGCCCGCTGTCCCGCCGATCAGATAGGGCAGGGCGGCCATTAAGTCCAGCCCGTCCCGGAACAGGTAGACCGCCGCCGACAGGGCGCACAGAGGCAGGATCACCGCCACCGACGTGGCGAAGGCCCTGCGCTGATCCAGCTTGCAGTAGCCCGTCAGCAGGGGCACGAACACCGACCCGCCGCCGCCGCCAAAAAAGCCGTTGGCCACCCCCGCCAGCCCTCCGGCCACCGCGTATTTCCACTTTGCCTGCAAAAAACCGCCCCCTTCCAGGTTAGTGTTCCTGAAAGGGGGCGGTTTATGTGTCCAATTCGTGAAACTCCTCCAGCAGGCGGTCCACCATGGCCCGAAAGAAAAACGCATTGACGGTGCCCTCCTTCGTCCCGGCGGCGCCTCGATTGACCGCTTCGATCATCTTCTGCCACGTCCCCGGCTTCTGTTCCTCCGACCACACTGCCGCTGTGATTACAGCGTTAATCAGTTCATCCTCAATTTTCCAGCTTACTTTGGCTTCCACCAGCTGCCGTCTCCTTTTGATAAGTAATTTCGTTGACAATTATATATTGTCGTTTTAAATACGTCAATATCGTTTTTAAAGTTATTTATCATGGAGCTGTGCTTGGGTAAAATAATTCTAGAAGGCGGTGGTATGTATGGAACAGCGTTTTGATAACACAAAGCGAATGGAAAATTTGTCCTACGCTGTAAAATATTACCGCAACAAGAAGGGATATACACAGGAAGCACTAGCCGAAAAGCTGGGAATCAGCCGCCAACACATGGCGGCAATTGAGGCCCCAAATATGGAACGGGGCCCGTCTTTGGATCTGGTATTCAATATTGCCACTGTTTTGGAGATAGAGCCTTATTTTTTGCTGAAATTTCGTTTGGATCTATGAAACCTCAAAAAAAACTTGATAGGGTGTCAGCTGTATGTTATACTTGAATCAGTTTAAAGAAAGGAGATCAAACGTATGAGTACCGACTCTGAACGGGCAGAAACCAGAAAGGCAATGGCGTATGACCTCTTTAATATTGTGGACGATGATCCTGCGCAGGAGACATACACCAAAGAAGAGGTGAAGAAGTTAATTCGAGTTTATGTGACCACAGCAAACCAGCAGTAGCTGAACCGGAAAATCGGTCCAACTCGCAATATTAAAAGGGGGATTCATCCAGGAATCCCCCTTTTTCATATTTATTCTGCCAGCTTATCCAGCAGGGCGGCCAGCTCCTCCAGTTTTGGACCGGGGTCGCCGGAGGCGGCGGCCTCCCGGACGCAGCAGTCCATGTGGGCCCGCAGGACCATCCGGTTGGCCTTTTTCAAAATGGACTGTGCGGCCATGATCTGGCTGGAGATGTCCAGGCAGTAGCGGTCCTCCTCCACCATTTTGAGGATGCCGTCGATCTGGCCCCGGGCGGTTTTCAGCAGGCGGTTGACCTGGGCGGGATCGGCCTTCACTGGACGGACACCACCTCGTAACCTGCCTGGGTAACGGCGTCGGTGAGGACCTGGTTATCCACGTCCTTGCTGAGGGTCAGGGTGGCGGACTTACCCTCCAGGCTCATCTCCACGGCGGACACGCCGTCGATGGCTGCCAGGGCCTTCTCCACCCGGCCGGTGCAGTGGGCGCACATCATGCCCTCAATTTTCATGGTCTTATTCATGGTTTTGTTTCCTCCTTGATTTGGTTTATCCTTCAACTCCAGGGGGCAGGTCCCGCCGCAGGCGGGGGCCGCCGGAGTGTCAGACCGGAATTTACTCTTGAAAAAGCGCAGGCGCAGGGCGTTGGTCACTACTGTCACCGAGCTGAGGCTCATGGCGGCGGCAGCAAACATGGGGTTGAGCTGCCAGTGGAGGGCGTAGTAGAACGCGCCGGCGGCCAGGGGAATGCCCAGGGAATTGTAGAAAAAGGCCCAGAACAGGTTTTCCTTGATGTTCCGGATGGTGGCCCGTGACAACTCCACGGCGGCGGCCACGTCCAGCAGGTCGGACTTCATCAGCACGATGTCGGCGCTCTCGATGGCTACGTCGGTGCCCGCCCCGATGGCCAGCCCTACCTCGGCCCGGGCCAAAGCGGGGGCGTCGTTGATGCCGTCCCCCACCATGGCCACCTTTTTGCCCTCGGCCTGGAGGGCGGCGACCTTCCGCTCCTTGTCCTGGGGCAGGACCTCGGCCAGCACGGAGGTGACCCCCAGCTCCCTGCCGATGGCCTCGGCGGTGCGCCGGTTGTCGCCGGTGAGCATGACCACCTCCAGCCCCAGCTCCCGGAATGCGGCCACCGCATCCCTGCTGGTCGGCTTGGGGGTGTCGGCCACGGCGATGACGCCCAGTAATTTTTTGTCCGTTTCATCCCCAAAGTAGAGAGGCGTCTTGCCCTGGGCGGCCAATTCCTCCGCCCTCGCCGCCAGAGGACCGGGATCGATGCCCGCCTCCTCCGCCATGGCCCGGTTGCCGCCGAAGCAGATATTGCTGCCAATGGAGGCCCGAACGCCCCGCCCGTGGACCGCCGTAAAACCGCCCACCGATGTGGCCGGAATGTTGCGCCGCTCGGCCTCCTCCACAATGGCGGTGGCTAAGGGGTGCTCAGAGGGTCCCTCCAGGCAGAAAGCGGTGGCGAGCAGCCCCTCCTCGCTGTTTCCCGGAGCGGGCAGGATATCGGTCACCACCGGCCTGCCCTGGGTGAGGGTGCCCGTCTTGTCCAGCACCACCGTGTCGATGGTGTGGAGGGTCTCCAGGGCCTCGGCGGATTTGATTAAAATGCCGTTCTCCGCCCCCTTTCCGGTGCCCACCATGATGGCCACGGGGGTGGCCAGCCCCAGGGCGCAGGGGCAGGAAATCACTAACACGGCCACGCCGGCGGTGAGGGCCTGGGTGGCGGAGTGTCCGGTAATCAGCCAGGCGGCGGCGGCGATCAGGGCGATGCCCATGACTACCGGCACAAAGATGCCGGAAACCTTGTCGGCCAGCTTGGCGATGGGGGCCTTGGACGCAGAGGCCTCCTCCACCAGACGGATCATCTGGGCCAGGGTGGTGTCCTCCCCCACCCGGCTGGCCTCAAAGATGAAGGAGCCCGATTTGTTGATGGATGCGGCGGCCACTTTGTCCCCGGGGCCCTTGTCCACAGGCAGGGACTCGCCGGTGAGGGCGGACTCGTCCACGGCGGACTGGCCCTCCACAATCACCCCGTCCACCGGGATGGATTGGCCGGGCCGGACCACCACCCGGTCCCCCACCTGGACCTCCTCCACGGGGATCTCGGTCTCCACGCCCTCCCGGACCACGTGGGCCGTCTTGGGGGCCAGGTCCATCAGGCGGCTGATGGCCTCCCCTGTCTTGCCCTTGGACCGGGTCTCCAGAAATTTGCCCAGGGTGATGAGGGTGAGAATCATGCCTGCCGACTCGAAATACAGGTCCATGTGGTACTTGGCCACCAGCTCCATGTCCCCGTGACCCAGGCCCCAGCCCATCTGATAGATGGCGAAGACGCCGTAGACCACAGCGGCGGCGGAGCCCACGGCAATGAGGCTGTCCATGTTGGGCGCCCGATTCCAGAGGGTTTTAAATCCCACCTTGTAATACTTATCGTTGAGGTACATGATGGGCAGGGTGAGGAGCAGCTGGGTCAGCCCGAAGGCCACCGCGTTCTCGTGACCCACCAGAAATGCGGGCAGAGGCGCGCCCATCATGTGGCCCATGGAGATATAGAACAGCGGGATGAGGAAGGCGAAGGACCAGACCATCCGGCGCTTCATCCCGGCCAGCTCCTGGGCCATGCCGTCCTCCTTGGGGGCGGCTGCTTTGTCCCCGGCGCTCTGAGGCAGGGAGGCCCCGTATCCGGACTGTATTACCGCCTGGATAATATCCTGAGCGGATAGGACCCCTTCGTCAAATTCCGCCGTCATGGAGTTGGCCAACAGGTTGACCGAAGCGGTTTTGACCCCCTCCAGCCGGTTCACCGCCTTCTCCACATGGGCCGAACAGGCGGAGCAGGTCATCCCTGTAATGTTAAATTTCTGTTTTGCCATTTTTTCACCTGACTTTCTGGGTGTTATAAATACCCCACCCCAGGGGGGTGTATTGATTGTACCTCTGTTTTCCCCTTCTGTCAAGTGGAAGTTTGGCTTTTTCTCCTCAATTTATGTCCGGGTCCCGTTTATACCGCACCTTTTCCTCCACCCAATAGGCGGTATAGGGGTGGGCCAAGCGGTAGCCCAGCTTCTCCGCCAATGCCAGAGAACGGCGGTCGTGGGCGTCCCAGCCGGGGTACAGCCCCCGCTGGAGGCACTCCAGAATCAGCTTCCCACCGCAGGCTGTGGCCAGCCCCAGACGGCGGAAATCCGGTCGGGTGTCAATCTCAATCTCAATGGCCCCGTCGCAGACGGCGTAGGAGGCCGCTCCTGCCAGCGGCAGTCCTCCCCCCTGGGTGACCACAAACCCCAGCCCCCGCTCCAGAAAGTCCGAGGCGTCCGCAAAGCAGCCGCACAGGTCCCGGGCCCACTCCTCCTCCATCAGTGTAAAGTACATCTCCCTCCCGATGGGCCGCACAATAAATCCTTGCGGCAGAGACCTTGTAAAGTGAATTAGCCTGTCTTGTCGGAGGTTCTCCGGCTCCCGGCGGGTGGCGTAGCGGGTGAATGGAGCGGCCCGCTCCCCCAGCACCGCCCGGATCACCTCCTCCCATCCGGCGCTCCCGGGGACCAGGATAGGTGCGTCCGCCTGCTCCACCAGCTCCGGCGAAGGCTCCCCCGCCAGAAAGCAAAAATCTCCAATCGACGCCAGGGCGCTGGACTGCCCAAGGGGCAGGACGCGGCCCATATGTCCCTGAAGACAGGCCCGCACCATAGGGCTGTCCCAGCTCTCAAAAAGTGCCTTCAGCTTCTCCATTTTCTCCTCCCTATAGAAGCAGAGCGGTGCAAGGCCAGCGCCTCACACCGCTTCAGGTTTTTGGAACGATCCGATTGTGTCACGCCCACACATCAAAGTTGTACTGGGCGGGTGCCGGCACGTCGGACATCATTTCGATCATTGCCGCCGCCTGACTCTCGGCGTCGTTCATGGACATTTTCATCAGGGCATAGGTGTAGTTGGTCTGAAACTGGGCCATCTGCATCCCCATAACGCTTTCCATAAACGTCCCTCCCTTCCACTCAAAATTGGTGTCGTTCCAGTTTGATTATCGGCAGCAGCCGGTCATTTCTTAAGAGGCAGACCCACTCTCCCGCAGCTCGGTGACCACATTGGTCTCCGGGTCCAGCTCATAGAAATGCTGCTGGTCGCCGCTGATGAGGAAGATTCCCTCTATGGAACCTGGATTTTCTCTGGAGTAGATGGTAAACCGCCGGCAGTCAATCCCGTCCACGGAGACAAAGCCCACCATAGCGTAGACCTCATACTCCTCCATAGATGCGCCATCTAGTCCCAGCCGGGAGGGCGGGACCGACATCAGCTGCTCCAAATGTTCGTCCAGGCCGGCCGGCTCCGGCGGGATAAACACGCCGCCATCGTCCTCTGGTTCAGGCTCATGGATGGCGCCCTCCGGCGCGGCCACCCGGACCGCCAGGTTGCCGCTGGCCTCCGACCAGCCGATCACAATCTGGAACACATGGCCCTCCTGCACCGAGGGGCGGGCCAAAATCAGCGCTCCCTCTCTGTTCTCCAGCTCGGGCCGCTCCTCCAGCACCAGATACGTCTCATCCACCAGCGTAAATCCCTGTTCTCCGCCCAGCACCATATCCAGATAGCGGTTTACCACGTCGGCGGGGCTGGTCAGCTCATAGATGTAGGTGTAGCGCTCACTCTGCTCACCGGGCTCATCCTGCATCGTCTTGTTTTTGCCGGGCCCCCGGTTGGCAATCAGCTCTCCGTCACCCTCCTCCAGCACGGTATCCAGGGAAATCGTGGTGTCAACCAACTCATCCTCACCCAGGGTATAGGCCTCCAGGCCCTTCTTGGGCAGAGGGTCGCCCACTTCGCTGCTGTCCCCATTCTCATCTCCGCCTCCCAGCAGATTGATTCCGAAACGGGGCAGGATAAAGAACACTGCGGCAGCGGCAATCGCCGCCACCAAAAGCAGGATCACAGGAATCAAAAGCAGCTTTTTCTTGCCGCCCTTCTCTGATTTTTCCTTTTTGGGTTTCTTCTCTTTTTTCAAGGCTCATTCACTCCATTTACATCTCCAGATATCGAATCACTACGTTATCTCTGGGGCGCAGCTCCTGCATAAAGGAGCAGTCCGTCCCATTGACCTGCAGCTCAACGCCCCGGTCCAGATTGTCAAAATCTATCCCTGAGTGCTCCAGCAGGTCCATCACATAGTAGGGGGTTCCCTCCTCCTTGCCCGGGAGAACCAGCGTCTGACCGTTCAGCAGTACCTGAATGGATTTCCCCTGGCTCGGCTTGGGGGGCGCCTGAGGCGGCGCGGCAGGACGGCTGGGAGCGGTCTCCGCCGGGGGGGTGGCGGCAGCTCTGGGCGGAGGCGGCGCGGGCTGGGATTGCTCCACCGGCAGGCTGTCCGTCCGAGCCGTCTCTGCTTTGGCGGTCTCTGCCTCTTTTGTCTCCTCCCTGATGGGCTGAGGGCTGGGCGTGGGGCGGACAGGCCGTTGAGAGGTAAAGATCTGGTCGCCGGTGTACAGCAGGGTATCCAGATCCGCCAGCCGGCCGTTCACCGAGACTACCCCGGCAAAGTCGGCCCCCAGCAGGTCCTTCAAGGTCCGCTGGGCTGACGCCCCTGGCACCGCCGGGGTAAATTCAATGCTGTCCCCGGCATATACCAGGGCCGAGGGAGCGGTCTCCGCCCCGTTCAGCCGCAAGGTGCAGGGGGTGGCGGGCTGCCCCCGGAAGATCATCCGCTGGCCGTCCACTGTAACGCTGAGGTTCTTCCCTGTCCGGCCCAGCATATCGGCGTTGGTGTAGCCGTTCATCATCAGCAGTTCCAGCACCGTCAGCGTCCCGCTGCGGAAGAGCTTAGCGGGCTTATTGTTGAGCAGTATGCGGTAGCTGTCGCTGATGAGTCCCAGGCCTGCGGACACCGCAATTCCCAGAGGGGTGGCCAGCTCGGGGTCGTTCAGCTCATATTCGTCCGAAAAGGCGCTGATCTCGTAGTTGTTGCCCGCCAGAGCCACTCGGTTCTCATCCATCTCCAGCGCCTCGGCCACCAGATCCAGCAGTCCATCCAGCTTACTGCCTCCGCCAGCCAGGAACAGGGCGGAGGGCGCCGTGCCGTTGAGGGCCACCACCCGCTGGGCAATCTCCTGGGCCAGGGCCCTGGCAGGTGCCTGGACAACCTCCCGGATCTGCGCACCCGAGATGGTCTGCTCCAATCCCAGCACATCCCGGTAGGTAACCTTGCTCTCGTTCAGTTGGGTTTTCATCCGCTCCGCCGTGGCGAAAGGGATCAGATAGCGGCGCATCAGCTCCTCGGTCACCTCGTCACCGGCGATGGTCGCCATGGTGTAGCCCACCACAGCGCCGTCCCGGCACACCGCGATGTCTGAGGTGCCCGCTCCAATGTCGGCCAGCACCAGATTCAGCAGGCGCAGGTCGGCTGGGATCGCCGCGTTCAGGGCGGCAATCGGCTCCAGTGTCAGGCTGGCCACCTCCAGGCCGGAGGCCTCTGTCACAGCATAGAGGCTCTCAACCACCTCGCTGGGCAGAAATGTGGCCACAACGTCGGCCTCCAGCAGCTGGCCGTTGTGTCCCCGCAGGGTAGTCATAGGATAGCGGTCCAGCCGGTAGCCCGAGACCGTATAGCCCACCAGATAGAACCGCCGCTGGCTGTCCTGCCCCTGGGAGAGGAGGGACTCCGCCTCTGACACAGCCCCGCTCTCCAGCCGGCCGATGATGTCGTTGGTGATCCGGGTGACCTCCGGAAACTCCATCGTGTAGCTGCCCTTCTCGGTGCGCAGGGCGCGGCCGGCGGCGGCCACGCAGACCCGCTCCAGGGTACAGCCCAGCTTTTCCTCCAGCCGTTCCGTCACCCGCCGGGCCACCTTGGCCACCTGGGCGATATCCTCAATCTGGCCATCCAGCATGGCCCGCTTTCCGTGCTCCTCCTTCTCAATGGCGAGCACCTGAAAACGCTCGTCCTCCACCCGGCCCACAACTCCGATGATGCTGCGGGTGCCGATATCCAGGGCGTAAATCATGCCACTGTCCTGCGGCGTTCTCTTTGACATCTGGATTCACCTCTTATCTGCGGTCTGCCTCTACGGTAACGGGCAATATGGCGTCCCGAATCCGGGACGCCATATTGTACTGCGGATCAACCCCGCAGACCCGTTCATTCCATGTTCTCTTAATACTTGGCGCCGGTGAAGGGGCTGTCAGAGCCGTAACCCATCACGTCGTCCTCGCTGTCATTCCAGCTGGACGCGGGGGCGGGGGCAGGGGTAAAGCTGGAGGGGCCGCCAAAGCCGCCGCTGATCTTGGAGCTCACCTTGAACTCGCTCATCAGCTGGTGCATGATGTTGGCCTGGGAGGACAGCTCCTCGCTGGCCGCGGCGCACTCCTCACTGGTGGCGGAGTTAGTCTGGACCACGGCAGAAATCTGGTCGATTCCCTCGGTAACCTGGATAATCGCGGTGGTCTGGCTCTCCACGGCATCCACCACCGTGCTCATCATGGTGGTGACGCCGCTGGCCAGCTCGTTGGTCCGCTCCAGAGAGGAGGTAACCTTGCTCACGGCCTCGGTGCCCTCCCGCACGGCGCTCATAGAGCCGTCAATCAGGTCCTTGGTAGCCTTTGCGGCCTCGTCAGACTTGGTAGCCAGATTGCGCACCTCGTCGGCCACCACAGCGAAGCCCTTGCCGGCAGAACCGGCCCGGGCAGCCTCAACGGCGGCGTTCAGGGCCAGAATGTTGGTCTGGAACGCGATGTTCTCAATAGTGGCGATAATCTTGCCGATCTCCTGGGAGGAATTGGAGATGTTGTCCATGGCCACATTCAGCTGCTTGACATACTCCACGCTGGTAGCGATCTGGTTGCCCGCCTCGTGGACAGACTCGCCGGCCTGCTCGGCGGAGGCGGCGGTACGCTTGGCGTTCTCGGAGATATCGGTAATGGTGGCGGACAACTCCTCCACAGAGCTGGCCTGCTGGGTGGCGCCCTGGGCCAGGGCCTGGGCGCTGTTGGACACCTGGTCGGAGCCGGCGGACACCTGGTCGGCGGACTGGGAGATATTGGCGATGGTCTCGCTCATACGCAGGACAAACTGGTTGATGCTCTGCTGGATGGGGGCCAGGTCGCCGGGGAACACAGCAGTGAGCTCCACGTCGAAGTTGCCCTTGGCCATCTGGCCGGTGGTGCCGGAGATGTCCTGAATCACGCTGTTGAGCACCTTCTGGCTGGTGCGCAGGGCGTCACACATCTCACCCAGCTCATTCTTGCCGGTGTAGTTGACGGGAACAGACAGGTTGCCCTGGCTGAAGCCCACCAGAGCGCCCCGGACCTGGGTGCTGGGCTCCACAATGCTCCTGATGATCTTGGTAGCCATCGCCAGCACGACCAGAGTGGCCACAACCATCACCACCATAATTACAACAATTCCGATGGTGGAGGTCAGGTTCTGCTCGTCAATAATCTTCCCCTGTCTTGTCTGCAGGTCCTGGGCCAGAGCCGTGCCGGCATCGGCGGCGGCATCCAGAGCCGGGGTACACTCATTGACGATCATCTCCGCCGCGCGGTTTCTGTCGGTCTTTACAACCTCAGCAATCACCTTGGCCTCTTCCGTCCAGGTATTTAAGGTACTGATAAAGTTGTTGAGCAGGCTGCGGTCATCCAGATCCTTGGGGAAGGCGGCCTCCATTGCGGAAATGTCGCTGCTAAGCTCGCTCAGCTTGGAGGTAACGTTAGCCAGCCCGTTCTGATTGCCCGAGAGGGCTACGTCGCGCAGGTTGCGGGCGGCGATGTTGTAGTTGATCCGGCACTCGGCAATCAGGGTATTGGTCTCGACATAGTGGTCGATGATATCCGTGTAGGCGTTCTTCTGCATACTCATCATAACCAACGATGCGATAATGATGATGGCAGAAATCAGAATTGTAATTCCAAAGCCAACGATCAGGCTTTTCTTGATGGACATATTCTTGAAGTTCATTATGTAGTCTCCTCCTATTTTTCTCTGACGTCAAAGTCCTGCTCTTCCGTCAGAATTCCTGCAATTTTGTATGCCCCGCTCTCCACGGATCAATCGGGATGTCCGCGCTGGTTGGCGCCGCGCCCCGGTTTGCTGATTCGCTCCATTGCTACACCGCCTTACTCCTGTAAATTAAGTTTATACGACATCTCCATACTTGCCATTCTTCACATCGCCAAACAGCTTTCCGTCCACCAGGGTTATCACCCTCCGGCGCATGATGTTCACAAACTGACTGGCGTGGGTCGCCATAACGATGGTGGTGCCCCGGCTGTTCAGCTCGTTGAGCAGGTGCATAATGTCCCAGATAGTGTCGTCATCCAGGTTGGCGGTCAGCTCATCCAGCAGCAGAAAGGGCGGACTGCTGATCAGGGCTCTGGCCAGCTCCACCCGGCGAACCTCGCCAATCGACAGCTGGGCCGGGTAGCACTCGGCCACCCTGGGCAGACCCACCAGCCCCAGCGCCTTCTCCGCCGCGGCCTTGCTCTTGCGCTGCATCCCGCTGGCCCGGGCGGCCACCATCAGGTTTTCCATGATGGTCCGCTTCCGGATCAGGAGGGTCTGCTGCCCCACAATTCCGAAGGTCCGGTTCAGCCGCACCTTCCAGGGGCCGAAAAAACGGGCGATATTGACGTCATCCAGCAGAACCGCGCCCTCGTCCGGGGAAATCTCCCCTCCGATCAGCTTCAGCATGGTGCTCTTTCCCGCGCCGCTGCTGCCAATCAGGAAAACAAATTCCCCCTGAGCGATGGTCAGGCTCAGGTCTTTAACGGCATACTGCTTACGCTTATCTTCCGTCTTATATAGTTTTGACGCGTTTTCCAAGCGTACTTCCGGCATGGTATTGCGGCTCCTTGGCTATATGGCTGCCGCCGGGTTCTGCCAAAGCGCGGTAACCATAAAATTTATAGTTCAAAAAATCTGTCACTTGTAGTATAATCGTTTTTGTCTCAGTTGAAAAGAGCTATTTTTATTTTTTTGGGGGAAACCGTGAAAAATTTTAAAAAGACTTTCCGTTGGCTGAAATATACCCTCTCCATACTTCTGCTGGCACTGGTCTGTGTCGGTACTGTGGAGCTCGTGGTGTGCTCCTACCAGTCCCCGGAGCTCTACCAGCGCATCACCGCCCCTGTCCGGGCCGGCCTGCAGCGGGCGGCCGAGTTCAATCAGTACATCTGGAGCCGCCTGAGCACCGCCGTCACCATCGCGGCTGACAACGCCGCCGTTCAGCTTCAGAACTCCTGGGAGGAGCTGATGACAAGGCTCGAGCCCGACCCTGAGACTGAGCCCGCCGAAGACATCCAGCTGGTGGACAGCGAGGAGGTCGCTCCGCCCCCCCGTCCAATTGCCAGCTTCTCCATCACAACCCTTATCTGCCGGAACAGCCAGGAGTACCTCACCGGCGGAGCCCGGGAGCTGTTCTACTACAATCAGACCGCTGACCTCTGGGCAGAGGGCCTCTACGGCACCGACTCCATCAGCGGCTACGGCTGCGGCCCCACGGCCATGGCCATGGTGGTGTCCACCCTTACGGGAACCCCCATCGACCCGGTCCAGATGTCGCAGCACTGCGTTGACAACGGCTACTGGGCCAGACGTCAGGGCTCCTACCGGACGATTGTCCAAGGCGTGGCGGAGGATTTCGGGCTGGTGTGCGAATCTCTCTCCCTGGAGGATCAGGACGACATCTCCCGGCGGCTGGCCACCGGGCAGCTGGTGGTGGCCCTGATGGGGCCGGGGCACTTCACCAATGGCGGCCACTTCATTGTGCTCCGGGGGGTCACTCTGGACGGCAGCATTCTGGTGGCCGATCCGGCCAGCTCCGACCGCAGCCTTACCACCTGGGAGCTGGACCTGATTCTGGAGGAGCTCTCCGCCAGCCGGCACAGCGGCGGCCCACTCTGGGCTGTCTCCGCCCCCTTCTGATAAGGGCTCCAGTTCCCCCTTGCATCTTGAAAAAATTCCCCCTGCCGCGCAGGGGGAATTTTCTATTCCTCTTTCGCGTAAAAAGAGCCGTCTCCCGCCATGCGGCGGTTCAAGCGCCGGTCCAGCTCCACCACCCGCTCCAGCAGGCGGCGGGCGCTGCCCGCCTGATTGAAATAGCCTCTCTCTTCCTCTTCCCGGGGCTCCCCGGTCCCGCCGCCCAGGGCGGACACCCGCTCCCGCTCCTCCGGGAGCAGGCTTACCAGCTTCATGTCTATGGCCCGCTTCACTTCCTCCAGGCCAAGGATCGGATCCTGACGCATGGCCACCAGCATCCGCAGGGACACCTGGTCATTGCGGTCCATGGCCTCTCCCATCTGCTGGCTCAGGTCCAGGGTCTCAGACAGAAAGTTGTACTTTTTACGCTCCAGAACGGTCAGGTCCAGCCAATCCCCCTTTGTCATGGCTGGCGCTCCTGACCGCCGCTGTTCTTCTCTGCGGCGCGGAAGGTGTCCCGCAGGTCGGCCAGCATGGGGCGCAGGCGGTCCAGTTCCTTTTTATTTCTGCCCGCTTTGATCCGGCTCAGCTCATAGGTAAAGTAGTCATACATCCGGCTCAAATCCTGGCTGATGGGATACTGGCGGTCCAGCGTCTCATCCAGGTAGTTGATGATGTCCGTACACCGGTCCAGCGCCCCCTCAAACACCGGCCAATCCTGCTTATCCAGGGCAATAGAGGCCAGCGTGCTGCGCTTCACCAGTTCATCGTAGAGCAGCAGCAGCAGCTCGCCGGGGGTCATGGAGCTGATTGACTGCTGTTTATATTGCTGATACCCTCTTGCGTCCATATAGGAATATTCCTTTCTTGCGGTCTTAGCCGCCGCCCATCAGCCCCGCCAGAGAGGCACTCTGGGAATTCATCTGATTAATCAGTACCTCCAGCCGGCTGAACTGCTGGGTATAGCGGTCCACCTGGCTGGTCAGCTTATCCTGCCACTTCTCAATCTGGGTGTTCAGGTTGTCGATCTCCTTCTGCCAGGAGTTGTTCATCAGGGACAGGGAGCTCAGGGGGCTGCCAGCCTGCTGGATCAGGATACCCTTGGGCTCGCCAGTGGTCTTGGCGTAGTTGTCCAGCTGGGTCTTCATGGTCTGCATCACGCCCCGCTCGCCGGTAAACACCCGGGTCACCTTATCGGGGTCGCTCTCCAGGGCGGCGCGCAGCTTGCTCTCGTCCAAAGCGATCGCCTCAGCGCCGTCGCTCATGGAAAAATCAATGGTGATGCCCATAGACCGGAGGGCCGCCTCGTTCTCGCCGGCGAAGGCGTTGCGCATCTTGGTATAGAGGGTGGACAGGTTACGGTCACCGAAGAGGATGCCCTGCTTGGCCTTCTCCTCGTAGCGCTCGATGGCGCTCTCCGACATACCCTGCCGCTCCTCCTCGGTCAGCGGCTCATAGTCGGTAAAGGAACCGTTGGACTTCTGATAGGGCATGGTGGCGTAGGCCTTTTTGATCTCAGTCATCATGGCGTTGAAGTCTGTCACCATGGCCTTAACGGCATCCACAATCTTGTCCGAGTCGGTCGTCGTCTTGAAGGTAACCGAGTTCTTCGCCTTGCCGGTACTGTCCACGGCGGGCTTGCCGTCCGCATCCGTCGCGCCGTCGAAGACGTCCTTCATGGTGATGGTCAGCCCGTCAATATTCACGCTGTTGGAGCTGCGGGTCATCTCCTTGGTCTCACCGTTGACGGTAATGGTGAACTTTGCGTCCTGACCCGGCGTGTAGTCAACGGAGGGGGCTTTACTCTCGTCAAACTTGACGTCGTCGCCAAAGGGATCCGTTATTTTCAGCTCGGTCGTGGCGCCGCTTGTCTTGTCCTTTGCCTCAATCTGGCCGGTATACTTGTTATAGGCAAAGGTATGCGTACTCCCCATCAGCGAATCGTTCAGATTGTTGACAACGTCCTCAACGGTGGTCTCCTTTGTGATGCTGAACTTGGTGTTGAGGCTTCCAGGCAGCCCGAAGGTAAACTCCTGGCTTTCCCCATCGTTCAGCCAATCAACGCCATAGGACTCGGCAAAGCTGCTGCTGCTTAGGTCGGGGACCTCGGCCGTGCCGAACATGGCCTCGGCCAGGCCCTCGCCGATCTTGATCTCGCTCTCCAGGCCGGTCTCCTTCGACTTAAACAGGAAATTCTTGGTAGTCTGGGAGTAGCTGACCGACACGCCTGCCTCCTTATTGGCATTGATATCGGCCATAATGTCAGACAGCTTGGCGTCCTTGGTGTATCTGCCCACAACCGTGTCGTTGATCTTAAACTCGTATTTCAGCTCGCCGGTCTTCTCGTCCTTGTCCAAGATATAGTTGCCTTTGGAGTCGGTCATCTTCCTGCCGTTCTTATCCAGCTTCACCGCGGGCTCCAGCTTGCCCAGCGCGTCCTTCCCCAGCAGGTCCTCCAGGGTCTTGTTGGTGTTCAGATAGCTGGTAGCTGTGCGGCCAATCCCCAGGGTCTCTCCCACGTCGGTGTTAATCACCAGGTCAGAGCCCTCCTGCACCTTGAAATTCAGCTGGAGGGTCTTGTTTGTGGTGTCGGCGTTTGTGACCTCAATCTTCTTCCCCTTGAAGGCCTTCTGCACCGCGTCATTGAGGGCGGTGGTGTAGTTCTTGGCGTTCAGCTCAGAGATATCATTGCCGTCGGCGTCCTTGAGGGGGTTTCCGTCGGCGTCCACCAGCTTGCCCTTCTCAATGGTGGGCAGCTTAATCTGCTTGGAGGTGCCGTCTAGGCTCAGATTGATGGTCTTGCCCGACAGGTAATTGGGGTTTCTCTCGTCCCAGGTCAGCCGGGTCATCATATTGGGGTTGAGCTTGATGGAGCTGATCTTGTCCTCATCGGCATTTTTCAGGTCCAGCCCCAGCACGGCAGCCACCTGATCCCCGGCCTGGGAGATATAGACGGAGTTGCCCGCCTTCTTCTTATCATAAAAGGAGATGCTCCCGTCCTTCACCTCGACCCCGATGCGGTTATCGGCAGTGTCGGTGCTGCCGCCGGTGAGGTTGACCTTCTCGTCGGCCAGCTTCCGCTCAATCAGCTTGGCCAGAACCTGATCGTTGCTCACATCGTCCTTAGAAATATCCTGCTCCTCGGCCAGCTTGGTCCGGATCTCATCCATGGTCTTTACATCGTCCACCTCGTCAAACACGATGCTGACCGCCTTGGAGCCGTAATTCAGCACAAGGCTTCCGTCCAGCTTGCCCAGCTCGGTGGTGCCGGTCACCAGGTCGATGCCCTTGTTGGCCAGGATGCCGCTTCCGTCCCCGGCCTTCAGGTTGCTGGAGGTCCGGAACTGGGCGGAGGTGGCCAGCTGGCTCACCCTGTCCAGGGAGATCTCACTGCTGCTCTTGCCGCTGGCGGACACCCGGTCCGCGAACAGGCCCAGGGTCTCCACCTTGACGGCGCTGTTAAAAAAGCTGGGGGAGGTCAGGTTTGTTCCCGAGGTATAGGAGGCATATTTGCCGGAAAAGCCCACCATCTTACTGATAATGCTGCGATAGGCATCCTGCTTCCACTCAATCTTGGCAACATCCTTGCTCAGGCCGCTGATCTTTGTCTGGTAGCTTTTGACCAGATTTTCGATCATGCTTTCTGTATCCAGGCCGCTGGCCAGGCCAGTAATCGTATTGGCGCTGTTCATAAGGCTGCTCATAGAATTGCTGCCGCTTACTCCGCTGAGAGACGCCATAATACTCGCTCCTTTCATCCTGTATCTAAAATTCTCGTTGGTTTATTTCAAATGTGCGCAAAAATACTCTGTACTTTTTTATCGGCATGTAGTATGATTAAGTTAATAGCTCCAGAGAGAAAGTTTTTCAGGGGGAGATCATTTGTCCGCTATTATTGCTATCACAAATCAAAAGGGCGGCGTGGGCAAAACCACCACGGCCTGTTCCCTGATGGACGGCCTGCACCAGCGGGGCGCCAGAGTGCTGGGGGTTGATCTGGACCCCCAGGGCAGCCTGGGCTTCTGCCTGGGGCTGGACATCGAAAACTGCGCCACAATCTACGATGTGCTCAAGGGCTCACGCCCTATTCGCGAGGTCATCACCCCGTCGGATTGCGGGGATGTCCTGCCCTCCAACATCCTGCTGTCCGCCGCCGAGCTGGAGTTCAACCGGCCCGGCCGGGAGTTTTTGCTGAAAAACTGCCTGTCTGAGGTGGAGGACGACTACGATTATATTATCATCGACACCCCGCCCGCCCTCAACGTGCTGACGGTAAACGCCTACGTGGCGGCTGACGGCCTTGTGGTCCCCATGGCCCCTGAGATTCTCAGCCTGCTGGGCGTCTCCCAGATCCGCGAGACCATCGACACCGTCCGCCGGTGCTACAACTCCCGCCTGCGGGTGCTGGGCATCCTGCTCAACAAGTTTAATCTGCGCCTGATCCTGAACCGGGATGTGCTGGACATGGCGGAGCAGATCGCCCGGCAGCTGGACACCAAGGTGTTCCAGGCCCGCATCCGCTCCGGCGTGGCGGTGGCTGAGTCCCCCGCCCACGGGGAGAGCGTGCTCACCTACGCTCCGGGCTCCAAGGTCGCCCGGGACTTCCGCCTGCTCCTCAACGAGATCACCCGGGAGTACGGCAGCTTTACGGCCCCGCCCATCCGCTGAGGGGTCCATTCTAAACACCGGAAAGGAGATTAGCCGTCATGGCTACTGGCAAAAAGGGCGCCAAAGGCAACAAGACCGCCCACGTATTAAATCTACTCACCGCCCCCGGAGAGGCGGCCCCCCCTCCCGCTGAGGAGGCCGCCGAGGGCGTTCCCGAGGCCGCTCCTGCGGCCTCCGGCCGGCCCCTCCTCCCCCCCATTCTGGAGGTGGCTCAGGCCAACGATGACACATTGGCGCAGCAAATCCAGCAGGCCCTGGAGGAGGAGCTCTCCCCGCCCCCTGCGGAAAATTCGCCTGTTAAGGAGGAAACACCTGTGGTTGAGGACAAGCCCGCCTCCGGCGGCAAGATGAGTCAGGACGATATTGAGAAGATGCTGGCCTCCATGGGCGCTCCCGCCGACGAGCCACCCACACCGG
>CAJUSG010000023.1:0-16742 GCA_910589085.1 uncultured Oscillospiraceae bacterium | reverse complement strand
GCAAGATGAGCCAGGACGACATTGAGAAGATGCTGGCCTCCATGGGCGCTCCCGCCGACGAGCCACCCACACCGGAGCCCGAACCTGCCCCCACGCCCCAGCCTGCCTCCGGCGGCAAGATGAGCCAGGACGACATTGAGAAGATGCTGGCCTCCATGGGCGCTCCCGCTGACGAGCCCCCCGCACCGGAGCCCGAGCCCTCCCCCGCGCCCCAGCCCGCGGCGGAGGAAAAGCCCGCCGCCCCAGTGCCGCCCGCAGCCGAGGCGGCCCCCACACCCCCTCCGGAGGATGAGGACCTGGCCTATATCAATGTGATGCAGATTTTGGTCGAGGAAAAGGCGCCCCGGTATATCAAGATGTTCGGCCTGTGCCCCTGCAAGCACTGTCAGGCGGACGTGATGGCCCTTACCCTGAGCAACCTGGTTCCCAAGTACGTGGTCCTGCCCAAGCGGGACCGCATCCCCATGCTCACCGTCTACGAGGGCCGTTTTAATTCCACCATCTTCGCCCAGCTCACCCGGGCCTGCAAGGTGGTTATGGACCACCCCCATCACAACCGTTAATATAATAACAGGACGTCCGGCCGCTGGCCGGACGTCCTGTTATTATGATGAAATCTGTCAGGCGGGAGGCGTGTCCTCTCCGGGCTCCATTAACTGCTTCCAAATGCTGTTTACCTCTCCCAGACACTGGAAATAGGTATTCGTCAGCAGATTCACCGGGATCTCCAGCGTCTCAGCCATACTGCCGATGGTAGACCAGTCCGCCCGCTCATAGCTCAGCACTAGATCATAGAGCACGCCGCACCGTCCGCTGTGGTTCAGCAGGGCCTCCTTCACCTCGGAGGAGATGGGCAGGTCGGCCAAAATGTCCTCCATCGGGGCGGCAATCAGGTAGTTCAGGGTGGAGAACATACCCATCAGGTAGGCGTCGTTGCGGGAGATCGGCATATTCTTGGCCATCTTGACCAGCTCACTGCAGAAGCTGGCCCGCATGAAGGACAGCTTCAGGAACTCCTCCTGGCTGGCATCCGGGCCCTCCTCCCCATTTCCGGTGCCCAGCAGATAGATCCACTGGCGCAGCTGTCCCAGGCCCATCACCACAATGGCCTGATGGACGTCGGCGGCCCGGTTGCGCAGGGCGAAATAGCCGGAGTTGACAATTTTCAGCAGGCTGTATGTGAGGACGGCGTCCATAGAGATGATCTGTTCAATCTCCTCCACATCGGGGTCGTCCCGGTTGATGGCCACCATCAGCCGGAAGAAGTTGCTCTGGAGGAAGCTGCTGGAATGGACGGTGGTAAACAGCTTCTCGGCCACCCACCGGCCCTCCATCAGGTCCGCCTCCATAATAAAGGCCTTCTGATACAGGTCCTCCGTGTCAATGCCGGTGGCAATGCACTTTTTATTCATGCTGTGGGCCAGCTCTACAATATTGCGGATGCTGGCGTCGGCCACCGTCTGAAAATTGATTTTAATATAGTCAAACTTATCAATGATGGAAAAATACCGGGGAGAGAACTGGAAGTCGTTCACCGCCAGACGATAG
Source organism: uncultured Oscillospiraceae bacterium (assembly GCA_910589085.1). GTDB lineage: Bacteria > Bacillota > Clostridia > Oscillospirales > Oscillospiraceae > Lawsonibacter. The sequence goes on along the minus strand of CAJUSG010000023.1, from coordinate 15,194 downwards.
CCGTCCTTGGAGTACCGCTCCAAAAACCGCATAGCCAGGGGGTGAATAATAACATCCTCCCCCACCTGAATCACCAGATCGCTGTTGGCGAAGAGCTTAGGGGTCTGCTTCATCAGCAGGGTGGTGGTAAAGGTCATAAAGTTCAGCGAGCCTTTGAGCACCTTATCGGTATTCTGAAGCAGCAGGCTGTAAATGGTGTCGGCAGCGGCAAAATCGCTGCTCCCCTCCTCCGAGGCATAGGCCTGGTTCTCTCCATAGTACTGAATCTCGTAGCCGATGATCCGGCTCTTCAAATCCTTGATCGGCTGTCGAACGATATATTTGCTGTTTGTCATCATAGACCGCCCTTATTGTTTAATTTCAGCCAGCAGGTGGTCCATAACATCCACCAGGTGGCCGATCTCCGGCTTGCTCATCTGCTCATTTGCGCCCAGCTGCCGGCCCTTAATGCGCATCTCCTCGCTGATTAAGGACGAGAAGATGATAAGGGGGATGGGGTTAAACCGGGGGCTGTCCTTAATCAGCTTGGTCAGCCGGTGCCCGTCCATCTGAGGCATCTCAATGTCGGTGATGACCAGGGCCACTTGGTCAAACAGCCTGCGCTCTTTGGGGAGGGCGTTCAAGGCCTCCCACAGCTCCTGTCCGTTGGGGAACATCCGCAGATTGACGTAGCCCGCCTTGTGCAGGCAGTCCTCAATCATCTTGGACAGCAGGATGGAGTCCTCCGCGATCCAGATCGGCTCATCGCTGCGTGCCCGGGGGCCCATCTGTTCAATCTCATCCATCTGGATGGTGGTCTCAGGGGCAATCTCCGCCACAATCCGCTCAAAATCCAGAATGGTAACCAGATCGTTTCCGCACTGGGCAATTCCGGTAGCCACGCCCTCAGAGCCGCCGGACACCGTTTTGTCCGGCTTATGAATGTCAGTCCAGGAGATTCGGCTGATCCCCACCACGGTGTGTACCCGGAAGGCGATATACATCTTGTTGAAGTTGGTGATGATAAACAGGTCTTTCGAGCCCTTCTCCTTGTCCACGCTCAGATACTTGGGCAGATCCACCACGGTAATGACAACATCTCTGGGCTTAAAGATACCCTCCACCGCCGGGTGCGCGTGGGGCATGATCTTCACCGGCGCGGACATGATGATTTCCCGCACCTTGGCCACGTTGATGCCATAGAGGCTTCCGTCAATGGTAAACTCCATGATCTCGATCTCATTGGTGCCCGACTCCAACAGGATGCCGCTGTTATATTGCTCCGCCATTTCTGACACTCCTTACTCTATTTAGGATCGCGCCGCCCGCGCGCATGGGTTCCCCAGGTTAGAAAATTATGTCCTTTTTGCCATAGGATCGGATACAGCCCTGGCCGCTGGCCACGTCGAAGAGAAGGGTACGGGCCACCTTGCCTCCCACATCCTCCGCCAGAAGCCGGATGCCCTCGTTGCGCAGGATGGTGTGTACGCTTTCAATATTGCGCTGGCCGATATTGCCCAGGCCGCTTCCGCCGCTGATCTCAAACATCTTGGCGCCGCCGGCAATCTTCACCGTCATCCTGCTGCGGGAGGCCCCTTTGGCCTCCATCTGCTTCAAGGTCTCCCGGATCCCGGTGTCCGCGTATTTCAGCGGATTTTTTCGGCCGGCCTCCATATTCAGGGGCAGCATAATATGGAGCAGCGCGCCAAGCCGGAGCCGTGGATCATGAAAGCACAGGCCGATACAGGAGCCCAAGGCGTAGGTAATCAGAACACCGTTTCCCTGGGCCATTTTCATGTCTGCAATCCCTACCGTAAGTTTGCTGTCACTCATCGGAAACGCCCAGCTTCCTCAACAAGAAATTCAAAGACCGCAGGTCAGGGGACAGCAGAAGGTGGCAGGGAACCTGTTTGCCGTCGCACACAAAATTACCGCCAATGGTCATCAAATAGTCAGACATACCGCCATACTCGGCCATGGGGACCGCCAGAATGGCCCCCTGCATATCCACCGCGAAGGCGGGCACCGTCAGGTTCACATCGATTCCGGCCAGGCCGGACAGGGCGTTGATAAAGGTGGAGATCATAATATTTCCGATTTCCACCATAGCGGACTGACCCAGGTCGCCCAGCTCCTCATAGTCGCCCACAGGGGTCTCGAACATGCTGCACATCACCAGGTTGACAAACTCCAGCGACTGCACCGAGAGCATGATGCCGTTCATCTGGCCGCTCATCTTCACCAGCACGCCGGCGGTTACCGCCTCCGGCCCGCCAATCCACTCAATCGCCTCGTTGTAGCCCATGATGCGCACCTCAGGCAGGGTGATGCGCACCTCCCGGCCCAGCATCTGAGACAGGGCCGTGGCAGCATTGCCGGTGCCGATGCTGCCGATCTCCCGCAGAGTATCAATCTCCAGGGAGGAGAGCTGGTCATAGCTTTTCAAGGTCATTGTAAAATTCCCTCCCTATTATCCGCGCAGCCCGTTGATGGTCTGCTCGATCTCATCCGAAGTTTGAACCATTCTCAGCGCGTAGCTGTAAGCCCGCTGGGACTCAATCACCTTCACCAGCTCCTGGGCCAGGTCCACGTTAGAGGTCTCCAGCACGCCCCGCTTCACCTCGCCGGTGCCCAGGTACAGGTCGCCGTTCTTGTCTATGGGGGAGAAGCGGCCGCTGTCGGCGTGGAGCATACCGTCATAGATCCGGTAGTCGAACACCCCTATATCCAGGTCGGCGTGGCGGTCCAGCGGATCGACCACAATGAAATTGCCCATCCGGTCCAGCACACAGCGCCCCTCGTTGTCGGAAAGCCGCCATACCACCTCGGGCTCGGGCGGGATCTCCTCGCCGGTAACGGGGTCGATCTCGGGCTCGGCGTCCTCATCCGGGGGGATCTCAAAGCTGGCCATCATAAAGGCCCCGTCCCGGGTAAAGCTGATCTCCCCGCTGGCCAGATCATACAGGGCAAAGAAGCCATTGCCCATGATGGCGAAGTCGAAGAGGCGTCCGGTATCGGCGTATCCGCCGGGCTCGTAGTCCACGCTGGCCTTCACCATCTTGGTGCCGGTGCCTCTGGGCAGCCGCTCCTCGTCAATACCCCTTACATTGCCGTACATCAGGTGATGGAAGGTGGCCCGCTCCGCCTTGTAGCCGTAGTTATTCACATTGGCGATATTGTTGGCCTGGACATTCATGCGCTGTTCTTGCTGGTAGGCGCCTACCGCGCCGGTGTAGAAGGACATATTCATTTCAGCTCTCACGCCTTTCTTTCAGGGGTCGCCGCCCTTTTTACAGCCTGCCGATATCGTTGACGGCCTTGGTAATGACCTGATCGTATATCTTGCTCATCTGGGCCGCGCTCTGGAGGGCCCGCTGGGTGGTCATCATCTTGACCATCTCCTTGACCATACTCACGTTGGAGCGCTCCACCCACTTGTGATGGATCACAACATCCTCGTTCACCTGGGCGCCCTCGCCGGTAAACAGGCCATAGAGGGTGCGCTCCAGGGCGTTGTTGTCCTCAAACATATATACGCCCAGCGTTCCCAGGTACTCCCCGCCCTCGGTGAAGAGGCCGCCCTCCTTATCCGCCTCCAGCCGGTCGGTGGGCAGCTGAATGGGGTTGCCCTCCCGGTCCAGCACCCGGCCCAGCTCAGACAGGCACAGATAGCCCTCGTTGTCCAGGGTAAAGGAGCCGGCCCGGGTATAGGCCACGCCGTCCCCGGTGTCGATGGCGAAGAAGCCCTCCCCCTGGATGGCGAAGTCCAGGGGGAGCCTGGTCTCCTCAAAGGAGCTCTGGCCAAAATCGGTATAGAGCTGGTCAGGGGCCAGAATGTGGCTCTGATAGGCCTCCATAGTCTGGTAGGGGGTCTTGATCTTGTTGCCGATGCGGGACACCATCACCTCGTCAAAGGTGCGGTCGGTGTACATCTCCGCCTTGTAGCCCGCCGTGGAGATGTTGGTCATATTGTTGGCCACCACATCCATCCTGCGCCCCTGGGACAGCATCCCGGAGGTCAGGTTGTAAAAGCCCTTTATCATAGCGCAAAACTCCTCTCGCCCCGACAGCTCACCTGCCGCCGGTCATATACTGGTTCATATACAGCTTCAGCTTCTGGATCGCCCGGGAGTGGAGCTGAGAGATTCTCGGCTCGCTGACCTCCATCACCTGGGCAATTTCCTTCATGCTGAGATTTTTATGGTAGTAGAGGGAGATCACCGTCTGCTCGTTCTCCCGCAGGGACTCGATGGCCCGTGTCAGCATCTCCAGCATCTCCTGCCGGAGCATGGAGTCCTCCGGTCTGCTCTCGCAGGCACCGTCGGCCACCTCCGCCCCGCCGGTCTGCTCCCGGTCCTCAAAAAGGGCGTCCAGGGACAGCACATTGCACATAGAGGAGTTGGCCAGGTCCTCCTGGTACTGGTCCTGACTGACCCCCAGCCGCTCAGCCATCTCCCCGTCCGTGGGGTAGCGGCCCAGCTCTGAGAACAGCTCGCTGCTGGCCTGGTCGATGTCCCGGGCCTTCCGCCGCACACTGCGGGGCACCCAGTCCTGCCGCCGGGCCAGGTCAATCACCGCCCCCCGGATGCGCTTGGACACATAGGTCTCAAATTTGATCCCCTTGTTCGGGTCAAACTTGTCTACCGCCCCGGCCAGGGTAAGCAGCCCCTCGTTCACGATGTCATCCACCTGGGCAAAGCTGCTGTACACCCCCCGCACCTGCAGGGCGATGGATTTTACCAGCCCCACATAGCGCATCACCAGCGGCCATTTCAGGCTCTGGTCGCCGGTCTCCTTGTAGACCTGAAAGAGCTCCTCCGCCGGCATGGCGTCCAGCTCCTCCTGGGTCCAGCCTCTCCCCTTCCGCTCTGAGGCGGCAGCCAGCAGCCCGGTCATACCGTGGCCGCCTTTCTATTCGGCCTGCTGGGCGCCGCTTCCAGGGTGATGTTCCCCAGCGACTGAATCTGCACGTCGCTGGTAATCTCATTAAAGGAGAGCACATAGACGCCTGGGTAGAACTGGGACAGCATCCGGCTCAGGTAGATACGGATCACCTGGCTGGTGAGCACAATGGGCGTCTGGGACAGGTCGTTGAATTTTCTCAGGTAGTCGGCCAGCTGGTTGACAATCTGCTGCATAAGGTCGGGGCCCATGGCCAGATAAATCCCCTGCTCGTTCTTGCTGAGGGAACTGATAACCCTCTTTTCCACCTCGGCATCCAGGGTAACCACCCGAAGCTGGCCGTGCTCGCAGAAGCGGCGCGTGATGGTGCGGCTCAGGGCCACCCGGATGTTCTCGGTAACCATATCCAGATCCTTGGTTGTAGCCAGGGAGTCCACCGCCGTCTCCAGGATGGTGCCCAAATCCCGTACGGGGACACCCTCCTTCAGCAGGCTGCGGAGGATTCGCTCCAAATTGGCGTAGGACAGCACATTGGGGACGGCCTCCTCCACCAGCTCCGGGGCGGATTTCTTCAAATTCTCCACCAGCTGGATGACCTCCGCCCGTCCCAGCAGCTCATAGGCGTGCCGCCGGACCACCTCAGACAGGTGGGTCTGCATGACGGACAGGGGATCGATGACGGTATAGCCGTAAATTTCCGCCATCTCCTTGTTCTCGGGCAGAATCCACCGGGAGGGGATGCCGTAGGCGGGCTCGACGGTCTCGATGCCGTCGATCTCCCCGCCGGGGCTGACGGGCTCCAGGGCCAGGTAGTAATCCACCAGAATCTCACCCCGGGCCACCTCCTCCCCCTTGATCTTCACCACATACTGGTTGGTGCCCAACGCGGAGGAGTCGTGGAGGCGGATGGAGGGGATGACGAAGCCCATATCCTGGGCGTACTGCCGGCGGAAGATCACAATGCGGCTGATCAGCTTGCCGCCGCTGCTCTCATCCACCAGGGGAATCAGGCTGTAGCCGAACTCCATCTCAATGGGGTCCACGGTAAGCAGCCCGTACACATTATTGATATCCTTGTAGTAGTCGGTCTCGCTGGGCACTGCGGTCATGTCGGCCTGAGCGGGCGCCTCGGGCTGAACCATTTCCGCGGCCTCCTGCCGCTCCAGCCGTCCGCTCATCAGGTAGCCGAACACCACCAGGCCCACGCCCACCACCAGCAGGGGAACCGTGGGGGTGCCCGGGATAATGCCCAGGATAATCAGCACGGCGCCCGCGGTGAGGATGGCCCGGGGCTGCCGGGCAAACTGCTCGATCACATCGGAGTTCAGGCTGCCCTCAGACACCGACCGGGTGACGATCATACCGGTGGCGGTGGAGATCATCAGGGCGGGAAGCTGGGACACAAGACCGTCGCCGATGGTGGCGATGGAGTAGGTCTGGGCCACAGTTCCCAGGTCGCCCACACCGTTCATACTGCCGATGATGATGCCGCCGATGAGGTTGACGGCGGTGATAATCAGCGACATGGTGGCGTCGCCCTTGACGATCTTGGTCGCGCCGTCCATAGCGCCGTAGAAGTCGGCCTCGCGCTGAATCTTGGACCGGCGCTCCCGGGCCTGCTGCTCATTAATCAGGCCGGAGCTGAGGTCGGCGTCGATGGCCATCTGCTTGCCGGGCATAGCGTCCAGGGTGAAGCGGGCGGCCACCTCGGCCACGCGCTCGGCGCCCTTGGTAATGACGATAAACTGCACCAGCACGATAATAAAGAAGATGATGATACCCAGCACAATATTTCCTTGGGTAATCAGCTGTCCAAAGACCTGGATCACCGGCGTGCCGGGGGAAGCGCCGGCTCCGGCGCCGTCAAAGCCCAGGATCGCCCGGGTGGTGGACACGTTAAGTCCCAGCCGGAACAGGGTGGTAATCAGCAGCAGGGAGGGGAAAATAGAGAACTCCAGCGCCTCGGAGATGGTCATGGTGACCATCAGGATGACGATAGACAGGGAAATGTTGGTAATAATCAGAATGTCAAGCAGGGTCTCAGGCAGGGGGATAATCAGGAACATGACGATGACCACTACCATAAGCGCTATGCTGTTTTGAAAAATACGCCGCATGGTGTCATCCTTTCCTGAAATGTTATCACTACGCCCGGAACGGGCCTTGTTTTCCAGCTTATGGGACCTCCTGGTCCAGCTTCAGCACGTAGACCAGAACCTCGGCCACCGCGCCGTAGAGCTCCGGGGGAATCTCCCGGTTCAGGTCGGTACTGTCGTAAAGGGCATGTGCCAGAGGCACGTTTTCCACTGTGGCAATCTGGTGCTCCTCCGCCACCTTGACAATGCGCAGGGCCAGCTCATCCACACCCTTGGCCAGCACCACCGGCGCGTTGTCCAGGTCCGGCTTATAGCGCAGGGCCACAGCGAAGTGGGTCGGGTTACGGATGACCACATCCGCCTGGGGCACCTGCTGCATCATACGCTGCTGGGCCCTCTGGCGTTGAATCTGTTTAATCTTGCTCTTGACCTGGGGGTCGCCCTCGGTCTGCTTATACTCCTCTTTAATCTCCTGTTTGGACATTTTCAGCTGACGCTCATAGTCCCACCACTGATACAGGTAATCAAAGAAGGCCAGCGCGACAAAGGCCACCGCGATCTGGAGCACCAGGTTGATAATATCCTCAAAGAGGATCGCGCAGGACTCCCCCAGCTCCATATCCAGAAATTGGGCAAAGCTCAGGGCAACCTTTTTAAAGTAGTTAAAAATGAGGACCAGCAGAATGGTAATCTTTAAAATTCCCTTCACTGCCTCAATCACACTGCGCAGGGAGAACAGCCGTTTAAAGCCCTGCAGGGGGCTGAGCCGGCTGAATTTGGGACGCAGGGGCTCCGTCGTCACCAGCAGCTTGGTCTGGTAGAAGGTCACACCCACGGCCAGCAAAGCAGTCACCCCCAAAAAGGGGCCGACCACAGCGAAGAAGGACAGGGCGGTCCGCTTGAGCAGCACAGGAAGCTCCACGGGGAGGGTCTCCACAGTGCCGCTGGCGATATAGCCGAAGCAGGTATTCAGCACCTGGCCCATCTGCTCCATGAACACGCCGCCCATCATCTGAACCATAAACAGGCTGCCAATCAGGGTGGCCACGGCCACGGCGTCCTTGCTCATCAGGACATTACCTTTTTTTCGTTCGTCCCGTCGCTTTTTTGGTGTCGCCTTTTCGGTCTTGGAGTCGCCGGCCATGGATTCATCCCCCCTTTGTCAGCCGTTTCCCTCCGGGGTCATGTCTGGCCCGACATCAGGGGAAGCACACGCTGGAGGCTCAGGAGCATCTCGGTCTCCACATCCAGCAGGAACTCGCTGAAGGGGCTGAGCAGAAGCAGGAGCAGTCCCATTCCGATGAGAACCTTCAGGTCAATATTGATGACAAACACATTGATCTGGGGGATAACTTTCATTAAAATCCCCATTCCGACCTGCCCCATCATCTCGGCCGCCAGAATCGGCATACACAGCTTGACGCCCAGAATGGTGCAGCTGATAAACAGCTCAATGACGGCGGCGTAGAGGTCCGTCCCCAGGGCCACCGCCCCAAAGGGGACAACCCGTCCGGACGCCGCAAAAATGCGGATCAGGGTGTGGTGTCCGTTGGCCGCGAAGAACAGCATTGTCATCAGTATGTTGAGAAACGTAGAGGTAACGGTAATCTGGGCGCCCGACGCCGGGTCATAGGTGGCGCCCATGGACATGCCCATCTGCGCGTCGATCACAGCGCCGGCCATCATCGGAACATAGAAGAACAGGCTGATGACCAGGCCCAGCACATAGCCCAGAAACATCTCCAGCAGGAAGGTCAGGACCAAACCCAGCAGCGTGGAGGGCATCTCCAGCCGCACCGGGGTAATGGCGAACACAGATACAGACAGCAGCAGGATGAATCCCGCCTTAACCATAGCCGGGATTCCCCGCCGTCCAAAGATGGGATTAAAGGCCACACAGCCGGTCATACGGCCGGTAATCAGCAGAAACAGGGTCAATGCGGTCCAATCCACAGCCATCCCCCTCTCAGCGAGTAGCCATCAGCGCGAAAACTCTCCTGGTGTAGTCCAGCAGGGTGTCCATCATCCATCCCCCTCCCACGAGAAGGACAATGATGACCACCGAGAGCTTCATGATGAAAGCGAGGGTCTGCTCATGGATCTGGGTAACCGCCTGAAAGATTGCGATGAGTATGCCCACCACCATACTGAGCAGCAGCATGGGCCCGCCCAGCTTGAGGACAATCCAGATGCCCTCCCGCAGCATTGTGGTTATCTGACTGGTATCCATATTCCCTCCTTACATGAAGCCGCTCGCCAGTGAGGAGAACAGCAGCTGCCACCCGTCCAGCAGGATAAACAGCAGTAGCTTAAAGGGAGTGGAGATCATAGCGGGTGGGAGCATAATCATACCCATAGACATCAGGGTGGAGGCCACGATCATATCGATGAGCACGAAGGGGATGTACAGCAAGAAGCCGATCTCAAAGGCACGCTTCAGCTCCGTGGTGACAAAGGAGGGCACTATAATCGCCAGGGAGAGATCCTGCGCCTCCTCCTCGGTCGCGGGCACCGGGGTGCCCGACATATTGCAGTACAGCTCCACGGTTCTGATTTGCGTTTCGGAGAGCATGAACCGCTTCAGCGGCTCCTGCGCCCGTTCAAAAAACTCCTCCTGGGTGATCTCCTCCGCCTGATAGGGCTGAAAGGCCTCCTCGTTGACGGCGTTCAGGGTAGGGGTCATGGTGAACAGGGTCAGGATCAGCGCCATACCGATCAGCACCATATTGGGCGGAGTCTGCTGGGTGCCCATGGCGGTGCGAAGGAAGGAGAACACCACAATATACCGGGTGAAGGAGGTCATCATGACAACCATCGAGGGCAGAATCATCATGATGGTTGTCAGGAAGAGTATCTCCAGCGTCTGAACGCTCTCTCCGTTTACATTAATCAGCGCATCAGTCGGCACTCTTCCTCACCTCGTTTCATCGGCCGGCATACCACGTTCTTACTTTTTCTCTCTCAGCCGCCTCAGCAGGTCAGAAAACTCCGGCAGACTTCTCTGCTCCGGCCTCGGAGCGGGCGGGTTCCAGTTCTCCCCCTCCTCCTTTGTCAGCTCGGCCAGCAGCGTGACCCCCGAGGGAGTGCTGCCCAGCAGCAGATACCGCTCTCCGGCTCTGACCACCAGCAGCGCCTGATCCCGGCCCAACACGGCCCGGTCCAGCACCTGGATGCGGCCACCGCTGCGGCCGGTGAGCAATCCGCCATTCAGATTCCTGCTGGCCCAGCGGGTAAACACATAGGCCCCCGCCAGCACCAGAAGGATGGCGGCCAGCAGGCTGAAGGCGGAGAGAAGGGCCTGTGGCATATCAGGGCTCGCCCACGATGGAGGTAACGGTCTTCAGCACGCGCTCGGGCTTGAAGGGCTTGACGATAAAGTCCTTGGCGCCGGAGCGGATGGCGTCGATGACCATGGTCTCCTGGCCCATGGCGGAGCACATAACCACATTGGCGTTGGGGTCGGAGCCCCGGATTGCCTTCAGGGCCTCCAGGCCGTCCATATTGGGCATGGTGATATCCATCAGCACCAGGTCGGGCTTGAGCTCGTTGTACTTCTCCACCGCCATGGCGCCGTCCTCGGCCTCATAGATTTCTGTGTAGCCAGCCTTGCTCAGGGTATCCTTGATGACCTTGCGCATAAAAGCAGCGTCGTCAACCGTAAGAATCTTAGCCATAGTTTACCATCCTTTTTTACAATTTTAATATAATATAGCTATAACGAAATCACACTCAGCCCCGAACCAACTCATTGATATCGGGCTTTTGCAGGATCTCGGTGATCCGGATGCCAAAGTTGTCGTCGATGACCACCACGTCGCCCCGGGCAACACACTGTCCATTGACCAGCAGGTCTACCTGGTCGCCGGCCAACTTGTCCAGCACCACCAGGGAGCCCTTGGAGAAGGACAGGATATCCTGGATTTTCCGCCGGGTCCGGCCGATTTCCACCGCCACCTCCAGCGGGACGGTCATAATCAAGTCCAGATTCTGCTTCTGCTCCGCGCCCAGCTGGGACTCGGCGTCCAGCTCCCGCATACGTGGGGGCTGGGCATTGATGACCTTGGGCTCCGGAGGGGGCGCGGGCTGAGGCGGGTACATGGGGTAGGGCGGATAGGGGTAGGGGTACTGTCCATAGGGCGGGTAGCCGGGGTAGGCCCCCTGATCTCCCGCCGGAGGCATGGGGGGCATTCCGGGGGGAGCGGCGGGCGGGGCTGCCGTGGCCGCCGCGGGGGCCGGCGCCGGGGCGGCAGGTGCGGGAGCCGCCGGGGCTCCGCCGGCCATCAGCTTCTCGATCTCCTCCTGGCTCAGCGAGGCTCCGCCGCCGGAGGGGGCGGGGGCCGGCGCCGGGGCGGGTGCGGGAGCCGGGGCCGGCGCGGGGGCAGGCTCCGAGTCCCCTGTGTCGTCCAGGTCCAGGCCGAAGCCGGACACCAGCTCCTTGGCCAGCTCCACCGACATGACGTTCATGAACTCGCTGTCCAGCACCCCTTCGATGGTCAGGTTGAAGCGGACCACCACCACGGGGCCCTGGGTTACCGGGAAGTGCTCCTCCTTCACCTTGTCCAGGTCAGTCATCTCGAAGGACTCGGGGGTAGAGATATTGACCATCCGGCCCAGCAGGTCAGACAGGGCGGTGGAGGACGAGCCCATCATCTGGTTCATCAGCTCACAGACGGCGCTGATCGACAGGTCGTTGAGCTCAAACTCCTCATCCGGCGTCTCGGTGCACAGCAGGATATCTACAATGGCCTTCACGTCGCTGCGCTTGAGCAGCATGATGTTGCTGCCCTCCAGGCCGCAGACATACTTGATCTCCACGCCTACCGCCGGTTCGATCTTGCCCAGCGTAAACTCCTCCGCGTTAATCACGCTCACCCGAGGCGTTGTGATGTCCACCCGGTGGTCCAGCATGTTGGAGGCCGCGGTGGCGGAGGAGCCCAAGCTGATGTTCATGATCTCCCCGATGGCGTCTATTACCATCGGGCTAAAAATAATATCTTCCATCCAGATTCGCTCCTTTTAGCCTACATTTTGATGTAGGTCTCTCCAATTTTCACGGCCACCTGCTTGTTGCTGGTGCCCATCCGCCCGTCGAACCATCTTCGCCCGCCGATGTTCAAAAATACGGGCGAGTCCTTGGGGCGCTTGATATCCACCACGTCTCCTATGTTCAGGTGGTACAGGTCGCTGAGCAGGATGCGGGTTCTGGCCAGCTCGGCCACAATCTCCAGCTCAGAATCCCGCAGGGAATCGAAAATTTCCTCCGACTTGTCCTCTCCGGTGGTCCGGCGGGTGTTGTTTTTGCTGATCTCGCTGAAGATATTGGTCAGCATAACGCCGGGCAGGCACAGGCTCAGCCGGCCGTTGCAGTTGGGGAATTTGATATTGATGCCCACGATCACCACGGTCTCGTCGTAGCCGATGAGCTGTACCAGGGTGGGATTCACCTCGGTGCGCACATACTCGAAGTGGAGGGTGATGTAGTTCTCCCAGCTGCCGCCCATAACGGAGATCATATCCCGGATCAGGTCCTCGTACATGTTCAGCTCCAGGTCGGTCATGTTGTAGTCGCTGGACAGGGTGGAGTCCGGGTCTCCCTCGCCGCCCATCAGGCGGTCCAGCATGGACAGCACCACCGGCGTATCCAGATGGACCAGGATGGGGGTGTCCTCCTGAAGCTCCTCCAGGTCAATTTTGGCCAGGGCCACCACGTCGCTCTCTGTCAGGGCGTTGGAAAATTCGTAGTAGCGCTGCTCCTCCACGCTGTCCACCTCAATTTCGCAGGTGGTGTGCAGCAGGGCGTTGATTCTGGAGTTAATGACCCGGGCGTAGCCCTCGAAGATACTGTTGAGCATCTTCAGCCGGTCCTTGGTGAACTTACGCGGACTGTAGAAGTCGTATTTTCGGTATTTTTGTTCCGTTGTCTTTTCCGCCGGCTTGTCTACGTCCAGTTCTCCGCTTCTGGCCGCGTTCAGCAGGGCGTCTATTTGACTTTGTGATAAAACTTCGGCCATATCGTTCCCTCATTCTGCTTAACTCGGTCTGCCCCCGCGGGGAGGGCCTGGCATCACTCCGTCGTGGTGCCGTCAGTGGCAGTCTTATACATTGTTGAATACTGCGTCAAGCTGTCAGACAGCATATCCTCCAGATTCTTGCCGGTAACAACCATTTCCACTCGGCGGTTTTTAGCCCGGTGGGCCTCGGTGTCGTTGGGTGACACATTGCGCCATTGGCCGTGGCCTGTGGACACCAGCCGGCCGGGGTCCAGGACGTCGCTGGGAATACGCTCCTGCAAATAGATGACCACGGAATCCGCCCGGTTTGAGGACAGCCGGCGGTCATTCTCAATGGGGTTGGGGGTATTTGCGTACTGCTGGGCGGTGTGGCCCAGCACCTCCAGCTCGTCGACATAGGGGCAGGCCGCGGTGAGGGCGGGAATAATCTGGTCCAGCACCGCCTTTCCCTCGGGCTTGAGGGTAAAGCTGTTGCCGTCGAAGAACACCGCGTCGGCGAAGGAGATAAACACATAGCCGTCGCCCTGGCTGACCGAGATGCTGTCGCTGGCCACATTCTGCTTCAGATACTGATACAGCGTATCCAGCGCCTTCTCAACATCGTCTGTAGCGGGCATCTCGTTGCCGCCCGTCTTATTATCCGGATCGTCAGTCGGGCCTGGAACGGTCTGCTCCGGATTAACCACCGCGTTGCGGTTAAAGCTCTGGACCACCAGCATCCACTTGGTCTGGTCGATGCTGGAGATGGAATAGAGCAAAACGAAGAAGCACAGCAGCAGTGTCACCATGTCGCCGTAGGTATCCATCCAGTTGGCGCCGCCGCCTCCGCCGGAGCTCTTCTTTTTAATGCTTGCCATGGTTTCACCTCAGTTCATTCACAGGGGAGCGGCTTATTCGCCGCCCTTCTTGCCTTTCTTGTCGCCGCCGCCGTCCCGCTGCTTCTGTCCCAGGAAGGTGAGCAGCTTCTCCCGCAGGAACTTGGGGTTCGCGCCCGACTGGATCGACATAATGCCCTCTACGATAATCAGCTTGCAAAGGGTCTCCTCCTCGTCCCGCTGGCGCAGCTGGGTAGCGATGGGGCCAAAGATCATATGGGCCAGCACGCAGCCGTACAGGGTGGTAATCAGGGCGGTGCCCATAGCGGTGCCGATGGTGCTGGCGCCGCCGGCCTCGATGTCCATACCCTTCAGCATGTTAATCAGACCCACCAGCGTACCCACCATACCGAAGGCGGGGGCCACGGAGGATGCCTTGTCGTACATACCCGCGGCGTCCTCGTGCCGGGCGGAGGACTGCTCGATGTCGTTCATCATGATCTCTTTGGCCTGGTCGGCGTCGTTGTTGTCCACCACCAGCATGATGCACTGCTTAAAGAAGGGGTCGCTCTCCTGGTTGCCCATCTCCTCCAGGGCCAGCAGGCCGTTTTTACGGGCCACCTGGGCCAGCTCCACCAGCTTTTCGATGATGGCCATGGGGTCATACTTTTTGGTATTCATCAGCACGGCGAAGTGCTTGGGGATGGCGGTCAGGGTCGGGATGGGGAAGCTGGCGATGAGCACGGCGAAGGTACAGCCGATGGTGATGAACACGGAGGCGCCGTCCACAAAGTTGCCGATCTGGCTGACGGTCAGGAATCCATCCGTACCGCCCTGCATCATACCGATGACCATAACGCCGAAGGCGGCGACAACACCGATGATATAAGTAATATTCATAACTGCGAGTCCACTCCTCTCCCCCGCCGGGGGCGTCTTTTATTTCTCTAAGGGTGCATTTGAAAGGCGTCGGTGCCGCGCATCCCCGCGGGCAGGCGCAACGCCTGTCAAACGCGCCCCTTCCTCTCGGTCTCAGCGCCGGTCCACGACGGTCAGGGCACGGTGCACATCCTGCACCTTGGCGTTGTACTCGGTAATACGCTTGATAATTGTGTCCGGGTCCTCACGGACAATGAAGTAATCCCGGTTCATCATGACGATTTTGGATTCGGGAATCATCTCAATGCTCTCGATTTGGTTGTGGTTGACCAAAAACCTCTCGCCGTTGCGCTTAGTCAGTTGGATCATGACAAACCTTCCTTTCTTGTCTGCCCGGTCCCGGGGGGAGCTCCCCCCGGGACGGACCGGATCAATGAATCAATTCAGAGGGGATTACCGCTTCATGTTCACCAGCTCCTCCAGCATGGAGTCGGTGACGGTGATGATACGGG
>CAJUSG010000022.1:24908-36798 GCA_910589085.1 uncultured Oscillospiraceae bacterium | reverse complement strand
GCCGCAGCTCGGTCTCCCTGGCCGACCCGGACAGGGGGGTGGAGAAGGGGGTGCGGGGCATTTTGTTATTCATAGCGGTCTCCTTTCATTCTGAAACGGGCTCGAAGCGGTCATACACCCACTGGTCGGGCAGAGGGACGCCGTTATACTCTGGGTTGTAGTGCTGTAAGAAAAACTGAGGATTTTCCACATAGATATCCATCCCGCCCTGGGCGGGGACCAGCTTGATATTTTCCTCCAGGCTGTCGGCCTTCCAGCGCTTCAGCTCCTCCAGCCTTCTGCCGTCAAAGCGGAAGTGGGCCGCATCGCAGAAGCTCTCCTCCCCCTGGTAGGTGACCGTGTTGGCGCACAGGACATGGAGGGAGCCGTCCTCCGCCGTCCAGGAGGAAAACAGGCCGTCGTCGCCTCCCACCTCATAGACGGGGCCCCGCCAGTCCCGGGCCGCAGTGTCCCACAGGCCCAGCATCAGATTGCCCAGCCCCGCCGGGTGGGGGCCGCCGGCCACCTTGGCCAGCGCCAGGGTGCAGCCCTCCCCCTCCTGGGTCAGGAGGGGATAAGCGTACATGCGGGAGTCGGCCTCATAGGGGTAGCTCTCGTGCTCCCGCATGAGCAGAAAGGCCAGATCGGGATCATCGGTGAGGACGGGGACCTCGTCCGCCATCCGCAGGGCCTTATATTGGGTTTCACCCTCCAGCAGAATGGCACCCTCCTGGATGGCCAGACGCCCCACCGCCAGCGGCTGTCCCATTTCCGAGCCTGCCGGGTATCGGTACTTGATGACCTGGAGCTGTCCGTCCTCCAGGGACAGCTCGTAGTCAAACATCCCCCGGTTGCGGAGCAGATACGCCTCTCCGGCGGCGTAGTCGTATACTACCAACCGCTGGTCTACCATCCCGGACCCGTAGGCCGTCACAGCGCACAGCTCCCGCAGGCCGTCGCCAGTGAGGTCCCAGAGAACGACGCTCTCCACGGGCATCCCGGTAAACAGCACCCTTTTCCGTCCGTCCTCCACCGCGCTGACCTGGTTTGCCTCCCAGCGGAAGGTCACGCCAGGGTACTCGGGCAGTTCGGTCTCGATGCTGTCGTCCCAGGGTATGTCCTCGGGATTGTGGAGGTAGTTGATCCACTCCTCCACGGGCGGCCCCTCCGGCTCTGCGCTGTCCGCCTCCTTCATCTGGCAGGAGACCAGATTGCCGCAGAAGACGCACAGTGAGAACATCAGGGCCAGGAACAGGACGGGAGGCCGCTTCTTGGGCCCGGAAAAGATGTTTTTCAGCCGCAGCTCGGTCTCCCTGGCCGACCCGGACAAGGGGGTGGAGAAGGGGGTGCGAGGCATATTATGGCTGGTCATGGTAAGCTCCTTTCGTCCAAAAGGTCGTCTGTCAGCAGGACTGCCGGACCAAGGCAGTAAGTGTCGTCTTCATAGCGCACAGGGAAAATTCCGCGGGCCAGGTAGGCCGTGGCAAACCCGGAAAAATCAACATCCAGCTGACAGTACAGCTGACCGCCGTCACAGAAAAAACGGACAACATCCCCTACTGCCGCCGTGGTTGGAAAGAACTCCTTGAGCTCGCTCAGGTCCACCTCCAGCTCCTGGCCGCCGCTGAGAAGCTGGGCGGCGGTTCCCTCCGGATTGGTGAAAATCTCCAGCGGCAGGCTGCCGTAATTGATACTGGAATAGGGAAGATAAGGGGGGGAGGGATAGGAGACGTCCAAATCCAGAATGTAAAGGCACTGGGCGTCTACGCCGGTACCGGAGCCCCAGCCCAGCGCGATAGCCGCCTCCGGTTTGCCGTCGCCGTCAAAGTCCTCCACCGCCAGCCAGGGGTTGGCGCCGTACCTCCAATGTGTTTCCCAATTCAGATCCAGGAACTGGGCCAGATTTCCATGCCGCAGGACAACGCCGATGGGTGTCAGCTCCTGGAGTATAATCAGGTCATCCATCCGATCAGCGGACATGGTGTCCGGGTCGACGGCGAAGTAAAGGGTCACGTCCGCCTCCTCGTCCGCCGCCACCGGCAGAAGCATATCCCGCCAAAAGTCCTGACGGGTGGCGTGCTGCAGTTCCACCGCCTCGCGGGGCAGCTCGTCCGCCGGAAGCTCGGTCAATATCTGAAATCTCGGCTCCTCATAAACAGCTTCACTGGAGCCGTAAAAGCTGCCATATGTGATGTTGTTTTCAAGGGTTACAGGCTGCCAGTCATCCACGGGCCGGACTGCGTTTGAGGTATCCGGCGATTCCGGGACAGGACCGTTGAAGCTCTCCGGCCCGGCAATCTGGCAGGAGACCAGATTGCCGCAGAAGACGCACAGTGAGAACATCAGCGCCAGGAACAGGACGGGAGGCCGCTTCTTGGGCCCGGAAAAGATATTTTTCAGCCGCAGCTCGGTCTCCCTGGCCGACCCGGACAGGGGGGTGGAGAAGGGCGTGCGGGGCATCTTGTTATTCATCGGGCTCGTTCCTTTCTCTGCTTTGCAGTCTGGCCACGGCGGTGAGGATAGTCTGTCCATAGGCGGCATAGTCCTCGGGGGTGAGGCGGCGCAGGCTGTCCTCGTCGCAGGCCAGCTCGGTGTCCCGCTCCACCAGGCGGACCATATACCACATGAGGGGGTTGAACCAGTACAGGGCATTGACCCACATGGCCAGCGCCTTGCGCCAGATATCCCGGCGGCGGTAGTGGGTGAGCTCGTGGAGCAGGGAGAAGCCCAGCTCCTCCCCGGACACCCCCTCCTGGGGCAGGAGGATCGCGGGGCGGAGGGCGCCGGCCAGCATGGGCACCTTCAGCCCCTGGCACACCATCAGCCGGGGCCGGCGGTCCAGGCCCAGCTGGTCGCCCAGCCGGTTGAAGGCGGCGACGGCCTCCCCGTCGCTGACGGGGGCGGCCCAACGGCGCAGCCAGCGCAGAAAACGCAGATGGGCGGTCAGATTCCAGACCAGTATGGCCAGGGCCCCCAGCAGCCATATCCCCAAAAGGAGCGGGACGGGGTCAAGGGTGCGCTCCGGCGGAGTGGGGGCGGGTTCCGGCGGAACAGGCTCCTCCGCAGGAGGGGCTGGGGAGGAGGGGACATCCTGAGGGCCTGTGGAGGGCGTGGGGGCGGGCCGGACAGGCACAGGCTGGGGGAGATCGACCTGGATGGGCGCCCGGGCCTGGGTATGGGGCATCAGGGGCAGCGGGACGGCCAGCCGCAGGCACAGCAGCAGCCAGGCCAGGCACCGCCACCTGGCCCCGTAGCGCCTCCGGGTGGACCGCCCGGCCAGGGCCAGGGCGGCTACGGCGGCGGAGCCGCCCAGGGTCAGGGTCCCCAGGGTGAGGAGCAGCTGATTCATCGGCTCTGTCCTCCGTTCAGCTGGTCCAGCAGGGTCTGGAGCTCCTCCAGCTCGCTGGGCCGCAGGCCTCTCCGGGCCAGGGCGGCCACAAAGTTCCGGGGGGAGCCGTAAAGCCGGTCGAGCACCGCCCGGCTGTCGAAGGCCTGATACTCCTCCTGGTCGGTCAGGGGGGTGTACAGGTTGCTCTTTCCCTCCCGGCGGACGGCCACAAAGCCCTTGTCCGCCAGGCGGGCCAGGTAGGTGTTGATGGTGTTGGCCGCCCAGCCGAAGGGGGCGAGCCTGTCCTCCAGAACGCTCCGGGGAGTGTCGGGGCCGGTGGCCCACAGGGCTTTCATGACCTCCAGCTCGGTATCGGGCAGGCGCTTCATAAAATCACATCCACTTCAAATGTAGTTGTACATTATACTACACTTGTCGTAAATGACAGTCAAGTTACAATGTGGTTACAAAACAGGAGTTGACAAACCGGCTGATTTTGCGTATAATTGACCGCACAAAGGCGATGCGGAAGAGGAGTATCCGGTTTTGGGGCCTTCAGAGAGGGGACGGACGGTGCAAGTCCCCGGTCCGGCCCGGAGAAGGTGGCTTTCGCGCCCCGCCCCCGAACTGGCAGTAAGGGGCGGCGGGACTTCCCGTTACAGAAGACAAAAGCGTCCCCGCCCCGGGGAAATTCAGGTGGTACCGCGGTTGTATGATCGCCCTGAGTCCAGACGGACTTGGGGCGTTTTTCTGTGGGAGGATGGGCTTGTGGAATTTGAAGTTCAGCCGGATTACACGGTGGAGGATTATGCCGCCTTCTGGTACGGCTTTTTGGGCAAGCGGCGGGGCAAAAGGGAGGTCCGGCGGCTCTCAGACCGGGGGATGCGGCTGGGGGGTGTGGTGTTCCTCCTGGCCGGTGGCTTTCTGCTGTGGGTGTACTGGTTCAACCCCCTGGAATTTCAGCCGGTCCCCCTGTTCCTGGTCTGGATGGGCCTGGCCTGGCTGGCCCTGGGAGGGGTCACGCTGGTCCAGTGGCGTCCGGGGCGCTCGGAGCCCGTCCAGCCCCGCTGGGCAAAACGGGCCTGGAAAAGGTGGGCCGCCCAGGACCCGGGG
Organism: uncultured Oscillospiraceae bacterium; assembly: GCA_910589085.1. Taxonomy (GTDB): domain Bacteria; phylum Bacillota; class Clostridia; order Oscillospirales; family Oscillospiraceae; genus Lawsonibacter. The sequence continues at coordinate 32,378 of CAJUSG010000022.1, read as the reverse complement.
CTCCGATGGTCCTACCGCTTCACGCCGGCGGGCATGGAGATGGCCAACCGTGTCAGCGAACACCGCTTTGACTACAGTCAGCTCCAGCAGCTCTGGGAGGACGGCGGGCACTTCTACCTCACCCTGGACCAACGGGTCTGGCACATTTTGAACAAGTCCCAATTTACCCGGGGGGACCCGGCCTGCTTCGCTGCGTTTCTGGAGGAGAGGGCCGGAAGGCCGGTGGAGTGGGTCAACGGCATACCGGAGGCTGAGCGGAGAGGGGTGACAGAATGATTGTGATACAGACCACCCTGGACCGCAAAGCCATGACCACGCTGGCCAGGATCACCCGCAGGACCCTGCGCCGCGGGCGGAACGGGCCGGTGCGGATGCTGGCCTGGTTTGTAGTCGTGCTGGAGACATTTTTGACCTGGGTATACATCCGGGGCGGCCAGGGCGGCTGGCCGGTCAACATGCTGCTGGCCGTGATTATGCTGGCCTGTATTCTGACGGAGGACCAGGTGAACGGCATGGTGAGCCTGCGGCAGATTCTTCCCGCCAGCCGGGAGGTCAACGCCACCTTCCGGGACAGCGGCTATGTCCACCGGGCCCAGTCGGGGGAGAGCTGGTGGCCCTACCACCAGATCAGGGCCGTGGTGGAGACGGAGGACTACTTTGTCCTCCTTCTGGACAGGAGCCACGGGCATATTTACGACAAGCAGGGCTTTGCCTGGGGGACGCCGGAGGAATTCCGGGAGCTGCTCCACAAAAGGACGGGCCTGAAGGTGCAGAAAATCCGGTGAGGGGCGGTGACGGGAAATGAGCGCGGTCAAGGAGCCCATCATTCTCCAGGGCACTGTGGACCAGCTGGAGAGGGCCTGGGACCAGGTCCAGCTGCTGAACTGCGTCAGGGACCGGCGGGTGAATCTGAGGCTTGGATTTCTGTTCGCCGTGGCCTTTGGCTTCCAGACGGTTGAGGGGCTGTGGAAGGGGGAGGCCCGGGGCCTTTTCGCCCTTGCGCTCCTGATCGCCCTGAGCCTGGTGTGCTGGCGGCGGGTCACAGGCCGGTCGGCGCTGGGGGTGATCGCCTCCAGGCGGCGGGACCGGGAGCGGTACAGGGCCGAGGGCAGGTACGACGGAAACACCCCGTTCCGCATGGAGCTGGCCGGAGGGACGTGCAGGATCTGGTTCCGGGAGCTCCGGGATGTGGTGGACTGCCGCCAGTTCCGCAATGTGGTAGAGAGTGAGGAGCTCATCTATATCTCCGGCTGGCGGACCCACGGTCTGGTTCTGCCCAAGGCCCGGCTGACCGCCGGCTCTCCGAAGGAGCTGCGGGCCTGGCTGTGGCCCTATGTAAAAAAGTGGGAGACAATTGAAATACCGGTTAAACTGAAAGAAGCGATGGATAAAACTGAGAAGAAAGGTTGAGATCACATGAGAAAAGAACTGCCCAAGGTTTACGAGCCCCAGGAGGTGGAGGCCCGCGTCTACGAGACCTGGGAGAAAAACGGCTGTTTCAAGGGCCACCGGGACCCCAAGAAGAAGCCCTTTACCATCGTCATGCCGCCCCCCAACGTGACGGGCCAGCTGCACATGGGCCACGCCATGGACGACTCCCTCCAGGACATGCTCATCCGCTATAAACGGATGCAGGGCTATGCCGCCCTGTACCTGCCCGGCTCCGATCACGCGGGCATCGCCACCCAGGTGAAGGTGGAGGAGGAGCTGCGGAAGAACGAGGGGCTGAGCCGCTACGACCTGGGCCGGGAGAAGTTCCTGGAGCGGGTGTGGGACTGGAAGGCCAAATACGGCGCCCGGATTGTCCAGCAGCAGAAGAAGCTGGGCATCTCCGCCGACTGGGAACGCTCCCGCTTCACTATGGACGAGGGGCTGAGCCGGGCGGTGCGGCATGTGTTCGTCTCCCTCTATCAGAAGGACCTGATCTACAAGGGCTCCCGGATCATCAACTGGTGCCCCCACTGCGTCACCGCCCTCAGCGACGTGGAGGTGGAGTATCAGGACAAGCCGGGAAACCTCTGGCACATCCGCTACCCCATCCAGGGGGAGCAGGACCGCTATGTCATTGTGGCCACCACCCGGCCCGAGACCATGTTGGGAGACACCGGCGTGGCCGTCAACCCCGCTGACGGGCGGTACACCGATATCGTGGGCAAGAAGTGCGTCCTGCCCCTGGTGGGCCGTGAGATGCCCATTGTGGCCGATGAGTATGTGGATATGGCCTTCGGCACCGGCTGTGTGAAGATGACCCCGGCCCACGACCCCAACGATTTTGAGGTAGGCCTGCGCCAGAATCTGGATACCATCCGGGTGCTGGACGACAACGGCAAGGTGGTGGAGGGCTACGGCCGCTACTCCGGCATGGACCGGTACGAGGCCCGGAAGGCCATCGTGGCCGATCTGGAGGAGGGCGGCTGGCTGGTGAAGGTAGAGCCCCACCAGCACAACGTGGGCACCTGTTCCCGCTGCCACAGCGACGTGGAGCCGCTGATCTCCGCCCAGTGGTTCGTCAAGATGGAGCCCCTGGCAAAAGAAGCCCTGCGGGTGGTCCGGGAGGGGGAGACCAAATTTGTCCCCGACCGTTTCTCCAAGACCTATATCAACTGGATGGAAAATGTCCGGGACTGGTGTATCTCCCGCCAGCTTTGGTGGGGCCACCGCATCCCCGCCTGGACCTGTGAGGACTGCGGCAAGCTCACCGTGTCCGAGACCGACCCCACCCAGTGCTGTCACTGCGGAAGCAGCCATATCAAACAGGAGGACGACGTGCTGGACACCTGGTTTTCCTCCGCCCTGTGGCCCTTCTCCACCCTGGGCTGGCCGGACGAAAACAGCGAGGATTTCAAGTATTTCTACCCCACCGACGTGCTGGTCACCGGCTACGACATTATCTTCTTCTGGGTGGCCCGGATGATCTTCTCCGCCTGCGAGCACACCGGAAAGCCCCCCTTCCACACCGTCTTCATCCACGGCCTGATCCGGGACGACAAAGGCCGGAAGATGTCCAAGTCTCTGGGCAACGGCATCGACCCCCTGGAGATCGCCGACAAATACGGCGCCGACGCCCTGCGCTTCAACCTGGTAACGGGCAACTCCCCGGGCAACGACATGCGCTTTTACACCGAGCGGTGCGAGGCCATGCGCAACTTTGCCAACAAAATCTGGAACGCCAGCCGCTTCCTGATGATGAATCTGACCATCGACAGATGCGAGCTGCCGGAACGGCTGGAGCTGGAGGACAAGTGGATTCTGTCCAAGCTGAACCGGGCTGTGGCTGAGATCACCGAAAACATGGACCGCTATGAGCTGGGCGTTGCTGCCCAGAAGATTTACGACTTCATCTGGGACGACTACTGCGACTGGTATATCGAGCTGACCAAGACCCGCCTCCAGGGGGAGGACGAGGACAGCAAGGTCCGGGCGCAGCAGGTGCTGTGCTGGGTGCTGACGGAGATGCTCAAGCTGCTCCACCCCTTTATGCCCTTCATCACGGAGGAAATTTGGCAGGCCCTGCCCCACGAGGGGGACTTCCTGATGATGCAAAATTGGCCTGTGGCCTCTGACGCCATGGACTTCCCGGCGGAGGAGAAGGCCATGGAGCTGATTATGGACGCCATCCGGGCCATCCGCGGCCGCCGCAGCGAGATGAACGTCCCCCCCTCCAAAAAGGCCCACCTCACCGTGGCCACCATGGAGAGGGAGACCTTCACGCTGGGCGTGCCCTTCCTGAAAAAGCTGGCCTACGCCAGCCAGGTGGAGATTGTCCCCTTCGCCCAGGCTCAGGCCGACGCTGACGCCGCCCAGGCCGGGCAGGTATCCATCGTCACCCACGCCGCCCAGCTGTCCATCCCTCTGGGCGAGCTGGTGGACCTGGAGAAGGAGAGGGCCCGGGTGGAGAAGGAGCTGAAGAAGCAGTCCGCCGAGCTGGAGAAGCTGAACGCCAAGCTGAACAACCCCGGTTTCGTCAACAAGGCCCCGGAGCACGTGGTGGCCGCCGAAAAGGAGCGGGCCGTCCAGCTCACCGAGCTGGTGGCCAAGCTGGAGGCGCAGCTGAAAGGGATGTGATTTTTGTAGGGCGGGACGACTCGGCCCGCCGCCGGAAGAGAGGATACGGCACGCCGGGGCCGCCGCGCCCTGCATTGAAGGAGGAATACCCATGACAAAAATTCAACTAGGTTCCACCGGCATTGAGATCGAGAAAAACGGCTTTGGCTGTCTGCCCATCCAGCGGATCACCAAGGAGGACGCGGCCCGTCTGCTGCGCAAGGCGCTGGACGGGGGTATAAATTACTTTGACACCGCCCGGGCCTACTCCGACAGCGAGGAGAAGCTGGGCTATGCCTTCGCAGGCATACGGGACAAGGTGGTAATCGCCACCAAGACCCACGCCCAGACGGGCCGGGAGCTGCGGGAGCACCTGGAGGCCAGTCTGCGAGACCTGAATACAGACTATATCGACGTCTATCAGTTCCACAATCCCGCCTTTGTCCCCCGCCCCGGCGGGGAGGACGGCCTCTACGATGCCGCCCTGGAGGCCCAGGCCCAGGGCAAGATCCGCCACATCGGCATCACCAACCACCGCCTGGCGGTGGCCCGTGAGGCCATTGATTCCGGGCTGTATGCCACCCTCCAGTTCCCCTACAGCTACCTCTCCGGCCCCCAGGAGCAGGAGCTGGTGGAGATGTGCGAGAGGGCAGGCATGGGCTTTGTGGCAATGAAAGGGATGGCGGGGGGTCTGCTCCGGGACGGCATAGCCGCCGCCGCCTTTATGGCCCTGCAGCCCATCGTGGTGCCCATCTGGGGGGTCCAGCACGAGTGGGAGCTGGATCAGTTCCTCTCCTGCGTCGCCGACGCCCCCGCCATGACGGAGGAGCGGCTCGCCCTCATTGAGAAGGACCGGGCCGAGCTCACAGGCAGCTTCTGCCGCTCCTGCGGCTACTGTATGCCCTGCCCGGTGGGCATCCAGATCAATCAGTGCGCCCGGATGTCCCTGATGCTCCGCCGCATGCCCGCCGCTGACTACCTCACCGAATACTGGCAGGGTGAGATGAAGAAGGTGGAGGACTGCCTCCACTGCGGAAAGTGCGCCTCCAAATGTCCCTATGGCCTGAATCCCCCCCAGATGCTTCAGGACAACTATAAGGAGTACTGGACCCATTTTTAAACAAAAAGCCGCCGCGGGCCTTGGGCTCGCGGCGGTTTTTTCAGTACACGCGGAGAACGCAGATGCTCTGGGCGGAAATCTGGGGCGGGATACTGGCGGTCATAATGCCGTCAAAGACGATCCGCACCTGCTCCCCGGCCAGCAGATTGCCGGTGGAGTTGTTGGTGTTTACCAGAACCTCCTGCCCGTTGGCGTTGTCGGTAACCAGTACCTGAGTACCCCAGGCCTGGACAACGGTGGCCAGCATAGTCACCATGGAAGTCACCTCCTGTTGGATTTGGAATCCGTGATATTCTATGCGCCAGGGCGGGAGGGGGTTACTCCCCCTCCTGATAGAGGGCCAGGAACTGCGCCAGGCAGTCCTCCGGCGGCCTGTTGGCGTCGATGGAGCGCAGGCCGGGGAGCAGGGCCAGCCGCTCCCGGGAGAAGTCGGCCTGATCGGCCAGGAAGCGGCGGCAGACCTCGTCGTAGTCGGGCCGCTCCTGGCGGCCCTCCCGGTCGATGCAGCGCAGCAGGCGGGTCCTGTCGTCCGTGTGGAGGAAGACCACCTGGACATGCCCGGACCCATAGCAATCCATCAGGGCCCGGGCCCCCTCCAGCGTGGTGATGAGGACCCGGTCCCGGTCCAGCTGAAAGCGGAGGGTGAAGTAGGTCCACAGCCCCTGGGTGGTGTGGTACTCCCGCTTCTCGACCACCTGGCCCTCCGCCTCATACCGGCGCAGCTGGTCCTCGCTGACGAACCAGTAGCTCTGGCCGTCTGTCTCACCCGTCCGCCGGGGGCGGGTGGTGCAGGGGATCACCGGGACCAGCTCCGGGCAGCGCTCCAGGATGTGGGCGTAGAGGGTGTCCTTGCCGGAGCAGCTCTTGCCCACCAGACAGAAGACACGGTTCATCACGGCGCCGTCCCTTCCCTGATGGCAGCTTGAAAGAACGCCTTAATCTCGCTCCGGGAAGCCTGAACAGACCCCTGGACAAAGTCGTCCTTGCCGCCGCCCCGGCCGTTGAGGGCCTGATTCAGGCTTTTTACCCAGTCCCGCAGGTGTCCGTTAGGTTGACCGATGGCGTATTTATACCCGGAGGAATCGTCCCCGGAGAAGCAGGCGCAGAAGCAGCTGTCGCCGCAGGCGTGGAGGACCGCACCGCACAGGCGGCGCAGGGCGTCGGGGGAGAGGCCGTCCTCAAAGAGGACCACGTCCCCGGGCCCGGCGTACTGTCCGGCCAGCTGGGCGAAGCGGGCGTCCTCCAGCGCCATAAGCCGGGACTTGAGGGCGGCGTTCTCGGCCAACAGCCGCTCCGCCGCCGCCCCGGTCTCGAAGAGCTTGGCGGACAGCAGGCGGGAGACCTGAACATTCTGCTCCAGCGCCCTGCTGAGGTAGCGGAAGGCACGGCCGCCGCACACCAGCTCGATGCGCACCCCCTCCCGGAATTTCTGCATGGACAGCAGCTTAACCAGCCCCACCTGAGCGGGATAATTTACATGGGTGCCGCAGCAGGCGCAGCAGTCCGCCCCGGGGAACTCCACAATCCGCACCTGACCGGTGAGGGCCTTCTTGCTCCGGTAGCGGATGTGCTCCAGCTCCTCGGGGGAGGGGTATGCAATTTTTACCGGCTCGTTAATCTGCCAGAGGTGCCAGTTGGCGGTCTCCTCCAGCGTGGCGAACTGCTTCTCGGTGAGGGGGCGGTCGAAGTCGATGGTGACCACCTCCGCCCCCAGGTGGAAGCCCACATTCTCGCAGCCCCAGAGGGAGTGGGCCAGTCCGGAGACGATGTGCTCCCCCGAGTGCTGCTGCATCAGGTCGAACCGCCGGTCCCAGTCGATGACCCCGATGATCTCCGCACCCGGCTCCAGGGGGTGGTTGCAGGTGTGGACAATCTCCCCGTCCCGGCTGTGGACCTCCAGCACCTTCACCTTGTCGAAGGTCCCGCCGGTCTCCAGCCGCCCGGTGTCGTAGGGCTGGCCGCCCCCCTCGGGGTAGAAGGCGGTGCGGTCCAGAATGATGTCAAACCCCTTTTTCCCCTTGGCGCAGGAGAGGACTTTTGCCTCGAATTTGACGATAAAGGCGTCCTGTTCGTATAATTTTTCCAATCTATTTCACCTTTTGCGTAGGGCGGGACGACCTCGGCCCGCCGCTTTATGATAGACGTAAGACGCGGGGCGCCGGGTCGTCGCCCCCTACTGTGCGTAGGGCGGGACGACCTCGGCCCGCCGTTTTATGATGGACGTAAGACGCGGGGCGCCGGGTCGTCGCCTCCTACTGTGCGTAGGGCGGGACGACCTCGGCCCGCCGTTTTATGATGGACGTAAG
>CAJUSG010000022.1:4071-24808 GCA_910589085.1 uncultured Oscillospiraceae bacterium | reverse complement strand
CCTCGGCCCGCCGTTTTATGATGGACGTAAGACGCGGGGCGCCGGGTCGTCGCCTTCTACTGTGTGTAGGGCGGGACGACCTCGGCCCGCCGTTTTATGATGGACGTAAGATGCGGGGCGCCGGGTCGTCGCCCCCTACAGTTTATCAGAGATAGCTCTCGTCCCTCTCGGACCGCTTGGCCCGCTGCATCAGGTCCTCCACCACGGCGTGAACGTCCCGGCCCTCGTAGAGGACCTCATAGGCCGCCTGGGCGATGGGCATCTCCACCCCGGCCTTCCGGGCCAGGGTGCGGGCGTTGTTGGCGGCGTAGTAGCCCTCCACCACCGCGCCGATCTCCTTCACGGCCTCGTCCACCGGCACACCCTGGCCGATGAGGATGCCGCAACGGCGGTTGCGGGAGTGCATAGAGCAGCAGGTGACGATCAGGTCGCCCACGCCCGCCAGGCCGGTAAAGCTGTCCTTCCGGCCGCCCAGGGCCACCCCCAGCCGGGCCATCTCGGCCAGCCCCCGGGTCATGAGCAGGGCCTTGGTGTTGTCGCCGCAGCCCATGCCGTCGCAGCAGCCGGCGCACAGGGCGATGATGTTTTTCAGGGCGGCGCAGATCTCGGTGCCGATTTTGTCGTCGCTGGTGTACACCCGGAAACGCTGATTCATGAACAGGTCCTGTACCTGTTCCGCGATTTTCAGGTCCTCGGAGGCCACCACCACCCCGGTGGGAATTTTCCGGCCCACCTCCTCGGCGTGGGAGGGCCCGGAGAGCACCACCACCGGGCATTTTCCCTGTACTTCTTCTTCAATCACCTGGCTGAGACGAAGAGAGGAGTCCTTCTCAATCCCCTTGGACACCGAGACCAGAATGGTGCCCGGGTCGGCCAGCTCCCTGAGCTGCTTGGCGGTGGACCGCACGGCGAAGGAGGGGGTAGCCACCACTACCAGCCCGCAGCCCTTGACAGCCGCCATGTCGGTGGTGAGCTTCAGCTCCCCAGGCAGGGGAACTCCCTTGAGCATGGGGTTCTCCCGGGTCTCCCGGAGGACGGCAGACTCCTCCTCCAGGTAGGACCACAGGGTCACGTCGTTGCCGTTTTCCAGCAGCAGGAGGGCCAGAGCCGTCCCCCAGGCGCCGCTGCCAAGAACTGTGATTTTCATAGCAATACCTCCCAGTTTTCATAAGGCCCCCTTCGCAAAGGGGGCTCCCGGCAAAGCCGGGTGGGGGTTTCTTTTGGAAAACCCTCCGTCATCCGCTTCGCGGATGCCACCTCCCTTCACGAAGGGAGGCTTTTTTACGCTTTCTTGTGGTGCAGGCTGAACTTGTTCTCCGTTCCGGTGAGCAGCCGGTGGATATTGGCCCGGTGCATGTACAAAATGAGCCCGCCGATGACGATGGACAAAACCAGTAGAATCACGTCCTGATAGACGAACCAGGTGGCGAAGGGGAAGGACGCCCCCGCCCAGCAGGAGCCCAGGGAGACATACCGGGTCACCACCGCCAGCACGAGAAAGCCCCCCCAGACCACCAGGGCGATCCGCCAGTCCAGCATGATGGCGATGGTCCCCCCGGAGAGGATACCCTTGCCCCCCTTGAAGTGGAACATACAGGGGAACATATGGCCCAGCAGACACCACAGGCCCGCCCAGTATTTGCTGAAAACGTGAGCCATAGGCAGATAGGGGAAGGGCCACCCATCAAAGAAATATTTACTGGCGCAAAATCCTACGATCCCCACCGCGAGAATAGCTTTGAGCACGTCGCACAGGATCACCACAACGGTAAGCCCTCCGCCGAATGTGCGGTAAAAGTTGGTCAGGCCCGCGTTGCCGCTTCCGTGGGTACGGATGTCATCCCGCAGGATATATTTGGAGACGATCACCGCCCCATTGAAGCAACCCCAAAAATAGGAGAAAAGCGCAGCTCCGCCAAAGTCAAGTATCAAGTAAAAAATAGTCTCTCTTTCCACAGATTACCCCTCCTTCTCGCTCCGTTCCCGGACGGTGAGGCGGACGGGAGTGCCCTCCAGGCCGAAGGTGGAGCGGATCTGGTTCTCGAGATATCGCTGGTAGGAGAAGTGGAACAGCCGCGCGTCGTTGCAGAAGCAGACGAAGTGGGGGGGCTTGACCCCCACCTGGGTCATATAGTAGACCTTCAGCCGCCGGCCCTTGTCGGTGGGGGGCTGGACCCGGGCGGTGGCGTCGGCCAGCAGGGAATTTAACATGCCGGTGGTGATGCGCATGGCCGCCTGGTTGTTCACGTAGTTGATAAGCTCAAACAGCCGGTCCACCCGCTGGCCGGTGAGGGCGGAGATGAACACGATGGGGGCGTAGGTCATATAGCTCAGGTCCCGCATCACGTCCTGGCGCATCTTGTCCATGGTCTTGCCGTCCTTCTCGATGGCGTCCCACTTGTTGACCACGATGATGCACGCCTTGCCCGCCTCGTGGGCCAGACCCGCCACTTTTGTGTCCTGCTCGGTGACCCCCTCCTGGGCGTCGATCATGATGAGGCATACGTCGCTTCGCTCAATGGCCATAGTGGCCCGGAGGACGGAGAATTTTTCAATGCGGTCGTCCACCTTGGACTTCTTCCGCATTCCGGCGGTGTCGATGAACAGGAATTTTCCCTGTTCGTTCTCGAAAAAGCTGTCCACCGCGTCCCGGGTGGTGCCCGCCACGTTGGAGACAATCACCCGCTCCTCCCCCAGGATACGGTTTACCAGGGAGGACTTGCCCACGTTGGGCTTGCCGATGACCGCCACCTTGACCACGTCGTCCTCCTCGGGCTCCTCGTCCTCGGGGGGGAAGTGCTCGAAGCAGGCGTCCAGCAGGTCGCCGGTGCCGTGGCCGTGGACGGCGGAGACGGCGATGGGGTCGCCCAGCCCCAGGTTGTAGAACTCATAGATGTCCGGGTTCTCCCGGCCGGTCTGGTCGGCCTTGTTCACCGCCAGCACCACCGGCTTGCCCGAGCGCAGCAGCATGTTGGACACCTCCTGGTCGGAGGCGGTCATTCCGGTTTTGATGTCGCAGACAAAGACGATCACGGTGGCGGTTCCAATGGCGATTTCCGCCTGCTCCCGCATGAAGGACAAAATCTGGTCGTCGGTGCCCGGCTCAATGCCGCCGGTGTCCACGATGTCGAAGACGCGGTTTCGCCATTCACACTGGGCGTACAGCCGGTCCCGGGTGACCCCGGGGGTGTCCTCCACAATGGACAGCCGCTGTCCACACAGCTTGTTAAACAGCATGGACTTGCCCACGTTGGGCCGGCCCACAATGGCAACTAAGGGTTTCATAGTGTTCCTCCTCTCCAGGCCCCCTTCGCAAAGGGGGCTCCCGGCGAAGCCGGGTGGGGGTTTTCTTCTTGACAGAGATAGATACGTTTCGATAGGGGAAAACCCTCCGTCATCCGCTTCGCGGATGCCACCTCCCTTCGCGAAGGGAGGCTTTTTGCGCTCCTACGGATTATACCGATAAAATTCCTCATTTTCCCAGGCGGCTTTCTGGGCCTCGGGGGTAAGCCGGATGCCGCAGATGGCGTCCAGCAGCTCGTAGCCGTCCTGAGGGACGGGGACCACGGGCACCCCCAGCTCCCGCTCCACGTCGGCGGTGGTCACGTCGTCCAGAAAGACGTTCTCCCCGGAGCGGAGCATGTTGGCGGGAATCAGGAGGCGTTTTCCCAGCTCTTTCCCCCGGAGCTGCTCGATGAGGTCCCCCCCGGTGACCAGCCCGGCCACGGTGATGGTCTCGCCAAAAAAGCGGTTGACAATGGGGTAGACCCGCCCCTCTATTGTACCACATTTTTCCCTGGCCTGTCCCACCAGTTTTTCCAAAAACGGGGCGGCGGACACCCCGGTGGCGATGGAGAAGGGGACAGCACCCGCCAGCTCGTCCGGTTCCATCAGGTCCAGGGCCCTGGAAAATTCCCGGCTGAGGAGGGTGAGCATCCCCACCCCGTTGTCCAGCTGGGTGAAGTCCTCAAAGTAGTCCTCGGGGGGCAGCTCCCGCCCGGCCAGCAGGTAAAACTCGTCGGAGCACCACACCAGCCTTGTGCCTTTCTCTTTCAGGTGTTTCGAGGCGAAGGCCTCCACCTGGCCGATGAGGGCGGCGGCGGTCTCCCGTGTGTAGGTTTGCAGGGGGTAGAGCCCCTCACGGTATCTGGTCACCCCCACCGGCACCACCGACACGCTGTTCACCGCCGGGTGCATGGCGGCCAGGTCTTGGAGCGTCCGGTCCAGAGCCGGGCCGTCGTTGATGCCGGGACAGGAGACGATCTGGCAGTTCATAGTGATGCCGTTTTGGGCGAAGCGCTCCATGATATCGATCCCCTCCCCGGCCCTGGGATTTTTCAGCATCTCCGCCCTCAGGGCCCGGTCGGTGGTGTGGACCGAGACGTTGATGGGGGAGATGCGCAGGTCGATGATCCGCTGCACCTCCCGGGGGGAGAGGTTGGTGAGGGTGAGGTAGTTGCCCAGCAGGAAGGACAGCCGGGCGTCGTCGTCCTTAAAGTAGAGGGAGGGCCGCATCCCCGGGGGCATCTGGTCCACAAAGCAGAAGATGCAGTGGTTGGCGCAGGACCGGGCCCGGTCCATGAGGTAGGTCTCAAACTCCAGCCCCAGGTCCTCCCCCTCGCCCTTGCGGACCCGGAGGGTGCGCACCGTCCCCTCCGGGCCTTTCAGAGTGAGCTCCAGCCGGGGGTCGTAGCTGTAAAATTTATAGTCCAGCACGTCCACAATGGGGCGGCCGTTGATGTGGGTGAGGACCTCTCCCACCCGGACCCCGGCCCGGCGGGCGGGGCTGCGGGGGTCCACCGATTTCACGGCCGTCATGCTCACGAAGCTGTCTCCTCCCTTTGACAATGGCTGATTTTGTATTCCCGCCCCGGCGGGACGGGCCGATATTGCCTTATTTTACTATAAATCCGCAGGTAATGCAAGAGCGGAAAGCAGGGAACAAGCGGGAGCAGAGCGCCCCCGCTTGCGGTCATTCCTCGGGAAATACGGCCGTCAGGTCCACGGCGCAGTCCTCCAGCACCCCCACCGGGACGGTGTCCCTGGCGGTGTAGGCCTTCGGCGCATGGTACTGCCCCTCCTCCAGGGTGTGGACCAGCACCACCTGCTTTTCGGTGTCCACAATCCAATACTCCTTTACCCCGGCCCGCTGGTACAGGTTGTACTTGACCAGGCAGTCGTGCCGCCAGGAGGAGGGGGAGAGAATCTCCACAATCAGGTCGGGCGCGCCATGGATGCCCTTCTGGTCCACCTTGCTTCTGTCGCACACAACTGTCATGTCCGGTTGTACCACGGTGTCTACATCCGCCGGGTGGTCCCCCTCCCGCTCAAACAGGCGGACGTCAAAGGGGGACAGATATACCTTGCAGCGTTTTCCCTTCAGATACGCGTGAAACTGCGCGAAAAGCTCCCCCAGGATATCCTGATGGACTGTGGACGGCCCGGGGGCCATCATAACGGGATACCCCTCGATCAGCTCATACCGCATATCATCCTCCCAGGACAGCAGGTCGGCGTAATTCCATTCCTTTTCCAGCGGCAGCGCCATACAGCTCACTCCTTTTCGTTTTTTCTATTATACCACAAATGGAGCGTACATTTCAACGGAAACCTTCAGGGGACACGGGGGCGGCCGTCCGCATAGGATGGGATAAACGGCGGAGCTCCGCCGTTTTAGGAGGTATCACAATGCAAGCAACAGGAACCTTGAGCGTCCGGGTGTACACCTCCCAGGCGCAGATTCCCCTGGAGGGCGCCACCGTGGTGGTGGCCGAGCCGGGGGAGGAGGGCAAGTGGAAGCTGCTCTCCATACAGTGTACCAACAGCAGCGGAAAGATCAACACCATACAGATCGACACCCCGGTCCTGGCGGAGAGCACCTCCCCCAGCGGCCTGCCGGGAGACGGCGCCCCCTGCGCCCTGTGCAGCGTGTGGGCGGAGCAGCCGGGCTACGCCATGCTCCAGGTGGAAAACGTACAGGTGTTTCCCGGGGTGGAGACGGTGCAGAACATGGAGCTCATCCCCCTGCCCCAGGGGCTGTGCAGCCTTCAGCAGCGGGACGAGCGGGACATCCCGGTCCAGAACCTGTGAGGTGGTGCCGTGCTGAATATCCTTCCATATGTGCCCCGCACCATCACGGTCCACCTGGGACTGCCCGACCAGTGGGCGGAGAACGTGACCGTGAGCTTTCCGGACTATGTAAAGAACGTGGCCTCCAGCGAGATATACCCCACCTGGGAGCCCGCCGCCATCCGGGCCAATATACTGGCCATCATCTCCTTCGCCCTGAATCGAGTATATACGGAATTTTACCCCAGCCGGGGCTATAATTTTCAAATCACCTCTACCACCCAATACGACCAGAAATTTATCCGGGGCCGTAATATCTTTGAGAACATCAGCCAGATGGTGGACGAGATTTTTAACGACTATATCCGCCGCCAGGGCTTTGTGGAGCCCCTGGCCGCCAAGTTCTGCAACGGCACCACCTCCACCTGCGACGGCCTGTCCCAGTGGGGCAGCCAGGAGCTGGCCCAGGAGGGGGCGAATTCCATGGAGATCCTGCGCCACTACTACGGGGACAACATCGAGCTGGTGGTGGACGCCCCCATCCAGGACCTCACCGACTCCTATCCGGGCACGCCCCTGCGTCTGGGCTCTGTGGGGCGGGATGTGGTCATTGTTCAGGCCATGCTCAATCGAATTTCACAAAACTATCCGGCGATCCCCAAGATTTCCCCCGCCACCGGCATCTTCGGGGAGGACACCCGGTCCGCGGTGACCACCTTCCAGCGCATCTTCAACCTGGCGCCCGACGGCATTGTGGGCAAAGCCACCTGGTACAAGCTGGTATACATCCACTCCGGCATCCTTCAGCTGGCCGAGCTGGTGAGCCAGGGACAGACCTTTGTCACCGTCCAGTACCAGTTCCCCGGCCCTCTGGAGGAGGGGGACAGCGGCCCTGAGGTGGGCATCCTCCAGTATATGCTGGCCCTGCTGGCCCAGTTTGACAACTCCCTGTCCCCCATAGCCACGGACGGGGAGTACGGCCCGGCCACCACGCAGGCGGTGCGCACCTACCAGCAGCTGGTGGGCCTCACCCCCAACGGCTATGTGGATGAGACCACCTGGGACTCCATCTACAGCAATTTCGCCCTGGCGGACTACTTCCTCCGCCGGGACACGGTGCGGGCCCAGTCCCTGCGGGAGGACGCCGTTCCGGTGATGTCCGGGGCGGGGGCACAGCCTGGGGAGGGGCCGGAGCAATGGGGCGACACCCCCCGGATGGGCCAGTACCAGGGCCGTCCGCTGGAATTGGGTCAGATGGACGGCCAGAACGGACAGAGAGGAGTGAAGGTATGAGAGACAGCGCGGCGGAACGGGAGCTGCTGGAGCGGGAGATGCTGGCCAAGCCGGTGAGCAGCCTGCAATATATGCTGGGTCAGCTGTCCAAAACCTACCAGTTTTTACCCCAGCTGGTGCCGGATGGGGTCTACGGCGAGCGCACCCTGGAGGCGGTGATGCGCTTCCAGAGGGAGGCGGGCCTGCCCGTCACCGGAGTGGTGGACCAGGCCACCTGGGACGCCATCCGCGGCTGCTGGCTGAAGCAGCAGGCCAGGGAGAGCTACTCCCGGGCCACCCGGGTGTTCCCCTCGGAGGGCATACAGGTCCATGAGGGCAGCGCCAGGGAGTATATGATTGTTCCGCAGACCATGTTCAATGTGCTGTCCCGGCACTTTGAGGGGATCACACCCTGCGAGGCGGACGGCAACCACGGCCCGGCCTCGGCGGAAAATGTCCGGTGGCTGCAAAAGGCCGCCGGCCTGCCGGTGACGGGCTGCATGGATAAGGCCACCTGGGATGCCCTGTCCCACCTCTACGAGATATTTGTGGTGCAGGACACCGACTGCCAGCCGGAGTTCACCGGCGGCTGGGGATGACCCCGGCCGGACGGCATAGAAAACGGGCGGCCCGTCTTGGAGAGAACTTATGATAAAAAAGCCCGCCCGCCCCAAGAGGGGCGGGCGGATGTGGTTTACTCGTCCTTCAGCAGCCAGGCGAAGCCGTTGGGCCACAGCTCGACGGAGCGGATGCCGTCATACCGGGTGCCGTACATCAGCTCGGTGTAGCGCCCGTCCCGGCCGGCGCCGGCCCGGACAAACTGTCCGCTGAAGTTGAACAGGCAGATCAGCTCCCGCCCGTCCTTCCGGCGGCACAGGGCCAGCACCCGGCTGTCGCCGCTGTCCTCCACCTGCACATCGGCGTCCCCGTCGAAGCAGGGCTCCTTGGCCCGCAGGCCCTCCAGCCGCCGCAGCCCCTGGAACAGCCTGCCCTGATAGGTGTCCAGGTCGCCGCGCAGGGCGGCCAGGCCCCACTGGAACCGGCCCCGGTGGAGATACCGGCTGTCGGCCCACCTGTCCGGGTGGCTGTGGTAGGTGTAGTCGTTGAACTGGCCGATCTCGTCGCCGCTGTACACCACCGGGATGCCGCTCTGGGACAGCATCCAGGCGTGGAGGGTCAGATCGCAGGCCACCGCCCGCTCCAGCTTGAAGGGGTCCCCCTCGAAGTCGGCGGCCTCCAGGCCGCACAGGGAGGCGGTGGTGCCGCACAGCCGGGCGTCTCCCAGCCGGGGGTCGTCGTTGTACAGCTCTCCCCGGGCGTCGCTGCCCGGCCACCTGCCGGTGAACCAGTCGTTGAGGTAGCGCTTGTGGGCCACCTCGTCGGTGCCGAAGCGCTGATTGAGCCAGGGGTAGTCCAGTCCCCAGCCGATGTCGTCGTGACAGCGCAGGTAGTTCAAGAACAAAAAGTCCTTGGGCAGGGCGCACACGGCCTCCATCTGCCGCTTCAGCAGGGAGACGTCCCCGGTGGCCAGGGTGTGCCAGGTGGTGGCCATGGTGGTCACGTTGTAGAGCATGTGACATTCCGGCTTGTCGGGGGTGCCGAAGTAGGGGGCCACCTTGGCCGGCTCCATCACCACCTCTCCCAGCAGCAGCACGCCGGGGCACACGATCTCGCAGACCATGCGCAGCATCCGGGCCAGAGTGTGGACCTGGGGCAGGTTGCGGCAGTTGGTGCCCAGCTCCTTCCATATGTAGGGGATGGCGTCCAGGCGGATGACGTCGATGCCCCGGTTGGCCAGGAAGAGGAGATTTTCCGTCATGTCGTTGAAAACCACCGGGTTGGCGTAGTTCAGGTCCCACTGGTAGGGGTAGAAGTTGGTCATAACGATCTGCCCGTCCTCCAGCTGGGTAAAGCTGCCCGGGGCGGTGGTGGGGAACACCTGGGGGACGGTCTTTTCAAACTCCCGGGGGATATCCCAGCTGTTGTAAAAGAAGTACCGCTCCCGGTAGCCCGGCTCGCCGGCCCGGGCCTTCCGGGCCCACTGGTGGTCCTCGCTGGTGTGGTTCATGACGAAGTCCAGGCACAGGCTGATCCCCGCTCTCCGGCAGGCGTCGGCCAGGGACTCCAGGTCCTCCATAGTGCCCAGCTCGGGCTGGACGCTCCGGAAGTCAGAGACGGCGTAACCCCCGTCGCTGCGCCCCTTGGGGGACTGGAGCAGGGGCATCAGGTGCAGGTAATTTACCCCGCACTCCTTGACATATTTCAGATTTTTCTTCACGCCCTCCAGGTTTCCGGCGAAGGCGTCCACATAGAGCATCATGCCCAGCAGGTCCCGGCGGCGGTACCAGCCGGGGTCGCCCTCCCGCCTTGTGTCCTGCTCCCGGAGCGGCTGCTTCCGCTGGCTCCAGCAGGACTGGAGCATCTTGACGAAGTAGTCGAAGGCCTCCTCGTCCCGGTACAGCTCCATATACAGCCATTTCAGCTCGTCCAGGCGGCGGTAGAGCCGGTTGTGGAACTCAGTTTTCCTGATTTTCATCGCGATTCCCTCCAAACTGTTTTAAAACGGTGCGGATGAAGAAATTTCCCAGCAGGCAGGGGAAGGAGAAGCCGATCAGCAGCAGGTAGATGGCGCTGATAGGGAAAGCCAGCGCCGCCGCGGTGAGGGTGCCGTAGACGGACAGGGCGGCCAGCACGGCCCGAAGGGGTTTTCCCACGCCCAGAAGGAGGGCCAGCCGCAGGGCCTGGCGGACGGAGGTCTGGGTGGTGAGCAGGCCGTAGAGGTAGGTGGAGGCCAGCAGGGTGACCAGAAACACGGTGGAGCACAGCACAAAGGGGGCCAGCAGCAGGGGCCGGGTCATGGCCCCGGTGAGATAGAACCACACCCCGCAGCTCGAGACGGTCAGGGGCAGGGCGGTGAGGAAAAAGGCGGCATAGCCCCGCCTCCAGTGCCGGCGAAAGGCGGTGCGGTAGTGGTAAAAGCAGTCCACCGTCTGGTCCAGCACCATCCGGCGTACCACGCAGTGCATGGCGTAGACGGCGGGGGGGATGGTAATCACCGGGATGCAGCTGGCCAGAAAGATGAGATTCAGCTTGAACAGCGTGGGGCACTCCAGGGACAGGATCTCCACGAAGCGGGCGGTTCCGGTTTTTTCGGGGGCGTTGGGGTCAATTCCGGGCCCTGGGGTGGCGTAATCTTTGCGGAAAAACACGGCGGCTCCCCTCCTGTATATGCATTTGATTTGGATACTATATCACGGAGGGGAGGCCCGTTACAAGGGTAAAATCCTGATACGAAAAGTAAATTTTTTGTATTTTGCCCAAAGGTCAAATTATTGCATATAATATCAGAAATTTACCCTTGCGGAGGGGGCGGCCCGGTGATATCCTGTTGCCAAAATCATAAGGAGGCGATTTCACTATGGCCAGCATTACCTTTAAGCATGTCGAAAAAACCTACCCCGGCAACGTCACAGTAGTCCCTGATTTGAACCTGGAGATCCAGGACAAGGAGTTTGTCATCCTGGTCGGCCCCTCAGGCTGCGGAAAATCCACCACTCTGCGGATGATCGCGGGTCTGGAGGATATCAGCAGCGGCGAGCTGTACATCGGCGACCGTGTGGTCAACGATGTGGCCCCGAAAGATCGGGATATCGCTATGGTGTTCCAGAACTACGCCCTGTACCCCCACATGACCGTATACAAAAATATCGCGTTCGGCCTGATCCAGCAGAAGGTGCCCAAGGACGAGATCGACCGCCGGGTCCACGAGGCGGCCAAGGCCCTGGACCTGGAGCCCTATCTGAACCGCAAGCCCAAGGCGCTCTCGGGCGGCCAGCGCCAGCGTGTGGCCCTGGGCCGCGCCATGGTCCGCAATCCGGCGGTGTTCCTGCTGGACGAGCCCCTGTCCAACCTGGACGCCAAGCTGCGCACCGCCATGCGGGCGGAGATCAGCCGGCTGCACAAGCGCCTCCAGACCACCTTTGTCTACGTCACCCACGACCAGACCGAGGCCATGACTATGGGCGACCGCATCGTGGTCATGAAGAACGGCATCATCCAGCAGAACGACACCCCTCAGAACCTGTACGACTACCCCTGCAACCTGTTTGTGGCGGGCTTCATCGGCTCCCCCCAGATGAACTTCATGGACGTGGTCATCGAGAAGAAGGATGACGGATATTGGGCCAGGACGGGCGGCGGCTCCATCGCCCTGTCCTCCGAGATGGACAAGGCGGCGCTGGCCCCCTATGTGGGCAAGACCGTGGTGCTGGGCATCCGCCCTGAGGACATCGACGCGGTGCCCAACGGCGAGGCCCACGACCTGGAGGGCAGGATTGAGATCGCCGAGCTGATGGGCGCCGAAATCAACCTCCATGTGGACTTCCAGGGGGTCCGTCTGGTGGTCCGCGCGGCCTCCACCTACGCCGGGCGCGAGGGCGACACCGCCGCCCTGGTGCTGGACCGGAGCAAGATCCACCTCTTCGACAAGGAGACCGAGCTGGCCATCGCCCACTGAATTTTATTTTGTCAAACCAATCAGTTAGGAGAGGACATCCATGCCCCCTCGGCAAAATGAGAAACGGGATATTCGGCCGGCGTCCCCGGACCCGACGGTCCGGGGGCTGCTGGCCCTGCCCCTGGTCCAGATTCTTCCCCTGGAGGCGGGCAACCGGCTGGACGGCTACGGGGAGACCGGGGAGTATATACTGGCGGCGTCGGTCCAGGGCGGGCTGACGGTGGCCGCCTACGGGCAGTACATCCTGCTGGACCCGGGCCAGGCCTTTCTGCTGGAGAGCCCGGGGGAGTACACCCTCCAGGCCGTATCGGACGGGCTGTGCATGGTGCTGCGGCTTCAGGGGGAGCTGGTCCCCCGGCTGCTGGAGGGCCGGCTGTCGGGCAAGGGGACCCTCTTTGCCGGCGGCGCGGCGGCGGTGCGGGAGACGGTGCTGTCCCTGGCCGTTCTGGAGGACGAGTGGGAGCAGATCCCCGGAGCCACCGCCTCCGCCCGGGCCTTCACCCTGCTGCTCCGCCTGCGGGACCAGCCTCAAAGCGTCCGGGCCAGCCTGGGCTCCCCCCTGGTGGAGGGGGCGCTGGCCATCATCCAGGAGGACTTCCCCTATTTGGAGGGGGTGGACGAGCTGGCCAACCGGCTGGACGTGTCCGCCGCCCATCTGACCCGGGTGTTTACCAAAAAGACGGGCACCTCCCCGGGGAAATATATCACCCACGTGCGCATCGAGTTTGCCAAGCTGCTGCTGCGCGACCCGGAGGCCACCATCACCTACGTGGCAGAGGCCTCCGGCTTTGCCAACGCCAACTACTTCGCCAAGGTGTTCCGGAAGGAGACGGGCATGTCGCCCAGCGAGTATCTGGAGAGCTCCCCTCCGCCGTCGAGGAATCGGGCCGCACATTTTGGCATATAATTCTCCGCCGGGCTTGTACCGGCCCCAAGGGAAAGCTCTATTTTCTGTTTTGCACAAATGAAAATACCTCATACTGTGCAGAATTAATGAAATTCTCAAAAATATACCCGAATGTTGTGTGACCTGCACCAGAAGCGAGCCTTACCACATTTGGGTATATTTCGTAAATTCCAGTCCATTTACAGACAAGTGCTGCCAGTATTATGATTTTATCAAGAATTGCGGCAGGGGCCGCGAAAGGATCAAGTAAATGAAGAGGAGTGGAGTTATGAAAAGAATTTCCCGCGCGGTGTCCGTCATTCTGGCCATAACGCTGCTGCTGTCCCTGGCTGGGTGCGGCGCGTCGGACGGAAAGACGCACCTGAAGTTCCAGATCTGGGACGTGGCCCAGCGTGACAGTATGCAGGCCATCTGTGATGCCTACACCGCCAAGAACCCCGATGTGGTCATTGAGGTGCAGGTCACCAGCTGGAACGAGTACTGGACCAAGCTGGAGGCGGCCGCCGAGTCCAACACCATGCCGGACATTTTCTGGATGCACACCAACCAGATTCTGTACTACTCCGACTTCGGCATGTTGGCCGACGTCACCGAGCTGTATGACGATGTGGAGCCCAACTACTACCAGAACCATTTCTCCGAGATTTCCATCGGCAACGCCCAGGGCAGCGACGGCCGGATGTACGGCGTGCCCAAGGACAAGGACAACATCTTTTTGATCTACAACCGGGAGATGTTCGACGCAGCCGGGGTGGCCTACCCCGACGAGAACTGGACCTGGGACGACCTGGTCAACGCCTCCCAGACCATCTATGACAAGACCGGCAAGTACGGCTACATGGCCTACAACGACGACCAGATGGGCTACTGGAGCTTTGTCTACCAGGCGGGCGGCTGTATCCTCACCGAGGACAAGACCAGGGCGGGCTTTGACCAGCCGGGCACCAAGAAGGGCATGGAATTTTACGTGGGCCTGCAGGACTACGACTGGTGCCCCAAGCAGGCATACTTTGCCGAGACCGCGCCCGGCACCGCCTTCTTCTCCGAGATCGGTTCCATGTACATCGAGGGCAACTGGGAGCTGATGAACAAGTGCATCAACTTCCCCAACATGGACGGCAAGTGGGACATCGCCCCCATGCCCAAGTGCCCCGACCCCGTCAGCGGTGACGGCCGGGCCACCATCTCCAACGGCCTGTGCTACTCCACCGCCGCCC
Organism: uncultured Oscillospiraceae bacterium; assembly: GCA_910589085.1. GTDB lineage: Bacteria > Bacillota > Clostridia > Oscillospirales > Oscillospiraceae > Lawsonibacter. The sequence continues at coordinate 10,827 of CAJUSG010000022.1, read as the reverse complement.
ACGGCAAGACCCGGGACATCGCCCTGGACGTGATCAAGTTCTTCGGCACCGAGGAGGCCCAGCTGCTGGCCAGCTCCTACGGCGCGGCCATCTCCGCCTACAACGGCACCGAGCAGCCCTACTTCGACGCCTTTGACAAGGCCGGCTACGACATCAACGTGGAGATGGTCATGGACCAGTTTGAATACGGCGTGCAGAATGTAAACAACGCCGCCAAGCCCAAGTGGAAGAGCCCCGTCCTGGACGAGCTGAACAAGGTCTATAACGGCCAGCAGAGCCTGGACTCCGCCCTGGCCAACATGCAGAAGATCGTAGACACCGAGACCGCCAAGAAATTGGCGGGAGACTGAGAGGAGGGACTTCCGTGAAGAAAGGCATGAAGCTCTCCGTCGCCGCCCGGCGGGAGGAGAATTGGGGCTGGATCATGGTGGCCCCCACCATCATCGGCCTGATTGTACTGAACCTGTGGCCCTTCGTTCAGACGCTGTATACCAGCTTCTGTGAGCATCTGGGCTTCGGCCACTACAAATTCATCGGCCTGGCCAACTACGTTGAGATTTTCCAGACCCCCGAGTTCTGGAAGGCCACCTGGAACACCATCTATTTCTGTATCCTCACCGTTCCTCTGGGGCTGTTCCTGTCCCTGCTGGTGGCCATGCTCCTCAACGCCAAGATCAAGGGCAAGGGCGTCTTCCGCACCATCTTTTTCCTGCCCATGGTCTGCGCTCCCGCCGCCGTCACCATGGTGTGGCGCTGGATTTTCAATGCGGAGTACGGCATTCTCAACCAGCTGTTCGGCACGCATATCAACTGGATCACCGACTCCAAGGTGGTTATGATCGCCTGCGCGGTGGTGGCCATCTGGAGCAACATCGGCTATGACGCGGTGCTGCTGCTGGCCGGCCTGCAGAACATCTCCAAATCCTACTACGAGGCGGCCAACATCGACGGCGCCACCAAGGTAACCCAGTTTTTCCAGATTACCCTGCCCATGGTCTCACCCACCCTGTTTGTGGTGATGATTATGCGCCTGATGGCCTCCATCAAGGTCTACGATCTGATCTACATGATGGTAGAGGAGACAAACCCGGCGGTGACAAGCGTGCAGAGTCTGATGTACCTGTTCTACCGGGAGTCCTTCGTGGCGGGCAGCCGCGGCACCGGCTCCGCCATCGTGATCTGGACTGTCCTGCTCATTGGCGCGATAACGGTCTTCCAGTTTATCGGCCAGAAGAAGTGGGTCAACTACGATGTGTAAGGAGGGATATCAATGAAAAGCGCTTCTTTAGAGCGGTCGAGACAGTTAACGACCATTCTCACCTACGTGGTTTTGGTTCTGGGCGCCGTCATCATGATCTTCCCCTTTGTGTGGATGATCCTCACCAGCCTGAAAACCGTCCCCGAGAGCATGAAGGTGCCCCCCACCTTCTTCCCCAGCGAGGTGATGCCAAGCAACTTCGGGGACGCGATGAAGAGCCTCCCCTTCCTGAACCTGTACCTCAACACCGGCCTGATGGTCTTCTTCCGGGTTGTCTGCGCGGTGGTGTTCAGCTCCATGGCGGGCTACGCCTTCGCGAAGCTGAATTTCCGGGGCAAGAATCTGCTGTTCGGCATCGTGCTGGTGCAGATGTCCCTGCCCAGCCAGATCTTCATCATCCCCCAGTACCAGATGGTGGCCAAGATGGGCATGGCCAACACCATCTTCGCCCTGGTGTTCCCCGGCCTGGTCAGCGCCTTCGGCGTGTTCTTCCTGCGCCAGACCTATATGGGCATCCCCAACGAGATCGGCGAGGCCGCCTACCTGGACGGCTGCAACCAGTGGCAGACCTTCTATAAGGTGATGTTCCCGCTCACGGGGACCTCCGTGGCCGCCCTGACCATCTTCACCGCCGTCTTCGCCTACGGAGATCTGATGTGGCCCCTGGTGGTCAACTCCGACCTGAAGATGATGACCCTCTCCTCCGGCCTGGCCACCCTGCGGGGCCAGTTCACCACCAACTTCCCTGTGCTGATGGCAGGCTCCCTGCTGGCAATGCTGCCCATGGTCATTCTTTACATGATCTTCCAGCGCCAGTTCATCGAGGGCATCGCCTCCACCGGCGGTAAATAAGCCTCCTCCATTCTCTCCTTCCCCTTTTTGAACAGCCCCGGCATTTTGACGAGTGCCGGGGCTGTTCCCCTATCATCCAAATTCTTTTTATTTTTGGGGGGTATCCCTATGATCGTACTTGATAAGGAACATAACGTTTTCACCCTTCACACCCAAAATACCACTTATCAAATGAAGGCCGATCAGTACAGCGTGCTGCTGCACACCTATTACGGCCCCCGTGTCAGCGGGGGCGACCTGTCCTACCTCATCCAATACGCCGACCGGGGCTCCTCTCCCAATCCCAACGAGGCGGGCCACCGCCGGGACTACTCCCTGGACACGCTGCCCCAGGAATACTCCACCTGCGGCGTGGGGGACTACCGTATGCCCTCCATCGAGTTTGAGCCGGAGGACGGCAGCCGTCTGGCCGACCTGCGCTTCGCGGGCTGTGAGCTGCGGAAGGGCAAATACAGCCTGGAGGGCCTGCCCGCCTTCTGGGGCGGGGACGAGTGGGAGACCCTTGTGGTCCGGCTGAGGGATGGGTCCGCCGGGATGCTGGTGGAGTTGTACTACGGGGTGCTGGAAAGATACGACCTCATCACCCGGGCTGTCCGGGTGGTGAATCAGGGGACGAGCCCTGTCCGGCTGCGCCGGTGCGCCTCCCTGTGCCTGGACTTCCTGGGCGGCGACTATGACCTCATCACCTTCGACGGCTGCCACGTGATGGAGCGGTGCCCCAACCGGGCCCCTCTGCGCCAGGGCGTTCAGAGTGTGGAGAGCGTCCGGGGCACCTCCAGCCACCACCACAACCCCTTTGTGGTGCTCTGCGAGCACGGGGCGGGCGAGGATTACGGCCTGTGCTATGGGGCCGCGCTGGTATACAGCGGCAACTTCCTGGCCGCGGCGGAGCGCACCCAGCTGGAGCACAACCGTCTGCTTTTGGGGATCAACCCCTACCATTTCTGCTGGACGCTGGCCCCCGGCGAGGCCTTTACCGCCCCGGAGGCGGCCCTGGTCTGCTCCCCCTGCGGCTTTGGCCAGATGAGCCGCCAGTTCCACCGGGCCATCCGGGAGAATCTGATTCACGACCCGCTCCAGGGCAGGCGCCGCCCGGTGCTCATCAACAACTGGGAGGCCACCGAGTTCAGCTTCAACGCCGACAAGCTGGTGAGCATCGCCCAATCCGCCGCCCCTCTGGACATCGAGCTGTTCGTCATGGACGACGGCTGGTTCGGCTCCCGAGACAGCGACAGGGGCGGTCTGGGGGACTGGGTTGTCAACCGGGAGAAGCTCCCCGGCGGTCTGGAGGCCCTGGTGCCCCGGATCAAGGAGCTGGGCATGTCCTTCGGCATCTGGATTGAGCCGGAGATGGTCAGCGAGGACAGCGACCTCTACCGGGCCCATCCCGACTGGGCGCTGGGGGTTCCGGGGCGGCCTCACACCCGGGGGCGCAGCCAGCTGACCCTGGACTTCTCCCGCCGGGAGGTCCGGGAGCACATCTATCAGGCCATCAGGAAGGTGCTGGACAGCGCCGATGTCTCCTATGTGAAGTGGGACATGAACCGCAGCCTCACCGACGTGTGGTCCGGCGCTCTTCCGGCGGACCGGCAGGGGGAGGTGTTCCACCGCTACATCCTGGGGGTGTACGAGCTGCTGGACCGGATGCGCCGGGACTACCCCGACATGCTCATTGAGGGCTGCACCGGAGGGGGCGGCCGGTTTGATGCCGGTATGCTCTATTACACCCCCCAGATCTGGTGCAGCGACAACACCGACGCCATCGACCGCCTGCGCATCCAGTACGGCACCTCCTTCTGCTACCCTGTGTCCGCCATGGGGGCCCACGTCTCCGCCGTCCCCAACGGCCAGACGGCCCGCACAGTCTCCATGGAGACCAGGGGCGTGGTGGCCATGTCGGGTACCTTCGGCTATGAGATGGACCTGAACGAGACCACCCCGGAGGAGCGGGAGATCATCAAGGGACAGGTGGCCTTCTTCAAGGCGCACTACGACCTGATCCAGCGGGGGGACTACTACCGCCTGACCGACCCCTTCCGGGAGGGCCCCTGCGCCGCCTGGGAGCAGGTGTCCCCCGACCGCCGGGAGGCCCTGGTCTCTCTGGTCACCGGCTCCGCCCACGCCGCCCCGCCCTTCAGCGTCCTGCGGCTGAAGGGGCTGGACCCCTGTCTGACCTATCAGATCAACGGCCAGGGGGCCTACCCCGGCGACGTGCTGATGGAGGCCGGCTGGCCTCTGCCCATGCTCCAGGGGGACTACCAGTCCATGCAGCTGTACCTGTCCGCGGTATAATCCGGCAGCTTCGGCCCGCTCCGTTTTGGAGCGGGCCTTTTTGCGTAAAAAAATTTTGTGATGCCCCTTGACAAAGAGCCTCATTGGTGATATGGTTAGTTACACAAGTAATGAACCAACAAACAACCGAGAAAAAACCACGGAGGTGATTGCGTGCGCGGGACCTTAAACGACCAGTCCCTGATCTACCTGCAAATTGCCCGGATGCTGGAGGACGACATTCTCCGGGGGGTCTACCGGGAGGAGGAGCAGGTGCCCTCCACCAACGAGCTGGCCCGGGGGTACAACATCAACCCGGCCACGGCGGCCAAGGGCATCAACCTGCTGGTATCGGAGGGAATTTTGTACAAGCGCCGGGGCATCGGCATGTTCGTATCGAAGGGAGCGGGAGACACTGTGAAGCAAAAGCGGAAGGCCGCCTTTTACGACGGCTTCGTGAAGCCCCTGGTGAAGGAGGGGGCGTCCCTGGCCCTCACCGGGGAGGAACTTTTGGCCATGATTCAACAGGCCATTGGAGAGGAGAAAGAAAAATGAACGCTGGAACATTAAAGGCAGAAAATCTCTGCAAGTCCTACAAGGACAAGGAGGTCCTACACAATCTGGACCTGACCATCGAGCCGGGGAAGATCTACGGCCTCATCGGCCGGAACGGGGCGGGCAAGACCACCCTGCTGGGCATTCTCACCGCCCAGAACACCAAAAATAGCGGTTCGGTCACCTACAACGGCCAGCCGGTGTGGGAGAACCAGAAAGCACTCAACGACATCTGCTTCTCCCGGGAGCTCCAGGCTACCCTGTTCTCCGGACCCAACAACCTGAAGATCAAGCACTATCTCAAGTCCGCCGCCATCTACTACCCCAACTGGGACCTTGACTACGCCCTGCGCCTGCTGGATGAGTTCAAGCTGGAGACCAAGAAGAAAATCTCCCAGCTGTCCAAGGGCCAGATGTCCATGGTGACAATCCTGATTGCGTTAGCCAGCCGTGCCCCAGTGACGATCCTGGACGAGCCCGCCGCCGGGCTGGACGTGGTCATGCGGGAGCGCTTCTACCAGCTCCTCCTGGAGGACTTCGCCCAGACAAACCGTACCTTCATCGTCTCCACCCACATCATCGAGGAGGCAGCTTCGGTCTTTGAGCGAGTGATTATCCTGGACGAGGGCCGCATTTTGGAGAACACCGACACCGAGGAGCTCATCGGCCAGTTCCGCTACATCTCCGGCCGGGACGACGTGGTGGACCAGGCGTGCCGGGGGCTGGAGGTGCTGTCCACCCACCAGATGGGCCGGCACAAGACGGTGGCCGTCCGGGGGGACGTGGTCAAGCTGGAGGCCGCCCGGGAGGCGGACGTGGATATCGCCCCCATGAACCTGCAAAACGTCTTCGTGTCCCTGTGCGGCCACGGGGACGCCCAGTAAGGGGGCGGGAACGATGGTAAAATCCTTCCGCTTTCTCATCCGCTTCGCCTGGGTCAATCTGGCCAGCCTGCTGGGCTTTGCCGCCATTGTCATCCTGGGCTGTTACCTTACCGGCGTACCCGGTAATCCCAATGTGGGCAACCTCTTTGAGACCTACTACGCCATGTTCCCCACCATGATCCTGCTGTGCCTCTTCCTCTTCGCCTTCGCCATGTGTACCAGCAGCCTGAACCTGGGTCTATCCATGGGGGCCCGGCGGCGGGATTTCTTCTGGGCCATTCAGGGCAATATGGCCTTCTACGCGGTGGTCTGCTGGGGGCTCCAGCTGTTCATGTCCGCCTTCCCCGCCCTGGCTGGCTGGGAGGTCCGGGACAAATGGGCCCTGCTGGACCTGTACGGGGGCCGGGTGTGGGCCTTCCCCCTGGTGTGCCTGGTGCTGATGGTGCTGGGCTGTCTCAGCGGGATGGTACTGGTGAAAAACAAGGTCCTGGGCGGTATCCTGGTCACCCTGTCCATCTTTGTGATGATTTTTGTGACGGTGTTCATGCTTCTGTCGGCGGAGACAAGCCTGCTGGACTTCCTTGCCGGCTCCGTCTGGAACGATCTGCCCAAAATCTTGGTCGGGGCCCTGGCCGCCGCCTTTGCAGGGGGAGAGGTCCTGATCTGGCGGACCATCCAGCGCTATGTTGTGAGGTGAGTGGAGATGATGAAAAAACTGATTAAGCTGAACCTGGACGACCTGGCCCTCTACCTGGCGGTGGAGGGAGGCCTGTTCCTGGTGATTCAAATTATCATCGGGTGCGCCATGCACTTCGCCCGGCCGGACACCAGCGTCACCGTGTCCTGTACCCTGTTCCCCATCGTGGGCGGTTTCACCGCCCTGGTGGCGGGCATCTCCCACGTGGGGGTCAGCTTCGACCAGGCCCTGCGCTTCGG
>CAJUSG010000022.1:0-3971 GCA_910589085.1 uncultured Oscillospiraceae bacterium | reverse complement strand
ACCCTGGACTGGTACTGGTGGCTGCTGATCTTCGCTCTGGCAGTGGGCGGGGGCGTGATTGTCGGGGCGGTGCTCCAGCGCTTCGGGGGCAAGGGCGGCTGGTTTATCTGGGGTATCTGCGTCGTCCCCATGCTCCTGCTTCAGATTTTTCCCCGGGAGCTGGTCTCCTCCGTTGAATTGGTGGTCCCTGTGCTGGCTGTCCTCTTTGTGGCCGGCTTCCTCTGGTCCCTCTGGTCCCTGCTCCACGCGGTGGTGCGTTCATAGCGCTCAGCGGGCGGCCTGACGGCCGCCCGTTTTACAAATTTAGGCCAGAATATGGATGACAAACGGCCGCCTTTATGATAGAATGAAAGGGAAGAGGGATGCGCGGAAGGAGGGGGCTGCCATGGAGAAGCAAAATTGGAACCATGACCTGATGGAGCACATACTGTCCTTGATGGAGCTGCTCCATAGGAATGGAATTTCTGCGGAACGGGCCTCTGGGACGGACATGCGCGGGGTGCTTCCGGAGGACCCCGGCCTGAAGACCGCCTATGAGATGGTGCGCTTTATGGAGGAGATCCCCGGAGGCTTCATGGTCTACCGGGCGGACGGGGACGAGCGGATTGTCTACGCCAACATGGGGCTGCTGCGCATCTTCCGGTGTGAGAGCTGGGAGCGGTTTCAGGAGCTGACGGGCGGCTCGTTCCGGGGCGTGGTGCACCCGGAGGACCTGGATGAGGTGGAGGAGAGTATCTGGCGGCAGATAGCCGGCAGCCAGTACGACCTGGACTATGTGGAGTACCGGATTATCCGGGCGGACGGGACCATTGGCTGGGTTGAGGACTATGGCCATTTTGTCCACAGCGAGGCGGTGGGGGATTTCTTCTATGTTTTTGTGGGGGATGCCACCGAAAAGCGGGACCGGCGGCAAAGCGAGCAGCTGGCGCTGGAGCGGCGCTACCAGGGTCTGATTGAGGAGTACGACCGGGAGCGGGCCCTCATCAACCAGGAGTATCTCCGCCGCCTGGAGGTCATCGAGGGGCTGAGCGTCAACTACGAGTCCATCCTCTACGCGGAGCTGGAGCGGGACCGTATTCTGCCCTACCGGCTGAGCTGCCGCACGATGCGGCAGTTCGGCGAGCTCTACCGGGAGAAGGAGCTGAGCTGGTATATTGCCGACTATATAAGCGCCTGGGTCCACCCCGAGGACCGGGAGCTGGTGGCCAGGGAGACAGACCCGGCCTATATGCGGGAAAAGCTGTCAAAGGTGTCCACCTACTATCTCAACTACCGGGTGATATACGGGGAAGAGGTGCAGTACCTTCAGCTGCGTGTGGTAAATGTAGGCGGCGGGGAGCGGGCGGACCAGATTGTAATGGGCTACCGTCGGGTGGATGAGGAGCTTCAGCGGGAGATGCAGCAGAAGCAGATGCTGGCCGAGGCTCTTGAGAACGCCACCCTGGCTATTGCGGCCAAGAACGAGTTTTTATCCAACATGTCCCACAACATGCGCACCCCGCTGAACGCCATTTTTGGCTTTGCGGCCCTGGCCCGTGAGAAGATAAGCGATCCCCAGACGGCCCTGGGGTATCTGGAGCGGCTGGAGACCTCCGGCCGGCAGCTGCTGAGCCTGATCGAGGAGGTGCTGGAGATCACCTGGCTCGGCTCCCGGGAGGAGATGACGGAGGAGGAGTGCGACCTGTGCCGCATCGTTCAGGAGACCTGCGGCTACCTCCGGCCCCGGGCGGAGGACAAGGACCTGAGCTTCACCCTTGACTGCACCGGCGTGACCCACAGCATGGTGCGGGGCGACAAGGAGAAGCTGGGCCGGCTGGTCAGCTGTCTGGCGGGCAACGCGGTGACCTATACCAGGCCGGGGGGCCGGGTGTCGGTCACCCTTGTGGAGGGGGCGTCCCCCCGGGCCAAGGGCCGGCGGACCTACCGCCTCATCGTGGCGGACACCGGCGTAGGGATGAGCAGGGAGTTTCTGGAGCGAATATTTGAGCCCTTCGCCCGGGAGCGGAACACCACCATCAGCGGGGTCTACGGAATGGGCCTGGGTCTGACCATCGCCAAATACATTGTGGACCAGATGGGGGGAAGCATCCAGGTGGACAGCACGGAGGGGGAGGGCAGCGTATTCACCGTCGCCCTTCAGCTTCAGACGGAGCGGGAGGCCCCCGCGGCCGCCGGCACAGACGCCCCGGAGATGGTCTCCGGCCTGCGGGTGCTGCTGGTGGAGGATAACGAGATCAACCGGGAGATCGAGACGGAGATCCTTCGGAACGGGGGATTTATTGTGGACACCGCCGAGGATGGCAGCGTGGCGGTGGAGATGGTAAAAAACTCCGGCCCCGAGGGCTACGATCTGGTGCTGATGGACATTCAGATGCCAGTCATGGACGGCTGGCAGGCGGCCCGGGCCATCCGGGAGCTGGAGGACCCCGACCAGGCGGCCATCCCCATAGTGGCTCTGTCGGCCAACACCCTGGTGGGAGATATGCGCCGCTCCATGGAGAGCGGCATGGACGCCCATCTGACCAAGCCCATCGACGTGGCCCGGTTTATGGAGGAGGTCCACCGGGCCATCCGCCGGCACGGGATCAGCGAAAAAAACAGTTGACAAGCGGGGAAAATATGATAGAATAATTCCCGCGAAACGCGATGAAGGAGCCAAGCGCGGCGACAGCGGCCTGAAGCGAGGGGGGACGGTGAAAGCCCCCGGTCGGGCTGACCGTGCAAGCCACTCCCCAGCGGCCCGGGAGGACCGGGACGGCCTGTCCCCGTTACGGACAGGAGAGATGCTCCGCTTGCGGGGATAATCAGGGTGGTACCGTGGATATTTTCCGCCCCTGACAGCAGTCAGGGGCGGTTTTTGTTTTACCGTCCGCGGGAGCGCTTCAGGAAAGGGAGAAGCCATGAAAAAACGGTTGTTTCTGTTGTTTGTCATAGCGGCGGGGCTGGTCCTGCTGTCGGGCTGTAAGGTCTCGGGCCGTCCGCTGCCCCAGGGGCTGGAGGAGGAGACGGTTCTGGAGCAGGGCCGGGAGGTGGTGTCCCTTTTGAACGGGGGGAGCTGGCAGGAGGTCTACGACCTTCTGCGCGCCGACGCCCGGGAGACCTCCAGCCCGGAGGCCATCCAGTCCTACATGGAGGAGCGGCTGAGCAAGGCGGGTGCCTACAAGTCGGAGGAGGAGGCCATGGCCACCGGGCAGAAGATTAAGGATACCGGCGAGGAATACGGCACGGCGGTGTTCTACTGCAAGCACGAGAAGAAGAATCTCATGTACCGCGTGGCCTACAGCACCGACATGGAGCTGATGGGTATCCAGGTCACAGTACGGTAGAAAGGAAGCGCTGATGAAAAACTTTCAAAATTACACCCCGGAAAAGTATCATGCTCCTGACATTGAGGAGGTGGAACCGGGGATTTATCTGGCCCCCAACCCCTATAAAGAGATCAACGGAAAAGATAAGATTTATGTCACGTCCCTGACCTTTGAAATGGAGCCGGACAGCTATGGTGAGGAGGGCGGCTGCCCCCAGGATATCACCCAGGTCCCCTTTGAAGATATTCTGGACCGCTTTCTTGTCAGTGTCACCGATTTTTATGACGATCTGAATCAGGCCAGCCAAGTGACCTGCTATCAGGAATTTGGATCTGACGAGATGGAAGCGATCAGGAAGCTGCGTACTCTGATCGGCAAACGTTTTTATGCCGTTCCCTTCGAGCGGGACGGCAAGGAGTATTACAACGCCGTGATAGAGTAACAAAACAATATAAATTTTGGAGGTAATTCCCATGAAAGAACCCAAACCTTACGGCCTGAACGAGCTGCGGGAGATGTTCCTGAAATTTTTCGAGAGCAAGGGCCATCTCCGTCTGCCCAGCTTCTCCCTGATCCCTCAGAACGACGCCTCCCTGCTGCTGATCAACAGCGGCATGGCCCCCATGAAGCCCTGGTTCACCGGGGAGGAGGAGCCCCCCCGCC
>CAJUSG010000021.1 GCA_910589085.1 uncultured Oscillospiraceae bacterium | reverse complement strand
ACAATCCTCCGCCCCAGTTTGCGAACTGGGGCACCTCCTTTCAAAAGGAGGCTTTTTTGCGCTCCTGTGGCGTTTTCTTACTCCTTGGGAATCTTGATGAAGGCCTGGCCGGGGTCAATCTCCTCCCGGATGATGCGCAGGATCTCCTGGTCGGGGTCGGGGAAGATCTCGGCCTTGGAGCAGTCGATCTCGAAGCCGGTGTTCTCCTGAACGATCTCGGGGGTGACGCCGGGGAACATGTAGGCGCAGTACATGCGCTTGGTCTGCTCGTCGAACTTCATGATGCCCAGGTCGGTAACCACCATCTGGGGGCCGCGGTTGCCGGGCAGGCCCACCTTCTCACGGCCGCCGGGGCCGTCCATCCAGCCGCAGGAGGTGATATAGTCGATGTGCTCCATGAAGCGGCGCTTCTGGTGCTGCATCATGATAATGGTGTTGCAGTAGGTGGCGATGCCGTTGGCGCCGCCGGAGCCGGTGAAGCGGGTCATGGGCTTCACATAGTCGCCCTTGCCGTAGATGCAGGTAGAGTTCACGTTGCCGTAGGGGTCGATCTGGGCACCGCCGATGAAGGCGATAAGCCGGTCCTCGTCGTGGAGCCACTCGTTGGCCTCAAAGCCGATGAAGCGGACATTGGGCCACTGGACGGCGCAGTGGGCCATAAAGCGGTTGTCGCCCACGGAGCGGGGGACCTCCACGGGGGAGCAGTCCATCAGGCCGCTCTCCACGATGGGGTGGCAGGAGGGGCACACCACCCGCTTGGCCAGGGAGGCACCGATGAGAGGAAGGCCGGTGCCCACGATGACGATCTGGTTCTCCTTGATGTTCTTGGCGATGGCATAAGCCTGACGCTCCTGCTTGGTGATCTTATATTCAGCCATTTCTATGTACCTCCCTAAACTTAGTGGCGGGTGGAGTAGCCCAGGTGGGGCTCGTTCTTCAGCCGCATCAGGCGGGAACCGCCGATTTTGTCCAGAAGCTCGTCGTGATCCTTCACGCTGTAGACCCACTTCTCCAGATAATCCTTAAAGGTCTCGGGGATGGCGGTGCCGGCGGCGGCGTCATCGGCGGCTTTCTTGGCTTTGGCAGCGGCCTCGGCCAGTTTGGCGTCCTCGGGCTTAGCGTCGGCGGCCTTCTGGGCCTTGGCGGCGGCCTTGGCCAGCTGGGCCTTGGCGTCCTCGGCGTCCTGATACTTGGAGGCCTTGTCGTACTCCTTCAGGGCGTGGGAGTCGTTGTCATAGTAGTTGTAGCACTGGGAGGGCCAGGCGCCGTAGGGGGCGTGGACCACCGCGCTGACGCACTCACCGAAGATACGGTTCAGGGTGGGGTCCCGGCGGATGTACTCATCGCTCACCAGCTCCTCACAGGTGACGATCACCTTGCGGGCAGCCACGGCCACATCAACGTCGTGGAACTCGTCGCCCTCAATGATGCAGGTGCCGTCGGGGCTGGCCTTCTGCACATGGATGACGGCCAGGTCCAGTCTGGGGGTGGGCACGGCCACCACCTTCTCGCCGGGCTTGAAGGGATTGTCGATCTCTACGCACTTCAGGTCGTCCACCTTGTCCAGGGCCTTACGCTGCTCCTCGCTGATGCCCCAGTACTTCATCAGGCCGGAGCCCTGCATCAGCCGCACGGGCAGGAAGGGCAGGCCCAGGGAGGCGGCGTGAAGCTGAAGCATGAGCACGTCCTGGGAGTAGTCCTCATAGGTCAGCTCGCCCTTCTCGATGGCGGCGCGGAAGCGGCGGGAGACGTTGGTGTAGCCCGAGTTGGCGGTGTAGCAGTTGATGTAGGCCTTGACCCGGCCCTCGCCGATCATCATGTCCCAGTCGCCGCCGGCGGGGCCGGCCCAGACGGTGAAGTCCTTCTGCCCCTGGCGGAGGATCTCGTTGACCACCGCGTAGGGCTTCCGGTTTGTGGTGAAGCCGCCGAAGCAGACGCAGTCTCCGCTCTCGACGAATTTCGCCACGGCATCGTGCATGGAATATACTTTGTTCATAGTAATACCCCCATTACAAAATATTTTTGGGTTCTCTCTTTCTTCGCTGATTGTCAAGGTGCCGCAACGTGCTTTTTTACGATGGCTATTTTATCACAAATATTACAATCGGTCTAGCCTGTAATTTAGCATAAAGTTTGCATATCTTGAACTGGTGTGGTATAATGGGAAAAATCTCAAAAACCGTGCCTGTGGAGGGGCGGCCTTCGCGCCGCGCCGGTCCCTCCGCACCAATGGCGTGGCGGCACAGAGGCCATCCCCTACCCACCTTCTCACAAAGGAGGCAGTTTCATGACAAATGTGGAATTTCATCTGCAATTAAACCACAATGAGACCTGGAATATGAGCCGGCTGCACTTCCACGACCACTGTGAGCTGCTCCTCCCCCTGGTCAGCCCGGGGAACATCTTTGTCAGCGACCAGGTGTATCCCCTGCGCCGGGGCACGCTGTACCTCATCGGCGAGAGCACCCTCCACCGCACCATGGCCGAGGGCTTTCACGCCCGGTATGTGCTCCACATCAGCAAGAAGGCTCTGGCCCAGCTGTCCACCCCCCAGACCGACCTGACCGGACTGTGCGACACCGCCTTTCGCCGGGCCGAGCTCACCGTCGGGGAGATGACCGAGGTCATCGAGCTGTTCCAGGCCCTGGAGCGGAATAAAAACGACGGCTCCTTCGGCAGCGACGTGCGTCAGACAGTGGCGCTGCTCAATCTGCTCATCCGGCTGGCCCCTATCCTCAACGCCGCCACCGCCGGAGAGTCCATCCAAAACAAGGATTTTCTCCGGGTATCCCCCATTCTGGACTACATCCGGGACAACCTGGACCAGCCCCTCGCCCTGGATCAGATCGCCGGACAGTTCTACATCAGCAAGCACTATCTCTGCCGGGTATTCAAGGCGGCCACCGGCTTCTCCGTGATGGAGTACATCATCTACAGCCGGGTGCTTCGGGCCCGCCAGCTGCTCCAGGAGGGGGTCAGCGTCCAGCAGGCGGGGGAGCTGTCCGGCTTCTCCGACAACTCCCACTTCATCCGCACCTTCGGCCACCTCACCGGCCTCACCCCCGGGCGGTACGCGAAGGAATATCAGTCCGGCGACCAGGTGCTTGTCCGCTAAAATGTCCCATCCCCGTTTTATGTCAACATACGCAAACCGCTTTTTGTCCCGCCAGCCAGTCATCCCGTCCGGCGGACATCCATCAAGGAGGTACTGCACATGAGAATCAAATCTGCCCTTTCCGTCCTGCTCGCCGCCCTTCTGTCCCTGACAATCCTCCCCGCGACCGCCTACGACAGCGCCGGCCTCGACTTTCTCCAGACCACGAGCGGCGGAGCCGCTGAGAGCTTTCTCATCGACGACAACGGCACCCTCTGGGCCTGGGGGGACAACCAGTGGGGCCAGCTAGGCGACGGCACCACCGAGGACCGCGCCACCCCCGTCCGGGTGCTGGAGGGGGTGCGGTCGGTCAGCGCCGGGGAGTGCCACACCTACGCCGTTCTGGAGGACAATACCCTCTGGGCCTGGGGAAGAAATGTAAGCAACTCCTTTCCCGGCTCCGATGAGCTGGTAAACAGCCTCACCCCCATCAAAATCATGGACGATGTGGCCTCGGCCAGCACCGGGGTGTGCACCCATCTGGCCGTCAAGACCGACGGCTCGCTCTGGGTCTGGGGCAAATACATCGGCAACCGGACCAACAAGCAGGTCAGCACCCCCCAGAAGATCCTGGACAATGTGGCCGCCGCCTGTACCGGCTTCGGCCACAGTCTGGCCCTGAAGCAGGACGGCACCCTCTGGGCCTGGGGGCAGAACAACAACGGTGAAGTCGGAGACGGTTCCGGCCGGGAACGGCTCACCCCCGTTCAGGTACTGGATAATGTAGCCGGCATGAGTGCCGGCTATGGCTTCAGCGCCGCCGTCAAAACGGACGGCACCCTGTGGACCTGGGGCCGCAACTGGCAGGGCGAGCTGGGGGATGGCACCACCTGGCTCTGGGGTCCCAACTGGGAGTGGCACTCCTCTGACCCGGAGGAAGATGCGGAGCTCCAGGAGACGCTGGCCGCCTGGATTGAACGCTGGGGGGCCGAGTCCGTCCGCGACCGCTCCGTTCCCTCCCAGGTGCTCACCGATGTCTCCGCGGTCTGCGCCTCCAACAACAACACCTATGCCCTCCGGACAGACGGCACCCTTTGGGCCTGGGGCAACAACCACTCCGGAGACATCGGAGACGGCACCACCGAGGACCGCCTCTCTCCCGTCCTGGTGCTGGACCATGTGACACAGGTCAGTGTGGGCTGGGACCATGTTCTGGCCCGGAGAACCGATAACACGCTGTGGACCTGGGGCTCCAATGTAACCGGACAGCTGGGCAACGGCGAGAGCCTCTTCTACAGCCATAGCGGTTTCATCCCCCGCTTCTCCGCCCACCCCATCCAGGTAATGGCAGGTCTGGATGGCCACGCCGCCCCCAGCCTGTCCGCCGGCAGCAGCCCCGCCCCGTGGGCCCAGGCCGCCGTGGATGAGGCCATCGCCAGCGATTTTCTCCCCGTCCCCCTGCGCACCCGCTACGACCAGACCATCACCCGGGCGGAGTTCTGCGCCCTGACCGTCCGGTTCTACGAGAGCTTCACCGGCCAGGAGATCACCAGCTCCAGCCACATCTCATTCACCGACACTCAGGACCCGGATGTGGAAAAGGCCGCCTCACTGGGCATTGTCTCCGGTGTGGGCGAGGGCCGCTTCTCCCCTGAAAGCCCGCTGAACCGGGCTCAGGCGGCGGTCATCCTCACCAATCTGGCCCGGATTATGGATTTCCCGCTCCCCCAGGCCACCCCCGATTTCTCTGACGCCGGCGAGGCCGGGAGCTGGGCGTTAAACGCCATCGGCTGCGTCCAGGGGACCGGCATCATGAGCGGTGTAGGCAGCGGCCGTTTCGCTCCCCAGGACACCTATACCCGTGAGCAGAGTGTGGTCACCATTATGAATCTCTACCAGCATATTTCCCGTCAGCTCACCCCGGAGGAACCCTGATTTTTCAGAATCTCACCGAAAAGGGGCACATGCCATGGCCGAATGGAAAAAGAACGCTGTCCACACCCTGGACGTCACCGGCTTTACGGCCGAAGGGATGGGCGTAGCCCGGCTGGAGGGGCGGGTGGTCTTTGTCCCCTATACCATCCCGGGGGAACGGTGGAGTGTCCGCCTGGAGAAGGTGAACAAAAATGTGGCCTGGGGCCGGGGGACAGAGCTGCTCCTCCCCTCCCCCGAGCGGATCACGCCCGACTGCCCCCTCTACGGCAAATGCGGCGGCTGTCAGTTCCGTCACATGACCTATGCCCAGGAGCTGCGGGCAAAGGGGCAGCGCATTTCCGACGCCCTGGAGCGGGTGGGACATGTGAAGCTGGACCTGCCCCCGGTGCTGGGCGCGCAGTGCCCCGACCGCTATCGGAACAAAGTACAGTTCCCGGTTTCAGCGGGCAGACAGGGCCTGTCGGTGGGATACTACCGCCCCCGGAGCCACGATGTGCTGGATGCGCCCGACTGCCCCCTCCAGCCGGAGACGGTCACCCGCCTGCGGAAGGCCTTCAAGGACTGGATGGAGGCCCATTCCGTCCCTGCCTACGACGAACGCACCCGCCTGGGGCTGGTCCGCCACCTCTATATCCGCACCAACAGCCGTGGGGAGAGCCTGGTGTGTGTGGTGGTCAACGGCGAAAGCCTCCCCCACAGCGACGCCCTTACCAGCGCCCTGCGCCGGGCGGAGCCCGGACTGGCCGGACTGGTGCTGAATATCAACACCCGGGATACCAATGTTATCCTGGGGGATACATACGTCCCGCTCTGGGGCCGGGACTGGCTGGAGGAGAAGCTGTGCGGGCTCACCTTCCGCCTGTCTGTCCCCTCCTTCTTCCAGATCAACCGGGAACAGACGCAACGGCTGTACATCGCTGCCTTGGAATTTGCTCAGCTCACCGGAACGGAGACCGTTCTGGACCTGTACTGCGGCATCGGTACCATCTCCCTGGCCCTGGCAAAACGGGCCGGGAGGGTCATCGGGGCGGAGCTTGTTCCCCAGGCCATAGCCGACGCCGGGGAGAACGCCCGCCGCAACGGAGTCACCAACGCGGAGTTTTTCTGCGGCGATGCCGGGGCAATTTCCCAGCGCCTGGCGGCGGAGGGAGTCCGGCCCCAAGTGATCTGCGTGGACCCGCCCCGGAAGGGACTGGCTCCCCGGGTTCCCGCCATTCTGGCCGGTATGGCCCCGGACCGGATCGTCTACGTCTCCTGTGACCCCGCCACCCTGGCCCGGGACACAGACCGCTTCATCCAGCTGGGCTACCGGGCCGTGCGAGCCCAGGGGGTCGATCTCTTCCCAAGAACAGCGCATGTGGAGACTGTTCTGTTGCTGCAAAGAGGAAACTCCTAGAAATCCTGCCTTTTTAACACTCCGTAATGTGACTTACGCTGTCTGCTCTGGCAGCGCCTGAAAGACAGCCCGGTTGTGTTCTACCGCCGGAGAGTCCGGCTTGAAGGAGGCGGCCAGCTCGTTAAACGCCTCCGCTCTTTTGGCGTCGCCCAAGCGGCTGTAGCAGACACACAGCTGGATGCAGGGCAGGTAGCCGTAGCAGTCCGGTGAAACGAAGCCGCCCCGGCGGTCGTCCCGGGCGCAGGTCAGGGCCAGGGTATACCAGTAGGCGGCCTGCCGAAACTCCTCCTTCCGGAAAAACCAGTTTCCGATTTCACAGCAGACCTCCGCCCGGGGCCAGTCATAGGTGAAGGTACGCAGCAGCGCCGCCAGCGCCGCCTGTTCGTCGCCCAGTTCCCTGTGACAGTAGGCGCAGTGACAGCAGGCATCGATGTTGTTCTCCACCCAGCCCAGGCCCTCCTCCAAAAACGCCTCAAAGACGGCCAGCGCCTCCTCCCAGCGTTTGTGGTAATAGAGCTCCCGGCCATAGTAGAACTTCTGACGGGGCTCCAACTCCCTCCCCGCGTCCAGCTGCGCCTGATAGATTCGCAGATTCCGGTCCGGGTCGGAGGGGCGGTTCTTTTTGTGGGTGACGGCAAAATCCCCGTAGATGACCTTCCCCACCGGCGTAACAGCCTCGTGGACGGCCCCCGCCCAGCGCATACCCGCCCGGTTTTTGATGAGCCGCTCCCGGTAGTAGGAGAAGGTCACCCGGCCGCTCTCGTCAAAGCCGGTGTGGTAGGGGGCCATGACCACCGAGACGCCGGGGTCCAGCCCCTCCTTCAGGGCTCGAAATTTCTCCTGGTCCTCCTCTAAAAGTACATCGTCGGCGTCCAGCCACAGGCAGTAGTCCATCGTTGCGTGGGAAAAGGATTCATTCCGGGCGGCGGCGAAGTCGTCCCGCCAGGGGAAGTCGAAGGTTTTGTCCGTGTAGCGGGCGGCGATCTCCCGGGTGCGGTCGGTGGAGCCGGTGTCCACAATAACGATCTCGTCCACCAGCTTCGCCGTGCTGTCCAGACAGCGGGCCAGCACATTCTCCTCGTTTTTTACAATCATGCACAGGCTGATGCTCACCATATAGCAGTCTCCTTTGCTCAGATATAGGGGGACCCCCACCGGTTAAACCGATGGGAGTCCCTTTTTGCTGGAAAAACGGCCGCGCCGTCCTTAATCACTCAGTCGAACGAGGGACAGGGACGCGCCCACTCCATCGCCCATCAGAGTGGCGCCGCCGATTGTATCGGTGTACATCTGAAGGGAAAGGGGGATGCCCGCATGCAGCGTACGCAGGATCCGGCATTCAAAGCTGGAGAGGGAAGCCAACGGCGCAATGACGGAGTCCTCCATGCGCACGTTGTTGTACATCAGCCGGGTTCCCATTTTCAGGGCCGCGGTGATATTCACATGGTAGGTGATCAGATAGATACCGCTTTTGCTCACCGTAAACACCGTGTTGTCCGGGCTGACGGTGATCTCCGGGGAGAGGAGCTGGGCGTCGGGCAGGGGAATGGGGGTGCCGCCTGTAGACACCTGGAGATTGGAACCCCTGGTATTGGCGGCATAGGCGGAAATCAGGCTGGGACCGACGGCCCCGGCGGGGCCGGCAGGACCTTCGGGGCCCGTCGCGCCTGTCGCGCCCGCCGCGCCTGTCGCGCCCGCCGCGCCCGGCTGCCCCTGAGGACCGGTGGGACCGGTAGCGCCGGTAGCGCCGGCGGGACCTTCCGCGCCCACGGGACCTGTGGGGCCAGTGGGACCCTCGGCAGGACCCTCCGGGCCAGTGGGACCGATGGGTCCGGTGGGACCGGGATACACCGGGGCCTTCATGGCCGCGCTCAGCTTGGCGGTGAGCAGCATCTGCTGCTCCATCACGTCCGACATGGTGTCCTGCACACTCTTGTTGACCTTCATGACCTCCTCGAGGTCCGCCGCCTTCTCCAGGCCGGGCAGAGTACCAAGAACGTATTGCAGCTTTTCCCCCTGGGTGTTGAGGATATGGCTCAGGCTGAGCTCCTCAGCGGCGATGGAGGAGATAATCCCGTTGATGCTGCCCTCACGGGTCAGCGGGGGGTCAATCTGAGGGAATGTTGGCATCGGCATACTACCCCTCCTCTCAGCTCAGACGGATGACGGACAGGTTCGCGCCGCCGGAGCCGGGCAGCAGGGTGATATTGGCGAGAGGGCCAAACATCTGAAGGGATACGGTGGACCCGGCGGTCAGATCCACAATGATCTCCGCGGAAAAATGACTCCTGAGCACCGTGGGTGGCACCGCGATGGATGGCGCTATGACGGAGGCCGGGTCGGCCTTGTTGTTGATCATCAGACGCGTGCCGGCATTGGAGGGCACGCTGGTGTTGACGTTGTAGGAGATCAGGTAGCGTCCCGGGGTGTTCACCGTGAGCTGCGTGCCGGTCGGGGTGCTCTTGATATCCGAGGATTTCCGCATGACCTCACTCATGGGGATGACAGCGCCATCTGCCAACACACTGATTGTCTGGCCGCTGATGCTTGCCAAATAGGCGGAGGTGGCAGTGACGGGGAGGCCGGCGGGACCGGTAGCGCCGGTGGGGCCGGTGGCCCCGGTAGCGCCGGTAGCGCCCGTGGCGCCGGTGGCGCCGTCAAACCCCCAGGGCCCCTCCGGACCGGTGGGGCCTGTGGCGCCCGTAGCGCCGGTGGGACCGGTGGGTCCAGTAGCGCCGGTGGCGCCCACAGGACCGCCGGCAGGGCCGGTTGCGCCGGTGGGACCGGTGGCGCCGGTGGGCCCCTGCATGGGGGAGGCCGCCAGCGCCCCCTGCATCTTCGCCTTCAGAAAGAGCTGGTTCTGCACGGCGGTCTCCAGCATACTGCGGACGCTCTCGGTGGCGGTCAGCACGTCGCCGACCGTGGCGGAGGGACCGCTGAGTCCGGGCAGGGTGCCCAAAATATATTGCAGTTTCTCGCCCTCAGCGTTGAGGATATGGCTCAGTCCGAGCTCCTCCATGGCGATGGAGGAGAGAATTTGATTGACCGCGTTTTCACGCTCAATGGGTGGGTCAACTTTGGGGAAACTGGGCAGAGACATAATTGAGAATCTCCTTTCATTTTAAGAAGCGCGTTGTGAAGCACACAGGTGCGGCGGCGGAAGAGAGGCGCTCTGCCGCGCCGCACCCGAAATACTATATGTGCCGGCCCGTCGGTGTGTTCCAGCTGGAACCAAACCGTCTCCGCTGTCATAGGGTAGGACGGCGGCACAGAATTCCTGCCGCACATCTTTCGTCCCGGTTCCACCGGGATGCACTATGGAGTTTTTGAATATGTCTATGCCTTCTTTTCCCAAAAACGGGGCAGATATGACACGGGAAGAAGCTCTAACTATGATAATCGCGTGTATTGCCATGGAAGAGCTTGCCCTGAGCCACATTCTCAACGCCGGGGGTGAACATCTGCAATTTGTCCTTGGAGCCCTGCCCGGTATGAGTTCCCAGGACGTGCTGGCAGTCCACAAAAGCATCGCTGCCCTTGTGGAATCGGTGACACACAACCAGTTGCTGTTGAAGAACAAGCTGGATCACATACTGGAGTTTGTCCCGCGTCCGTCCGAGCCCTCCCAGCCGGCGTTCCCGGTTCAGCCTCCTGACCCGTCCCAACCCGCATTCCCGTCTCAGCCTCCATCCCCGCCTCCGCCATCCCAGACGCTCCCCTATGTTCCTGCCTGTCCAATGCAATACCCAGCCCCTGTCCCCCGGCCAGACCCATACAGGGTGCTGTCCTGCCAAAAAAGCTCCCTTCAGCTGACCGGCCAGAAAATACTGTGGAATCCAGACGGCCGCCTGCCCTGGAGACAGCGGAGCCGCTCGGGGAGAGACATCTGCTGGAACGGACACGCTCCCGAACAGATCTTCCTGAACCCGGGAAAGACCTATGTGGTCCAATACACATTGAATGTCTGCGCCATGTCCCCGGCAGAGGGAACGGGCTCCATTCTCCTCAGGCAGTCGCCCTGCGGCGCCTTTGCGGATACGCAGCCCCTATGTCTCGCTTTGGGATGTCTGACACATGGTCCCCAGACCCTGCACCACGTCTCTGTGCTGCATCCCTGCATAAACAGCGGATGCGGGGTGGAGCTGTCCCTGGTGCTGAATGCCAAAACACCTCTGTGTGTAGAGCGGGCAGAGATGGATATCGTAGAGCTCTAGCCAAAAACCCGAAAGCCTTGATATGCCAAGGATTTCGGGCAAAGAATGACCCTGGCCGGCTGAACAGCCAGCCTGTACAGCCGGTCCTATATCCAGTTTGGGTGCCGGAGAGGAGGGCTGAACGTGGAAGTAATCATTAATGCAAATACATTGATTAAGTTTGCAGAGCTCCTGACCGCGCTGGGCGTGATCGGCGGTGTGATCCTCTGGTGCGTCAAGTTTGTTCAGCGGAGCAAGAGGCAGCACGAGGAGCTGAAGGCGATCCGCAAGGAGCAGACCCTGATCTGCTATGGGCTGCTGGCCTGTCTGCAGGGATTGAAGGACCAGGGCTGCAACGGTCCGGTCACCGAAGCCATGAACCGGATTGAGGAGCACCTCAACCAGGCCGCGCACGATGAAGAGAAATGATTCACGGAAAGGAGCGGTATATTATGAACAAAATCGACTGGAAGCGCAAGCTGAGTTCCCGGAAGCTGTGGGCGGCGGCAGCGGGCGTCGTCACCGGGCTGGCCATGGTCTTCGGGCTGGACGAGAGCACCATCAGCTCCGTAGCGGGCGCGGTGGTGTCCGTGGCCTCCGTGGTCACCTACATCATCACCGAGGGCAAGGTGGACACGGAGAGCGTCAAAAAGCCTGTGGAGGAGATGATTCGGCCCGAACAGCCAAAGGAGGCCGGTTCGGGTCAGATGCAGAGCACTCCGGGCGCAGCACAGGACGAATGCAGCAGTCTGTGACAGCCGGCAGCCTATTGAAAAAATCAACCGCCCTGTGCCGTAGCTGGCACAGGGCGGTTTTTGTGTGGTGCGTCTTGTTGGGATTACCTGATCCAGTTCCCTCGCATCAGGCGTTTTCCATAAAGTTTTTCAGCATTTGCGCCGCTTGGGCACGGGTCGCTGTCCCTCCGGGGGTAAGCTGGCCATTGGAGTAACCGCTCAAGATGCCCTTCTCCACAGCCCAGCGCAGCGCCTCCAGGGCGTAACCGCTGGCCTGGTCCGCATCTGTGAAGGTGAGGACCTGGTCCCCTGCCTCAGGGCTTCCCGCGTACTTCCAGAGCATGACTACAAACTGTTCCCGCGTGATGCTGTCGTCGGGACCAAACTGACCGTTGCCGTAGCCATTGGCAATGCCGTTCTCCACGGCCCAGGCAATTCCGTCGGCATACCATGCGTCGCCGCTGACGTCGTTGTACCCGCCTGTCAGATCCTGCATGGTCAATGTCTGATCCGGCTGGCCCTCCAGGTTGTAGAGCACGGTCGCCAGCATTCCGCGGCTCATGGACTGGTCCGGGCTGAAGGTCGTCTCGCTGGTGCCGCTGAACAGCTCATGGGCACTGGCGAAGGCTACGGCATCTGCCGCCCAGTTTGTGGACGGGACATCGGCAAACTCCTTGCTGTTGTCCACAATTTCCACCGTGGCCGAGCCGCTCAGAGGAATACTCAGCCTGCCGTTTTCCACGACGCTCTTCCGGAGTGTCTCCCGGGTGCCGTCGTCATGGACCAATACCGCCACCGTGCCAGGAGCGGCATCCGCCGCCGGGACAGTGAGGGTCAGGCCGCCGGGAACACTCTTCACATTCTCGCCGCCCGCAGTCAGTGTCAGTACCACTCCCTGCTCCGTCTGCTCGGCCACCACGTTGACGGTGCCGCTCCCCTGGCCCAAGGTGTCCAGCGCCGCATGGGGGATGGTCACGTCGGCGATGGGGGACGAGACGGTGAGCGCCGCGTTTGTCTCCCTCCTGATCTGGCTTACCGTCGAGACCAGGATCGAGACCTGCGTTTTGGTCACATCACCGGTGATCTCCGGCTTAATCACGATGCTCTGGCTCTGATTCGCAGCCGCCTCCTTCACCAGCTTGCTGCCGTCCGCGGCGCTTACGATGGTGCTCGCCGTACCGTTCCGAACAGTAGTCTGGCCGTTTGTGTCCGCAGACGGGGTGCTGTCTGTCCCCGAGGACGGCGGGGTACTCGTGCCTGTGTCACCGCCGCCGGTAGTACCGCCGCCCGCCGCTTTAATCTCCACTTCAATGGACGCGGCGGGGATACCTGTGTAGTTCACGCTGTCCGCTACCTTGTACCAGACAGTGTACTTTCCGACTTCGGTGGCCTCGGGTATTTTGCTGGAATACTCGCCATCCTGTCTCAGGCTGTACACAATCGTTCCGATGCCTTTAACCGTGCTGCCGCCAGAGGCAAGAAGCGTTTGGGGCTGCCCGTCGTAAACCAGATTATCCGCACGCTCCGGCCGCAAATCCAGCTGTGCGTTCACCTTATAGATCGACGCCTTTGTGCTCTTGGGCCAGTCAAACGCGTACTTATCCGCATTCGTGCCTGTGGCATCATGGGTCAGCACCTCCACCTGCTTGTCTGTGCCCACATCAGCCGTAACAAATTTGCCTGTCACAGTGAACGTAATCGTGTCACCCGTCACCAGATCGCCGCTCTTACAGGCCGCTGACAGTACTGCGCCGGTGCTCCCATCATAGTTTTTCTCCTGAGCTGTCACCACCGGGGTCACGGGCTTGGGGTGCGCAACGAAGGGGACGCTGTCCGTGTTGGAATCGCTGTAGCCGTCCTTGCCCTCACGGTACGCCGACACGGTGAAGCCCTCTGTGCCCTTTACGGTCACAACGCAGTTATTCCCGCTGGCCGAGGTAATCTCCGCAATGCCGGTTTTGTCGATGCTCCACCGGATGTCGCCGCTTCCCGAGCCGCCCAGGGCGGTCAGGCGGATCGAATCCCCGTAGTAGACGTCGGTGGCCTTGTCGGTAACAATGGACAGGGGCGGCTGGCTGGACGCTGCAATCTCGAAGGTCCCTTCCACAGGATCGGTAAACTCATAGTTACCGCTCCCCGGCTTGTCTGTGACGATGACCTTGTACGTGCCTACCTCAATCATCGGAGTGGGCTCAAAGGTCACCGTGTATTCGTTCTCCGGAATCACCAGCTGGGCGTTGTCCCGGACCACGACGGTGGGGGTCTGCTCCTTACCGCTGTACTGGACCGAGCCCGGCGTACACAGGACGGTGGGTTTACCTTCGTTCACCGCGATGGTCACAGGGTCCATTTTTACAGGCGCGCTGTCCTCGTAGTTCTTGTTGCTGGCGACCACCTTGTACCAGATCGTGTAGTCTTTCGCCTCCCTGCCCGTGGGCAGCTCAAAGCTGTAGCTGGCGCCGCCGTTCATAGAATAGGCGATATTTCCGCCTGTCGCTGTGCCGCCGTCCAACAGAAGCGTCTGGGAACTGCCGTTGTAGGTCAGAGACTCGGCCGGCTTGGGCGCTTCCGTCACCTCCGCAGCCGCCGGGATGATGGACGCTGTGGTGATGGCGGGCCATTTGACGTCGTATTTTTGGCTGTCATCGTCCGAGATCGTCACGCTGTCAATGGTAACGCTCTTGCTTTCCCCAACATTCGCATCCGCGAAATTACCTGTCGCGGTCGCGGTCAGATTATCGTTGCCAACCAGGTCGCTCCGATTGAATGTGACGGTCAGCGGGGCGTCCAACCCTCCGTCGTAGGACTTGCTCGCCGCCGTTACAATGGCGTTGATCGGCTTCGGGTAGGCGTAGAAGGTCAGCTCAGCAGCAGCTTCCCCGTAGCCGGCGCTTGCGGCTTTCCTTGCCGTGATGGTGACGCTGCCCTTCTTGTTGATTGTCACCACCCCGGTGTTCTGGTCAACGCTGGCGATGGACTCATCGCTGCTGCTCCACTTCACCGCGCCCGTTCCGGAGCCGCCGGCAGCCTCAAGGCGGAACGTATCGCCGTAGTAGGCGGTGTCCGGCTGGCCGGTGATGGTCAGCGTGGTCTGGCCCACGCCATCAATCCGGAAGTTAACGGGCTTCGCCTCGAAGCTGTAGTTATTCCCCTTACTGGTGACGGTCACGGTGGCCTCGCCCACATTAATATTGTTGCTGTAGCTCACAGTGTATTCACTGTCCGCAATTACATTGCTGCGGTCATCGGCCACGGTGACAGTGGGCCTGTGTTCCCCGCCGGTATAGTCGAAGCTGGTCTGGGACAATGTAACAGTCGGGTTGTTCACCTCATTCCGACCGATTACAATCGAGGAAATTACTACAAGTTTGCTGTCCTCGTGCGTATCATCCCCCTGCACCTTGGCAATCACCATATAGTCGCCCCGCTCAGTCCCGGTGGGGACTTTGACAGAATAGCTGTAGCCGTCCGTGGAATAGAGCACAAGGCCGTCCTGCGTTCTGCCTGTGGTGACAAGCGGCTGGGGCTTTCCGGTGTAGAACAGGCCTTCCCTGGCTTTCGGCTCCTCCGAAAATGTCGCTTTGCTCTTCGCAATCTCAAAGGTCGCCGTGCCAGTGAACTGGTAATTCCTTATGCCCTGGACCGTGACCGTCGCTGTGCCCACATTGGTGTTGTTGCTGTAGGTGACGGTATAATCAACATCCTTTGTAAGCGTTGTGCCATCCACAACTACGGTCACAGGGGGCTTTTGCGGGGAACCGGTGTACGGGAGCGGATCGCTTGTCGGATTCACCGTGACTGTGGCGGGGCGCGTATTCGGCAGGATCTCGGCAATCACCGATTTCGGGATGGTCTCGGTGCCGTCAGTGCCCACGGCCTTGTACCAGACCTCGTAAGTGCCCGCGTCGGTCCCCTTGGGGAGCGCCGTGCTATAGTAGTCGTACTCATCAGAGGAATACTCCATGTGGCCATTGACTGCGGTACCCCGTGTCACGAGGGTCTTCTCACGCCCATCATAGGTCAGGCTTCTCGGTTCCGGAGCTTCCGTCACAGCGGGAGCGCCCGCCTTGATGGTAAAGGTCTTGCTGCCGCTGACTTCGTAGTTCCCGCCGGAGTTGTCGGTGATGGTGACAGTGGCGGTCCCCACCCCTGTGTTGTTGCTGTAGCTCACCGTGTACTCGCTGGGCGGGATCACCACGCTGCCGTCTTTGACCACCACGTCGGGCCTCTTCGGCGTGCCGTCGTAGTCGAAGCTGTTGCTGGACAGCTCGATTTCATCGATGCTCAGCGCCTTTACCTTCGGCTTGATGGTCACATCCACCCTGACTGCCGGACTGTCCTTGTAATTCCCGCTGGCCTGGGCCTTGTACCAGACCGGATACGTCCCCGCGGCCGCCTCCTTTGGGGGGATCAGCGTGTAGTAGGAGCCGTCCTTGGAATAGGCCAGCGTCCCGTCCACCGCCGTGACGCCGGTGACCAGATTCTGGTCGCCGCCGTTGTAGGTCAGCTCAGTGGGCGTCGACCCGGACACGCTGGCGGGCTTGGGGGTGATGGAGGCCGTCGGAAACGCGGGAGGCTTGATGTCGTACCGGTCGTCGGTGGGAACGGTGCCGATGATGGTGACAGTCTTGTTCGTTCCCGCGTTGGCGTCGCTGAATTTGCCGGTCAGATTCAGCGTGATCTCATCGTCACCCAGCAGGCCAGGCTGCCATGTGAAGTCCAGATCGGCCTTGTCGCTTCCATTATATTCCTTGTCACTGGCGGTCACGCCCAGCGTGACACGCTTCTTTTCCGCGCTGAACGACCAGGTCGCCGAAACTTCACCGTAGTTCCCGTCGGCCAGCTTTGTGGCTGTAATGGTGGCCGCGCCGGACTTCTTAATCTCCACAAAGCCGTTCTGATTGATGGTGGCAACATCCGGATTACTGCTCTCCCACTTGATCGCCCCCGTTCCGGAGCCGCCCAGTGCGCTGAGGGTAAAGGTGTCGCCGTACTGCACCCTGCCGGGCTTATCCACGATGGACAACGAGCTCTGACCCATCGCCGAGATGGTGAATTTCCCGGTCTTTGTGGTGATCTGGTAGTTGCCGTCCGTGTTGTCAGTGACGGTGACCTCGTGATCTCCGGCGGTCTTCCAGTCTGTGGTGCCGTAGTCGACGCTATACTCGCTGTCCGGGATTACACGGTTGTTCTTGTCCTTCACGATGACCTTCGGCTTATGCACCGTGCCGTCATAGGAAGCGCTGTCCGGGTTGAATTCAATGGTGGGATTGAGCACTTCCTGCTGAGCGATGGTCACTGTTCCCAGCTTTGTGCCCGTCGTGTCGTTGTGGTTGCCGTCGCCCTTCACCCGGTACCAGACCTCGTAATCACCCGCGTCGATGCCGGTGGGAAGGCTGGCGGAATAGGTCCTGTCGTCCAGCGAGTACTCCAGCGAGCCTTCCGTGGAGGAACCCGCAGCCACCAAAGTCAGGGGAAGGCCGGTGTACTCCAGATTATTCACCGCCGTGGGACGAGTCACATCCGTTACATCCGCCTTGAAAATGGATGCGGTAGCGGTGGCAGGGTAGGTGATGCGGTAGTTCTGATAGCTGCCCGTGCTGCCGGTGAAATCCGGGCTTGTGCTGTCAACTGTTACCTTCTTGTTTGCGCCGGCGTTGGGGTCCTCGAAGCTGCCCGACAGCTTGATCTCGATGTCGTCAGAGCCTACCAGGTCGCTGCTTTGCAGTTTGGCGGTGACAGTGGCATCTGTATTGCTGTCATAGGTCTTCGAGTCCACTGTCACAACGGCTGTCACCGGCTTTTCGTCCGCACGGAACGGCCATGTGGCGGTCTTGTTCTCATAGCCGACGGCCTTGCTGGTGGCCGTGACCGTGACAGAGCCCACGCCTGTGATGGTGAGCAGTCCTGTATCCTTGTCGATACTGGCGGGACCGTTGTCCACCTGCCAGGTTACCGTTCCGTTGCCGCCTGTGGTCCCCAGCTGGATGGTGTCGCCATAGTAGACCCGCTCCCGGGTGCCGGTGATGGTCAGGGGCGTCTGGCCCGCCGGGAGAATTTCAAATTCGGCGGTGTTCTTGCCATCTGTGTCGTCGAATGTGTAATTTCCGCCTGCGACCCCGGTAATGGTCAGGGTGTACGTGCCCACATTGGTCGGACCGTCGACACTGTTTCCGGCCTCATCCTGATAGGTCACCGTGTACTCGCTGCCGTCGATCACGCCGTTGTCGTCCTGAACGGTAACGGTGGGCTCCTGCCTCTTCCCGTTGTATGTCACCGATTCCGGCGTCACCCGGATGGTGAAGTCAGTCACGGTGTTCTTGACGATGGAGGCAGTCACCGAAGCAGGTGTGCTGTCATTGTGGTTGCTGTCTCCTTGGGCCTTGTACCAGACGGTGTACCCCTTTACAGCCTTTCCGGTGGGGATGGACGGAGTATACGGACCGTCCTCAGACAGAGAGTAGACCATCGTTCCGCCCGATGCAGCCCCCGCCTGGACCAGCGCCTGCTCGGTGCCGTTATAGGGCAGATTGGTCAGTCCGGTCGGACCCGTCGCCACCGACGCGGTACCCTTCGTGATTTCAAAGGTCCCCATGCCGTTTACGATATAGTTGCCGCCGTTGACGCTGCTGATGATAACCGTCGCCGTGCCCGCGTTGATGTTGTCTCGGCAGGTCACTTCGTATTGATCCGCCGGGATGGTTGTGGTGCCGTCCTTTACTTCAATATCAGCGGCAGCCGGCTCCTTTGCGCTTCCGTCATAGGTATAGCTGCCGGACACCGTAACCTTCGGGCTTATAACCTGTTTCGGCTTGATGGTCACGGTGACTGAGCCCTCCTGACCGTCGGCGTGATTGCTGTCGCCTACCACCTTATAAGTTACGGTATAAGTCCCTGCGTCTTCCGCCTTGGGGATCTCCTTACTGTAGCTGCCGCCATCCAGCGCATACTCGATATGGCCGCCCGCCGCAGTACCCCCGGTCACCAGCTCCTGCTCCCGTGTCTCCCCAATATAGGTCAGATCATTGGCCCGTGGGGGCAGGGTCAGGGAGGCGCTTACTTCCTCGATTCTAAAGCATACCTCCTCGTCAGCAAATGTGTAGTTGCCGTCCGTCTTTTCTGAGACGGTTACAATTGCCTCACCCACGTTCTTGTTGCCGGTGATGGTCACGCTGTAGTCGCTGGCCGCAAGCAGCTTGCCATTATCGTCCGCTGTGACCGTGACAGTGGGGGTCTTCTCCTCGCCGTCGTACTCATAGTAGTAGGTGCCGTCGGCCTTTGTCTTCAGGTCGTTGCCGGACAGCGTGACCGTCACGGTAACCTGCCTGGGGTTGATATCGCCCTGAGCGTTAGCGGGATAGCTGATGGTGTACTTGGCGGCGTCCGCGCCGGTCACCTGGGCCTTGGAGGCATCCAGCCTGACCGTTTTCCCCGTGCCAGCCGCGGGGGTGTCAAAAACGGCGGTGATGCTGGCCGGGGCAATCGTGACAGTGTCGCCGTTCAGCGCGGTGATGCTGGCGGAGGCCACGGCGGCAGCTGTTGTGCCGTCGTAGTCCTTTGGGGTAATGGTCACCTCCGCCACAACCGGCCGGGGCTCCACAGTAAAGGTCCAGATATCGGTCGCGGGTTTATAGTTGGGGACCGTCCTCTCCGCCTTGACCGTGACGGGCCCGATGCCATTGGCGGTAAGCACACCCGAGCCCTCATCAATGCTGGCATTGGCTTCGCCCGCGGCGATGCTCCATTTTACCGTTCCGTTTCCAGTGCCGCCGGCGGCCTCCAGCGTCGTGACGGTGTCGCCGTAATAGACATGCTCGGGCTTTCCGGTGATGTTCAGCGCCTGCTGAGTTGCCGCCTTGATCTCAACCTGAGCGGTCGCGGTAAACGAGTAATTCCCGTTGGCTACACTTGTAATGGTGGCGGTGTACGTACCGGCAGCCGTCAGCAGCCCGTCGGTAACCGAGGTATCATCATTCGCCCATGTCACCGAGTACTGATCCGGGTCAATCGCGGTTTTATCGTCCTTGACCGTGATCTTAGGCTCTTTCCTGTTGCCGTCGTACAGGAAGGAGGTTTCCAACAGCTCCACCACAGGCGTGATGGGCTTGGGGTCGATGGTCACAGAGATCGGCGTTGTGTTCACAGCTACGCCGGTGTAGTCGGCAGTCCCCTCTACCTTATAATAGACGGTGTAGGTTCCGGCGTTGGTCCCGGTGGGAATGTCGGAGGAGAAGTCGGTCCCATCCAGAGAATAGACCAGGAAGCCCACATTTGTCTCGCCCGCCGTGACCAGCTCCTGCGGCTGTCCGTTGTAGGTCAGTGAGGTGATTTCCTTTGGATTGGTAGTAATCTGCGTGGTAGCCTGGGTGATATCCGCGTTCGCTGTGCCGGGATAGCTGATCTCATATTTGGCCGCGTCCGCGCCGGTCACCTGGACCTCGGAGGTATCCAATCTGACCGTCTTCCCTGTGTCGATGCCGGGGGTTTCAAAGGCGGCGGTGATGCTGGCCTTGTCAATCGTCACCGTATCGCCGTTGATTGTGGTGATGCCGGCAGAGGTCACAGCAGCAGCTGTTGTGCCGTCATAGACCTTATTCCCGACTACAACGGAGGCCGTAACGGGCTTGGGCGCGGCGGTGAAGGTCCACCGGGCGTAGACCGGCAGATAGTTTTGGTCTCCGGGATTGGTGGCCGTGACGGTGACCTCGCCAATGCCTGTGATCTCCACCTCGCCGGTGGCCGCGTCCACGGTGGCAGGGCCCTTCACTTCCCAGGTCACGGCGCTGCTGCTGGAGCCGCCGCTGGTTCTCAGCGTGAACGTATCGCCGTAGACGGTGGAATCGGGTTTGTCCTCAATCACCAGCTCCGCCTGAGCTGTCTCGCCGATGGTAAAGTCCGCAGTTTTCGGGTTGGCGTTGGTCAGATCGTAGTTGCCGCCCGTGAGGTCCTCAATCGTAATGGTGTAGGCGCCCTTGTTGGTCGGTGCAGTGTCGCTGCACGTCCAGTCGTACTCCGTATCGGGCACTACTGTCTCGACTTTCCCCTCCTTGAACTTGACCGTGACCGTGGGCATCTTCGGATTGCCGTCGTACTCAAAGCTGTCGGGGGTCAGTTCAATAATGATGTCGGTCAGCGGCTTGCGCTGGATGGTCACATCCACGGACTGTACCGCGAAATGGTTGTGGTTCTCATCTCCCACAACCTTATAATAGACGGTGTACTTCCTCGCCTCGACCCCTGTGGGAATGGCGGGGCCATAGGCGGACGTCGGGCTGTCCAAGGCGTACTGGACCTCTCCGCCGCTGGTCTCGCCCGGAACAAGCAGCTCATGGGGCTTGCCGTCGTAGATGATGACAGCAGCGGCCGGATCTCTATCGAACACGATATTCGCCTTTTTAATTACAAATGTCGCTGAGCCCGTCACAGTGTAATTGCCGCCCGGCTTGTCTGTGATGTTGACTACAGCCGTGCCGGCATCGATATTGTCGCTGTAAACGATGTTATATTCGCCTGGGCTAATCACCGTACTGCCGTCTTTGACAACGGGCCGGGGCTCTTTGGCATTGCCGTCATAGGTATAACTGTTAAGAGGATCATCACCATCGAACAATTCGATGGTGGGGTCCTTCACCGTCTTGGGGGAGATGGTGACCTCCACACGACCCTCCTCAGAGTCGCTGTGGTTGGCGTCGCCCTGTACCTTATAATATACCGTGTAGGTTCTGGCATTGGTCTCGGTGGGGATAGCTGGCTTAAAGTCCCCAACCGGTCCCACACGGTACACCATCGTGCCGCCAGACCCTGTGCCCTCGGTCACGAGCTCCAGGGCCATGTTGTCAAAGACAAGCGGTTTGCCCGCCGGCTTCGGGTGGGTGAGGACCGTGGCCTGCTTCTGCCCGATGGTAAAGTTCTTTTTCACAGCGGTAAACGAATAGTTGCCGTCCTCCTTCGCTGTGACGGTCACAGTGGCGGTGCCCACGTCAACATTGCCGCTGTATTCCACCGTATACTCATCGGCCGGGATTTCCGTCGTGCCATCGGCCTCAATCAGCGTGACAACCGGCTCCTTTGCGGTGCCGTCGTAGACAAAAGTATCCTGATCCAGCGTAATGGTGGGATTCACCGATTTTTTAGCAATCGTCGCCGTCACGCTCTTGGGGGCTTCGCCGGTGTAATTGTCTGTCTCCTGAATGCGGTACCAGACGGTATACTCCCCCGCGTTGACACCCTTCGGCAAGTCGGTGGAGTAGGGGCCGTCCTCGCTTAGGGCATACTCCACCGGCACACTTGCGGGGTCAGCTACCGCTCCGGTGGCAATCAGGTCCCGCTCAGAGCCGTTGTAGGTCAAGCTCGCGCCCACCGGCTCTGTCGTAATCTTCGCAATCGCCTTGCGGATGGTCGCGGTGGCGGTGGCAGGATAGGTAATGTGGTAGTTCTGGTAGTTGCCCGTGCTGCCGGTGAAGTCCGGGCTTGTGCTGTCAATCGTTACCTTCTTATTCACGCCGGCGTCGGGGTCCTCGAAGCTGCCCGCCAGCTTGATCTTGATGTTGTCAGAGCCTACCAGGTCGCTGTTTTGCAGTGTGGCGGTAACCGTGGCTTTTGTTGTGCTGTCATAGTCCTTGTCCTCCACCCTCACGATGGCGGTGACGGACTTCTTGCTGGCGTCAAGCGTCCAGGTCGCGGTGGCGTCCTCGTAGTTGGTCACGCCGGTCGCAGGGTCCGTGCCCGATTTGGTGGCCTTCACCGTCGCCTTCCCAACACCAACGATGGTGACCTGTCCGCTGTTTTGGCCTACCTCCGCGACGGTGACACCGTCAACCTCTATGACCTCCCAGGTGACAAGGCCGTCGCCCGAGCCGCCGGAGGTACCCAGCGTAAACTGGCCTCCGTAAATGACCGTACTGGGCTGGTTGGTGATAGACAGGGCCTCCTGGGTCCGCAAGGTGATTTCGAAGGGGACCTCCACCCTCCCAATAT
The DNA here is from genome assembly GCA_910589085.1 of uncultured Oscillospiraceae bacterium. Lineage (GTDB taxonomy): Bacteria > Bacillota > Clostridia > Oscillospirales > Oscillospiraceae > Lawsonibacter. The sequence goes on along the minus strand of CAJUSG010000021.1, from coordinate 15,936 downwards.
CATAGTTGCCGCCCGCTTTATCCGTAACGACCACCTTTGCCGGGTTATCCTTGGTGCTCACATCCCGGTTATTGACATACTCCACCTCGTACTCGGTATCCAGCAGGATGGTCTTATGGTCCACATCCTTGACTGTGACCGCGGGCCGCTTATACCCACCGTCATACAGGTATGAAGTTTCGGATAAGGTGACGTCAGGCGTGATCTGCTTGCGCAGGATTTTCACGCCAGGTATTTCCGTCGGGTCCGGGTCGATGGCAAGGTAATTGTCCGTCACCTCCACCGTGTACCAGACCCGGTAATCTCCGGCGTCGGTGCCGGTGGGGATGTCGGTGACGAAGGGGCCATTTGCATTTTCCGCGAACTTGATCTCCAGGCCGTCATTTACCGCCGCGGGGTCCAGCGTGCCCGCGGTCACCAGATTCTGTACAGCACCGTTGTAAACCGGCTCTGCGGCTTCGGGCGCAGTAACAATAGGGCTGATTTTATTAATTGTCAGTGTGATGGGGGCGCTGACGGCGGCCTCAAAGTTTTGCATCTCGGGGAGGCTGACGATCACGTCATAGGTGCCCGCGTCGGTGGGTAGGCCGTCGGTGTAATCAGCATCTCCCGGCTTTTTGTGGGAGTACTGAAGAAATTCATGTAAATCTTCCGGGGCTTTGATGTTGATCTCCACGGGCGGGAGGTCGCCCGCCTCCACCGGCTCGCCGTCATAGTCCACCTCTACCGGAACGGGCTTGGACACAGTATCCCACTCAAGCACAGGCTGGTCCTGGTCCACAAGGTAGATCCTGGTAAAGGTGCCCTCAAAGGTGAGGCCGGTGACCGTCACCGTAACCTCGCCGGCATCCTTGCGGGGATCATAGTCCACCTTGTAGTCAGTACCCTTCACCAGCTCCTTGTTTGAGCCGTCGGTCAGGGTGACAGTAATGCCTACTTCTTCCGGCTTGATCTCGCCGTCATAGACCATATCCGTTAAATCGCGCTCGTCAACAACCACCGCAAGCCCATTGCCGCAGACGCACGCTCCGGTCCCGTCCTGCTGAAATTCGAATTTACACCTCTCCGACTCTGTTTTTCCGCAGGCCGAGCAGGTCCATGTATGGGTGACAGTGCCGGCATCGTGCCCATAGCTCTTGTCTGAATGGTCCATGCACTGACCGACAACCACCGTCCTGGCCGCCGCCATGTCCGCCGGCAGGATTGCGTTTCCGGCCGCGTCAAAATAGACATAGCCCGGCGCCAGCAGAGCGGCAAAATCATCCGCCCGAATCGCGGCCTTCTTACCAAAATATGTGCCGCCGGAAAGCTGTACCTCCGCATCAGAGGCGATGTCCAGGGCATACGTGGTTCCGCTGATATCCACGCCTGTCTCGTCGATGCTCAGCAAGCCGCCGGACATGACCTCCACACCGGCGCCGTTTTTGGAGACAATCCTGCCGCCGCCTGTGAGGTACAGTCCGCCTGACCCGGTAATCTGAATGACGCTTGTGTTCGTGGCGGTCACGGTATGGCCGTTCGTGTCGATGGTCATGGATTTCGCTATCACATGGGGCGCGCTGATGGTCTGATCCGACTCCAATGTATCCGTTTGACTCGAGGCGAAGCCGGTGTCGCTCTGTACCGCGGCGCCCAGCTCATCTATCTGGTCCCACAGTGAAACACAGGGCGACAGATCCACTTGCTGCTGTTGGTCGCCGGTCAGCTCGTCATACAGGGCGTAGATTTCACTGAGCCGGTCCTGGACCTGCTCCCTGTTGTCCTCCGAAATGCTGGAGGGCAGCCCGCCGATCAAACCTTCAATGGGGCAGATCTGACAGACAAACCCGCAGGGCACGCCCGGATTTCCCGGGACATAGCCACAGGCCCCGTCATGCGTGTGCGGGCAGGACAGCGTTTGGGTAATGCAGCCGCCGTCCTCCGTACAGATATGTGTACACAAAACCGGTTCGCCCGGTTCGGAAGCATCGGCCAAAATTTCACAGCACTCGGCTGTATGCTCATGAATACAATTCGTTTCCTTCGTATAGCAGCCATCGTCGTGCTGATGGGTACATTCCTGTTCCGACGCCGGCGAAACATACCCGCACGCCTCCGTGTGTACCGCATGATGTGGGCACGGCCCGCTGTCTGTCTCCTCGTCAGCGGCCAACACCCACACGGGGCACAGGTTCAGGCACAGAGCCAGAGTGATCGTGAGACTTAGTACTCTGCGTTTCATGCTATAACCTCCCAAACTCATGAGGAAACTGCGTCCAGTGCATAATCCTCCAATGTAACATTTTAATTTTACCACCGGAGCAGCGAATTGTCTACTGCTGAAATCACAATTATAGCGGAGGCCAGCCCGAAGAGACCCGATGATATATGACAAATCGCCCCAGGCGCTGTAAGGCCCGGGGCGATTTTGTCTATGCGTAGTGATACCGCGCTCTGTTCTGATGCAGCAGAATCAACACGGTAATCATGGTAAGCAGCTCCGCGGCCGGCACCGCCAGCCACACGCCTGTCACCCCCAAAAGCTCCGGCAGGATAAGCAGCAGCACTGCAATCAACCCAAATGTCCGCAGGAATGACACAATCGCGGACAGTTTTCCATTGGACAGCGCGGTAAACATGGCGGAGCTGTAAATATTCAGTCCGCAGAACAAAAAGCTGAATGGAAAAATCAAAAATCCCTTTCTGGCAATCTCATAGACTGCCGTCTCCCTTTCCGCGAACACATGAACCAGCGGAGCCCCAAACACGAGCGCCGCCCCAAACACCGCGATGGATGCAAAAGCAACAAACCGCACGCCGATGGAAAATACCTTCTTTAGCTGTGCCCAGTCCCGCTTTCCATAGTTGTAGCTGATGACAGGGGCCACCCCCATGGAGAAGCCAATGAAGAGGACTGTCAGTAAAAACTGTGTATAGATCATGATTGTAATCGCGGCGACGCCGTCCTCGCCCAGCAGGCCCATCATGGTTCTGTTAAACAGAAATGTCGTTACTGCGGCGGCGGCCTGGCTCACCATCTCAGAAAATCCATTTGTACAGCTCTCCGCCAACAGAGCCATGTCCAAAACCGGCATTCTGAAGCGCAGGCTTCCCCCTCCTGCCGAGAAAAACAGCGCGCCCAGCACCGCCGGCAGCAAATATCCAATTCCTGTCCCCAGCGCCGCCCCTCTTATCCCCATCCGCAGCGGAACCATGAAGATGTAGTCCAGCAGAATATTGGCGGCTCCCGCGCTGATCCCCAGTACCATTCCGATGCCAGGACATCCCGCCGTTACAATCAGGTTCTGAAACAGCACCTGTATTATGCTCGCCGGGGTGAAGCACAGCAGGACAAACAGATACGCTTTGCAGTATGGAAAGAGCCGCTCGCTTGCCCCCAGGCTCCAAATCAGCCGGTCCGCAAAGGCGGCTCCAAGGACCGCGATCAATACCCCCAGCACTCCCCCGGCGGCGACGATCAGCGTAAAATCCTGTGACGCCCTGGCATGTTCTCCCGCCCCCATCTTCCGGGCGATTACCGCGCTTCCTCCCGTCGCCAGCATGGTCCCCAGACCTACAATCAGATTGACCACAGGACAGACAATATTCATGGCTGACAGCGCGTCTGTATTTACAAACCGCGCCACAAAGATTGTGTCGGTCACTGTATACAGCCCCATAAACAGCATCATCAAAATGGTTGGAAAGGCAAATTTCAGCAGAGATCTCATGGTAAAATTCCGGGATAAAGGGTTTTCTGCCTTCTGGCTGCTATTCATCTTCCTCCCCCTCCCATTTCTCCCGCCGCAGTATAAACCGCTGTGTCGGATATCCAAACTCCACCAGCAGCTCACCCTCCGCAAACCCCAGCTCTTTCAAGCTCTCACGGTAGCCGGTATCCGCCTTGTCCCCCTCTCTGAATGTGGTGACTGTGAGCTCTTCGGTACGTGTCAGCTCCTTCAGCGCCTTTTCACAGAAGGCCTTTGCGATCCCCTTTTTTCGATACTGGGGGTGGATTCCCAAAAAATCAATGCTCCCGGTCTCCTCGTTCAGCGCCATAATCCCAACGGCCGTATCACCATCCTTTAACATGAACGCCCGTCTGTTTCTAATGTACTCCCGCAGCTGCCTAAGATACTGCCCCTCGTCCAGACAGGGAAAGCCGTCAACGACAAGACGGACCAGCTCCATCCACGCCGGGATGTCCTCCTCGACCGCAAAAACAATCTTTTCAGACCAGTCACTCCCCTCGAAACCGGCGGGCCTTTCGTTTAAAACGCATCTGAGCTGCAATGGATAAAACGCTTCCTCCACCCGGTACCGATTCGGCGTCTTTTTATACATCGCCTTAAAGCTGTCCGTAAAGGACTGCTGGCTCTCATATCCGGCCGCCAGCGCGATTTCCAAAATCGGCCTGTCGGAAAAGACCAGCAGCTTTGCCGCCTCGGTCAGCTGACGGCGCTGAATATAATCGTGAACGGTCAGCCCCACCGTCTCCGCAAATATGCGGTGCAGATGATACTTTGAATAGTGCACAGCCATTGCCACAGCTTCCAGGTCCAGTTTTTCATGCAGATGGTTTTCGATATAGTCGATTGCCTCCGCCAGGCTCCTGATATTTCCAGCCACCTCAGCTCCCCCCTTCCGCGTATATGATAACAGGAAATCTCCTGCTGTTTTTCATATATCTTGCGATTTTAAAGCTATGAAACCAGTATACAGCAATCCGCCCCAATAGGAAAGAGCGGCGGACAGACCCCGGGATCTGTCCGCCTTTTCTTCTGTCGTATATTTGAGGTTTATTCCTGACCTCCCCGGTCCTGAAGCCAGCGGAGGGCACACCACGCGTAACAGGCGGCGCCCACAGGCAGGGCTTCCTCGTTAAACAGACAGCGGGGACTGTGCACCCCCTCGGGGTATCCCTCCGCGCCGCTGCCAAAGCTGATATCCAGATAGACGGAGGGGACCCGGCGAGAAATTTCGCTGAAATCCTCTGCGCCGGTAACCGGACCGATCACATCGGTGTTCTCCTCTCCGACCAGTTCCCGGACATAGGAGAACACCTGCGGGCACAGGGCAGGATCGTTCAAGGTGGGATGCAGCCCACCTTGGAAGGTAACGCTGGCCTCCGCTCCCCGGGCCGCCGCGGTATGGCCGGCAATCTCTTCAATCCGCTGGCGGCAGAGCTTCTGCACGGTTTCATCAAATGTCCGGAAGGTCCCGGTAATATACCCGCTTTCCGGCAGAATGTTATCGACAGTCCCGGCGTGGATCTGGCACACAGACAGAACAGCCGGCGTAAAGGCACTCAGCTCCCGGCTCCTGATCCGATACAGCCCCTGTACCAGCTGGCTCAGGGTATCCACCACATCGACCCCCTGCTCCGGGGTGGCGCCGTGGGTCCCCCGGCCCCTCACGTCAATCCGGAAGGCATCCGCCGAGGCCTTCGCCGGTCCCTCCACGGCGCAGAGGACTGTTCCGGTTTTCCACCGGCTCCCCGTCAGACAGTGCATGGCGATGGCCGCATCCACCCGGGGCTCCTCCAGCAGACCGTGCTCAATCATCCGGCCCGCGCCGTTGTAGCCCTCCTCACCTGGCTGGAACATCAGCTTGACATTACCCCGCAGCTCCTGCCGGAAGCGGGTCAGCAGAGCCGCCGCCCCCAGCAGCATGGCCGTGTGGGTGTCATGACCGCACATGTGGGCCACACCGGGAATCTCACTGCGGAAGGGCAAATGGTTCTCCTCCTCCATCGGCAGCGCGTCCATGTCCGCCCGAAGCAGAATCACAGGGCCGGGACACCCCCCCTGAATCACCGCAGTGATGCCGGTAACCCCCTCTCCGCCCGTCCGCTTGGGTTCCAGCCCCAGTTGGGTCAAGACCCGCTCCACAATCTCCGCCGTGTGCGGAAGCGCCAGCCCAACCTCCGGATGGCGGTGGATCTCACGGCGCCAGCATACAATTTGCTCCTTAATCCGCCTGGATTCTTCCAAAAGCAGGTCTTTCAGCTCCATTTTTTCGTTCCTCCTAAAAATTGCTTATAATTTGATGAATATTTGCAAATTTTTTGTTGACATTAGCACTACAGTCTGCTAAAATATCTTCATCGATGAGTTCTTTTAAAGTTCTTTAAATAAATTTTCCGTTCTTTATTTATACTATATTTTTTCTCACAAGTCAATTGTGTGAAATAAAAAAGGAGGACAAAATATGAAAAACATCAGCAAGCGCCTATTAAGCGGCATGGTAGCCGCGATCATGACCCTTGGTCTCCTCAGCGGCTGCGGCGAAACCAATAAGCCCGGCACCTCAGTTCCCTCCAGCACACCGGCGCCTGATCAGAGCCCCGGAGGCAATTTTAAGATCGCTATTATGCACACCGACGCCTCTCAGGGCGAGGAGCCCACCCGCGCCTTTGAACAGCTCAAGGCCAAATACGGCGATATGGTGGTAGGCTCGGCCTTCCCCACCGGCGAGCAGGAGGTTTTGGTCTCCACCGCCCTTGGGCTGGTGGCCGACCCCGATGTAAAGGCCCTTCTGATCTTCCAGGAGCCGGCGGGCAGCGCCGCCGCCGTCAAGGCCTGCCGTGAGATTCGCCCCGACGTGCTGTACATGGCCGGTGTGGTGGCCGAGGACCCGGACGTGGTGGACGAGGTATTTGACGTCATCATTGACCCCGCCAAGATTCCCATGGGCGACAGCATCATCCGTCTGGCGAAGGACATGGGCTGCGAGACCTTTGTCCACTACTCCTTCCCCCGGCACATGGCCATGGAGTCTCTCGCTCAGCGCCGCGACATTATGAAGGCCACCTGCGAGGAGGTAGGCATCCAGTTTGTGGACGCCACCACTCCCGACCCCATGAGCGACGCCGGCGTCACTGGCACCCAGCAGTTTGTCCTGGAGGACATTCCCAAGATGGTAGCCCAGTACGGCCCCAACACCGCCTTCTTCGGAACCAACACCGCCATGATGGACGTTATGGTCAAGGCTGTGGTGGAGCATGGCGGCCTGCTGCCCTCCACCTGTGATCCCAGCCCCTTCCAGGGCTTCACCAGCGGCCTGAGCATCGAGATTCCCGAGGACAAGTCCAGTGATCCTCAGTACGCCGTGGAGCAGATCCAGGCCCGTCTGGCCGAGCTGAACATGAGCGGACGGCTGGCCACCTGGCCCGTCTCCTCCGCCATGCTCTACTTCACCTCCATCTTTGAGTACGCCAAGCAGTACGCCGAGGGCACCATCACCGAAAAGACCGATATAGAGGCTCTGACCAGGATTTTTGACCAGGTGGCCGACGAAATGGCCGGCATGGACTGCAATGTCTACCTGACCCCCTGGGAGGCCAACGGTAAAACCTATACCCACCTGCTGGGCTTCGAGATGGACTTCCTCGTGCTTTAATTACACAAAGACACAGTCTGAGGGGCGCCGCTGATGTGGCGGCGTCCCTCCATTTTATCCAAAAGGAGGCGCAGAAATGGAAAACAGTGCGGCTGTTCCGGTCCTATCCATTCAAAATGTGGGCAAGGCATATGGAGAAAACTGGGTGCTGTCGGATATTTCCATCGACATCATGCCCGGCGAGATCCACGCAATCTGCGGCGAAAACGGCGCGGGAAAGTCCACCCTGATGAACATTCTGTTTGGAATGCCGGTAATTGCCCAGACAGGCGGCTACATTGGAAAAATCCTGGTGGAGGGGCAGGCGTGTTCCATCTCCTCCCCGGAGCAGGCCATCGCCAAGGGCATCGGCATGGTCCATCAGGAGTTCATGCTCATCCCTGGCTTCACCTCGGGCGAAAATATCAAGCTCAACCGGGAGCCCCTCTCCGAAAATCCGGTGAGCCGTGTGCTGGGAAGCGCGCTGAAAACGGTGGATTTTCTCAAAATCAGCCAGCAGTCCCAGGCCACCCTGGACAAGCTGGGGGTCTCGCTGGACGAGAGCCGCGTTGTAAACTCTCTGCCTGTGGGCTATATGCAGTTCGTGGAAATTGCCCGGGAAATTGACAAGGAGAACATCAAACTTCTGATTCTGGACGAGCCCACCGCCGTACTGACAGAGTCGGAGGCGGAAATTGTTCTACAGATTGTCAAGCGGCTGAGTAAAATCGGCATCGCCGTTCTGCTTATCACCCACCGGATCAACGACATTATGGAGGTCGCTGACACCGTCACCATCCTGCGGGACGGCAAAAATGTCAAATCCATCCCGGTCTCTCAGACCTCTCCCGGCGAGATCGCCCAGATGATGGTGGGCCGGGAGCTGGACCTGGGCTCCATTCAAAGGCGGCAGGAGCCCCTCAGCGGCGAGGTCGCCCTGAGCCTGCGGGACTTTTATGTGGACATGCCGGGAGAGCGGGTAAAGGGCATCGAACTGGATGTGTACCGCGGTGAGATTCTTGGGATCGGCGGTCTGGCAGGACAGGGCAAAATCGGCATCGCCAACGGTATTATGGGAATTTATCCCACCCGGGGAACCGCCGCTGTATCCGGCCAGTCCCTGAAGCTCAATTCTCCCAGGGACTCCATCAACACCAGGCTGGCCTTTGTCTCAGAGGACCGCCGGCGGATGGGCTTTGCCCCCGACCTGACCATCGCGGAAAACATCGCGGCGCCCACCATGATAAACCACAACCGCTTTTTCCGAAAAGTTCTGTTCTTTGAGCAGCTGGATCAAAAGGCCATTGACCAGGTGGCGGAGGACTACATCCAGGAGTTCCAGATCAAGTGCACCGGCCCGGACCAGCGGGTCGGCACGCTGTCCGGCGGCAATCAGCAGAAGGTCTGTGTGGCCAGCGCCCTGATGCTGGAGCCCGAGATTCTTCTGGTGTCTGAGCCCACCCGGGGCATTGATGTGGGCGCAAAAAACATGGTACTCAACACCATTACCAAAATCAACCGTGAGAAGGGCGTCACCGTGATCTTCACCTCGTCGGAGCTGGCCGAGCTGCGCCAGGTCTGCGACCGGATCGCTATCGTGTCCGACGGTAAAATTGTCGATATTCTGCCCGCGGACGCGGACAATGAGACGATTGGCCTGGCCATGAGCGGAGACAGGAGGTAGTCAATGGATAGGATGAAACAAAAGGTCCGGCAGTTCGGGATGCCGCGCATCATTATTATCGCCTTTATTATCGTCATCCTCATCGGCGCTCTGCTGGAGGGCCAGGATATGGCCGCCCTCATCACCGATTCTCTGGTCCGCGTAGGGCAAAACATGATTCTGGCCCTGGCGATGCTGCCCTGCATTCTGGTTGGAGCCGGCCTGAATATGGGCCTGGCTATCGGCATTGTCTGCGGCCTGCTGGCCGGACTGCTCAGTGTGCAGTTTGGTCTGATGAGCTGGGCCGGCTTTCTTGCCGCGGCGGCGCTGGCCCTTGCCATCGGCGTGCTGGGTGGTCTTCTATATGGACGCCTGCTGAACATGGTCAAGGGCTCCGAAATGCTCATCGGCAACTACCTGGGCTCTTCCATGGTCTATCTGATGTGTATGTTCTGGTTTTCCGCCCCCTTTACCAACCCCACAATTATCTGGCCCATGGGCGGCACCGGCGTGCGCACCACAGTTCCGGTCAGTGACTATTACGAAAAACTGCTGAACAATTTTTTGAATTTCTCCATCGGACGGGTCATCATTCCTACCGGCCTGTTTCTCTTTGTGGCGCTGGTATGCTTCATCGTCTACTTATTCACCAAAAGCCGCACCGGCACCATTCTGCGGGTGGCAGGCAACAACCCCGCCTATGCGGCCATGTCCGGTGTGAATGTAAACCGGGCCCGCATGATCGGCATTGTTCTGTCCACCATGCTGGCCGCCCTGGGCATCGTCGTCTACGCCCAGAGCTATGGCTTCTATCAGACCTATGAAGGGCCGCTGACCATGGCCTTTACCCCCATGGCGGCCATTCTGCTGGGCGGTGCCACCATGCGCAGCGTAAAGATCCGTCACGCCGTCATTGGCACCTTTTTGATCCAGACCCTGCTGACAACCGCTCTTCCGGTGTGCAACCAGCTCTTCCCGGAGAGCAATCTGTCGGAGGTGTTCCGCATCATCATCTCAAACGGCATCATTTTGTATGCCCTGTCTCAGGCGGGAGGTGAGACCCGATGAAAAAATCCAAGCAGTTCCTGATCTCCAACGCGGTCCCCATTCTGTTTACTGTGCTGTGTATCATTGGCGTTTATCTCTCCGGCACGCCCATCTCAACCATTCTGTCCGATCTGGTCAACCGCTTTGACCGAAACATTCTGCTGGTCCTCTCCCTCATCATCCCGGCCACCTGCGGTCTGGGCATGAACTTCGGCATCGTACTGGGCGCTATGTGCGGCCAGGTGGGTCTGGTCGTTGTGACCATTCTGAACATGTCCGGCATCAGCGCCCTGGCGGCGGCGGCGGTTATCGCCATGGCGGCAGCCATCCTGTGCGGCTATCTCGCCGGCAAAATTCTGAACCGCACCAAGGGTCAGGAAATGATTACCAGCATGATTGTCGGCTATTTTTCCAACGGCATCTACCAGTTTATCTTTCTGTTTGTCATCGGCGGGATCATCAAGGTGGAGCACGACATTCTGCTCACGGGCGACATAGGCATTAAAAACACCATCGCCCTGGACAGTATGCAGTACAGTTTAGACGGCCTGTCCATCTTCGGCCTGAATACCCGGGTAGACCTGTTTACCGGCGTCATCTTCTTCAGTCTGCTCTTTGCGGCGGTATTCCTGATTGGCGCTCTGGTCCATCGGCAGTTCACCAAAAAGCTGGCTATTCAACTGGCGGTGTGCGGCATACTGGCTGCGGCCTCGGCAGTTATGGCCAAAATGCCCCGGTTCGTGGTGGCCAAGACCCTGATCCGCATCCCAATCCCCACCTTCCTGCTCATCGCACTGGTGTGCTTCCTCATGCAGAAATTTATGAAAACCAAGCTGGGGCAGGACATGCGCGCCGTGGGCCACGACCGCGAGGTGGCAGGGGCCTCCGGCATCAAGGTCGACCAGGTGCGGATCATCTCTGTCATCATCTCCACGGTGCTGGCCGCCTGGGGACAGATTATCTTCTACCAGAATCTGGGCACTATGGACGCCTACTACGGCCACGAGAAGGTGGGCACCTTCTGCGTCGCCGCCATCCTCATCGGCGGAGCCTCTGTCAAGCGGGCCACCATCGGCCAGGCCATTCTGGGAACAGTCCTGTTCCACCTGCTCTACACAGTCAGTCCGCTGGCCTCTCAGCAGCTGTTCAGCAGCTCCATGGTCGGCGGCTACTTCCGCATGACTCTGTGCTACGCGGTCATTGCCGCAGCGCTCATCCTCCACGTCTGGGAGAGCCGCTCCAAGGACCAGGAGCTTCACTAATGTAAGGAGGCAACGGAATTGAATCATTATCTCCAGCGGATCACCCCCTGGGAGGCCGGACTGGACCCGGATCAGCTGATGGAGCTGTATCAATTTCTGGCCAGGCCGGAGATGGGTATGCACTCCTTCATGGTGCTGCGCCACGGAAAGGTGGCCTCTGAAGCCTGGTGGGCCCCCTACGCGCCGGAAAAGCCCCACACCATGTTTTCCGCCAGCAAGACCTTCACCGGGCTGGCGGCGGGCTTCGCGGTGGAAGAGGGCCTCCTGCACCTGGACGACCGGGTGGTGGACTTCTTCCCCGACTACCTGCCGGCCGGGACCTGTGAGAATATGGAAAAAATGCGGGTGCGCCACTTGCTCACCATGACCACCGGCTTTGCCAAGGACCCCCACGATTTCCCCTGGCCCCGCCCCGACGATATTCTGGCCACCGGCCCTCACTGCTGCCACCAGGGGATAGAACAGCCGCAAATTGACTGGATCCGCAACTTCTTCAACCACTATGTGGCCTACGAGCCTGGAACTGAATTTGTTTACTGCACCCACGGGACCTACATGCTCTCCGCCGTCATACAGAGGGCGGTGGGACGGACTGTCTCCGCGTATCTGAACGGAAAGCTCTTTCTCCCTCTGGGCATCGGAACGCCTTTCTGGGAAACTGGCCCCGACGGCTGTACCGTGGGCGGCTGGGGCCTGATGCTGACTACAGAGCAGCTGGCTGTTGTCGGCCAGTGGATGCTCAACGGAGGAAATTGGAAGGGCACACAGCTCCTGTCCCGGGAGTGGATCAGAGATGCCTCCTCGGTCCACATCACCATGGACCACCTGGACGAGCCCCACATGGCCGGCTACGGCTATCAGATGTGGATTGACCAGCGGGAGGGCGCCTGTCACTTCAAAGGGGCCTTTGGCCAGGAGTGTACTGTAATTCCCGGAAAGGATATGGTTATTGCCTATACCGGGGGCTCCAGCTCCCAGGCCCGCCGGGCGGCCGCGGAAAAAATCTGGGAGCTGCTGGTCACGCCTGCCGGGCCGCCCCGCTCCGCGCCGGAGCATCCGGAGGAGCTGTACAGCCTGATATCCTCCCTGGCCATCCGCCCGCAAGCGGGCGCCCCCTCCTGGGAGACGGAGCAGGCCGGGCTGTGGACCAAAAAGCGGTATGTCTTTGGGGACAACCGGCTGAATTTCACCTGTCTCTCTCTGGAGTTCGCCCAGTCCCCCGGCCAGTACGACCAGCTCACCCTGGGGATTGGGGACCGGTCCTTCACCGTCCCGGTAGGCTTCGGCGCCTGGCAGAGGGGAACAACCTGCATGTCGGCCCAGGAGACCGACACCGACGTCTCCATCATCTTCGAGCATGTGTCCTCCTCCGGGGCCTGGCGTGACGGGCACTATTTCGTAACCCTCTGTTTTGACGAGACCAGCTACATCAGCCAACTGGAGATTTCCTTCCGCACCGGCGGCGTCATCTTGCGGCATACAAGGAACTGTTCCTTCTTTGCCGCGTCCGATGCGGAGCTCACCGGTGTAGAGGAGTAAAAAACCGGCTGCCGCAGGTATTTCATCTGCGGCAGCCGGCTTTTTGTCCTATGAGTCCCCTTATCCGAAGCATGGGACAGAATATCTCACAAAATTCCTTGGCTTTCAAATTTAAAATTAGTGCAATTATTCTCAGACTGTGATAAAATACACCTGAAGGTATTCGCGTGCCATCGAACACGCAAGATGCAACGCAAAATGGAGGGATTGTCATGGCTTCCGGCGAAAAGGTTTACCGGGTAGCGATGCTGCTGCGTTCCGATCAGGACCGGGTAAAAGAAATTCTGGGTAACCAATATTTGGATTGCACCTTTGACTACTACCAGGTTGACACACTGGAGGCGGTCCGCACCACCTGTCTTAAAATCTGCGACATTTACGACGGGATCTTAACCAGCGGCCTGTTTTCTCACCAGTTTATCTCCTGCTACTCCGCCGAAAGCGGCATACCTCACCGCTACTTTGCCGCCTCTGTGGAGAACTACTACCGGCAGATTCTCCTCCAGACCATGCACAACCCCAATCTGAGCCTGGGGGGCATCCATCTGGACCTGATGACCGAGCGGCACAATCTGCCCGACATTCTGGAGGAAAACCGCCTCGGCCCGCTGATGCAGGAGGAGCGCACCGTTGTCAGCCGGATGACGCCGGAGGAGGTTCTGGAATTTGAGCGGGAGATGGTCGGCCGCCACATCCGGTCCATCCAGAACAAGGACTGTCAGCTGTTCATGACCCGCTCCACCATAGCGGCTGAGCTGTTTCAAAGCCGGGGAGTACCCTATATCTACGTCAGGCTTACCTCTCACGAGATCTTCAAAACGGTGGATTCCCTGCGCCGTGAGATGGAACGCAAGCAGCTCAAGGACAGCCAGGTCGCCAGTATCCACGTCGGCCTCGACCCGGACTGTACGCCCCAGCAGCTGAACTGCGTCTGGAAGGCTCTGGAGCAGTTTGGCAAAATCCGCGGCACCGCCTCGCCGGTATTTATGCGGCAGGACAACTGCTTTGAGGCCATTACAGACGCCCAGACCATCTGTGCCCTGACGCGGGATCACACCTACAGCGAGCTGTCCGACTGTCTGAGAACCAACACCGGCCTGTCCGCGGCCGTGGGCTATGGAATCGGCACCAACGTACAGGACGCCCGCGAAAACGCCATCACAGCGGCCAAATACGCCCTGAGCACTGCCCAGCGCCTGAACCAGACCTTCCTCATTGACAGCAGCAACCAGATTATTCCCCTGAAGACCAGCCTGGAGCCGGAGCAGATTGAGCAGGTCCCGGCCCGCAAAATCTTCGAGCCCGCCGTAAATGAGATCGCCCAGCGCTCCCACCTGTCCTCCCGGACTGTATTTTCACTGATGATGGCCCTCCAAAAGCAGTACCGGCGGGAGGTGGATTCCGAGTGGATCATGCGTGAACTGAATGTATCCATGCGGATGGCCAATAAAATCCTGGCCAACCTGGAAAATGCCGGCTACGCCTATATCTCCGGCAAAAAGCTGCCCAGCGGCAAGGGGCGGCCCAGCAACATCCACACCCTCTGCTTTGACGGCGGCCGGGACAGACAGCCCGCCGTGGACTGACATGGACAGGCAGATTTTTAGTATATTTTGCCCGGTGTAAAATTCTTGTCTTTTGTCGCAAAATGGCGTATGATTTCAGGAGAGACCTGTCAAAATCCCCTCCCCGGACGGGGTAATTACACAAAAGAGGAGGCCATCCTATGGAAGAAAAGAGAATGCTGAACGTTACTGTAGACGGCAAGGCGTACCCCTACCCCTGCGGAACGCCCTACCGCGCCATAGCCGCGGACTTTCAGGACCGGGTCCCCTGGGATATCCTGCTGGTCAACCGCGACGGAAAGCTCTGCGAGCTCCACAAGGTTTTGGACCGGGACTGTTCGCTGAAGATGGTCACCGCCCAGGACAAGCCCGGCATCCAGACCTACGAGCGCAGCGCCGTCTTTCTTATGCTGAAGGCCTTCTATGATGTGGTGGGCCGCGAGCATGTGGAGCGTCTGTCTGTGGAGTACTCCCTCAGCAGCGCCCTCTTCATCCTGGCCCAGGGCAGCTTCACACTGGACCGGGCTCTGCTGGACCGGGTAGAGGCCCGGATGCGGGAGCTGTCCGCCCAGGCGCTGCCCATCGAGAAGAAATCCATCAGCACCGACGACGCCGTGGAGCTGTTCCGCCAGGCCGGTATGGTCCACAAGGCCCAGCTTTTTAGTTTCCGGATCAACTCCCATGTCAACGTCTACTCCCTGGACGGCTTTGTGGATTACTTCTACGGCTACATGGCGCCCGATACCAGCTATATCAAATGCTTTGGCCTGGAGCTGTTTGAAAACGGCTTCGTCCTGCGCCTGCCCACCCAGAAAAATCCTAATCAGCTGGGGGACTTCCGGCCCTCTAAAAAGGTTTTTCGCGAGCTCTACCAGTCCACCCTGCGCTCTCAGGCGCTGAACGCCTCCAACGTAGCGGAGCTGAACACCACCGTATCCCAAGGGAGCGCCACGCCGCTGATTCTGGCCCACGAGGCCATGATGGAGAAGAAAATCGGAGATATCGCCGCCGAAATCGCCGGACGAAAGGAGGTCCGCTTCGTCATGATCGCGGGCCCCTCCTCCTCCGGCAAGACCACCTTCTCCCACCGGCTGTCTACCCAGCTGCGGGCCTGCGGCCTGCGGCCCCACGCCATCGCAACCGACAATTACTTCAAAAACCGGGAGGACACCCCCCGGGACGCGGAGGGCAATTTCGACTTCGAGTGCCTGGAGGCCATGGACGTCGCCCAGTTCAACCAGGACATGGTGCGGCTGCTGAAGGGCGAGACGGTCGAACTCCCGTCCTTCAATTTCAAAAAGGGCGCCCGGGAGTACAACGGCAATTACCTCACCCTTGGGGAGGGAGATGTGCTGGTTATTGAGGGCATCCACTGCCTCAACGACCAGTTTACCACCTCTCTGCCCAGAGAGAGCAAATATAAAATCTACATCAGCTGCCTCACCACCCTGAACATCGACGACCACAACCGCATCCCCACCACCGACGCCCGCCTGCTGCG
>CAJUSG010000020.1 GCA_910589085.1 uncultured Oscillospiraceae bacterium | reverse complement strand
CCTGGCCAAGTTCATCGGCCACCCCAACATCGCCGGCGTGTCCAGCTACTTCGACGAAAACGACACCTCGTATTTTGTCATGGACTACATCGAGGGGGTCAGCTTCAAGAGCTACATCGCCAACAACGGCGGGAAGGTGTCCGTGGACGAGACCCTCAACGTGATGATCCCCGTTCTGCGGGCCCTCACCGCCGTCCACGCCGAGGGCTTCATCCACCGTGACGTGACCCCGGACAACATCTACATATCCAAGGACGGCAACGTGAAGCTGCTGGACTTCGGCTCCGCCCGGTACTCCATCGGGGACAAGAGCAAGAGCCTGGACGTGATCCTGAAGGTGGGCTACGCCCCCAAGGAGCAGTACATTCGCCGGGGCCGGCAGGGACCCTACACCGACGTGTACTCCTGCGCCGCCTGCTTCTACGCCGCCCTCACCGGCTACCTGCCCCCGGAGTCCCTGGAGCGGCTGGACCACGACGAGCTGGTGCCCGTCTCCCAGGCGGGGGTGGACATCCCCGAGTGGCTGGACAAGGCGATTTTGAAGGGCCTGGCCGTCCAGCCGGAGGACCGCTTCCAGTCGGCGGCGGAGTTTTTGGATGCCATTGAGAACCAGCTGGTGGTGGATGTCCCCGCCGCCGGACAGACCGCCCCCGCCCCGCAGAAAAAGCCCAAAACCGCCCTCATTGCCGGGGTCGCGGCGGCGCTGGTGGTGGTTGTGGGCATGGGAGCCTTTCTGGCAGGCCGGGGCGGTGGGGGGACTTCCCCCGATTCCAGTACCCCCGGGACCGGAGGCGGAGGGGGCGGCGGGCTTATCCCCATGATAGATATGCTGGGGCCCAAGGTCACCATTGCCGGACGAGAGTACAGCGCTAACGTGGAGGAGCTGGATCTGAACGATCTGGGCAGGATCAGCTTTACCGAAGAGGACCTGCAAACCATTCAGGGTATGGCAAATCTGAAGCGCCTGAGAATGTATTCCAATTCAATGACGGATTTGCAGTGGGTATCGCAGATGACCCAACTGGAACAATTGGAGATCAGCGGAGAAAATGCGATCTATGAAAATCTGGATTTTCTGTCCGGGCTGACCGGGCTGGAGGTCCTGCATCTGCCAATCACGGCCAAGGGAATGGGGTCCTATGATATCTCCGCTTTGGCAAATCTGACAGGACTGACTACCATCAGTATCCCGCACAGCGTCAAGGACCTGACGCCGCTGCAAAACTTGACCAAGCTGGAATCCCTATCTCTGGAAAATGGCTATATGTCTATGGAGAGAGACTCCTTTACCTCTTTGGAGCCGTTGAGAAACCTGACCAACTTAAGGGAGCTGTCTGTTCGACTTATAAATGAAGGACAGGTGGACATTACTCCGCTGTCGGGGATGACCAGGTTGGAAACGCTGATGATCGAGGCTACCAGCGGCAATCTAGGACAGTGCAGTATTTCCAGCCTATCTGCTCTGTCCGGCCTAAAAGAGCTCCGAAGATTGACGTTACAGGTCCACGACTTGACCGACCTTTCCGGACTTGAGAATTTGGAAAAGCTGGAGATGGTAAGTATCTCAAATTATACGCAAAATGGACTGGACAACTCAAAGATCGACTGGTCTCCGGTGGACCATGTGGCAACCGTTGTCGGAAGAGATTAAAAAGGAGGGATTTTACTATGGCACAGATTGAATGCGGTCGGGGGCACCTCTACGACCCGGACAAATACCCCGCCTGCCCCTACTGCAACGGCGGGCAGAAGATCACGGTGGCATCGGCGGGACGGACGGCCCCCATTGGCCGCTCGGTGCTCTCGCCCAGCCGCACCGCCCCAATAGGCGGCACCCCAGTGACGGCGGCCCAGAAGACCGCGCCCCTGTCCGGCGTCTCGGTGACCGCCCCCCAGAGGACGGCCCCTCTGTCCGGGGGCATCCCGGTCACCGCGGCCCAGAAGACCGCGCCCCCCAGGGGCTACGGCGTCCCCCAGCCCGACCCGGCCCCCACTGCCCCCCCTCCCCCGCCGGGCTTCGGGGTCAGCGTGACGGCGGCGGGCAAGACGGTGGGGATGATGCAGTCCCAGATGGGCTTTGACCCGGTGGTGGGCTGGCTGGCCTGCGTGGAGGGCCCCAGCCGGGGCAAGAGCTACACCATCCGGAGCGGGGTCAACTCCATCGGCCGCAGCGAGCGGATGGACATTGTCATCACCGGCGACCTGAAAATCTCCGGCGAAAACCACGCCAAGATCAGCTACAGCGACAAGCACAACCGCTTCAACCTCCTCCCCGGCGAGGGGCGGAATATTGTCTACCTCAACGACGAGGAGGTCTTCACCCCCATGCCACTCCACGCCTACGACCTCATCGACTTCGGGGAGACCAAGCTGCTGTTTGTCCCCCTGTGCGGCGAGCGGTTCACCTGGAAAACGGAGGAGAAGGATGGGACTGTTTAAGCTGTTTTCCCGGGGAAAGCCGGCCCCCGAGCCGGTCCGGGAGGAGCCAGCCTCCCCGGCTGAGGGGCCGCTGACCCTTCAAATCACCAACGTCCAGGGCCAGGGGGAGCGGGAGCGGCAGGAGGACTCCTTCGCCATTGCCAACGCCGCCGACCTGGAACTCCAGCGAGCCCAGGGTCTGCTGGCCCTGGTGGCCGACGGCATGGGGGGCATGGAGGACGGAAAGGCGGCCAGCCAGTGGACGGCGGAGTGCTTTCTCCAGCTGTTCCAGGAGCGGGAGGGGGAGGACGTCCCCAACTGGTTCTACCGCAGTGCCCACGCCGTCAGCGACAGCGTGTTTCAGCGCTTTTCCGGCCGCAGCGGCAGCACGCTGGTGGCGGTCCACATTCAGGATGAGCGGCTGCACTGGCTCAGCGTGGGGGACAGCGGAATCTTTCTCCTGCGCGGCGGCGGGGTGTTCCAGCTCAACCGGGAGCACACCTGCCTGAACCGGCTCCTCCTTCAGGAGCTGGAGCGCGAGCCCATCGACAAGGGCCGGGCCCTGTCTGACCCGGACGCCCCCCGGCTCACCTCCTTTGTGGGCATTGACCGGCTCACCGAGGTGGACCTGAGTCTGCGGCCCCTGGCGCTCCAGCGGGGGGACGTGCTCCTGCTGTGCTCCGACGGAATCAGCGGGGTGCTCACCCCGCCCGAGCTGATGGAGGCCATGAGCCTGTCCCCGGAGGAGGGCTGCGCCCTGCTGGAGCAGATGGTCCTGGAAAAGGGCGTGCCGGGGCAGGACAACTACACAGGGGTTTTGATCTCCTGTCGATAAAAATAAGAATGGAGAGATGACATGAAACGGAATCGTATCGCCGCCGCGCTGCTGGCGGCACTGCTGCTGGCGGTGACCGCGCTCCCCGCCTTCGCGGACTTTAATCAGGAGACCCTGAATGGCATCGTCATGATTACCACTGGCGCGCCCGACAAGGACGGCAAAATGAGCTACTGGCGGGGCACCGGCTTCTTTGTGGGCACGGCGGGGGAGAATCCCCAGTATATCGTCACCAACTGCCATGTGGTGGAGGAGTTCATCCTGGCGGGCAAGGCCCTGGGGGGCGGCGAGCTCCACGTCCGCTTTGACAAGGACGACGAGGCGGAGGCCTATTTGGTGGACTACGACGCGGAGAAGGATGTGGCCATCCTCCGGCTGGCGGATGCCACCGACAAGCGCAGCTCCCTGCAAATGCGGGTCCCCTCGGAGGACAGCCTGGGCAGCGAGGCCTACGCCGTGGGCTACCCCGCCGCCGCCGACCTCACCGTCACGGCGGTGAACTCCTTCAGCCAGAAGGACGCCACCGTCACCACGGGCAGCATCAGCCGCTTCCTCACCGAGAGCGGCACGGGCCGCAAGCTGATCCAGACCGACGCCTCCCTGGGGGGCGGCAACTCCGGCGGCCCCCTCATTGATGGCACAGGGGCGGTGATCGGCATCAGCACCGCCGGCTCCAAGCTGGATTCCAACCTGTTCTACGCCGTCAGCGTCAGTGAGGTGCTCCCCCTGCTGGACAAGAACAGCATCCCCTATACCCTTGCCCCGGAAACCAAGTCCGGCGGCAGCACCATGCTCTATGTGGGTGCCGGCGCGGCGGTCCTGGCGGTGGTCGTGATTGCGGCGGTGGTGCTGAAGAAAAAGCCCGCCCAGGGCGGGGCTGAACAGAGAGCACCCCAGGGCGGCGCGCCTGTCCTGCGCTCCATGGCCCCCCAGCACGGCGGGATGGTGGTTCAGCTCCACGGCCAGCCGGTGCAGATCGGCCGGGACGGGGCGGTCTGCCGCCTGGTCTATCAGGACGGCACCCCCGGCGTGAGCGGCAAGCACTGTCAGGTGTACTTCGACCAGAACCAGTTTGTGGTCACCGACTTAAACTCCACCTATGGTACCTTCCTGTCCAACGGGCAGCGCATCGCCCCCAACACCCCGGTGAAGCTGCCGCCCAAGAGCTCCTTCTACCTGGGAGAGGCGGACAACACCATCTATGTGGATCTGGAGTAAGCCATGAGAATTTCGGCCTATTGTTATACCAACCGGGGCGGCCGGGACCACAACGAGGACAGCGTCCGCTGCTCCGCCGAAGCGGGGGCCTTCGTCCTGGCCGACGGCCTGGGGGGCCACGGAAAGGGGGAGGTGGCCTCCGCTCTGGCGGCGGATGTGCTTTTTGAGGGCTGCGCCGCCCACCCCGGCCCGGAGGAGCTGCTGGAGCTGTTCCAGCGGGCCAACGGGGCCGTGCTGGAGGGACAGAAGCTCCCCGGCCAGGAGGAGATGAAGACCACCGCCGTCGTCCTATCCCTCGCCGGGGAGCGGGCCGTGTGGGGACACGTCGGGGACTCCCGGCTGTACCGCTTCTCCGGCGGGACGCTGGCCCAGGAGACCCGGGACCACTCGGTCACCTATATGAAGTATCTGGGCGGCGAGATCTCCTACATGGACATCTGCCACGACGATGACCGCTCCAGCCTGCTGCGGGCCCTGGGTAAGCAGCCCTGCAAGCCGGAGGCGGGTCAGGCGGTCCTCCGGCCCGGGGATGCCTTTCTGCTGTGCTCCGACGGCTTCTGGGAGTATGTCTACCGGGAGGAGATGCTGGCCGACCTGCTGAAGGCGGAGACGCCGGAGCAGTGGGCCCAGAACATGCTGCTGCGCCATATCCGGCGCGCACCGGATGGGAACGACAACCTGTCCCTGATTTGCATATTTGCGGAGGAGGAGCCATGAAAAAATGGATATCGCTGGCCCTCTGTCTGGGTCTGGCGGCGGCGCTGTGCGTGAATTCCCTGGCCGCCGGAACGGCTGAGATTGTCCGGGCCTTTGTCTATAAGGGGACGCTGTATACCTATGTGTCCATGGACGGGATGGAGAAACCCGTTACCAAGGCGGAGGCCAGGGTGGGCGGACAGACCTTTGCGGCCACCGACCGGCTGGAGACCGTCCGTCAGGCGGGCGCCCCCGTGACCTGGCTGCTGCTGGTGGACAACTCCACCTCCATGCCCGCCTTCCGCCAGGAGCTGGGGGACTTCGTCCGAAGTCTGGCCCAGGCCGGCGGCGAAAACACCCGGTTTATCCTGACCTCCTTCGGGGATGCCTTCAACATGGTGAAGGAGGACATCTCCCCGGAGGAGCTGCCCGGAGAGCTGGAAAGGCTCCCCATGAACGAGCGGGTCACCCGCCTGCACACCGCCATCGGCCAGGCCCTGGACTGCTTCGAGGGCCTGCCCCGGGAGGGGAACGAGCTGCGGTGTATGGTCATTTTGTCCGACGGAGTGCAGTACGACCCCCAGGGGGGCGTCCCCTACGACGAGCTGCTGGAGCGGGTGGAGCGCTCCGACGTGATGCTCCACTCCATCGGGCTGGGGAAGGACCAGGAGGCGCTGGATAGCCTGGGCCGTCTGGCCTCCGCCTCAGGCGGGCTCCATCAGGCGGTGGACGCCGGGACGGCGGAGGAGGCCGCCGCCCGCCTGGCGGAGAGCAGCGGAGCGCTGTATGTCACCGGCTTTGACCTGGCCGGCCTGACCGCGGAGGGTGGAGCGGAGCAGGTGTCTGTGACCTTCGCCTCCGGCGGAGAGCTGATCTGCCGGGCGGAGACCCAGGTGGAGCTGCCCCAGCTGACTGGAGGAGAACAGCCCGATGCTCCGCCCCCCGCCCAGCTGCCGGAATCCCCCGCCGGGACGCCCGGGGGGACGAGTCCAGCCGCCCCTGCCGCCCCCTCCAAAGAGGGGCCGCCGGCGGGGCTGTTTGTGGGGGTCGCCATTGCGGCGCTGATCCTTATAGCTGCCGCAGTCGTCCTGACGCGAAAAAAGCAGAAGCCCCAGGGGGCTTCCGGCTCCGCACATGCCCCCCAGGAGGAGCAGATGGCCATCTATATGCGGCTGGAGGTGGTGCGGGGCGCGCTGGCCAGCGGCCAGGACCGGCAGGAGCTGGAATTGCGGAACGAGCTGGTGATCGGTTCTGCCCCGAACTGCGATGTTGTGGTACAAAGTGAGGACTCTGCCTCCCGGCACGTCCGGCTGTTTTCGATGGAGGGTGCGGTATATGCAGAGGCTCTGGAGGCCTCCTGCGCCGCACAGGTCAACGGGGAGGAGCTTCAGAAGAGCCGGAGATTGCGCAGCGGGGATGAGATCACGGCAGGCAGTGCCATAATCCGTCTGAAATTTTAGCGGAGGACGGCTGTGGCGTCGGCCTGCACAGCCCGGAGATTCGATTCCGGGAGGAGGCCCTGATCTACGCCTCCGGCGCGGACGCGTGGCTGGAGACGCACTGAAAAATAAATGGTAGAAGAGCGGAGCTGATTCAAAAGAATCGGCTCCGCTTTTTATGGTGAGAGGTTAACACTCCAGTTTTGGACGGCAGGTATCAAACAGGATAAATGCAGAGCAAAGGGGGCTGCGGCCAGTACGCAGGATATTGCGGATCAGTAGGCATGTGCTACAGTGAAAATCGATTTAAGAACTCTGTGTAATAGTTAAATTCCTCTACAATGGCGTCAACCATGCCCATCATATACTTTGTTTTTTCTGCGTCCTTTCGGTAAGCGATTGAGACAGAGCGCTTTGGCATCCCCTGGAGCAAAAAGCTGTGGCACTCCTTCGGCGGAAGTCCCCTGAGTCTGATTTGCTCGTACAGGCTCAGGGGATTTGCGATTGCGACCCCACTCCCGTGACAACCCAACTGATAGAGCAGGCTGTGGGAGGCGGTCTCCAGCGCGATGTTGGGAATTGCGTTATGCTTTCGAAACAGCTGATCGACGGGCTGCCGCAGTCGGTTGGGATGAGAGAGCAGGATGAGGGGCAGCTCTTTTAGCTCTATCAGGTCGACCCCATCCTGAATGTACCGCTCCAGCATGTCCTGCCAGCCCTCGGGAAAGTATTCCTTTAAAAGCACTTCATTCATGACACAGCGCATCTGTTCCTGAGCCAGAAGAACAGTTTCCAGACCGGACAGAGGAGGGATATCTACCCCTACCATGATATCGATATCCCCGGCCAGCAGATCCTCCAGAAGAGGGGAGGTCAGCTTTTCCTGCAATCGAACAGAGATATTTTTATATTCAGGGTGATAGCGGCTCCAGATGCCGGGGAAGAAGGCGCTGCTGCGCTGATGGGACAGTCCGAGGCGCAGAATCCCGACCGACCGCTGGGTCAGATCCGCGAAACGGGCTACCATAGCCTGCTCTGATTCCAAAATGTGCCTGGAGTAAAAAACCATAGCCTCTCCCTCCGGGGTCAGGGACAGCCGGGGCCGGCGCTGGAAAAGCCTCACATGGTAGTGCTCCTCCAGCCGCTTGATGTGTCCGGACAGACTCTGCTGCGTAATATACAGCCGGTTCGCGGCGCGTGAAAAATTCATCTCCTCCACTACGGTCAAAAAAATGTGAAATGCATTCAGCTCCATTTGCCCGCCTCCTCTATAGAATTCACCCAATTATACCATAACAAATGGAACCTTAACAGCTTTGAGACTGTAAAAAATGCGAAAAAATAACTGTTTGATATTGTGTGGCGCTTCTGTTAAGCTGAATGTACTCAAAAATAATTAAGCCATTTATAACAAAGGGGAAGAATCATGATTACTTTGATGGACTGCACCCTGCGCGACGGCGCGAACGTGGTGGGGAAGGGCTTCTCCGCCGAGATCACCGACATGGTGCTGGACGGGCTGACCGCCTGCCATGTGCCCATCATCGAGTTGGGCAACGCCGGGGGCATCGGCGCCTATGAGGTGGCCGGTTTTACCAGTGCCGAGACCGATCAGACCTATTTGGATATCGCCCAAAAGTATCTGGACCGGGGGTCCCAACTGGGCATGTTCCTCAATGCCAAGCGGTATCGGGAGAAGAATGTGGCCCTGGCCAGAGAGAGCGGCCTGTCCTTTCTGCGGGTGGGGGCGGACGCCGGAGACGGTGACATCTCCCTGCCCGCCATCCGCGACATTAAAAAAGCGGGGCTGAAGGCCTTTTACTCCGCCATGAAGGCCTATCTGCTCACCCCCGGCCAGCTGGCCGAGGAGGCGAAGAGGCTGGCGGATGCCGGGCTGGATGAGATCACTATTATGGATTCCGCCGGCACCATGCTTCCCGGCCAGGTGGCGGAGTACACCAGGAAGCTGACCCAGGCCGTCACGATCCCTGTGGCCTTCCACTGCCACAACAACCTGGGGCTGTCCGCCGCCAACGCGGTGGCCGCCTATGAAAACGGGGCCGCCATCCTGGACTGCGGCCTGATGGGGATGGCCCGCAGCGCGGGCAACCTGGCCACCGAGATGTGCGTGGCCATCATGCAGCGGTACGGTCAGATGAAGAACATCGACCTGTATGGGATGCTGGACTTTATCGACCAGAGGCTCCAGCCCGCTATGGACGCCCACAGCTACCACAACCCCGTGCCTCCCCTGGACCTGGTGCTGGGCCTGTCCGGCTGCCACTCCAGCTTCCTGAAAAAGTTCAAGACCGCCGCCCAGGAGCATCAGGTAAACCTCTACCGGCTGATTGTTGAGGTGTCCGCTCTTGACCGGAAGGCCCCGTCGGACGAGCTGATCGCCAAGACCGCCGCCGCCCTGCAGTGAGGAGGAAAATCGAATGGTAAATGTTGTTTTGGCCGGCCAGTATCCCGCCGGGACCTTTGAAAAGCTCCGGACCATGCTGCCCGAGGAGCAGTTTGTACTGAAGGCGGTAGACACTCCGGAGGCCTACGAGGCCATGACCGACGCGGAGGTCATGATTCTGCGGATCTTCAAGGCCCCCAAAGAGGTGATTGTGCGCAACCCCGGGCTGAAAATGATCCTGCGCTGGGGGGCGGGCTTCGACTCGGTGGATATTCAGGCCGCCGGGGAGCGGGGGATTCTGGTGACCAACACGCCTGGCGCGAACGCCTGCGCGGTGTCTGAGCTGGCCGTGATGCTGATGCTGGCGGTGGGGCGCAAGCTCCTGTGTCACACCAGGAGCCTGACCCAGGGGGAGTGGAGCAAAAACACCTACCTGAACAGCTCCTTCTGCCTGAACAACAAGCTGGTGGGCATCGTGGGCGGCGGCAATATCGGCCGTCAGGTGGCCGCTAAGGTGCAGGCCTTCGGCGCCCAGGTGCAGTATTATGACGCTTACCGCCTCCCCGCCGGGGTGGAGGAGGGGTGCCGCATGACCTATGCGCCCCTGGAGAGATTGATCGAGACCTCCGACATCATCAGCCTCCATGTGCCCCTGCTGGACTCCACCCGCCACATGCTGGGCGAGGAGGAGCTGAAGCGGATGAAGGACGGGGCGATCATCATCAACACCGCCCGGGGCGGTCTGGTGGACGACGACGCTCTGGTCCGGGCGGTACATGCGGGCAGACTGGCGGGGGCAGGCCTGGACGGCGTAGAGCGGGAGCCCCTTCCCGCCGGCGATCCGCTGCTCACGGAGCCCAACATCATCGTGACCCCCCACATCGGAGGGGGGACGGCGGACATCGGAGATGTGATTATGCCCATGCTGGTTCAGGATATCCAGGACTTTGCGGCGGGCAGGGAGCCGGCGCATGTGGTGAACCGGGAGTTTCTGGCGGCCGTGTAGGAGCCAGCTTCACAAAAAATATTTGTGGAAAAACCAAGAAAACCCTGTTTGCCTTTGACACGGGGCTATATTACAATGGGGGACGGACAGATTGGACATGGAAGGAGCGATATCGGTGGACAACAACTATTTAGAGCGGCTGTTTCCCGCCTTTTTGGAGATTGGGGATCAGGAGCTGCGGGAGCGGTCGGAGCGGGCCATGGCTATGGCCATGGAGCAGGGCGGCTGGAACGAGGCCAACCTGGCCGATGTGCCGGTGACCCTGAGCTGGAAGGGGTGCGATGTGGGCTGGATCGAGCACGTGACCGACGTGACCCGGATGTGCATCCTGGAGTTTGACCAGATGAAAAAGTACTATCTTCGCCACGGCGTCCCCTTTGACCGGGACATAGTGGTGGCGGGGGCCCTGCTCCACGATATCGGTAAGCTGACCGAGTTTGTCCCGGGCGAGGGGGGAGGCGCGGTCCACAGCGAAAACTACCAGCTGATGCGCCACCCGCTCTCCGGCGCGCTGATCGCCGCCAGGGCCGGACTGCCGGACAGCGTCGTCCACCTGATCGCCACCCACTCCTTTGAGGGGGAGCGGTCCTACCAGACGCTGGAATCCGATTTTGTGCGCACGGTGGACATATTTGTCTTTAATTGCTCTGTCAAGGGGCTTGAAAAGTACTGATTAGCAAATTCATTTTCATATCAAGACAATACAAATTGAGAAGGAGAAATTATCATGAAAAAACTGAGTGCTCTGATCCTTGCGGCCGCCATGTGCTTCAGCCTGCTGACCAGCTGCGGAGACGGCGGAAAGACCAACGGCGGCGGCTCCACGCCCGCAGGAAACAACACCTCCTCCGGCGGCTGGCCCAACGGGACCGTCACCCTGCTGTGCGGCTTCGGGGCCGGCGGCTCCTCCGACCTGGAGGTCCGCTCCCTGGCCACCTACCTGGAGAAGAAGACCGGGGGCACCTTTGTGATCCAGAACGTCACCGGCGCCAACGGCTGGATGGCCTGGGACCAGCTGCTCCACGCCGACAAGGACGGACAGACCATCGCCATGGTCAACACCCCCGCCCTGTTCTACGACTATCTGGACCCCTCCCAGGGCCACAAGGAGACCATGGACGACTTTGACTTCATCTGCAACGAGGTGATCGACTACGGCGTACTGGTCTGCGCCAAGGGGGCATATGCGGATATCAACGCCTTTATGGACGCGGCCAAGAGCTCCGGCGGCGTGACGGTGGCCGATGTGGGGGCCAACGGCAATAAGCACATCGCCGTCCTTGAGGCCGGCATTGCCAACCCCGACGCCACCCTCACCTCCGTCCACCAGAACGGCTGGTCTGACAACTACGCCGCCCTGCTGGGCGGAACCGTGGACGCGGTCTCCGCCACCTACGGCGACATCGCCTCCGTTCTGGCCGACGGCGAGCTGGACGTGCTGTGCGTGTTCAATAACGAGCGGATTGATGTGCTGCCCGACGTGCCCACCCTGGAGGAGGCCGGCTTCGGCGCCGTCTACTCCGCCCCCTCCCGCGGCTATTTCCTCCCCGCCGGGGTGGACGCCGCCACAAAGGAGGCCATTCTCTCCGCCTTTAACGAGGCGATCAACGACGCGGATCATGTCGCCGAGCTGGAAGCCCTGGGTCTGATGGTCAACTATATGGACGGCGATGAGTACCTCAGCTTCCTGAAGGGACAGGAGTCTGACGTAATTGATCTGAAGCCTGCGCTGGGCTGGGAATAAACTGACCATGTCAGCGCCGCCGTACCCCGCGACGGTCGTGCGGCGGCGCTGTTGATGAAGAAAGGCAGGTCTCTCCTATGAAGAAAAAAAGCTGGAGCCAGGATATTGTCATCTCCATCTTCCTTCTGGCGCTGAGCGGGTTCCTGATTTTCCACGCGGTCACGGTGCAGAGCGCCGAGGCCAGGCAGTTCCCCATCCTGATTCTCCTGATTTTCGCCGCGCTGGCGGCGGCCATGCTGGTCAACGGCATCCGGGACTCCCGGGCGGCGGCGAGAGGTGAGGCCCGCTTCAAAAATATGAGGTGGGAAGAGATCAAATTTCCCCTTTTGGTGTTTGTGTTCATCGTCGTCTATGTGGTGGCGGTGGATCTGGTGGGCTTTATCATCCCCTCCCTGCTGTTTACCGCCGGGCTGATGTGGTTCAACTACGCGCGCAATAAGCTGGCGCTGATTCTGGTGCCCTGCGGGCTGGTGGGCTTTCTCTATGTGCTGTTCACCTTTATTTTGAAGACGAAAATGCCGTAAGCGGGAGGTGCAGAACAAATGTGGCCAACAGTATTTTCTAATTTCTTTTCCCTTGAATCCCTGATTGCGCTGGTGGTAGGGGTTGTGGGCGGCATGGTGATCGGCGCGCTGCCCGGCCTGAACGCCACCATGGCGATCTCCCTGCTGATCCCCATCACCTATACCATGTCGCCCTATGCGGCGTTCATCATGATGATGGCGGTCTACACCTCCGCCTTCTACGGCGGCTCTCTGACGGCTATCCTGATCCATACCCCCGGCACGCCCTCCTCCGCGGCCACCGCCGCGGACGGCTACGCCCTGACCCAAAAGGGCCGGGGCCTGGAGGCCATGGGCATGTCTACCGTGGCCTCCATGATCGGCGGCGCGCTGTCCGGCGTGGCCCTGCTGACCCTGGCCCCTCTGCTGGGAAAGGTCACCCTGCTGTTCAGCGCTCCGGAGTATTTTTTGATCGTGATTTTGGGCCTGTCTATCATCGGCGGCCTGGGAGGCGGTTCCGCCGTCAAGGGCTACCTGATGGGTGTGTTCGGACTGATTCTGGGTACCATCGGTACAGATACCATCACCGGGCAGCTGCGGTTTACCTTCGGCAACATGGGCCTGTACTCCGGAATATCCACCGTTCCGGCGCTGATTGGCCTGTTCTCTATCTCGCAGGCCATGGTGCTGTGTGAGCAGCACGCGGCCTTTAAGCGGGGGGAGCACCGCACGGTGGATGAGTCCGCCCTGCACGGCAAATTCCTGCCCTCCGCCAAGGAGATGATATTCCACCTGCCCAACTTTATCCGCTCCGCCATCATCGGCATTGTGGTGGGCATTCTGCCCGGCGCGGGCGGCGATATCGGCGCGTGGTTTGCTTACGGCCAGGCCAAGAAGGCCTCCAAGCACCCCGAAGAGTTCGGCAATGGCTCCATTGAGGCCATCTGCGCCTCCGAGACGGCCAACAACGCCGTCACCGGCGGCTCCATCATCCCGCTGATTACCCTGGGCATCCCCGGCTCCACCGTGGCGGCCGTTCTGCTGGGCGCGCTGATTATGCATGGCCTGACCCCGGGCCAGTCCATGTTTGGCAAAAACGTGACCACCACCTATACGATCATCATCGGCTTTATCGCGGCGAATATCCTGATGGGCCTGATCGGTATGCTCATCTGCCGCCAGGTGATTAAAATTACCAAGGTCTCCGACGCGATCCTGGTGCCGGTCATCGTGGTGCTGTCCACCATCGGGTCCTACTCCATCAACAACCGGATCTCCGACGTATACATGATGCTGGCCTTCGGTCTGATCGGCTACCTGTTCAAGAAGGCCGGCCTGCCCACCGCCCCCATTATTTTGGGACTGCTGCTGGAGTCCACCGGCGAGCAGGGCTTCAAGAACGCCATTCTCATGGCCAAGGACACCCCGGTCCTGCTGTACTACCTACAGCGTCCGGCCAGCCTGGTGCTGATCCTTTTGATTGTGGCCACCGTGATCGTGCCTACCATCCAGAGCGCTGTGAAGGCTGTCAGGAATCGGAGGGCGTAACGCGAAGGGCTTACGGAGCCCGGCGTCCCATGTGGACCTGCTCCACGCCGTTGAAATACTGAGACAGCAGCTCCAGGAAAAATTTGGAGTAGTGGGACAGATAGCGATCCTTCATCCGAATCAGGGACAGCCTCTGGGTCAGGGGCTGTCCTTTGTAGTGCAGCGGAAAGATGTTGAGGTCCTCTGGGATTTCATCCCGCTGGCTGACCAGGCTCGTTTGGGAGATAAAGCAGGCGGCCAGCCGCTGGAAGCAGACCGTGGTCCCCACCTGGGTGTAGGTGCTGGTGATGTAAGCGCGGGGGACAATGTTGGCCGTCTCAAAGCATTGATTGATCTGCCGGCCCATGCGGTTGTTGAAGATACAGAAGGGCAGCCTGGCAAAATCCTTCACGTCCGCCCCGCCGGCCGCCCGCTCTTTGAGATTTCCGGTCTCGTCCCCATAGCAGCTGCGCAGCAGGGAGTCGGCCACGCAGAGGTAGACCTGGTCATCCATCAGCAGCTGGGTGACCAGCCTGGGGTGCTCCTCTCCGTTGAGGGTGACGGCGAAATCCAGAGAGCCGTCCAGCACCAGGGGCTCCAGCCGGGCGGTGACCGTATCGGTGATGCGCAGCTCCACATTGGGGTAGCGGGCGGAGAACCGGGGCAGGATGGCGGGCAGGCACAGGTTCAGCCGCAGGGCGCTGGCCCCGAAGCGGAGCACCCCCCGCTCCTGCTGGGCGATGTCAAACAGGATATCCTTCAGGTTCACCTGCTCCTTGTTCACCGTGTTGGCAAAGCCCAGCACAAACTCCCCGGCGGTGGTCAGGGAGAGGGCGGGCTTGCGGTGGAGCAGCCTGGTGCCGTAGTAGTCCTCCAGGCGCTGGATGTGGTTGCTCAGGGTCTGCTGGGAGATAAACAGGCGGCTGGCTGTGCGGGTCATGTGCAGGTCCTTGGCCAGCTCAGAGAAGTAGTACAGGCTGGTGAGGTCCATAGCAATCCCTCCACAAAATTATTTTGTTAAAAACCATAAAATTCTCTGTTTTACTTGTAGCACGCTTTATATTACTATAAAGAAACTAAGCGCGCAAGAGCTTTCGGCGAAAACCGACAAACATAAGGAGGAGTTACCGATGTCCGTAGGAAAGAGAATTTATCTGAGGCGCGAGATGCCCGACCCCCGGATCATGGCCCAGTTCAAGACCATCCCCGCCTCCAACACCGCCGACGTGATGAACCGCAGCTGTGCCATGAACCCCCGCATCCGTCTGGTGAGCCGGCCCAGGGACCAGATGATGGTGGGCCCGGCGTACACCGTGAAGGGCCGGGCCGGGGACAACCTGACCCTCCACGCCGCCCTGAACCTGTGCCAGGAGGGGGACGTGCTGGTGGTCTCCAACGAGGAGGACGCCACCCGGGCCCTCATGGGCGAGGTGATGATGGCCTACCTGCGGTACACCAAGAAAATCGCCGGCATCGTTCTGGACGGCCCCATCCGGGACATTGACGAGATCGGCCAGTGGGACTTCCCCGTCTACTGCACCGGCACCACCCCCGGCGGCCCCTACAAGGAGGGCCCCGGCGAGATCAACGTCCCCATCTCCTGCGGCGGCATCAGCGTCAACCCCGGGGATATCATCCTGGCCGACCCGGACGGCATCATCGTCATCCCCCGGCAGGATGCCGCCGTCATCCTGGAGGAGGCCAAAAAGTTTCAGGCCGCCGACGAGAAGAAGCTGGAGGCCGCCAAAAACGGCGCCGCCAACCGGGCCTGGGTGGAGAAGGCCCTGGCCGAGAAGGGCTACGAGATCATCGACGACGTGTACCGGCCCTGATGACCGAAAGCAGAGAGGAGTAAGGTTGCTATGAGCTATAAAGTACTTCTGCCCCAGCCCATTCTGCCCGAGGGCTACGCCTATCTCCTGGACCGCGGCTACCAGGTGGTGGACGGCCGGGGCTTTGCCGAGGAGGATATCCTGGCCGACATTCCCGACTGCGACGCCATGATTGTCCGCACCGCCAAAATCACCGGCAAGATTCTGGACGCCGCCTCCAAGCTGAAAATCATCGCCCGCCACGGGGCCGGGTACGACAATGTGGACCTGGAGGGGGCCCGGCGGAACAAGGTGCTGGTCACCACCGCCGGCGGGGCCAACGCCATCTCGGTGGCCGAGCTGGCCATCTTCTACATGCTCTACTGCTCCCGCCGCTTCAAGGCGGTGATGGCCCACTGCAAAGAGGATTACCGCTATGCCAAGATGGGGATCCAGAAGACCGAGCTGGAGGGCAAGACCCTGGGCCTCATCGGCACGGGCAATATCGGCAAGCTGGTGGCCAAAAAGGCGGCCTTCGGCTTCGACATGAAGGTGCTGGCCTACGATCCCTTCGCCCGGGAGGTCCCCGAGTACATCCAGCTGGTGGAGGACCGGGATGTTGTGTTCAAGGAGAGCGACTACGTCTCCCTCCACGTCCCCGCCACCAAGGAGACCACCCACTCGGTGAGCGACCGGGAGTTCGACCTGATGAAGGAGAAGGCCTTTCTCATCAATACCGCCCGGGGGGCCGTTGTGGACGAGGCCGCCCTCATCCGGGCCCTGGAGGCCAAAAAGATCGCCGGGGCCGGCCTGGACACCGTGGAGCAGGAGCCCTTCGACCTGAACAATCCCCTGCTGGCCATGGAGAATGTGCTGGTGGCCCCCCACATCGGCGGCGCCACCAGGGAGGCGTCCACCCGCTCCTCTCTGGCCTGCGCCCAGGCGGTTGACGACTACTTCTCCGGCCGCACCCCAAAGTTTATTGTCCCTGAGCTGCGGGACCTGGCTTGACGCTCCTTGACCGCGTATTTGCCCACAGACAGAGAAAACCAGCCCGCCGGGAGTTATCCCGGCGGGCTGGTATCTTACTGCTTTCCCAATGAGGTTTTATGGGCAGAGCGGTTTCTTTCTGCTTGGCGGCGTCCCTGGTTCCCCGCATCCGGGACAGGAATTTTAGAAACTGCCGGCCTGTCATCCCATCCAGAAAGGCGATCTCGCCGGGGAGGTAGCCCAGAAGCCTCTGGATATTCGGGGCTGCTGCCAGCAGTCCATACCGCCGATGGAGCAGCGCCCGCCGTCCGGTCTGGAAAACCCCAGCAGACAGCGGATGGTGGTGGCCTTGCCGGCGCCGTTTGGCCCCAGATAGCCGATCACCTGCCCCTCCTCCACCTGGAAGGGCACCCCCCGAATTCCTTTCCCGCCGGGGTACTGCAAAGTCAGCTCCTCCACTTGTATCATGTATAGCCCTCCCCGCCTGCCGCGTTGATATGTTACAGGTACGCTTCCTTGTAAAAATTCTGCTTCAGCAGAGCGAGGTATAACCGGAACCTGTCCATACGCCGGTCAATAATTTCGGGACTGCAATCGTCGGCTGTCCGGACGGAGAACAGGCCGAGGGCGCAGTCCGTGAGCAGCTGCATCACCAGCTCCGGGCGAACGCCATTTTTAAATTTCTCAGCGTCGGTATGCAGGACCATCATCTCATTCCGGAAGATGTCGCCGGCGGATAAATATGCCCGCAACTCGTCGCAGACCTCTGGGTCCGCTTCTGTAAAGGCGGAAAACAGAAACTGCGCCAGGAAGGGGGACTTTTTCAGTACCTGAATCTTGATATGGCTCAGCGCAAGGAGACGCTCAAAAAAGTCTGTTGGAATGGATTCGGGATGGGCGGACATGGCGCTCAGGAGCACATGGGAGGCCTCCTGGATCAGGTCGAGGTACAGCTCTTTTTTGGATACAAAGTAATAGAACAGCATCGCCTTGGAAATACCGGCTACCTTGGCGATGTCCGCCGTGGAGGCCTTTCGGTAGCCGTGCTTTCCAAAGATTTGATATCCCGCATTGAGAACGCGCTCCCGCTTTTCCTGTTCCAGACATTGAAAATGCTCTGTCACAGCTCCAACACCCCTTAACCGAATCGGTTTATACAAGCATATCACAATCGACCGATTTGGTCAATAGCTTTTTGTGTCTGTTTCAGGTTTGCAGGCTGAGAGAGGTGACGCAGTTCTTTGTTCCTAGAGGAGCATTATCTGAAAATCAAGAGCAGACCGTTTTCGGTCTGCTCTTGATTTTAGGTACATTTTTCTGACTGGCTGTCTATTACGTATAGAAATTGACACTGCTGTTTTTCGGCCAGGGATTGATATTACGTCTGTCCTTCCTTCTGTCCCAGCAGAAGGACCAGCATGCGCATGTAGACTGCGATGGCGGTTAGGTAGTCCTCCAGGACCACATGCTCTTCTGCGGTGCTGCAGATGTCCAGACACCCGGGGCCGTAAATGGGCATCTGCATTCCGGTCTGATCCATAATATGGACCGCGTCACTGCTGGCATACCGAGCAAAATGGGGGACCTTCCGCCCCTGGATCTCCTCACAGGCCTGGATCATCAATTTGACGGCCCCGTCTCCTGTGTCCCGTTTGGCGCTGGGATAATAGGCCACCTCCTTGAGGGTGTAATCGTAAGCGGGATCTTCGGCTTTAAACCGCTCCAAAACATCCAAGATCTCCTGCCGTACCGTCTCAAAGTCCTCCTCCGCGGCGAACCGGCGGTCGATGGAAAAGGTGCTTTTGGAGGCCCGAACATTACTGACCGTTCCGGCGTTGAGCATATTGATCTGAAGGAAGGGGTGCCCCAATCCGGGGAAGGAGCGGGCCTCGACCTTCTCCCGCAGCTTGTACAGCGCAAGGATGACCTTGATGGATTTCATCAGGGCATCCTCCTCACAGACAGGGTTTGTGGTGTGGCCGCCAGAGGCCAAATAGGTGACCTCGGTCTGCCAGACGCCCCCTTCTTCCATGAGGAGCATATTGTCGGAGGGCTCCATGCAGATGCCAAAGTCTCCGTCCCTGAAAATTCCGTCCCTGAGCAGGGAGCGCACGCCCATCTCGCTGGTGTTCTCCTCGTCTACCATAAAGCTGAGCAGCACCCGCCCGTTGGGCACATAGCCCTTCTCCTTCAGAATGCGGACGGCCATCATGGCGGCGCAGTCGCCGGCCTTCATGTCGCCTGCACCTTGTCCGTAGAGCTTTCCGTCCTCAATGACCCCGGACCAGGGGCCGAATTTGCTCCGGATACCCACCGGAGGCGGAAACACATCCATATGGCCGTTGAACACAAATTTTTTACCCTGGTCATTTCCCACCCACTCAGCCAGCAGATTGGGGCGGCCCTGTTCGTACTCGTATTTGCGCACCTCCAGGCCAAAGGATTCCATATACTCCGCAAAAAATGCGCTGAGCCGACCCTCCTGTCCGGTGGGACTGGGGATCTGAACGGTTTCCTGAAAGAGGCGCACCGCCTCATCGCGATACTCCTCTACCATAGCACGAATGTGTTCCGCCGAAATGTCGATCATCGGAAATTCTCCTCCTGTCATTCTGTTTATCACTGGTACATAGGTTATCCTGCGTTAAGCATAAAGGAAATCGGGGCTGCAAACAACCGGCCAGTCCGCAGAAAAAAAACTGGACCAATTTTGCCGAAAGGGGCCGGGATCAGCGGTCAGGCTGCGGTAATCCACTTTCCGAAATTGGACTAGTTTTAAAAGAGGGACATTGGAGCATTGTACGAAGGGAGGTATCCATATATTATGTTAGTGAGATAAAGAAATGTCGATTGTGCACGAAAATAAATTCAGGACAAAAGGAAGGGACATACACGGGATGAAGTACAAAATTGCGCTGATACAGGCAGATTTTCCCTGTGGAGCGCTTGCTTCGAATCTTCAAAAGGCGGAAAAACTGATTCGGGAAGCGGCCCGGCAGGACGCGAAGGTGATTTGTCTTCCGGAATCCTTCAACCAGGGCTATGGTGGAGCATTCATAGAAGAATTAGTCCGCAATTCCGAGCCGGAAAACGGGGAGACCCTGCAAAAAATGATGCTCCTGGCCAAAGAACTGGAGGTCTATCTGATTGCACCACTTTTTGCGCGGGAGGCAGACGGGGCATGCTACAATAAAGCGTTCCTGATTTCCGACGGGGGTGAAATAGTAGGCTCCTATTCCAAGTCCCACCTGATCGACGTAGAGAAGGGAAAGTTTGCGGCTGGAGATCAGTATCCGGTATTTGATACCAAATACGGTCGGATTGGCATTTTGATCTGTAACGATCTGTGCTTTGTGGAGACGGCCCGAATGCTGGGGCTCCAGGGGGCGGAGGTCATCTTTGTCACCGCGGCCTGGCGCTACTTTGAGGACTCCGCTCACTGGTGGGAGCAGATGCTGTGCGGCCATGCGCTGAACAACCAGGTTTTCGTAGCCGCCACCAACCGGATCGGGCCTGCGGAGGACTACTCCTTCGCGGGGGAGACCATGGTGGTGGGGCCAAACGGCTTTGTGTGCAGGAAGCTTCTCTTTCCGGAGGAGCGGGTACTGGTTCAGGAGATCTGCCTGGAGGATATCGCCAAGGCGAAGGCGGACAACATCGTTATTATGCAGGAGCGCAAGCCCGGGGACTACAGGGCTCTGAGCGAGCCTGTGCGTTGTTTGTAAAGGAGGAAGCAGCTTATGGGAAATTTCAGCATTGGCGCCGCTTATAACGGCTCTCCTACCGGCATTGCCAGCTTTGCCAAATGTCCGGTCTGCACCGACATCCGCCAGGTGTCGGCCGATGCGGCCATCCTCGGCGCCCCCTTTGACATTGCCATTCAGGGCCGTTCGGGCACCCGGCTGGGCCCCCGGGCCATCCGGCTCGGCTCAACCCGTTTCTCCTACAGGCCGGGGGGCACCTACGACCCGGAGCGGAAGCAGATGTATATGGACTCCGACCGCTGGACGGTGGTGGACTGCGGCGATGTGGACTATGTCCCGGGGGACCTGACGGCCAGCAACGCCAACCTGACCGAGGCGGTGCGGATCCTGCTGAACCGGGGAGCGCTCCCTGTTGTCCTGGGGGGCGACCACTCCATTACCTATCCCGTTCTCATAGGGATGGAGGCCGCCGGCCCCTTTGATGTGGTCCACTTCGACGCCCATCTGGACTGGACCGCCTCAGTCGCCGGACAGCGCTTGAGCAACGGGTCTCCCATGCGCCGGGCCTGCGAGGACCTGGCCTATGTCGGCAGGATGGTCCACATCGGCGTCCGGGGCATCGGGAGCAGTACTCCCGCCGACTTTGCCGCCGCCGCTGCCCACGGGGACGTCATTTTCTCCGTCAAGGAGGCTAGGCGGGAGGGGGCTGAGAGGCTTCTCTCCGTACTGGAGCCGGGGAGAAAGGTCTATGTCACCTTTGATATCGACGCTATGGACGCCACCTGCGGGCCCGGCACAGGCTCCCCCATGTTCGGCGGCTTCTGGTACGATGAGGCGGTGGAGCTGCTGGAGGCGGTGGCCAAGCGGTTCCAGGTCGTCGGTATGGACATGGTGGAGGTAGCCCCTCAATATGACGAAGCAGGGGGAAATACCGGCTACCTGGCCGCCCGGCTGATTTCCGACCTGTTGGGCTTTGTGCTGAAGGAACGGGAGTAATCCCCCGGACTGCCGCTCCTCGGACGGACCCATACGTACTGCCCCCTGCGGGAAGGGACAAGCTATGATTAAACTTCAAAATTCGGGGATTCCCGTCTATTTACAAATTTATAACTTTATCCGGGATGACATTGAGGCGGGCCGCCTGGTGGAGGGCAACCGCCTGGATTCGGAACGGACGTTAGCCAAGAAGCTGAACATCAACCGGGCCACCGTGGGCCACGCCTATAAGAAGCTGGAGGACGACGGCTTTCTGCTCGCCCGGCGGGGCAGCGGCTATGTTGTCACCCATCAGCACCTGCAAACAGCGCTGAATGTTGACATCGGCTCTCACGGGGTCCGCTTCAGCTCTCCCTTGGCCTATATCAAGCACAACAACGGCCTGGAATTTGACGACGGCCTGTGGCGCAGGTCGGTAATCAAGCGGGAGGTGTCCAGCAGCTACTACTTTGTGGGGACCATGACGCCTGCGGAGCTGTGTCCGGTGGAGCTGCTCAACAGGACTATCCGTGCGCTCATCGACGAAAAAGGGGCCGCGCTCTATGACTACTGCAGCTCCCAGGGTCTGCAGTCTCTCCGGGAGGAGATCTGTAAGCACCTGCAAAAAAAGCGAATCAATGTCACCCCCAGCCAGATCATCATCGGCAACGAGGTGATGCAGCTGGTGGATTTCCTGCTGAACATCTATGTCAATCCCGGTGACCTGATTATCACGGAGGAGCCTATTTTTATCCACGTCTATCAGCTGTTCAAGCTCCACGGGGCCGAGGTGAAGCTGATCCCCATGGATGATA
Organism: uncultured Oscillospiraceae bacterium; assembly: GCA_910589085.1. Taxonomy (GTDB): domain Bacteria; phylum Bacillota; class Clostridia; order Oscillospirales; family Oscillospiraceae; genus Lawsonibacter. Next base: position 16,557 of record CAJUSG010000020.1, on the reverse strand, counting down.
AGGGGATGCGCACCGACCTGCTGGAGCGGGAGCTGGAAAAGGCCAGGCCCAAGCTGCTCTGCGTGACGCCGACCTGTCACAATCCCACCAACGCGACCATGTCCATGGACCGCCGGCTTCATTTAGCCACCCTGGCCCACCGGTACGGCTTTCCGGTCATCGAGTGGAGCCACTGCGGCGATCTGGAGCCGGAGGACACCGATGTGATCCCCCTGAAAGCGATTGATACCAACGGCTTTGTCATCTATATCAACAGCTTTACCATGAGCTTTGCCCAGAGCATCCCCATCTCCTACGCTGTCGCCAATGCCCGGGTTATCAGCGCCGTGGCCAAGATGATCCAGATGACCGTATTTCAAATGAACACGCTGAGCCAGCATATTATGGCCGCCTGCCTGAGCGACGGCAGCTATAAGCGGCACCTGAACACGGTGCGGGCTGCCTATGAAGAAAAGGCGAAGGCCATGTATAGGGCTCTGAGTCGCTGCGAGCACCTGGGCCTCACCTTTCGGGAGCATCCCGGGGGCGCTGTGGTCTGGTGCAGGCTGCCCGACTATGTGAACCCTGCCAAGCTCTATGTGCGGGCCAGAGAGGAGAATATCTACTACCACCCTGGCGAGCTTTTCTACCCCAACAGCAGACACGGCAAGCGCTACCTCCGGCTGAGCTATCTCTATCCCACCGTCCCCGAAATTGAGGAGGGGATTGCCCGGCTGGTGGAGCTGATTGAGGAGCAGTGCCCTCGGACCGATTCTGACCTGAGTTAGAAAGGAGAAATACTGATGCGTGAACGAATCGAACTGCCGATGTGCGGGATTTCCACCTTTGGAAAGGCGGAGATCTGCACCGACCTGGACAAGCTCACCCCTGACGTGGATGTGGCGGTGCTTGGCGCTCCCTTTGACATGGGAACGGTGTTTCGTCCCGGCGCCCGTCTGGCGCCCCGGGCCCTGCGGGAGGCGTCCCAGCTTCCGGCCCGGCCCCACGGCGCGTACAGCGCTGAGCGGGACACCGAGTACCTCAAGGACGTAAAGATTGTGGACTGCGGCGATTCCGACATGATCCAATCCGATGTGGAGTACTGCATCAAAAACATCAAGGAGGACGTGCGTGCCATCGCCGCCAAGGGGATCATGCCTCTGGTGCTGGGGGGCGACCACACGATCACCATCCCGGTGATCCGGGGGCTGGACTGTGTGGGAGATTTTACCATCGTCCACATCGACGCCCACTTGGACTGGACCGAGGGGCCTGCCCACATCCGCATTGGCCAGGGCAACCCCATGCGGCGCTCCTCCGAGCTGCCCTACGTCCTGCCCATGGTCCACATCGGCATCCGGGGACTGGGCAGCAGCGGCGCCACCGACTTCGCGGACGCGAAGGCCCACGGAGACGAGATCATCTACGCCCGGGAGATCAAAAAATACGGCGTGGAGGCGGCCTTGAAGCGCATTCCCAGGACCGAGCGGTATTACATCACGCTGGATGTGGACGGCTTTGATCCCTCCATCATCCCGGCGACAGGGACCCCCTCCGTGGGCGGACTGAACTACTATGAGGTCATAGACATTCTGGAGGGCGTGGCCAGGATGGGCGACATCGTCGGGATGGACGTGGTGGAACTGGCCCCCAACTATGACCAGAGCGGCGCCTCCGGCATCCAGATTGCCCAGACCATTCTCGAACTGCTGGGGTATATTTTCCACGAGAAAAAGCTGAGAGCGGGCCGCTGAGCAAATTGAAGTCCCGCCCCGAAATGTACGGCAAAATGAAGAGAAGGAAGGGAAGCATATGCAAGCGATTCAAAAAGTCAACAGCTACCTAAGGGTGCTTGAGCGCTTTCTGATGGCGTTTACCGTAGGCGGTATGGCCATTCTGCTCATCGCCAATGTGTTCAGCCGGGTCGTTCTGAACGACAGCATCTCCTTTGCTGAAGAGCTGGGCTCCATCTGTATGATCGCCAGTGTCTATTTCGGATGTCCCTACTGTGTGCGCAAGTGCAAGCATGTCCGCATGTCCGCCCTGATGGACCTGATACCGCCCAGGTACAGCAAATATTATGCTGTGTTCATTGATCTGATTACCGCCGCCGTCTACCTCTTCCTGGCCTACAACGTAGGGCGGTACTGCATTAGCGCCTACGGACTGGGCTCCACCACCGTGGCCCTTCGGGTTCCCCGCTGGATCTGCATCCTCCCTGTAGTGATCGGATGCCTGTTCACCGGGTTGCAGTATCTTCTGCTGGTGGTGATGAACCTGACAGACAGGAAACACTACTGGATCGGCACCGAACGCCAGTTCGGCGAGCCAGACAGCGACTGAGAAAGGAGAGATAGAAATGGTAGTTTGTCTGATTGTCATTGCAATCCTCGTTGTTTCGCTGCTCATGGGCATCCCCATGGCCATCGGCCTCGCCATCGCCGGACTGATTACCCTTGTCACGCAATTCCCCGGTATGCCCCTGGACATGGCGATGCAGCAGATGTACACCGGCCTGAACTCCTTCTCCCTGCTGGCCGTCCCTATGTTCATGCTGGGGGCGGAGATCATGTGCTCCGGCCAGTGCGCCGACCGGCTGCTCAAGTTCATCCGGTCCCTGCTGGGCCATCTGCCGGGCGGCATCGCCATCACCTCCATCGGGACATGCACCCTCTTCGGCGCCGTCTCCGGCTCCACCCAGGCCACCTTTGTAGCCGTGGGGCGTCCTATGATGAAGGAGCTCCGCCGCCAGCGGTACGACAACTCCCACAGCGCCGGTATGCTGATGAGCGCCGCCACCATCGCCCTGCTGATCCCGCCCAGTATCAGCATGATTATCTACTGTGTGGTGGCCAACTGCTCCGTGGGCAAGCTCTTTATCGCCGGCATAGGCCCTGGCGTGCTGCTCTGCCTGCTGTTCATGATCTATGAGGCCGTCTACGCCAAGCGGCACAATGTGCCCACAGAGCCCCGCGCCACCTCCGGGGAGATCAGGCGGGCCTTTGTGGACGCCCTGCTCCCTCTGGGCTTCCCCGCCATCATCCTGGGCGGTATCTACGCCGGCATTTTCAGCCCCACCGAGTCCGCCGCCGTCTCCTGCGCCTATGCCTTTATCGTGGAATTTTTCATATTCCACTCCATGACCCTGAAGGATCTGGTAAACGCCTGCATCAACGTGGGCGTTGTCACCGCCGAATGCTTCATCCTGGTCGGCACCGGGCAGATCCTCTCCTGGGTGCTCAGCTATGCGGCGATCCCTCAGACCATGGCCAGCGGCGTGGCCAATATGGGCCTGAGCCCCAATATGTTCCTGATTCTGGTGTCCGCCGTGTTCTTTGTCGGCTGCATGTTCATGGACTCCATCCCTCTGAATTACATTCTGGTCCCCATCTTTGCCCCGATCGGTGAGGGTCTGGGCATCGACCCCATCCATCTGGGCCTGCTGGTGGTGCTCCAGACCGCGATCGGTTGTGTCACGCCTCCCTTTGGCTACAACCTGTTTACCGCCATGGCCATCTTCGACCTGCCCTATACCACGGTGGTCAAAAAGGTCTGGCCCTACCTGGCCATGTGCATCCTGTGCACCTTTATCCTGATCTTCCTCCCTGGCATCACGCTGTTCCTGCCAAACCTGGCGTTCGGCAGCTGATAAACGCGTTTGGCGCCCGGCAAAGGCGTTCAAATATAATAATAACAAAGGAGAATGAACATGAAACGAAGATTCCTGCTTGCAGCGACCCTTACGCTTACTCTGATCCTCGCGGCCGCCTGCGGCGACGGACAGAAGCCCGGCAGCACTGTTCCCTCCGGTGGTTCCGGTACGTCCGCCTCCGCTGGCGCCGCGCTGGATTCCCGCGTCTTCAAGCTCGCCCACGAGTCCAATCCCGGAGGCCCTCTGCAGGTCTATGCCGAAGCTCTGGACAAGCACCTGAAGGAGCTGAGCGGCGGCGCCTACTCCCTGCAGATCTTCACCGCCGGTCAGCTGGGCGACGCCATGGCCTGTGTGGAGCAGTGCCAGGCCGGCACACTGGACATGGTTATCGGCGGCTACGGAAATTTCTCCAGCATGACGGGCGGCTATCCCGGCGCTCTGGGTCTGCCCTATGTGCTGCCCACCGATGTGGACAGTGTGCGGACTATGATGTCCGACAGTGAAGCAGCCAATATGCTGGCTGAGATCATTGGAGAAAAGAATATCCACATCCTTGGTTGGCCTCTGGAGGGTGCTGACTGGTGGTCCTGCACCAAGCCAATCCACACTCCCGCCGACATGGCCGGAGTCAAGTTCCGTGTAATCATGTCCGCCGTCGGCCTAGCCACCTTCGAGGCCTACGGTGCCAACTGTACCCCCATTCCCTACTCTGAGCTGTACAGCTCTCTCCAGCTTGGTATGGTCGAGGGCCAGTGCAATCCTCTGAGTTCAATTAAAGACATGAAGTTCTATGAGGTCCAGGACTATCTGATTGACTGCGGGAGCAGCTATCTAGTCCACTGCTTTGGCATGAATTCGAACACCTGGGCTTCCCTGCCCGCCGAGGGCCAGGAGATCATCAAGGAAGCCGTCAGGCTGGCCGAAGACGACTATATTCCCTACCTGAAGGACGAGGAATCGACTATGGTAAAGTTCTTTGAGGAGGAGGGGCTGGAGATTATCCATCTGACCGACGAGGAAAAGGCCATGTTCCGCGAGAAGGTGGCCGGTGTCCCTGAAGTCTTTGCCAATGAGTGCGAGGACCCCGCCCGTGCCAAGGAGATCGTGGATCAGTTTATCGCGGATGCCGCCCAGCACACCGGTGCGTAAGACCGGCGCTCAGGGCATCCTGTCAGCGGTTTCCCGTCCTTCTCTACAAAGAAGCGACTTATGAGATGAAGCTTCTCCAGGCTGGGTGATGTCATTTAAATAAAGGTTTAAGGGGACAAATGCGGGGCATTTGTCCCCTTTGACAGGCTGGGCCTCCCGCCGGTAAAACCGATGGGAGGCCCCCGCTCTGAATGGAGTTTGTGATTTTAGATAAAGTAGAAGCCTGGATTTGCGTTAATGAACAAAATTAAAAACTATATTTTACAAATATAGTTAGATGTTAAATAAACCCTAAAGTATCACTAAGAAGAATATGGTGGGATGTGTCTTATGTCAAATGTGATAATGTCGGGACGAAACAGAACGATCCAGAGCACCGGCGATTATGTCTACAATACGATCAGGCAGGCCATTTTGACAAGACAGCTTCCGGCGGGAACCCGCTTGGTGGAGGCTAAGACCTCAAGAGCTCTGAATGTAAGCATTACGCCGGTGCGGGAGGCGTTTACCCGCCTGGACAGCCGGGGTCCCCTGGTGGTGGAGCAGGACCTGGCCAATGCCCTAAACACCAGAAATGTGAATGATGTGTCGGCTGTGCTGATCCGGCCAATGTAAGGTCCATTCTGCGGACCTATGCTTTTTCCCGAATCTGCTTGCGGTACTCGGTGGGACTGATGCCCTCCACTCGGCGGAAGCACTGAGAGAAGTAGCTCAGGGAGGAGAACCCCAGAATTTCCGCGATGAGGGAGAGGGGGTGGTCGGTTTTCCGCAGCAGGAACCGGCTCTCGTCCACCCGCCGGGAGATGAGGTAATTAATGGGGGAGGTGCCGAACTCCCGGCGGAAGGAGTGGGACAGGTAATATTTATTCAGGTGCGCCAGCTTGGCCAAATGATCCAGGGTCAGGTCCTCTTTAAAGTGGTTATCGATATAGCGGCGAATCAGCTCGCACTCCTTACTGGCCCTGGGGCCGGGAGCCTCGCCGGAAAAGGACAGGTCCTGCTGTCTTGCCAGCTGGATGAGCACCACCTCCAGCAGATGCCGGCAGACGTCCTCGTGGCCCGGGAGGGTTTTGGAGGACTCCTGGAGCATCAGGTCCACGCAGCTGTTCAGCTCGGTCCAGCCGTCGTGGAGGTGGAGCATGATGTACCCTGTCTCGGGGGAGGCGGCCTTCAGCCCCTCGATGCCCAGGACAATATACCGCAGGGGGCTTTTCAGGGAGCTGACCTCGGTGTGGGGGATGTTGGCGTTGACGATGAGCAGGTCTTGAAAGGAGATGGGGAACTCCTCATAGAGCGTGCGGAAGTGTCCGTGGCCGTCCAGGATAAAGAACAGCTCGGCGCAGCTGTGGGTATGGAGCTCTGAGTTCCAGTCGGAGGAAAACTGATCCTTGGCGATGTAGCTCAGCCGGGGCACACTGTGTCCCGGCGTCTCCGGCGCATCGGAGACGCTGAATTGATATCGAACCAAAATCTCCCCCTCCTCTCCTTGTAATTTTATAAAAGAACGGCGCGGCATATTTTCCTCCTGTATTATACACGGCTACGGCGGATTATGCAATACTACAAACCGCGCAGATATATATATGGAAATTATGGACATGGCGACCAATTTCTGCGGCGGGAAACAAAAAAATTGTCCAGCAGGCCTGGAAAAAAGTCCGTTATTTTAGACAAATCACGCAAAAAGAAAAAGCACGATATATAAACAAGAGAGCAAAAAACCGGTAGCTTTCCTCTGTGAGTTTGTCATATAATTAAAAATGAAAAGGCCAGGAAAGATGGCCAAAGGCAAATTCCCCAAAATTTTAGGAGGTTAGAATATGAAAATGAAGAAGACTCTCAGCCTGCTGCTGGCCTCGGCTCTGTCCCTGTCTCTGCTGGCCGGCTGCGGCGGCGCGCCCCAGACGCCCCCTGCCCAGTCCAACCCGCCTGCCAATTCCGGCAGCCAGGGCAATACCAGCACCCCCGAGACGCCCAAGGGTCCCATCAAGGTGGCCGCTCTGGCCTCCGCCTATGAGGACGCCTATCCCGGCATGTGGAAAGAGATCGGCGAGGCCTTCACCGCCGAGACCGGCATTGAGGTCGAGGTGATCGTGGACAAGAACCTGGAGGACGTGATTGGTCCCGCCATGCAGGGCGGCGACTGCCCCGACGTGATCCACCTGGCCACCGGCCGCGACAAGAAGCTCACCGAGCAGTTTATCAAGGATAAGAACATCGCCGACATCACCGACGTGCTGTCCATGACCGTCCCCGGCGAGAGCGCCAAGGTGTCCGACAAGATCGTCGGCGGCTTTACCGACACCTCCGTCACCAACCCCTACGGCGATGGCAAGACCTATCTGGCCCCCATGTTCTACGGCCCCTGCGGCCTGTTCTACAACGCCGGCCTCTTCGAGGAGAAGGGCTGGGAGGTTCCCAAGACCTGGGACGAGATGTGGGAGCTGGGCGACAAGGCCAAGGCCGAGGACATCTATCTATTTACTTATCCCACCACCGGCTACTTCGACGCCTTCTTCTATGCCCTGATGTACTCTGTGGGCGGCGCCGACTTCTACAACAAGGCTCTGGTCTATGAGGAAGGCATCTGGGACACCCCCGAGGCTCAGGCGTGCTTTGACATCGTGGCCAAGCTGGCTTCCTACACCAACCCTGTCACCCCCGCCCAGGCCAACGACCAGGACTTCGCCCAGAACCAGCAGCTGATTCTGGACAACAAGGCTCTGTTCTGCCCCAACGGCACCTGGCTCCCCAATGAGATGAAGGACGCCCTCCGGGCCGATAACTTCAAGTGGGGCATGACCGCCCTGCCCGCCGCCAAGGCCGGCGGCAACGGCGCCAGCTACTGCTGGCTGGAGCAGGCCTGGATTCCCGCTCAGGCCGCCAACATTGACGCCGCCAAGCAGTTCATCGCCTTCCTGTACAGCGACACGGCCTGCGCCATCTTCGCCAAGGGCGGCGCTGTCCAGCCCGTGCCCGGCATCACCGACAACTTCGAGGGCGATAACAAGATGTTCTACTCCATCTATGACAACGGCGCCGACGCCGCCATGGGCAACTTTGCCGCCTATGAGGCCGTCCCCGGCCTGGGCAGCGTGCGCGAGGTCTTCTTCGATCCCGTGAACAGCCTGGTCAACGGCTCCATGACCCGGGATCAGTGGGTGGACGGCATCAAGGCCGGCAGCGACCAGATGCGCGCCCATCTGGTGACGGAGTAAATTTCCCCCGCCCGGACCCGTTTGAACGTCCGTAAAGCAGGCGGCGGTGAGCGAAAACCGCTCACCGCCGCCTTTTATTTCAGAGAGAAAGGAGCGATCCCATGCGCAGTAAAGGCCGCAGCCGGTTTATCGCCCTGTGTGTGGCTCCGGCGACCATCCTGTTCTTGCTCTTCATGGTCATACCAACCTTCAATGTCTTCCGTATGTCCCTGTTCCAGCGGGGAGCCTACTCCCCCACCGAGACCTTTGTGGGGCTGAACAACTTCAAGGTGCTGTTTAAGGACGTGAAGTTTATCACCTCCATGCAGAACACCATCCTGCTGATTGTCACTGTGACCATAATTACCTTCTTCTTCGCCATTGTTTTCGCCGCCATCCTCACCCGGGAGAAGATCAAGGGGCAGAACTTCTTCCGCATTATCTTCTACATCCCCAATATCCTGTCCGTGGTGGTCATCGCCGGTATTTTCTCCGCCATCTACAAGCCGGAAAACGGGATGCTCAACAGTATCCTCTCCATGTTCTCCGGCCGGGATATTATGATCCTGTGGAAGGATCAGCCTATGGTCATTGTCAGCATCATTATCGCCATGGTGTGGCAGGCCATCGGCTACTATATGGTCATGTACATGGCCTCCATGTCCGCCGTCCCCGCAGACCTCTACGAGTCCGCCGGTCTGGACGGCGCGGGGCGGCTGAGCCAGTTCTTTGAGATCACCCTGCCCCTGATCTGGACCAACATCCGCACCACCCTCACCTTCTTCATCATCTCCACCATCAACATGGCTTTTCTGTTCGTCAAGGCCATGGTGGCCAAGGGGATGGCCGACGTGGGCCTGAGCTTTATGTACGCCCAGAAGGATGAGGGCCTCTACGGCTACGCCATGGCCGCCGGCGTGATTATCTTCCTGTTCTCCTTCACCCTGTCCGCCGTGGTGAACCACGCCACCAAGCGCGACGTGCTTCAGATGTGAGAGGGGAGGACGGACTTATGAAAAAAGGAAATTCCGCGGATACCCTGTATAAGGTATTCATCTATGTGGTGCTTATCACCCTGGCGGTGGTCATCATTGTTCCGGTAGCCTGGGTCTTCCTGGCCTCCATCAAGCAGAACAGCGAGTTTTACGGCAACCCCTGGGCGCTGCCCGCCGCCTTCTACTGGCAGAACTTTGTGGACGCCTGGAACGCCGCGAGCATGGGCAGCTATATGCTCAACTCCGCCATTGTTACCGCCCTGGCCCTGGGCATTCTTCTGGTGGTGGCCCTGCCGGCGGCCTACTGCCTGTCCCGCTTCCGCTTCCGGGGCAGCAAGCTGCTGAATACCGCCTTTATGGCCGGGCTGTTTATCAATGTCAACTACATTGTGGTGCCCATCTTTCTCATGCTGCGGGACTGGGACAGCTGGATGAAGTATCTCTTTAAGCTGAATAACATCTTTATGAACAACCTGGTGACCCTGGCTGTGGTTTACGCCGCCACCGCCCTGCCCTTCACCGTCTATCTGCTGTCCGGCTACTTCGCCACCCTGCCCCACGACTTTGAGGAGGCCGCCTATATCGACGGCGCGGGCTACGGCACTACTATGGTGAAGGTGATCTTCCCCATGGCCCAGCCCTCCATCCTTACGATTATCCTGTTTAACTTCCTGTCCTTCTGGAACGAGTACATCATCTCCATGACCCTGATGAACAGCGCCACCGGGCAGAAAACCCTTCCGGTGGGCCTGCTAAATCTGATGCAGGCCTCCCAGTCGGCGGCCCAGTACGGGCGGCTGTACGCCGGTCTGGTGCTGGTGATGCTGCCCACTCTGATTCTCTATATGTGCGTGCAGAAGAAGCTGACCCAGGGCATGACCGTGGGCGGACTGAAAGGGTAAGGTGAGGACATGAATTTTTGGAAAGAGCACAGTCAGCTCAGGATCATCCTGATGCTGGTTACCTTTGTGCTGGGCATGGTCCTGATTATCCGGGGCTGGATGATGACCGGCCAGATGGCGGGGCTGGGCCTGATGCTGGTGGGGGTCGCCCTGATTCTGACCACCCTGTACCTCTATAACGCCCGCTTCGCGGACCGGAAAAAGCAGTGAGAGGAGAAGCTATGACCGATATACATAAGACGGGCCGGGTGACCATCCCCACCGATGTGGACGTGGTGCCCGAGACCCTGGAGCTGCTGAAGCGCTGGGGGGCGGATGCCATCCGGGACTGCGACGGCACCGACTACCCGGAGGAGCTGAAGGCTACCGACGCCAAGGTCTACTCCACCTACTACACCACCCGGAAGGACAACGCCTGGGCCAAGGCCAACCCCGACGAGGTCCAGCAGTGCTACATCATGACGGGCTTCCACACCGCCTCGGGCGGCCCTCTGACCATCCCTCTGATGCGGGGGATCAGCGGCGAGCTGATGGAGGTGAACACCCGGGACGACATCGAGCGCTGGTGGGAGGTGATGGACCGCACCACGGGGGAACCTGTCCCCCCCGCTGCCTGGCGGTATGAGGAGGGCTGCGTGGTCATCGACGCCCCCCAGGCCTTCCACGACTATACGGTGAGCTTTCTGGCCTACCTGATCTGGGACCCGGTCCACATGTACAACGCCGTCACCAACGACTGGAAGGACTTTGAGCACCAGATCACCTTCGATGTCCGCCAGCCCAAGACCAAAAAGTTCACCATGGAGCGGCTGCGCAAGTTCATCGCGGATCACCCCTATGTGAATGTCATCCGGTACACCACCTTCTTCCACCAGTTCACCCTGGTCTTCGACGAGCTGAAGCGGGAGAAGTATGTGGACTGGTACGGCTACTCCGCCTCGGTCTCCCCCTATATCCTGGAGCAGTTCGAGAAGGAAGTGGGCTACAAATTCCGCCCCGAGTACATCATCGACCAGGGCTATTACAACAACCAGTACCGGGTCCCCTCCAAGGAATTCAAGGACTTCATGGCCTTCCAGCGCCGGGAGGTGGCCGCATTGGCCCGCGAGATGGTGAATATCACCCACGAGCTGGGCAAGGAGGCCATGATGTTCCTGGGGGACCACTGGATCGGCACCGAGCCCTATCTGGAGGAGTTTTCCCGGATCGGCCTGGACGCGGTGGTGGGCTCGGTGGGTAACGGCTCCACCCTGCGGCTCATCGCTGACATCCCCGGGGTGAAGTACACCGAGGGGCGGTTCCTGCCCTACTTCTTCCCCGATACCTTCCATGAAGGGGGCGACCCCGTCCGGGAGGCCAAGGAGAACTGGGTCACCGCCCGCCGGGCCATTTTGAGAAAACCCATCGACCGCATCGGCTACGGCGGCTACCTGAAGCTGGCCTGCCAGTTCCCCGAGTTCATCGACTACGTGGAGAGCGTCTGCGGCGAGTTCCGGGAGCTGTATGACAACATCAAGGGCACCACCCCCTACTGTGTGAAGAGGGTGGCCGTGCTGAACAGCTGGGGCAGGGCCCGGTCCTGGGGCTGCCACATGGTCCACCACGCCCTGTACCAGAAGCAGAACTACTCCTATGCCGGAGTGATCGAGGCCCTGTCCGGCGCCCCCTACGACGTGAAGTTCATCAGTTTCGACGAGGTGAAGGCCGACCCCTCTGTGCTGGACGGGATCGACGTACTGGTCAACGTGGGCGACGGCGACACCGCCCACACCGGTGGGGCTATCTGGGAGGACCCGGCCATCTCCGCTACGGTGAAGCGTTTTGTCCATAACGGTGGCGGCTTCATCGGGGTGGGCGAGCCCACCGGCCACCAGTACCAGGGCCGCTATCTCCAGCTGTCCGGTATACTGGGGGTAGAAAAGGAGACCGGCTTTACCCTGGGTTATGACAAATACAACTGGGAGGAGCACCCCGACCACTTCATCCTGGCCGACTGCCGGGGGGCGGTGGACTTCGGCGAGGGCAAAAAGAGCATCTACGCCCTGGAGGGGGCCCAGGTGCTGGTCCAGCGGGACAGGGAGGTCCAGCTGGCGGCCAACGAGTTCGGCCAGGGCCGGGCGGTGTACCTCTCCGGCCTGCCCTACTCCTTTGAGAACAGCCGTCTGCTCCACCGGGCGGTGCTGTGGTCGGCCCGCAGCGAGGACCAGCTGAACCTGTGGCTGTCCTCCAACTACAACGTGGATGTCCACGCCTATGTGAAGAACGGCAAGTTCTGCGTGGTCAACAACACCTATGAGCCCCAGTCCACCACCGTCTACCGGGGGGACGGCTCCAGCTTCCAGCTGGACCTGGGGGCCAACGAGATCCGCTGGTACGAGATCTGAATAACAGGATGCCTGTAGGGCGCGCCGGGCCGGCGCGCCCTCTGTTTTGTCCCCTGGTAAGTCGGACCAACTGCCGGAGGGTTTGTATAAAACATAGGAAAACCCCGGAAATTTCAGACAGGTTTTTGTTATAGGCACAATGACCGTACAACTTTCTGCTGTTTATTAAAAAAGATGTTGAAATAGGGAGCGGCTCTATGCTACAGTGAGGATACCACAGATGCGGGGTGAAGCGACGTAGCCTGTATCTGACACAAAATGGAAAAGGAGTACGATTATGAAAAAGAGAATCCTCAGCCTTGCCCTTGTGGGCGCCATGTGCGTCACTCTGCTCGCCTCCTGCGGCGGCAAGAAGAACGCCACCTGGAAGGTCACCTGCCCCTGGGCCCCCTCCGGCGTAGCCGCCATGGTGAGCCAGCAGGCCGCCACCAAGTCCACCAGCTATTCCGACACCATCACCCTGGTGGCCGAGGCCATCAAGGGCGACGCCGCCACCGTGAACACCTGGGTGGCCGACACCAAGGCCAACGCCACCGAGCTGGTGTTCGTGGGCGAGGGTCTGCTGTCCATCACCTCCATTCTGGACCCCAGCAAGCTGCAGTTCGGCTATGAGGACTTTGTCTTCGTAGAGAACCTGTATTCCTCCATCTTCGTCCTGTCCGCCGACGCCAAGCTGAATATCAATAACATCGACGACCTGAAGGCCTATGTGGAGCAGGGCGCCGAGATCAGCGTGGCCGTCAACGGCGCCACCAGCTCTGAGGCATTCCTGGCCGCCGCGCTGTTCGGCTCTATGGGCGCGGGCGACAAGCTGAAGCTTACCCCCTACCAGTCCGCCGCTGAGGCCGCCCAGGCCGTGGCCCGGGGCGAGACCCAGTTCGCCGTCTCCCACCAGTCCCAGATTCTGGAGACCTACCAGCAGAAGGGCGTGACCGTAGTCTGCGCCTTCGACGAGAACGACATCGCCAACGGCCCCTTCGAGGGCGTGGAGGGCGTAGGCCAGCACGGCTACCCCTACTTCCGCAACCGCTGCTTCGTCATGGCCCGGGCCGGCACTGACGCCGATAAGGTCGCTGAGCTGAAGGAGCTCTACGGCAAGATCCTGGCCGACCAGGAGGTTACCGACTGGCTGCATGACACCATGCTGCTGGAGGTGGACACCATGTCCGTGGAGGACGTGGAGGCCCACGTTGAAAATGTAAAGAACATCGTCAACGAGTACAAGGACATCGTTGCCGGCTGATCTGAGTACCACAGCGGGTATGCGGGGAATGGGATCGGGAGGAATCCCGCCCATTCCCCTTTTGAATTAGGAAAGGAGGTCCCCCATGAGTAAATGGGTGGAGCAGTTCAACGGCCGCATGGATTCCTGGGGCCGGAAGCTGCACGAGAAAGAGATTCGGATTCCTATAGATCTGGTCACCGGCGTGGTGTTTTTCCTCATAGCCCTTGTGGTACTTCTGGTCATGCCGGACCAGGTGGCGGTTTCCGAGAAGGACGTGGTCAACGGCCGGGCCTTCCCCACGCTGCTGATGGTGGTCATGATGCTCTGCTGTGCCATGCTCATCGGCAAGGAGCTGTATAAGCTGGCCACCAAGCAGCCCCTGAACTGGAAGGTCATCAACGTTCAGGTGGAGATGAAGGCCCTGGTGATTCTGGGCATATTGATTGGCACCTGGCTTCTGAGCAAGCTCACCGGTCTGTTTGTAATCGGCGCGGTCTTCTGCTGCCTGGGCTTTTTGCTCTACTTCCGGTGCCGGAAGAAGTCCTACTATGTAATCACCCTGGTGCTGGCGGTGGCCATCTGGGCCGCCTTCCGCTTCGCCCTGGGCGTGGACTTTTAAGGAGGAGGACGGCTATGCTGCAGTATATTATTCCGGCCACCGGCCTGCTGTTTACCCTGGAAAATATCCTTTGGATTAACATCGGCGTGTTCATCGGCTCGGTCTTCGCGGCCATCCCCGGCCTGAGCGTCATTCTGTGTGTGATTTTGTTCCTGCCCGTCACCTACTCCATGACCGCCATCCCCGGCATGATGTTCCTGCTGGGCATCTACTGCGCCGGCGGCTACGGCGGAAGCGTGTCCGCCATCCTTATCAACACCCCCGGCACCCCCCACGCGGCGGCCACCATGCTGGACGGACACCCCCTGTCTCAGCAGGGCCGCACCAAGGTGGCGCTGAAAATCGCCCTGTACGCCTCCACCTTCGGCGGGGTGTTCTCGGCTCTGATGCTGCTGTTCCTGGGGCCCCAGGTGGCCAAGGTGGCCGCCCAGCTGGGCACGGCGGAGTACTTTATGGTCTGTGTCTTCGGTCTGACCATCATCGCCGGCGTGTCGGGCAAGAGCATGATTAAGGGCCTGATCTCCGCCTGCCTGGGTCTGCTCATCTCCTGCGTGGGCTCCGACCCCATGACCAGCTACGACCGCTTCACCTTCGGCGTCTCCCGGCTCTACCTGGGGCTGGACCTGGCCATCTGCCTCATCGGCCTCTTCGCCCTGGTGGAGATCATGGCCAAGGCGGAGAAGCCCCTGGACCGGCTTAACCTGGACACCACCCAGATCAAGGACGACGGGGTCATTACCAAGGCGGAGTACAAGCGCATGGCCCGGCCGGTGCTGGTCTCCTCCATCATTGGCGTGCTGGTGGGCATCATCCCGGGCACCGGGGCCTCGGAGGCCTCCTGGTTCAGCTACAACACCGCCAAGAACATGTCCAAGCACCCGGAGGAGTTCGGCCACGGCTCGGTGGAGGGCATCGCCGCCGCCGAATCGGCCAACAACGCCGTCACCGGCGCCACCCTGATCCCCCTGCTCACCCTGGGCATCCCCGGGGACGGCACGGTGGCCATCATGCTCTCCGCCCTGATGATTAACGGCCTGAACCCCGGCCTGAGCCTGTTCACCACCCAGGGGGATATCATGTACGCCATTATGCTGGGCCTGATTCTGGTGAATATATTCATGTGCCTCCAGGGCAAATTCCTCACCACCCTCTTCGCCAAGGTGGTGTCCATCCCCCAGGAGATCCTCACCCCCATTATTGTAATTTTCTGCTTCGCGGGGGCCTACTCGGTCAACGGCAACTATTTCGACGTGGGCGTGGCCCTGATCTTCGGCGCTCTGGCCTGGGTGCTGCGCAAGCTGGAGCTGCCTCCCGTGCCCATCCTGCTGGGCCTGGTGCTGGGCAGCATGACCGAGACCAACTTCCGCCGGGCCCTGCTCATCTCCAACGGCAGCCCCAGCATCTTTTTCAGCAGCGTCTACTGCATCATCTTCCTGGTCCTCATCGTGGCGGCGGTGGGCGCCATTGTCCGTGGCAAGGTGAAGGAACGAAAGGCCGCCGCACAGAAGGAGGACTGACAAATGCCCAACAACATTATTTTCTACTTTACCGACCAGCAGCGGTGGGACACCTGCGGCTGTTTCGGCCAGCCCCTGGACATCACGCCCAACCTGGATGCTTTGGCCCGGGAGGGGGTCAAATTTGACAACGCCTTCTCCCCCCAGCCGGTGTGCGGCCCCTGCCGGGCCCTGTTCCAGACGGGCAAGTGGCCCACCGAGACGGGCTGCTTCCGGAACAACATCATGCTGCCCGCCGGGGTGAAGACCCTGGGCAGCTATATCGAGGAGGCGGGCTATGAGACCGCCTACATCGGCAAGTGGCACCTGGCCAGCGACGGGGAGCTGGAGAAGCCCCCCACCATTGACCACACCGTCACCGCCATTCCCCGGGAGCTGCGGGGTGGCTACACCGGCTTCTGGCGTGCCGCCGATGTGCTGGAGTTCACCTCCCACGGCTACGACGGCTTTGTCTTCGACGAGAACGGCCAGCGGGTGGACTTCAAGGGCTACCGGGCCGACTGCATCAACGACCTGGCCCTGGAGTTCTTCGACCGGTACGACGGGGAGAAGCCCTTCTTCATGACCATCTCCCAGATCGAGCCCCACCACCAGAACGACCGCAAGCACTACGAGGGTCCGGAGGGCTCCAGGGAGCGGTTTAAGGACTTTGTCCTGCCCGAGGACCTGAAGGCTCTGGGGGGCAACGCAGCGGAGGAGTATCCCGACTACCTGGGCCAGTGTGCCAGCCTGGATGAGAATCTGGGCCGGCTGGTGGACAGGCTGAAGACGGAGGGCCTGTATGACAACACGGTGATTATCTTCGCCTCCGACCACGGCTCCCACTTCCTCACCCGCAACCGGGACGCCCATCTCAACGGCTACGACGACTATAAGCGCTCCTGTCACGACGCGGCCCTCCATGTGCCCCTGGTCATCGCCGGCGGGCCCTTCAAGGG
>CAJUSG010000019.1 GCA_910589085.1 uncultured Oscillospiraceae bacterium | reverse complement strand
ACGCCCTTCTCCTCCAGGACCGGCCCCTCCTCCGCGATTTTCCACTCCGGGCGCTCGTCCAGATTGGGAAACCAGCAGTCGGCGCCGGGGAAAGCGGCCTCTATCCTGGTGATACAGGCAGTGTCGCACCGGTCCAGAAGGGCCTGATACACCGAGGCCCCGCCGATGACAAAGGCGTCCTGGGGGGCGGCGGCCAGCAGCTCCTCCAGCGAGGAGAACACCTCCGCCTCCGGCGGGGCGAAGCCGGGATTCCGGGAGAGAATCAGATTCCGGCGTCCCTTCAGGGGCCGGCCCCCGGGGAAGGTGGCCAGGGTCTTCCGTCCCAAAATCACCGGGTGGCCCGTGGTCAGCGCCTTGAAGTGCTTCAGGTCCTCTGAAATGTAGATCAGCTGGTCCCCGTTCCGGCCGATGGCCCAGTTCTCATCCACCGCTGCGATTACCTTCATCTCAGCGCCCCCTCTACAGACCGTTCACCACAAAATTGGGCCGCCCGCCCTCCAGCAGCAGCCGGAGGTTGTTCCACATGTTCCGGTGGGCCCGGCGGAAGGAGCCCCCTGTGATCCCGCCCAGGTGGGGGGAGTATACCGTGGAAATCTCCGGGGGCAGGTCCACCAGGGGGTGGTCGGCGGGGGTGGGCTCGGGGTCGAAGGTGTCCATGGCGATGCCCCCCAGCCTGCCCTCCAGCAGCGCCCTGCGGACAGCCAGACTGTCCACCAGCTGGCCCCGGGCGGTGTTTACCAAAATGGCCCCAGGCTTGACATGGGCCAAAAATGCCTCGTCAATCATATGCACCGTCTGCTCGTTGACGGCGCAGTGGAGGGAGAGGATGTCGCACCGGGCGGTCAGCTCCTCCAGGGGCAGATACGTCACCCCCAGCTCCCGCTCCAGCTCGGGCGGGCGGCGGTGGGCGGTGTAGTAATACAGCTCACAGCCGAAGGGCCGCAGCACCCGGGCGGCCGCCTGTCCGATATCCCCCAGGCCGATGAGGCCCACGGCCTGCTCCCCCAGCTCCGGGGCGTTGGACACCATAACCTGCTCCTTCATCTGGATCTGCCGCCCCGCTTTCACCGCCTCGTGGCCGGTGACTCCGTGGCGCAGGGCCATCAGCATAAGCATGACGGTGTGCTCCGCCACCGACACCGCGTTGCAGCCCTTGTTGTTGCAGACAAAAATCCCCTTCTCCCGGGCGGCCTCCACGTCGATGGCGTTGAAGCCCACCCCCTCGGAGTGAACCAGCTTCAGCCGGGGCAGGGCGTCCATCACCTCCCGGGTCACCGGGGTGATGGCGTCCACAAAGATGGCCTGGGCATCCCTGTTGGCCTCCACCTCCTCCGGGGTGGGCCTGCGGGAGGTGCAGAACACCAGCTCCACAGGCAGCTGCTTCACATAGTCAGGCAGATACAGGTCATACCGGGCCTTCGGCCCGTAGATCAAAATTTTCATACTCTCGCCTCCAGCGCGGCCCAGCCGTTTTTCTCCCGCTTTTTAGTAACCGTGAGGCCCGCCCGCTTCAGGGCCTCCTCCACCTCGCGGGCCCGGGTGTCGATAATGCCGGAGCACAGAAACACCCCGTCCTCCTCCAGCAGCCCGGGCACCTGGGGGGCCAGGGGAATAATCACGTCGGCCACAATGTTGGCCAGCACCAGGTGATACCGCTTTCTGGCCAGCTCCGCCGCCAGACTCCGGTCGGACAGCACATTGCCCGCCCGGACGGTATACCGGTCCTCTCCAATCCCGTTGAGGGCGGCGTTTTCATAGGCCACACCCACCGCTTTGGGGTCGATATCCACCGCTATGGCGCTTTTCGCCCCCAGGCACAGGGCGGCGATGGACAGGATCCCGCTGCCGCAGCCCAGGTCCAGCACGTCCCGGCCGGGGACGGTGTGCTCCTCCACCCCCTCCAGGCACAGCTGGGTGGAGGCGTGGGAGCCGGTGCCGAAGGTGAGGCCGGGGTTGAGGTAGAAGGGCACCCGCCCCCGGGGGACGGGCTCCTCCCGCAGCCACTGGGGCACCACGTAGAGCCGGGTGCCGATCTCCAGGGGCTTGTAGTACTTCTGCCAGCTGTAGGCCCAGTCGTTGTCCGCCAGGGGGGTAGCGGTGTACTCCTCCTCCAGCCCCCGGGTGTACCGGTCCAGCTGGGCCCGGCCGTCCTCATCGTCGGTGACATAAAATTTTACCCGGGTGACCCCCTTCATCCGGTCCAGCAGCTCCTGGTCCACGTAGTCCCAGCACTGCCTATTCTGCTCCAGAAAGGTCAGAAACTCCTGCTCGTCCTCTATGACAAGGCTGTCCATCCCGGCGGCGGCCAGCTTCGCGCACACCCCGTCCAGCCTGTCCGGGGTGGTGCTGACGGCTACCTCCAGCCATTTGATCTCGTCCATTTTGCTCCTCCATCTCTCTACCGGTTGGTTCCAATATAGAACAGCGCCACGGTGCCCGGCCCCGAGTGGGCGCCGATCACAGGACCCACATAGTTGATACAGATATTCTGAACGCCGAAGCGCTTTTTTACCATGCCGGCCACCGTCTGGGCGTCCTCCAGACAGTCCCCGTGGCTGATGAAGACGGTCAGGCTGCCCGAGTCGATGGCGGTCTCCTCCATCCGGTCCACCAGGGCCTTCAGAGCGGCCTGCCGGCCCCGCACCTTGCCGATATTGACAAGATGGCCCTCATTGTCCACATGGAGGACGGGCTTGACCTGGAGCACCGAGCCCACCAGCGCCGTCGCCGCAGAGATCCGGCCCCCCCGCTTGAGAAAGTGCAGGTCGTCCACGGTAAACTGGTGGCACAGGTTCAGCTTGCGGTCCTCCACCCAGTCCCGGACCTCCTCGATGGTGCCGCCCCGCTCCCGGGCCTTGGCGGCGTACCACACCAGCAGCCCCTGGCCCAGGGAGGCGCACAGGGTGTCCACGGTATACAGCTTCCGCTCCGGGTACTTTTCCCTCAGCTCCTCCACCGCCAGGCGGGAGGAGTTGTAGGTGGCGGACAGGCCGGAGGAGAAGGCCAGAATCAGCACATCCTTCCCGGCCTGGAGCAGGGGCTCCATCGCCTCGGTGTACTGGGCCACGTTGATGGCGGCCGTGGTGGCCTCCTCCCCCTGGCGCAGGGCCTCATAGAAGAGGTGGGGGTCCATCTCCCGGTTATCCGGAAAATTGCGGTAGGTGCGGCCCTTCATAATAAAGCTCAGCGGGATCACCTGAACATCCAGCTCCTGTGCCATTTCCGCGCTCAGATCGGCGGAGGAATCGGTAAGAATGATAAAATCTGACATTTGAGATACTCCTTCATTTCATGAGGCTGGGGGCGGCCTGTATCCCCCGATATCGCTTTCATGGCTTGTGTTTGGCCTTCGTCTCCTGGGGCTGGAGAATACTTAAAATCCGCTGGCAGGCCAGCTGATTGGCGTAGCTGCGCACCGCAAAGTCCAGGGCCATCTTGGCCAGCTCGGACCGGTCCACCTCCGGGTCGATGGTCTGCGCGGTGTCGGTAAGGGCCTGGTCCAGCGCCTGGCAGAAATAGCCGTACAGCTCCGGCGGGGATTTCTTTGTGGCCCGCCCGGCCCCCATCAGCGCCCCGATATCCCGGACGGAGAGCACCTGCTTCAGCGCCACCACCGCCGTGAGATAGCCCAGGTGGATGGGGCCGTACCGCTTGCCCTCCGCCCGGGGCACCAGGCCGTCCTTGATATAGTTGTTTACCATAGCGGAGGTGAGGGCGGCGCCCTCGTCAAAGCGGATCAGCTGCCGGGGCATATAGGAGATCAGCTGGTCCATATACAGGGCAATGTCGGGTAGGTCCTTCCAGGGGGTGGGGCGCTCCTGTTCCATGCGGTCCTTCAGGTTTTGCAGCTCGTCCATGGGGCGGCCCTCCTTTCTTCCTATGTAGTATTGATGATTATATCACGACATTTCCGGAATTGCAAAGGGTAAATCACCCCCTCCGGCCTGTCTCCATCCACCGGCGCAGCTGCTCCAGCGCGCCGCGGTGCCGGGTGGAGCGCAGACGGGGAAAGGCCTTGAGAAGCCGGCGGCGGCCGAAAAACTCGCCCTCCCGCAGCTCCTGAACCGACCCGCGCCACTCCTCCAGCTGGCGGCGGACCTGAGCCCGGTGCTCCTCCCGGTGCTGCTCCCACTCCTCAAGGTTGTCAGCCAGCTCCGCCCGGCGCATCGCCAGCCTGAAGGACAGCTCGTCCAGGTCCTCCTTCCAGTCCGCTCCACGTCCGGCGGCCTCCAGCACCCGGTCGGCCAGATTCTCGCCAAACTCGTTGGAGGCCTCCTTGATTTTGGCGGCCAGCTCGTCAATCTGCTCCAGCCGGCGGTTCAGCTTGACGATGGTGGCCACGGTGGCCGCCAGGTCCACCGCCATCACGCCCCCCAGCGCCGCCAGCAGCATCACCCCCAGGGTCCTGGGGATCAGCCGGACGGTCAGCAGCACGGTGGGGTGGAGCAGCTTGACCACAAACATGCAGGCAAAGCCCCAGGCCACCGAGAAACGCAGGCAGATATAGCCGCTGAGATTGAAGGGCTGGTCGGAGTAGTCCCACCAGCGCTGGTGAAACAGCTTCTCCAGTACGAAGCCGGTGAGCCACTCCAGGGCGGAGGTGAGGGCCACCGAGCCCAGAAACAGCAGGGGCAGGCTGTCCGCCAGAGGGGTGAGGCAGGTGAGGACAATGACCACCCCGAAGCCGTACACCGGACACACCGGCCCGTTGAGGAAGCCCCGGTTGACAAATTCCCCGGTGACCAGGGCGGCGTAGCTCACTTCGGTGCACCAGCCCAGAAAGGCGTAGATAAAAAATATCCATACAATCAGATACAGCTCTTCCATTGCGCACAGGCTCCTTGGTCTCTCTTTTATTTGGGTATTATACTTTCTTTTTTCCAAAATGTCCAGTCTCACCCGCAAAGGAGCGCAAAAATGGATAAACCAGCCTCCCCCCGAATAGATTGGTGGATGAGGGGGGATGGACTTGTCTGAAAAAATGCTGTCTGCCGGCCGGGGCGCGCTGTTTCTCACCGCCCTGAGCGCGGTGTCCCAGCTGCTGGGCTTCGGCTTCCGGGTGATCCTGTCCCGCATAGTGGGGGCGGAGGTCATGGGGCTGTATCAGCTGGTGATGCCAGTGTATTCGGTGATCCTGTCCCTCACCGCCGTGGGGCTGACCTCGGCGGTGTCCAACCTCACCTCCCAGCATCTGGCCCTGGGCAACCGCCGGGCCGCCGACCAGACCATCGCCGCCTGTCTGAAAATCTTCTTTCTCCTCCTGCTGCCCGTGGGAACGGCGGTGATTCTGGGGTCTGACGCCATCTCGGTGTATCTGCTGGGGGACGCCCGGACCCAGCTGGGCCTGATTCTGCTCATCCCCTGCGTGGCCCTCACCGGGATTGAAAACTTCCACAAGCACTTCTTCTACGGCTCCGGCATCGTCCGTCCCCCCGCCATTGTGGAGCTGCTGGAACAGTTTGTACGCACCTTCGCGGTGATTACCCTGCTGCTCCTCTTCCTGCCCCAGTACCCGGAGCGGGTGGTGGGCCTCATTGTGGGAGGAATGGTGGTCTGTGAGGTGTTCTCCTCCTGCACCCTGGCCGTCCTCTACCGCCAGCGGCGGGGAAGGCTCTCCGGCCCTGGGGAGACCGGACGGGTCCGCAGACGGCGCATCTTCTCCATCGCCCTGCCCGTGGGCCTCAACGCCCTGCTGGGCAACCTGCTGGGGGCGGCCAACTCCGCCCTCATCCCCCAAAAGCTGGTGGAGGCCGGGCTGGACCGGTCCGCCGCCGTGTCCCAGTTCGGGGTGGTGTGTGGGATGACCATGCCCATGCTGTCACTGCCCATCGTCTTTCTGGGGGCGCTGAACCTGGTGCTCACCCCCCGTCTGGCCCGGGCCTTCGCCCTGAACCGGCCCCGGGAGATCCGGCGGCTGGTCTCTCAGGCCATCTCGGCGGTGTCCCTGCTCACCCTGCCCTGCATGGCCCTCATGGTGGTGGTGGGCCCCGACCTGGGGCGGGCCATGTTCCACCAGGAGGGGGTGGGGGACTACCTTATCCCCCTGGCCTGCGTCATGGCCATGAGCTGCGGCACCTCCGTGCTGGCCTCCTCCCTCAACGGCGTGGGCCGCCAGCGGACGGTGGCCGCCGTCTCCCTTCTGGGAGGGCTGGTCCAGCTGGCCTTTACTTTGGCCCTGGTCCCCCTGTCCGGGGTGGGGATGGCGGGCTATGTGGCCGGGGCGGTAGTGTCCACCGCTCTGGAGCTGGGGCTGTGCCTGTGGCAGATCGTCCGGGTCACCGGGCTGGAGGTCCGCCCCTTCCAGTGGATGGCCGCCCCCGCTCTGGCCGCCGCCCTGGCCGGCCTGACCGGAAATCTGCTGTTCCGGGTGCTGAAGGACAGCGGCCTGTCCCCCATCTCCGCTGGGCTGGCCACCCTACTGTTTGCCCTGGTCCTCTACCTGGCCGCCCTCCAGGCCCAGGGGGTCAGGGCCCGGGAGGTCCTGCGGCTGGATTGGTAAGCATATGCAGCAGCCCCGTCCGGTTGGACGGGGCTGTCGGCTATTTCGTCTCCTGCATGGGGATGATCTCCTTTTGGAAGACCCGGAACAGAAACAGGAGGCAGAGCATGACGGCAATCGTCTCCGCCGCGGGGAAGGCCCACCACACCACATCCAGCCCGCCCAGCCGGGACAGAAGGAAGGCCGTCGGCAGCAAAACTATCAGCTGGCGGACGATGGCCACAATCAGGGACAGCACCCCGTGGCCCAGGGCCTGAAACACCGACATGCTCACCACGCAGATGCCGGCCACCAGGAAGTGGAAGGAGATGATCCGCAGGGCGGGTACCCCGATGGTCAGCAGATCACCGGCGTCCTCCCCCTCCGCCTCAAACAGGCTGAGGAACACGTCCGGAAACAGCTGGAACAGGGCGAAACCCACCGCCATGATGCCCACGGCGTAGGCCATCGCCAGCTTGACCGTCCTGGTGATCCGCTCGGGCTTTTGGGCCCCGTAGTTGTAGGCCACAATGGGCACCATGCCGTTGTTCAGGCCGAACACAGGCATGAAGATAAAGGACTGGAGCTTGAAGTAGATGCCGAACACCGCTGTAGCGGTCGCGGTGAACGCGATCAGGATCTGATTCATACCGAACACCATCACCGAGCCGATGGACTGCATGATGATGGAGGGCAGGCCAACGCTGTAAATACCCTTTATGATCTCCCGGCTGGGCCGCAGGCCGGCCACCGACATCTGAAGCTCCGGGTTGTGGGTGAGGGACAGGTAGAGGCCAACCAGTCCGCCGATCATCTGGCCGGTCACGGTGGCCACGGCCGCCCCCGCCACCTCCATCCGTGGAAAGCCGAACAGTCCGAAGATGAGGATGGGGTCCAGAATCAGGTTGATTACCGAGCCGGTGCCCTGAATCACCATGGCGTACACCGTCCGGCCGGTGGCCTGGACCAGCCGCTCACAGGCTACCGACAGAAAAATTCCCATGCTGCACCCGGCAATGATGGTCAGGTAGTCGGCGCCGTACTCCACAATGCCGGGGATATCGGTCTGGATGGTGTAGAACAGCCGGGCGCAGGTCAGACCCAGGACGGTGAAGACCAGCCCGCTCACCACCTCCAGCATAACCCCGTTCATGGCGGTGCGGTTGGCCCGCTCCTGGTCCTTCTGGCCCAGGCTGCGGGAGAGCAGGGCGTTTATGCCCACGCCGGTGCCCACCGCCACGGCGATCATCAGGTTCTGCACCGGGAAGGCCAGCCCCACCGCGTTCAGCGCGTCCTGGCTCAGCTTGGCCACAAAGTAGCTGTCCACAATGTTGTAGCAGGCCTGGATCAGCATGGAGAGGATCATCGGCAGCGCCATATTCAGCAGCAGCTTGTTCTCCGGCATGATCCCCATTTTATTTTCATTCGCGGGCTGTGCCACCCAAATTCCCCCTTTTTTCTCTATGTTTGTACAAGAGCCTATTATAGGGGAATCAAATTTTTATGTCAATGGCACTTTTCACAGATTTTACGACTGTCTCATATATTCCGGAACTTCTCTGAAGCTGGCAGATATCGCGGATATTATTGAAAATTGGTCGAGTCCCACCTGGAATAAAACACAAAACTTGTCCTATTTTTCATTGACTTCTTCTGTGTGATTCAGTATGATAAAGGATACACTGATTTTTCATACAAAGGAGATACCAACTATGCTCACCCTGGAATCCTTCAAGGCGGCCCGCAGCGTTCTGCAGGCCGTACTGCGGCCCACCCCGCTGATCCACTCCCCCTACCTGTCCAAGGTCTGCGGCAACTCCGTCTACCTCAAGCCGGAGAACATGCAGGCCACCGGGGCCTATAAGCTCCGGGGGGCCTACTATAAGATCAGCACCCTCTCCCAGGAGGAGAAGGACCGGGGACTGGTGACGGCCTCCGCCGGCAACCACGCCCAGGGGGTGGCTTACGCCGCCCAGGCCGCCGGGGTGGCGGCCACCATCGTCATGCCCACCACCACCCCCCTGGTGAAGGTGAACAACACCAAGGACTACGGGGCCAAGGTGGTGCTCCACGGCGAGGTCTTTGACGACGCCGCCGAGCTGGCCGCCCAACTGGCCCAGGAGGAGGGGCTCACCTACGTCCACCCCTTCAACGATTTGACCCTGGCCACCGGCCAGGGCACCATCGCCTATGAGATATTCCAGGACCTGCCCGACGTGGAGGCCATCCTGGTGCCCATCGGCGGGGGCGGGCTGGCCGCCGGGGTGTCCACCCTGGCCAAGCTGCTCAACCCCCACGTGGAGGTGATCGGCGTGGAGCCCACCGGGGCGGCCTCCATGCAGGCCAGCCTGGAGGCGGGCCATGTGGTCACCCTCCCCGCCGCCACCACCATCGCCGACGGCGTGGCGGTCAAAACCCCCGGCGACCTGGTATTTCCCTATGTGCAGAAGAATGTGGACCGGATTATCACCATCGACGACAGCGAGCTGGTGGAGGCCTTCCTGGACATCATGGAGCGGCACAAGATGGTGGTGGAGAACGCCGGTCTGCTCCCGGTGGCCGCCCTGCGCCACCTGGGCTACGAGGGCAAAAACGTGGTATCCGTGCTGTCCGGGGGCAACATGGACGTGATTACCATGTCCTCCCTGGTCCAGCACGGCCTCATCGGCCGGGGGAGAATCTTTACCTTTGCCGTTCAGCTCCCCGACCGGCCGGGCTCCCTGCTCCGGGTGGCCCAGGTGCTGGCCGCCAACAACGGCAATGTGGTCAAGCTGGAGCACAACCAGTTTGTCAACATCAACCGCCAGTCGGGCGTGGAGCTGCGGGTCACCCTGGAGGCCTTCGGCCACGACCACAAGAAGCAGATCCTCAGCGCCCTCCGGGCCGAGGGGTTTCAGGCCGTGGAGACGGACACCGGAGATTTTTATAACTGAGCCCCGGCCGGGCACAACTTTTTCTTGCCGCCTCCGCCATCTTATGGTAGAATGGCTTGCCAAACCGGAAATAATATACAAGGGAGTGGACCCTTTTGTCAAACTACGAAGCGGAAATCAAGCGCCGGCGCACCTTTGCCATCATCTCCCACCCCGACGCGGGCAAAACCACCCTGACGGAGAAGTTCCTGCTCTACGGCGGAGCCATTGCCCAGGCGGGTCAGGTGAAGGGCAAGAAGAACACCCGAGCGGCCACGTCGGACTGGATGGAGATTGAGAAGCAGAGGGGCATCTCGGTGACCTCCTCGGTGATGCAGTTCCAGTATGAGGGCTTCTGCATCAACATCCTGGACACCCCCGGCCACCAGGACTTCTCCGAGGACACCTACCGCACCCTCATGGCGGCGGACTCCGCCGTCATGGTCATCGACGCCGCCAAGGGCGTGGAGGCCCAGACCCGGAAGCTGTTCAAGGTGTGCCGCCTGCGGGATATCCCCATCTTCACCTTCATCAACAAGATGGACCGGGAGGCCCGGGACCCCTTTGAGCTGTGTGAGGAGCTGGAGCACGAGCTGGGCATCGACACCTACGCCATGAACTGGCCCATCGGCTGCGGCAGGGAGTTTCAGGGGGTCTACGACCGTCAGGCCCGAAAGGTGATCCACTTCACCTCCAACACCAACGCGAAGGCGGCCACCGCCACCCAGATCGAGCCCGACGACCCCGCCCTGGCCGATTTGATCGGCGCGGCCAGGCGGGACCGGCTGGTGGATGAGATCGAGCTGCTGGACGGGGCCTCCTGCGACTTCGACCTGGACCGGGTGCGCCACGGCAGGCTGTCGCCGGTGTTCTTCGGCTCCGCCCTCACCAACTTCGGCGTGGAGCCCTTCCTGGAGGAGTTCCTCCGCATGACCACCGCCCCCCTGCCCCGAAGGGCCGGTGAGGAGGTCATCGACTCCTTCGACCCCGACTTCTCCGCCTTTGTCTTCAAGATTCAGGCCAACATGAACAAGGCCCACCGGGACCGCATCGCCTTTATGCGGGTGGTGTCCGGCAAATTTGAGGCGGATAAGGAGGTCTACCACCTCCAGGGGAACAAGAGGATCCGCCTGTCCCGGCCCCAACAGCTCATGGCCGCCGAGCGGGAGATCATCGAGGAGGCCTACGCCGGCGACATCATCGGCGTGTTCGACCCCGGCATCTTCTCCATCGGGGATACCCTGTGCGCCCCGGGGAAAAGGTTCGCCTTCGACCCCATCCCCACCTTCGCCCCGGAGCACTTTGAGCGCATCCGCTCCATCGACACCATGAAGCGCAAGCAGTTTTTAAAGGGCGTGGAGCAGATCGCTCAGGAGGGCGCCATTCAGATCTTCAAGACCCCCTACTCCGGCATGGAGGAGGTCATTGTGGGCGTGGTGGGCACCCTGCAGTTCGACGTGCTGGAGTACCGGCTGCGGTCGGAGTACAACGTGGAGCTGTATAAGGAGGGTCTGCCCTTCGAGTATCTGCGTTGGATCGTCAAGGAGGATGAGGACGCCCCGCCCCTGAAGGAGGAGGACCTGCTGCTGCCCAACGACGCCAAGCTGGTGGAGGACTACAAGGGCAATCAGCTGCTGCTGTTCGCCTCCCAGTGGTCCATCCAGTGGGTCACCGACCGGAACAAGGGGCTCAAGCTGGCCGAGTTCGGCGGAGCGAAATTTTGATGCGAGAGAAGTTGCAATAAAGAGGCGGCGCTGAAAGCGCCGCCTCTTTATTGCTATAGGAGCGCTCAGCGCTTTCAGCGCCTCGCGCGCAGCTATCAAAAGAACCTATTGCGTGATAGGTGTTTTCGTTTGTCTCCAGCGGCAGAAGCATTGACCTTGCTATATTTTTACAGATTGTCGCTCTGCGGCTGGTGATAATGGCTATACCGCTTCACCATGTCAAGTATAAACTGTTTCCCGTTATCGTCTAATGAATACAGCAAGGTTGATATTTCCTGTATCGTCCCGTCACGCTGTTCTGTTTTCAAACTGTCCTTTAATAATGCGTCTACTGTTGTCCCTAAAGCATTAGCAATATCGACTATTGTTTCCAGACTTGGCTTTCCGTCATTCCGTTCTATCTGTCCAATATAGTTTGTGCTCTTGTCTACTCTCTCCGCAAGTTGTTCTATCGTTAAACGCAATAGCAAGCGTTCATCCCGTATTCTCTTGCCCAACAACTCATAGTCCATGAAAACACCCCCTTAACCTGTATTTTACATGGACTAAAATCTTTTATTAAGCAAGTGAAATCTTTCTTTTAAGTTGACTGAAATCTTGTTTTGTGCTATACTTCTATCTGTTTCCCAGCACAACAACAAAATTAGACGGAGGTTGACACAATGAAGAAACTACTTGCGCTCATGCTGGCGGCGGCTCTGGCCCTCTCTCTGGTGGCCTGTGGCGGCGGCAACAAAGGCACGGAACTAACTGTTGATAACTACGAACAGTACCTTGACCTGAATATAGGTGTATCCACGGGCAACACTTCAATTGGATACGCTACATTTGTTATGGATTCTACGGGTACAAAGGGCGGTCAGGTGGATATGCTATATGACTCCCTTTCTGCAAAGATGAATCTTTCTGCCAAATCAACGAACTTTAATTACAATGATGTTACAATTAAGGTAAAAGTAACAGCTAACTATGAGTATTGTACCCCTCCATTGAGTTCACTGCTTGTAGGCCAAGCAGATGTATGTGAATTTAATTTAGAAGCAAAAACCGACATTGCAGGAAATTGTGATGTTGTTACTGATGATTACAATTTACCAGAAGACCATTTTACACATAGCTATCTTATTGGTGATGTAACTTATGAGATTGTAGAAATCTCCGGGACTGTTACACCTGCATAAGACATTTAAGGCGGTTAGTATTAGTACTACTAACCGCCTTTCCTCTTGACAATTCAAAAATAGGTCTTTACACTATACCCATACTGCAACAAGGCTGCGGCGAACATAGCAGAACCAAAAGACCGACCCGGCGCGGGATCAACCGTGCCGGGTACATTCTTTCCTGGATTTTCAGGGGCGAAGCCCCACTCGACTGTTGGTCGAGCGGCAAAAGCGGCCCGTTTTCTTGACATTTTCCCCGGCAGGGGCTACGCTGGTTTCAGCGGACCGGGCGGCCCGCATATTACCATCCACAGGAGGAAGCCCTTATGGAAGAAAAACGACCCTTTGGCGACTACATCCGAAAAAAACGTCTGGAGGCGGGCCTGACCCAGAAGGAGCTGGCGGGGCGGCTGTTCGTCACCGAGTCCAGCGTGAGCAAGTGGGAGCGCAGCCTGTCCTATCCCGACGTCTCTCTGGTCACCGCCATCTGCCGGGAGCTGGGTATCTCGGAGCACGAGTTCTTCACCGCCTGCGACGATCTCCAGGCTCAGGCCCAGGCCCGGGCGGCGGCGGCGTGGCGGAGGGTGGTGACGGGCTGCCGCCGGCTGTGTCTGGCGGGCTGTCTCATCGCCGTGCCCGTCTGCCTTGTGGTGAATCTGGCGGTTTTCCACACTCTGGACTGGTTCTGGATTGTGCTGGTTTCGGTGGCCCTGCCCTGGGGCTGGTGGGCCATCTGGCGGTGCTGCGGAAAGCACGTGCTGCCCCTGTGCGTGGCCCTCACCTCGGTGTGGGTCTTCCCCCTGCTGGCGGTGGTCCACGGCTACACCGGCGGCGGCTGGCTGTGGCGGTCGGCCTTCCCCCTGGCCGCCCTGGGGGTGGTGTTCCTGTGGGCCTACTTCCTCTGCCTGGCATACTGGAATGCGGGTCCCTGGCGGAAGGCCGGGGTGTGCGCCCTGATTACCGCCGGGGCCTCCCCGGCCTTCGGCTGGCTGTGCCGCCGGGTGGTCCCCCAGGCCACGGAGCCCTGGCTGCTGGACTGGCTCACCACGGCCTCCCTGGCGGTTCTGGCCCTGGTCCTGCTGGCGGTGGACTGCTCCAAGGAGCGGCACACATAAGCGAACAAGCGCCTCCCTTTTCCACAGGGAGGCGCTTTTCATGTTAAAATTGACTTGGGTCGAAGCCTATGTATTTCTCCAGCAGGTCCTGCCCCTTCTCCCGCCTGAGCCACTTAAAGCCGTACCTCTCAAAGAAGCGCCGGGCTCTCTCGTTATCAGGCGGGCAGTGGAGCCGTAGGCGGTC
Source organism: uncultured Oscillospiraceae bacterium (assembly GCA_910589085.1). Classification (GTDB taxonomy): domain Bacteria; phylum Bacillota; class Clostridia; order Oscillospirales; family Oscillospiraceae; genus Lawsonibacter. The sequence goes on along the minus strand of CAJUSG010000019.1, from coordinate 25,090 downwards.
CCGGCCGCTGTTGCGCCACAGGGACACCGCCTGTCCGATGAGCTGGACCCCCAGCCCCCTGCCCCGGTCCTCCGGGAGGATGGAGAGAAATTTGATGTATCCCGCCTTTTTCGTCTTGTACCGGTCGTCATACAGGATCACGCCCATTGGCCGCTCTCCCGCGTGGAATATGTGGAGGTTCCACATGGAGCGATCCCACAGGTCCTCCGCCTCGGCCAGGAGGATCGAATCCTCCACGCCGGGGCAGGCCTCCCGGCGCAGCTTCAGGTACAGCTCCCGGTCCCAGCAGTGGTGGATAAATGGTATATCGCTCCACAGGTTCACGTCGGCCGCCGCCTTCTTGTCCTTCCGCCACCAGGCCTGGCGGGCCAGGGTGGAGATGTTCTCCGGCAGGTGGGAGTTGTCCATCTCATACTGAATTGCAAACCGCTCCCCGTCGAAGGTGAGGCAGGACACCGCCGTGTTGTCCCCGTGGGGCATGGCGTGCCACTCCTCCGGCGGGAGGTTCTTCACCCTGCCCAGGAACTGGCGGATGGCCATGCCGTGGCTGAACATCGCGACGGTCTGGTTGGGGTACCGCTCCACCAGACGGCGCACTGTATCATAGATCCGGTCCCCTAGCTGGAAGAAGGTCTCCCCCTTTTCCACCTCCCAGGCCGGGTCGGTGCGGTTGAACAGGTCCATGCTCTCTGGATTGCCGCGGCGCACGTCACCAAAGCTCCAGTCCTCCCACTCTCCCAGGTTCATCTCCCGCAGGCCGGGGTGGGTGTGCAGAGGGAGGTTCTTGGGGCAGTAGACCGCCCGGGCGGTGGTACGGGTCCGGAACAGGTCGCTGGACCACACCCCGTCGATGTGGATATCCCGGAAGCGCTCCTCCAGGGCGGCGATCTGCCGGTAGCCGTTTTCGGTGATGAGGGAGTTGTACCAGCCGTGGACCCGGCGGTACAGGTTGCCCTCCGCCTCGGCGTGGCGGATGAGATAGATGGTTGTCATTGGGATCATTCCTTTGATTTTTTTCGGTTCAGCTTCCCCTCACCTGCTCCATGGCGTGGATCACCGCCTGCCGGACCTCAGCCATGGCGCCCTCCGCCATGGCCCCGGCGGCGGCGGCGTGGCCGCCGCCCCCCAGAAGGGCGCAGACGGCGGTGGCGTTCAGGTCGCCCGGGTCGGTGCGCAGGGAAATTTTTACGTGGCCGTCCTCGGTCTCCTTCAGGGTAACGCCGTTTTTGACCCCCTCGATCTGCCCCACAAAGCCGGAGATGTTGTCCATGTCCCGCTCGCTGGCCCCCACCTGGCGAATCATCTCCCGGGTCAGGTAGACCAGGGCGGTGGTTCCGTTGTCCCGCAGCTCCATGCCGGCGACGAGCAGGCTCTCCAGCTTCAGGCGCTTGAAGGTCTTGGTGCGGAAGAGCCTCCGGTTCACCGGGTAGGGGTCGAAGCCGGACTCCATCAGCTCGGCGGCCGCCCGGTGGGCCGCGGCGTCGGTGTTGCTGTACTGAAAGCAGCCGCAGTCGGTGGACACCGCCACATAGAGGGCCTCCCCCAGCTCCGGGGTGATTTGCGCAAACTGCTTCACAATCTCATACACCAGCTGGCCGCAGGCCGCCCGCCCGCTGTCCAGACAGGTCGCCCGGGCAAAAAACTCCTGGCTGGGGTGGTGGTCAATGGCCAGGTCCACCCGGGCCAGATACTGCCGGGCCCCCTCGGGGAAGAGGGAGCGGGAGGAGATGTCCACCGAGACCACCGTCTCCGGCGCGTAGTCAGCCGGGGCGGTGAGCCCCTCCAGATAGGGCGTAAACAGCTCGGTGGCCTCCGGATTTTCCAGTATATGGGCAGTTTTTCCAATCTGGCGCAGCGCCCGGCACAGTCCGGCGGCACAGCCGATGGTGTCGCCGTCGGGGCGGACGTGGGTCAGGATAAGATAGCTGTCGTGGGTCTGGAAAAATTCCGCCGCCTGCCGCGGGGTGATTGTCTCATTCATAACTATATTCCTCCTGTAGGACGAGGCCTAATCCTCCTCCAAAACAATGTGCGCATTGGCCGGGTTGGCGGGCTTGACCACCTCCGGGTCCCGGAGCATCTCCAGAATTTTGGCCCCCTTGGCCATGGAGTCGTCCCGGAAGAAGGTGAGCTCCGGGGTGTGGCGCAGGTTCAGCGCCCGGCCCAGCTCACGGCGGAGATAGCCCGAGGCCGACTTCAGACCCTTGAGCACCTGGTCGCTGTCGCTTTTGTCCAGCACCGAAATATAGACCTTGCCAAACTTCAGGTCGGGGGTCACGTCCACCGCCGTCACCGAGATCATCCCCGTCACCCGGGGGTCCTTCACCGTGGGAATGAGGGCTGCCAGCTCCCGCTGGACCTCCTCGTTGATGCGCCCGATTCGATTGCTCGCCATTATTATTCTCCTTTGAATGGTAATAGGTCAAATCAGCAGAAGTAGCTGATCTCTCCAAAGTACGCTGTCCATTTCTCAATAATCTCCTCGCTTCTGGCCTCAATGATTTTCATAATGTTTCGAAGCGTCCGCTCCGGAATTTTTGAGCTGTTGCCGCACAGATAGCATTTCCCGGTCTGAGTGATCCAAATCTTTGTGGCCCCCGCGCTGGGCGCCCCCTGACAGACATGGACATGCACCGGCTCCAAGGGCTCGTTTTCATTGGACCAAAAATAGACCCAGTAGGAGCCAATTTTAAAAACCTGCGGCACTGTCAAAGCCTCCCTCCTGGGAGAATTGCAGGATCAGGTGGGCCGTGGACCGGACAACCTCCTGCAAACGCGCCATATCCGTAGCGGAAAAACCGAATATATCCTCCCAGTTATAGCCAGGCAGCCAGCATGTGGCACGGTGAAAACCGTCCTTCGCATCCGGACGCTCCAGATATACCTTCACCTGGCCATCCTCCCTCATCTCGGAGTGGACAATCTCGGTATTGTCATCTAAAGTCATAAAGGGGTACATCATAGGTAAACCCTCCAAATCTTCACCGCCGTTCCCGCACATCGGAGCGGCCCATCAGGTAGTCCAAACTGACATCAAAGAAGTCGGCGATGGCTAACAGCTTCGCCACCTCCGGATAGGATTCTCCGTACTCGTACCCCTGATAAGTACGAAGTTTAACGGAAAACTCATCCGCCAATTCCTGTTGCTTTAGTTTTCTCTCTTTTCGCAGTTCTTTCATGCGCAGAGCAAAATTTGACATTTTTGCCTCCGACCTATTGACACGTGATTTATTCGCGTATATAATAAAGGCGTGGATAATTCACGTATTATCATTATTGCATAGGAGTGATGAAAATGCAAGACCTGCTGACCGAACTGTTGTGGCGCAATACCGAAATTGACAAGGCCGCCGCCGACTTCGACCTCTACGACCGCTACTTCACCCAACTCGTACACTACACCGACTATGAGTTTCAGGCTTACTATTCCCTGGGCTTACGTCAGGACATTGTCCAGGCGCTGGAGGTACAGGGCTAAAAGCAAACCGGGGCGGGCGAAAACGCCCGCCCCGTTGGCTCAGTCCTCTAACACTTTCTGGAGATTTTCAATGACCTTTTTTAACTTTTCGGCCTGCTTTTCAGGGTCGTCTCCCCCCTGAATCTCAACCAGGTCGTCCAACACAAAACGAATGAATCCTTTAAACTGGCTGTCAGTCATTCCCATAGCTGAAATCTCCTTTCTAAATCATGGTCGAAAACTTAAACCTCAATCTGCTCCATGAGGAAGGCCTCGATGATGTCGCCCTCCTTGATGTCCTGGAACTTCTCGAAGGTGATGCCGCACTCATAGCCGGCTGCGACCTCCTTCACGCTGTCCTTGAACCGCTGGAGGGAGGCAATGGCCCCGTCGTAGATGACAATGTTGTCCCGGAGCAGGCGCATCTGGGCGTTGCGCTGCATCTTGCCGTCCAGCACGTAGCAGCCGGCCACCATGCCCACGTTGGTGATGCGGAAGACATTGCGCACCTCGGCCCGGCCCAGGTCCACCTCCCGGAATTTGGGAGCCAGCATGCCCTTCATGGCCGCCTCGATCTCGTTAATGGCGTCGTAGATGACCCGGTACATCCGCATATCCACCCCCATGCGGGCGGCGGAGTCCTTGGCGTTGTTGTCCGGGCGGACGTTAAAGCCCACGATGATGGCCCCGGAGGTGCCCGCCAGCATGACATCGCTCTCGCTGATGGCGCCCACCGCGCAGTGGATCACCCGGACCCGGACCTCCTCGTTGGTCAGCTTCTCCAGAGAGGCCTTCACCGCCTCGGCGGAGCCCTGGACGTCGGCCTTGACGATGACATTCAGGTTCTTCATCTCGCCAGCCTGGATCTGGCTGAACAGGTCCTCCAGGGTGACCTTGCCCACCGAGCTGGAGATGGCTTCCTTCCGCTCGGTCTTGCGCTGCTCCACCAGCTCCCGGGCCATGCGCTCGTCCGCAACGGCGTGGAAGTCGTCGCCCGCGCCGGGCACCTCGCCCATGCCGATGATCTCCACCGGGACGGAGGGGCCGGCCTCGGCCAGCTTCTGGCCCCGGGCGTCGGTCATGGCCCGGACACGGCCCACGGCGGTGCCGGCGATAATCACGTCGCCCTGCTTCAGGGTGCCGTTCTGGACCAGCAGGGTGGCCACAGGACCCCGGCCCTTGTCCAGCCGGGCCTCGATCACCGCGCCGTGGGCGGTGCGGTTGGGGTTGGCCCGCAGCTCCTGAACCTCGGCGGTGAGGACCACCATGTCCAGGAGGTTGTCGATGCCCATGCCCGTCTTGGCGGAGATGGGGCACACGATGGTCTCACCGCCCCAGTCCTCGGGCACCAGGGAGTATTCGGTGAGCTGCTGCATAATCCGGTCGGGGTTGGCCGCCGGCTTATCCATCTTGTTGATAGCCACGATGATGGGGATGTTGGCCGCCTTGGCGTGGTTGATGGACTCCACCGTCTGGGGCATGATGCCGTCGTCGGCGGCCACCACCAGGATGGCGATGTCGGTAATCATGGCGCCCCGGGCCCGCATGGCGGTAAAGGCCTCGTGGCCGGGGGTGTCCAGGAAGGTGACGGTGCTGCCCTTCACATCCACCTGGTAGGCGCCGATGTGCTGGGTGATGCCGCCGGCCTCGCCGGAGACCACGTTGGCGCTGCGGATATAGTCCAGGAGAGAGGTCTTGCCGTGGTCCACGTGGCCCATGACCACCACCACGGGGGCCCGGCCCACCAGGTCCTCCTCCTTGTCCTCGGCGGTATCGATGAGGCGCTCCTCGATGGTGACGATGACCTCCTTCTCCACCTTACACCCCATCTCCTCGGCGATGATGGCGGCGGTGTCGAAGTCGATAATGTCGCTCAAGGAGGCCATGACCCCGTTTTTAATCAGGCACTTGACCACCTCGGCCCCGGTCTTCTTCATCCGGGAGGCCAGCTCACCCACGCCGATCTCGTCGGGGATGAGCACCTTGGTGGGGGCCTTCTTGGCGATCTCCAGCTGGAGCCGGCGCATCCGGTCCTGCTCCTCCTGGCGGCGCTTGCCGGACTGGCCCCGGCCGCCCTGCTGGCGGCGCTGCTGGCTCTTCTGCTGAATCTTCTGCTTGCCGCCCCGGACGTCCTGCCGGCGCTGGTCGGTAAAGCTCTCCAGCCGCTCGTCGTACTTGTCCAGGTTCACCGCCGGGCCGCCCCGGGTGTCCACCACCTTCTTGGCGGGAACACGGCCGGCAGGCTGCTGGACCACCGGCTTGGCCTGGCCCTGGGGCTGGTTGGGTCTGGTGCTCTGCCCCTGCTGCGGCTTCTGGTCCGGCTCCTTCTTCTCCTCCCTGGGAGCGGGTTTCTCCCCCTTGACGGGCTCCGCCTGCTTCGGCGCGGCCGTCTCCGGCTCGTGATACACATCGGCATAGATCTGCTCGATGGAGCCGATCTGGTTGTGCTGGGTCAAATACTCGAACACGATGGACAGCTCCTCATCGCTGAGGGGCTGCATGTGGTTCTTGGGGGGGTGGCCGTACTGGGTCAGGATGTCCATGACCTCTTTCGAGGGCAGGGCCTTCCCATTCTTCTTAAAGTCCTTGGCCACCTTATGGACAGGATATTTCGTCATCATACTGAAAGCACCTCGATTCTCAGGAGTGCCGGAATTTACCGGTGAGCCGGCGGCCGCCCGGGCCGCGTTTTACAGTCTTGTTTTGCTGGGGAACGGCCTCCTCCCCGGGGGGCGGAGGGGCCGCCCAGGGCTTCTGTCTGCCCCGGCGGAGATTTTTCTCATGCTGCCGCTGCTCCTTCTGCCGCTGGAGCACCCGGTCGGCCTTCTGCCGCAGCTTTTCGGCGGCGGGACCGTATTTGTCCGGGTCCTGGGCGGCCAGCTTCTCCCCGGCGGCGGCGGCGAAGCCCGCGTCGGTGAGGGCCAGCATGGCGCAGGACGACCGGCCCAGGATCAGGCCCAACTCCTCCTTGCTGAAGGGGGTCTCCAGCCAGAGGACATTTCCGGCCTCGCCGAAGTGGGCGGCCCGGCGGCGGGTGTTGGGGGCGGCGTCAGCCGCCAGCAGGACCAGCCTGGCCTGCCGGGCCCGGCAGGCGGCCCCAACAGGCTCCTCGCCCACCTCCAGCCGGCCGGCCTTTTTGGCCATGCCCAGCAGATGGAGAATCGGATCGTTAGACATCGGGCTCCACCTCCTTCATCTGCGCCTCCAGCCCCTCCCACACTTCATCCATAATCAGAGAGGAAAAGGCCCGCTCCAGAGCCCGGCTCTTCCGGGCCCGCTTCAGGCACTCCGGGTTGGGACACACGTAGGCCCCCCGGCCGGGCAGCTTGCCCTTAAAGTCCAGGGACACCGGCCCCTCCGGCGGTTTTACCACCCGGATGAGCGCTCTCTTCTCTTTCATCTCCCGGCAGCCAACACATTGGCGCATGGGTATCTTCTTGGGCAAGGCTCTTCCTCCTCCTAAAGGCCCCCTTTGCAAAGGGGGCTCCCCGCGAAGCGGGGTGGGGGTTTTCCTAAAAAGACAGATACGTTTCGTTTAGGAAAACCCTCCGTCACCGCCTTCGGCGGCGCCACCTCCCTTTGCGAAGGGAGGCTTTTATTCCTCCGGAATTTCTCCGTTCTCCTCCGCCTGGGCCATGGCGGCCTCCAGGGCCTCCTCGGCGGCGTCGGCCTCGGCCTGGGCGATCAGGTCCTCGATGGGCTCCAGGGGGGCGGAGGCGGGCTTGATGTCAATCTTATAGCCGGTGAGCTTGGCGGCCAGGCGGGCGTTCTGGCCCTCCTTGCCGATGGCCAGAGACAGCTGGTCGTCGGGAACCACCACCCGGCAGCTCTTGGCATCGGCCCGGGCGGGCAGCTCCTCCACACTGATGACATCGGCGGGAGCCAGGGCGGCGGCGATATACTCCGACGGGTCCTCAGACCAGCGGATAATGTCGATTTTCTCCCCCTTCAGCTCCTCTACAATGGTGTTCACCCTCTGGCCCCGGGGACCCACGCAGGCGCCGATGGGGTCCACATTGGGCTCGTCCGCCCACACGGCCATCTTGGTGCGGGAGCCCGCCTCACGGGCCATGGAGCGGATCTCCACTGTGCCGTCGTAGACCTCGGGGACCTCCAGCTCAAACAGCCGCTTCACCAGGCCGGGGTGGGTGCGGGAGATGAGCACCTGGGGCCCCTTGGTGGCCCGGCGGACCTCCACCACATAGACCTTCAGCCGCTGGCCCTCGGCGTAGCGCTCCCCCTTTACCTGCTCGCTGGTGCCCAGGTAGGCGTCGGTAAACTGGTCGCCGGCGTGGAGCCGAAGGGACACCGACCCGTTCCGGGGATCGATGCGGGTGATGGTGCCGGTAAGCAGCTCGTGCTCCTTGGTGGAAAACTCGTCGTAGATCATCCCCTGCTCCGCCTCCCGGATGCCCTGGATGATGACCTGACGGGCGGTCTGGGCGGCGATGCGGCCAAAGGAGCGGGCCTTGACCTCAATGCGCACCGTATCTCCCAGCTCGGCCTGGGGCAGAGCCCGGCGGGCCTCCTCCAGGCTGATCTCCATGGCGGGGTTGTCAACCTCCTCCACAATATCCTTCTTCAGAAACAGGCGGACGGTGCCGGCCTCCTCGTTGGCCTCAATCATGAGATTGTCCCCCACACCCTCGTGGTCCCGGCGGTAGGCGGACAGCAGAGCCTGGGTCACCTTCTCCATCATGTAGCCGGGCTTGATGCCCTTTTCCTGCTCAATCTGATGGATAGCCTCAAAAAACTCCTTGCCGTCCATCTCGTTGGTGTTGACGTTTTTCTTTGTCACTCTCTTTGCCACGGTGCTTTCCTCCTAAAAGTCAAACCCGCAGGTACAGCCGTACCAGCGCAATCTCTTGTTTGGTAAAAACAGTCTCGTCCCCGTTGATCTCCAGGGTGACCGCCCCGTCCTGGTAATTTTGGAGCCGGCCCACAAACTCCTTGCGGCCCTCTCTGGGGCGGTAGAGCTTGACCTCTACCGCTTCACCCCGGAATTTTTCAAAGTGCTCGGGCTTTTTCAATGCGCGGTCCGCCCCGGCGGAGGACACCTCAAAGGTGTAGCTGCCCTCGATGGGGTCGGCCTCGTCCAGCAGATCGGACACAGGGCGGGAGACGGCCTCGCAGTCGTCGATGGACACGCCGCCCTCCTTGTCGATATACAGCCGGAGGAACCAGACCCCCGCCTCCTTCACATATTCCACGTCCCACAGGGTGCAGCCCGCGGCCTCCACTGCCGGGAGGGCCAGGGCGGCTACGGCCTCGGTCACTTTTGCCATGTTGACACATCCTTTTTGTCCGGCGCTGCTCACGACGGCTCGGCGCTTCTTGCTGTCACGCCTCGCCTGTTCGCGACGCTCCCCTTCCCTCCGACTCGGGACACAAACAGGCCCGCTTCGCAGCCCTTGGTTTGTTTCCCTCGCTCCAGTCCAGGCTCGCTGCTCACAACGGCTCGGCGCTTCTTTCCAATCAAAAAGAGCGGAGCCGCGACCCCACTCTCACCAATACTACCTTCATTCTGGACATACTATAACACACTATCACAGAAATTGCAAGGGATTGCATCGAAGTTTTTTCCAAAAAAGCGGAAACGCCTCCAATTCTTTTCCGTCAAAAGCGGTCAAAATATCCAATTTGGCCGCTCATTCCCGGATTGATGTCAGACAATCAGGCGCATACTACACTGCGGATGGGACTTCCGTGAGAAAAATGAGCGGGAGGATACAGCGATGAAAAAGAGGATCACAGCCCTGGCCATGGCGCTCTCCCTGGTGGGCGCGCTGGCGGCCTGCAGCACCGACGATAATCCTAACGGCACCAACTCCGGCACCTCCGCCGGCCAGGTTGCCCGGCGGTATTCCGGCCAGACCATCTACAACGGCCGCAGCTACTACGACGACGGCCGCTACGCCGCCGACACCAACGGCCAGGTCTATGGCGGCGACCGGAATACCGTCTCCCGGGACCTGACCAACGGCGCCCGTGACATCGTCCGGGGCGCCGGCGACGCCATCGAGGACGTGGGCCGGGGCATCGGCGATGTGGCCCGGGATGTCACCGGGACCCGCGGCTACTCCGGCACCCCCAGCTGGGAGCCCGACTCCAGCGCCAGATATTAATCAAAACGGGACGGGCAGAACGCCCGTCCCGCTCTTTTCTCCCCGTCCAGCCGGCCGGCTCCGGCCTACATACAGGCGGGCCCCGGCAAAAATTTCCCGCAGATTCACCGCAATTCTTCAAAACCACTTGCCAACGGGGAAAAAATAGGGTAAAATAAGTCAGCTAAGCATATTCAAACTGTTATTACAATGGAGGATGATTCCTATGCCAATGATTTCTGCCAGCGATTTCCGCAACGGCGTGACCTTCGAGATGGACGGCAAGGTCATGCAGGTGGTAGAGTTCCAGCACGTGAAGCCCGGTAAGGGCGCGGCCTTTGTCCGCACCAAAATGAAGAACGTCATTACCGGCGGCGTGACCGAGACCTCCTTCAACCCCACCGCCAAATTCGAACAGGCCTTCGTGGAGCGCAAGGACATGGACTACAGCTACAGCGACGGCGATCTGTACTACTTCATGGACCCCGAGAGCTTCGACATGATCCCCATCGGCAAGGACCTGCTGGGCGACAGCTTCAAGTTCGTCAAGGAGAACATGACCTGCAAGGTGATGTCCTACAAGGGCAGCGTGTTCGGCGTGGAGCCCCCCAACTTCGTGGAGCTGGAGGTCACCGAGACCGACCCTGGCTTCGCCGGCAACACCGCCACCAACAACGTGCTCAAGCCCGCCACCCTGGAGACCGGCGCCGAGATCAAGGTGCCCCTGTTTGTCAACCCCGGCGACAGAATCAAGATCGACACCCGCACCGGGGAGTATCTGGAGCGCTGCAAGGCTTGAGCGCCGCGAACAGGCGGAGTGTGACAAGGAGGCATTGCCTCAGAAAGGGAACAACTATGACTATTTCTGAAAAAGTCGCCTATCTGAAGGGCCTGGCCGAGGGGCTGGATCTGGACACCATGAAGTCCAAGGAGGGCAAGCTCATCTCTGTGATGATCGGCATCCTGGAGGAGTTGGCCATGTCCGTGGAGGACCTGGAGGAGAACGCCCTCAACCTGGGCGAGGAGATCGACGTGCTCTCTGACGACCTGTCCGACGTGGAGGAGGTTGTCTTTGACGAGGAGGACGACGATCTTGAGGACTACGACGACGACTGGTTTGAGGTGGAGTGCCCCACCTGCGGTGCGGACATCATGGTGGACGACGAGGCCCTGACCGACGGCGAGGTGGAGTGTCCCAGCTGCGGCACCCGTTACGCCATGGAGCTCACCGACGACGAGGCTGAGGACGAGGACAGCCCCGTGGAATAAGCACCAGCAAACAGCCCGGACCAAAGGTCCGGGCTGTTTTTATATTCCCTCCAGCCGGTCCGCGGCGCGGTTGATCTTGTTTTGCAGATACTCCAGCACCGTCTGCAGGTTGGTCCGGTTTACATTGCCCTCACCGGCGGACAGCTCCGCCAGCACCAGCATCTGGTGGAGGATGCGGTCGATCTCGTCCAGGGCATCCATGGCCTCCCGGGGCAGTTCAGGTCGTTCCATCCGAAGGGCACACTCCTTTCGCAATCGTATGGACCAGCTTACCACAGCAGGGCCGGAAATGCAACGGAAAACATTGGATTAGCACTCTCTTAAATAGAGTGCTAAAAATTCACACTCTGTTCATGAAATATCCGGCGGGCCGGCCTATACTACAACCATACCGCAAACCGTTCCATGAAAGGAGTGTTTTTATGAACATGAATCAGTTTACCCAGAAATCCCTGGCCGCCATTCAGGGGGCTCAGGACATCGCCCTGGAGCACGGCAACCAGCAGATCGAACAGCCCCACCTGCTGCTGGCCCTGGTGGGGGACGGGGAGGGCTTTATCCCCCAGCTGCTCACCGCCATGGGCATGACCGTCCCCAGCTTTGAGGCGGCGGTTGGGGCCGAGGTGGATAAGCTGCCCAAGGTCACCGGCTCGGGCCGGGAGAGCGGCAAGGTGTACGTCTCCCAGGACGTGGACCGGGCCCTCCAGGGGGCCGGGCAGGAGGCCCAGGCCATGAGGGACGAGTACATCTCGGTGGAGCACATTCTTCTGGGCCTGCTGGCCCACCCCAATACCGCCCTGAAGGAGCTCTTCCGCACCTACCGCCTGGAGAAGGAGGCTGTCATGCAGGCCCTGGCCCAGGTGCGGGGGAGCCAGCGGGTCACCTCCGACAACCCGGAGGAGACCTACAACGCCCTGAAAAAGTACGGCTCCGACCTGGTGGAGCGGGCCCGGCAGAACAAGCTGGACCCAGTGATCGGCCGGGACGATGAAATTCGGAACGTCATCCGCATTCTCAGCCGGAAAACCAAAAACAACCCCGTCCTCATCGGCGAGCCCGGCGTGGGCAAAACCGCCATCGCTGAGGGGCTGGCTCAGCGGATTGTCAAGGGGGATGTGCCCGCCTCTCTGAGGGACAAGACCATCTTCTCCCTGGACATGGGGGCCCTGATCGCGGGGGCCAAGTACCGGGGAGAATTTGAGGAGCGGCTGAAGGCCGTCCTCAACGAGGTGAAGAAGTCGGAGGGGCGGATTATCCTCTTCATCGACGAGCTCCACACTATTGTGGGCGCCGGCAAGACCGAGGGCTCTATGGACGCGGGCAACCTGTTAAAACCCCTGCTGGCCCGGGGGGAGCTGCACTGCATCGGGGCCACCACTCTCAACGAGTACCGGCAGTATATCGAGAAGGACGCCGCCCTGGAGCGCCGCTTCCAGCCCGTTATGGTGAACGAGCCCAGTGTGGAGGACGCCATCGCCATCCTCCGGGGCCTGAAGGAGCGGTATGAGGTCTTCCACGGGGTAAAAATCACCGACGGGGCCATCATCGCCGCCGCCACCCTGTCCAACCGATATATCTCCGACCGTTTCCTGCCCGACAAGGCCATAGACCTGGTGGACGAGGCCTGCGCCATGATCCGCACCGAGATGGACTCTATGCCCACCGAGCTGGACGTGATTCAGCGGAAAATCATCCAGCACGAGATTGAGGAGGCCGCCCTGAAAAAGGAGACCGACAAGCTGTCCCAGGAGCATCTGGCGGAGATCCAGAAGGAGCTGTCCGACATGCGGGACGACTTCAACGCCAAGAAGGCCCAGTGGGACAACGAGAAGGGGGCCATCGGCAAGGTCCAGAAGCTGCGGGAGGAGCTGGAGGCGGCCAACGCCGAGCTGGAAAAGGCCCAGCGGGAGTACGACCTGGAGAAAGCCGCCGAGCTGCAATACGGCCGTATCCCTGAGCTAAAAAAGGCGCTGGAGGCCGAGGAGGCCGCCGCCAACGAGGGCAAGGCCCGCTCCCTCCTCCGGGACAAGGTGACCGAGGAGGAGATCGCCCGGATCATTGAGCGGTGGACCGGCATTCCGGTATCCCGCCTGATGGAGGGGGAGCGGGAGAAGCTGCTCCACCTGGAGGACATCCTCCACCGGCGGGTGGTGGGCCAGGACGAGGCCGTGCGGCTGGTGAGCGAGGCCATCCTCCGCTCCCGGGCGGGCATCGCCGACCCGAATAAGCCCATCGGCTCCTTCCTCTTCCTGGGGCCCACCGGCGTGGGCAAGACCGAGCTGGCCAAAACCCTGGCCGAGGCCCTCTTCGACAGCGAGAAGAACCTGGTCCGCATCGACATGTCGGAGTATATGGAAAAATTCTCCGTCTCCCGGCTCATCGGGGCCCCTCCAGGGTACGTGGGCTACGAGGAGGGCGGCCAGCTCACCGAGGCGGTTAGGAGAAAACCCTACAGCGTGGTCCTCTTTGACGAGGTGGAGAAGGCCCACCCGGACGTGTTCAATGTGCTGCTCCAGGTGCTGGACGACGGCCGGATCACCGACAGCCAGGGCCGGACGGTGGACTTTAAGAACACCATCCTCATCCTGACCTCCAACCTGGGCAGTCAGGCCCTCCTGGACGGCATCACCGAGGACGGGGAGGTCAGCGAGACCGCCCGGGACCAGGTGAGCGAGCTGCTCAAGCGGTCCTTCCGGCCGGAGTTCCTCAACCGGCTGGACGAGATCGTCTTCTACAAGCCCCTGACCAAGGAGAACATCACCCACATCGTTGACCTGCTGGTGGCCGATCTGAACCGGCGGCTGGCGGATAAGCAGCTGGCCGTGACCCTCACCTCCGCCGCCAAGAGCGAGATCATCGACACAGCCTACGACCCCGTCTACGGGGCCCGGCCCCTGCGCCGCTACCTCCAGCACACGGTGGAGACCCTCATCGGCCGGAAGATCATCGCCGACCAGGTGGAGCCCGGCGCCTCCCTCACGGTGGACGTGAGGGACGGCTCGCTGGCGGTCCTCTGAAGCACCGCCGGAGGCCGGGTTCCACCAAATTCCGGCAGTCGCCGCTTGACAGCGGCTGCGGGCTGTGATATGCTTGCATTATGTAATGAAATAGCCTTTTCCGCCCGCCGGAGGCCTCAAAGGCCCCCGGCGGACGGCTATCTGAAAGCGGCGGGCCGGCCGGGCGGTTAAGGACGGGTTTGGGCCGTGGGCTCGGCCCGGAGCAATCCGCCCGAACCCGGGGCTCTCTCCGCTGAGTTATCCTATGCGTGGGGGCTGTCCTCAGCGCCTGTCCCCAGAAGGAGGAGTCTGTTATGATTAAAATCGCCCCCTCGATCCTCTCCGCCGACTTCGCCAACCTGGAGCGGGACATCAAAAAGGTCTCCTCCGCCGACTACCTCCACGTGGACGTGATGGACGGGGCTTTCGTGCCCAATATCACCATCGGCGTGCCGGTGGTCCAGTCCATCCGCCGGTGCACCGATATGTTTCTGGACGTCCATCTGATGGTGGAGAAACCGGCGCGGTATGTGGAGGCCTTCGCCCGGGCGGGGGCCGGCCTGCTGTCGGTCCACCTGGAGGCCGACCACCCCGTCCGCATCGCCGAGGCTTTGAACATCATGGAGGACTGTGGGGTCAAAAAAGCGGTGGCTCTGCGGCCCATCACCAAGGCTGAGGCCGTCCTGCCCTACATCGACCGGCTGGACATGGTGCTGGTGATGACAGTGGAGCCCGGCTTCGGCGGCCAGGCCTTCATGGAGGAGCAACTGGACACCATCCGCCGGGTCCGGGCCATCATCGACAGGTACAACCCCGCCTGTGAGCTGGAGGTGGACGGGGGGGTCTCCCCCAAGACCGCCCCCCTGGTGACGCAGGCCGGGGCCAACGTGCTGGTGGCCGGCTCCGCCGTCTACGGGTCCGCCGATATCCCCGGCGCGATTCGGGCGCTGCGGGGATAACGGAAAACCTTCCAGATGTCCGGCCTCTTCGTCGTGTAGGGCAAGGGCTCTGCCCTTGCCTTTTTACAGAGTCGGCAACCCGATTCAGGCAAGGGCAGAGCCCTTGCCCTACATGCCCACCCTCAAATTCTCCAAAAATCCAATCCATCCCACGGAGGTCCTACCCATGCAGTATTTCCCCCCCGCCCTCGAAAGCCTTGTGGAGCACTTCGCCAAGCTGCCCGGCGTGGGCGTCAAATCTGCCCAGCGGCTGGCCTTTTATGTGCTCTCCCTCCCTGAGGAGGAGGCCGCCGCCTTCGCCCGGGCCATCACCGACGCCAAGGCCCACATCCACACCTGTCCCGTCTGCCAGAACCTCACCGAGGGGGACGGCCCCTGTCCCATCTGCGCCAGCGCCAAGCGGGACGCCTCCACCGTCTGCGTGGTGGCCGACCCCAAGGACGTGGTGGCCATGGAGCGCAGCCGGGAGTATCAGGGGCACTACCATGTCCTCCACGGGGTGCTCTCCCCCATGAACCGGGTGGGGCCCGACGACCTGCATATCCGTTCCCTGGTGGAGCGGGTGGCCGCCGGCGGAATTGAGGAAGTGATTATGGCCACCAACCCGGACACCGAGGGGGAGGCCACCGCCATGTACCTGTCCCGGCTGCTGAAGCCCTTCCAGGTGAAGGTCACCCGGCTGGCCTACGGCATTCCCGTGGGCAGCCACCTGGAGTACGCCGACGACGCCACCCTGGTCCGTGCCCTGGAGGGGCGCAGAGAGATATAAACCACGCCCGGCGGGTGACCCCGCCGGGCGCTTCCTTTGCTTATTCACCGCTGCTTGAGGAGGCGTCCCCGCCCCCGGAGGAGGCCTCGCCCCCCTCCGCCGAAGCGGTCCCTTCAGCCTCTGTGGTCTCGTCGGAGCTCTGCTTCTCGTCGTCCTTGAGGACACTCTCGCACTCCTTTTCGTCCCTCTTGGGCGGCTTGCGCAGGGCGATGACCAGCTTATAGCCCTTCGGGTCATTCTCCATCAGGTATCGCTCGTCCTTGGGCGGAACCCGCTTGCCCGCCATCATCCGCCGGGCAATCTCCATGCACCTCTGCTGTACCTTCAGCTGCTCAGACAGGGCCTCCAGCTCCTCCTCCTCGGCGCTGGGCTCGTTCAGCATACCCAGAATACCGTCCTTCTCCTCCTTCGCCCCGGAGAGCAGCCTGGCCTCCGACTGGACCCGCTGCTCCTCCATGGCCTCCACCCACTGCCGGCTCAGCTCCAGCCGGTCAGCGGTGGGACGGCCCCCACCGGTCTTTTTCTCCTCCTTGCCCCTGGGGGGCTGCGGCGGGGTAAAGCTGACATTTTCTCCCCGCAGCATACGCCGAATTTCCACTGTCCGCACCTCCTTTTACATGTCCTCGTTGTCCTCCAGCTCCTCCACCATCATCAGGGCGGCAATGTCCTGGCACTTCTGCCGCAGCTTCAGCTCCTGGGACCTGGCCTCCAGCTCCTCCTCACTCTCCGGCGTCTCCACGCCCTCCGGGGGCTCGCCGGACTGCATCCACTGCATGGCCGCCCTTTCGTACAGGGCCGCCGCCGCCTCTACCTTCTCTTCCTCGCTCCGCTCCAGAAACTGCCGCTTCATCTCAAACCGGTCGATGGACACCCGGCCCCCGCTTCCGCCGGAGCTGAGCTCCCGCTCGCCAAATCCGTCCCGTGTCTCCATCCAGAAGCCCCCTTTCCGATCTTCTCATCTGAATTTATCGGCAAAACCTCCCCAAAACTTTACCCCCGCAGGCATACAGGTATTTCTCCCTTCACCGCCAGCAGCCCCGGCTCCACACAGCACTCCAGGGCCAGCACCTCCACCCCGGCCCGGGCCGCCCGGCGGAGGGCCGCGCCGAATTCCGGGTGTGTGGCGTCGTTGGGCTCCACCCGGCTCATGCCCTCCATCTGGACGATGAAGCACACACCCGCCTCATAGCCCGCCTCACGGGCCAGGACCAGCTCCTCCAGGTGCTTCACCCCCCGGAGGGTGGGGGCGTCGGGGAAGCGGGCCACGCCGTCCTCCTCCAGGGTGACCCCCTTCACCTCCCAAAAGCCCCGGCTTCCTCCCTCGGCGCGCTCCCAGTAGTAGTCGAACCGGGAACTGCCATACACCGTCTCGGGCCGCAGGAGGGTGGGGACAAAGCCAAGTCCCCCCGCCGCCGCCCACTCCCCAAAAACCTTGTTGGGGGCCTGGGAGTCCATGTTGATGAGGAGAGGGCCGCCGGACCGCGCCTTCTCCACGGCGATCAGGTCGTATTTTGTCTTCCGGGCGGGGCTGCCGCTCTCCTCCAGCCAGACCTTTACGCCGGGGATCAGCAGCTCCCGGCACCGGCCGGTGTTCTTTACGTGGCAGACCTCCACACGGCCTCCCACCTCTACATGGGCAATAAACCGGTTGGGCCGGGCCTGAAAAATGCCCGGCAAAATTTTTCCATATTCCATCTTGTTTTTCCTCCAGTTTCTTTGGTATGATGTAGGGCAGGGGTTCTACCCCTGCCTATCCCCGTAAGGGGATAAGACAGGATGAGAAGGCAAGGGCAGAGCCCTTGCCCTACATCCGGCGGTTTTCCCTAATTGATGAGACAAGCGTGGAGCGGGCAATATCCGCTCTAAAAAACGAGTTTGGAAGGAGCGGATCGAATGTCCTGTAAAGAGGAATTTATTGAGATCTTCAAGGCCAACATCACCCGGGAGGGGGCCGACAAGCTGCTGGATTACCTGGAGCACAAGAGCGACTTTTTCACCGCCCCCGCCTCCGCCCGCTACCACGGGGCCTACGAGGGCGGACTGTGCGAGCACAGCCTGAACGTCTACCACTGCCTGGTGGACTACCTCCAGCGGGAGCGGGTGCAGGAGCTCTACGGCCTGGAATACAGCGCCGAGTCCATCGCTATTGTAGCCCTGTGCCACGACTTCTGCAAGATCGGCTGTTATAAAAAGAGCTTCCGCAACGTGAAGGACGACGCCACCGGCAAGTGGGAGAAGGTCCCCTCCTATACCTTTGACGATCCCCTGCCCTACGGGCACGGGGAAAAGAGCGTGTACATCACCAATGGCTTCATCCGCCTCACCCGGGAGGAGGCTATGGCCATCCGCTGGCACATGGGCTTCTCCGGCCCGGAGGACAGCCGCACTGTGGGTCAGGCCCTGCGGATGTACCCCCTGGCCTTCGCTCTGGCCACAGCAGATATGGAGGCGTCCTACTTCCTGGAGAATGAGGGATGAAAAAACCGCCCCATTGGGGCGGTTTTACTTTATCTCTGACGGGGATACGCCCAGCGCCCCTCCTGCATGTAGGGCCGCAGGGCGGGCACCTTGGGCAGCGCAAACAGCAGCAGGGTCCCCAGTACATAACAGGCCAGCGCCTCGCCGGGAATAAAAGTGAGGACATTAAACCCGCAGGCCGCCCAAAAGGCGGAATCCACCGCCCCAACCTCCGCCCAGGCCCACATGGGGGGCAGGATGATGGCGTTGACAATGATGGGAGGCAGGGCCGCCAGATACCAGCGCGGCACCTTTATAGAGAGCCACGCAGCAATGGCGGTAGCCAGGGTGCCAAAGATGATATCCAGCGGGCCGTATAGGGAGAGCAGGTTGGTGAGGAAACAGCCAACCACCAGCCCCGGCGCGGCAGCGGGGAACACAAAGGGCAGAACGGTGAGAGCTTCCGCAAAGCGGCACTGGATTGGGCCGTAGGTCAGGCCGAAGATGTCCCCGAAATACCCCAGCACAGCGTACAGCGCCGCCACCATGGCGGCCAGGGTCAGGTCCCGAATGGTAAATTTACGCATAAAAAAACCTCCATTTTTTGTTTAGAGAACGGCGGCAGACCGCCGAACGAACGTGTCACGCCTCGCCTGTTCACGACGGCTCGGACGCTTCCCGCTTGGACGAGGTGTGGAAACTCGTCGGAGGTATTTTAACACAGCCGGAGCGGCTTGTCCACTCCCTTTTCGCCAAACGCCGGAATTTTCCACAGACAAAACAACGGAGGCCGGGCCGGCCTCCGTTGTCTCTGTATTAGATTTACAGCTTGGCCAGCAGCTCAGCCCGCAGCTCCTCGTAGCCGGGCTTGCCCAGCAGGGCAAACATATTCTTCTTATAGGCCTCCACCCCGGGCTGGTCGAAGGGGTTGACCTCCAGCAGATGGCCGGACAGGCCGCAGACATATTCAAAGAAGTAGATCAGGAAGCCCACGCTGCTCTCACTGATTTTGGGCAGCTCCAGCAGCACGTTGGGCACGCCGCCGTCCACGTGGGCCAGAATGGTGCCCCGCATGGCCTGCTCCGCCACAAACGCCATAGGCTTGCCGGACAGGAAGTTGAGACCGTCTACATTGGCGGGGTCGTCGGGGATGATAAACTGACCGTCGGGTTCAAACTTCACCACGGTCTCGGCCATCAGACGCTCGCCCTCCTGGATATACTGGCCCATGGAGTGCAGGTCGGCAGTAAATTCCACGCTGGCAGGGAACAGGCCCTTGCCGTCTTTGCCCTCGCTCTCGCCATAGAGCTGCTTCCACCACTCGGCAAAGAAGCGGAACCGGGGCTCGTAGCCCGCCAGGATCTCCACGCGCTTGCCGGCCTGATACAGGGCATGGCGGGCGGCGGCGTACTGCCACGCCGGGTTGTCCAGCCCGGGGACGGACAGCTCCTCCATGGCCTGGCAGGCCCCCTCCATCAGAGCCTTGATATCCACACCCGCCACGGCGATGGGCAGCAGGCCCACGGCGGTGAGGACGGAGTACCGGCCGCCTACGGCATCCGGAACCACAAACTCCTCATAGCCCTCGGCGTCGGCCAGCCCCTTCAGGGCGCCGCGGGCCTTGTCTGTGGTGGCATAGATGCGCTCTCTGGCCCCGTCTCTGCCATACTTCTCCTCCAGCATGGTCTTGAAGATACGGAAGGCCACGGCGGGCTCGGTGGTGGTGCCCGATTTTGAGATGATGTTGACGGAGAAATCCCGGTCGCCGATCAGCTCGATCAGCTCCAGCAAGGCGTCGGTGGAAAGGCCGTTGCCGGCAAAGAAGATGTCGGGGGTGTCCTTCTTCTTCAGGTTGTAGTTTTGGGACAGCAGCAGCTCGATTACCGCCCGGGCCCCCAGGTAGGAACCGCCGATGCCGATGACCACCAGCACCTGGGACTGGCTCTGGATCTTCTTGGCCGCCGCCTGGATGCGGGCAAATTCTTCCTTGTCGTAATCCCGGGGCAGCGTGACCCAGCCGGTAAAGTCACCGCCGGGGCCGGTGTGCGCGGCCAGCATCTGGGCCGCCTTGGACAGCCTGTCCTCCCGGGAGGTCAGATAGTCCTCTGGGATGAAGCCGCTGAGCTTGGAGAGATCAAGTTTTAACATGGAACATTCCTCCTGTGAAAGAATGGGATCAAAGCTGCTATCATTATACCACACTCCAGACCGGTTTTCACGGCAAATTTTGTGTTTCAGGTGTATTCCAAAAAAATTTTGATTTTTTCGAAAAATTTGAGACAGGCTATTGACAAATGATACTCGCGTGAGTATAATAACCCTTGCTGTTCGGACGATTAGCTCAGCTGGTAGAGCATCCGCTTGACGTGCGGGAGGTCACAGGTTCAAGTCCTGTATCGTCCACCATTAGCAAAAAGACCGCTACTCCTTGTGTCGCAAGGGATAGCGGCCTTTTTATTTTCTTGATTTTCTGCGGTTTGGTCGTTGTTTGGTCGTTATGCCTCACAGGTACGCCTTTAGCCTCCTGGAGCAATCCGGGTGGCGCAGGCGCTTCATAGCGGCGGCATGTGTCCGTGTGTCAACCTGGAGGTCGTTCCAGTATCTGTCTCGGATCGCTTTCCGCTGCTCCTCCGGCAGCTCTGCCAGGACCTCGGCCACGCCCAACCGAATGTCCATGCCCTCTATCGCCGCTTCCGCCGCCGGATCCGGTATAAGGTCGGCGAACGTGTCGGAATCATCGTCATCTGTCAGGGGTGCGTCAAGGCTGACAGCGTTCTGGAGTGGGTCAAACCAGCTTGTTTTAGAACTGTACCCCGTGGCTGCTGACAGCTCCGCCCGCAGACGTCGAAACAGGTATGTGGAGAATTTCGTTCCTCTGGACGGGTCGTAGCTGTCCACGGCCCGCAGCACAGCGATAAAGCCGGCCTGGGTCATGTCCTCAATGGTAGTCCCGCCCAGGCCAGCCCAACGGGCAGCCTGTTTATAGACCATGCGCTGTACCTGGTGCCACAACTCCACGATCCTGTCACGGTCCCCGGCCTGAATCAGCGCCACCAGCTCCTCGTTGCTCACGATACCCCTCCTTCGAAATAGAAGGACAGGGTGGAAGCTCCCTGTCCCTTTTTGTCAAAAGTTCTTGATTGCGTTCTCGGTCAGCCGCTCCCACTGGCTGGAGATGGAGAGGACATAGCTGGGTGCTCCCTTGCCGTGGCTCTGGCCGGTACAAATCCGGGCTGTGTCCTCCAGGTTCTTCCATGTATCCAGAACGCCAGCCGGGCCAGCTTCCGCAGCCCTGGCCAGCATGATAAGCCGCTTTCGCTTCTCGGGGTCCCCCTCTGCTTTTGCTAGCCCATTTACATGCTGGGCAATCATCCTCTGCATGGTAAAATTGCCGCTGTACCGCCCATAAAACACCTCCAGCTCATCCACCGAAAGAATCCCGCTCTGGAGGATCGTCAGGCCGTTGGGGTCTACCTCCTCGGGTTCCGCCATGTTCGTTTTTGCCAGGGTGCTTTTCAGGGCCGCCCCGATCTCCGCCATCTGCCGCTCGAAGTCCGTCCACACGCTATTGTCAATCAAGTCAAAGGCCGCTTTTGCCTTGTTCAGGCGGTGCTCCGCTAGTAGCTTATCGTCTTCATCGACTCGCCGCCGGTCCTCCTCCGCACTCCTCATCAGGTTATAGGCTTCTGTCCATTTGGTCCGGGCTTCTTTAAAGGCATGGTCCAGCTGGACCGCATAAATGGAATATTTACTCATAAAATTGCATCTCCTTTTTTATTTTACCAGGGCACAGCTGCCGTCCTCATAAAGGGCGCAGCCCTTTCCACAATGGGCCATACCGGGGAAGGGACAGGCCGTCCCGGCCCCCATCTTGTGCGCTACAATCCCGCAGGCCAACCATTACGCCGCCTGCAATGCTGTCAAAAAAGGATTTCATCCCACCTGCGCCTGCGTCAGCATTTTCATTCAGGTCTTCCAGATTGTCTGAAAAATCCTCTGCATTTTCTCGGGCGTCATCGAACGAATCCGACATGTTTTCCAGGGAATCAGTATTTCGGTCCGCTGCGTCTGCTACTTCGTCCAGAGAATCCCCAACACGGTCTATTGATCCCTCCGCCGAACGTGAAGAGCGAGAAACACTGTCAAGGCTATTCGCAAGGGATTCTGCGTCAATCCCACTCCGCTCCAGTTCCCTGGTCACATCGTTTAGAGCGGCGGCGGACATTCTGGCCTCCTCTTGCGCCTGCGCCAAAGCGGAAACTAGTGCCTCATACGCCTCAATGTCCGATTCCTCAAGCCCGGATTCTCGGGCTTTCTCCAGCTCCTCGCTGAGAATAGAGACCTGATCCTCTGCGTTTGCAACGGTCTTCCTCAGCGTTTGGTATTTCTCGGTCAGTAAGTCGATGTTTCTTGGGTCTATTTCCAGGGCGTCGTCTATGCGCTTCAGTGAATCGGCCAGCTGCCGCCCTTCCTCCTGTAACTTCCGGAAACTGTTTTGGATATCTTTTGTTGAAAATTCTACACCAATTTTTACACTTCCGTCGTTTGCCATTGCTCATCACCCCCCATGCTGGTCTCCTTGAAAATAAGGAGACCCCCGCACATTGTCTTATCAAGTTGCACTCTGGTCAGATTTTCCATTTTTCGCATTGGAGCTGTTCAGAGCTCTTTGCACCAGCTCCAACCGTTCGTTCATCATAGCATTGACAGACGGATTTGTATAAACGGCAGCGATGTTCATTACCGCAATCGTCAGCTCGTTGATATCCGTCTCTTCCAAAGAGGGGAAGGCACCGGGAGCCAGGCCGTTCACAAAAGCGTGCTGCCTTTTCACCGATTCCGAATAGCTGATCTCTCCGGAGCTACAGCGACGGCCCAGCTCGGACACCGCCAACATTTGCTCATCCACCGCCAGCGTCCGGGCGGGCAGAGTGTACTCCTTGCCGTTGATTTTGACTTTGTATGTCATAGTGATTCCTCCTTATGTGTTCGTTTACAGGTCAGTTGGGAAAGAATAGATATTCAACCACCCCCATTTTTCGCCGCAAGCGCCCGGTCTATCCGCCTCTGCTCCCTGGGGCTTCGTTCCTGCTTCATCTGCTTCCATTGGTCCACAAAGGCGTGGGCCTCCTCCAGCGTCCATATCTGCCGCCCGTCCTCATCAACCTCTTGGGCCATCGCTTCAATGTCAGTCTCAGTCATAGCGGCCATTTCGGTCTCCATCTGGTAGAGGGATAGCGACAGATCGTCAAGCGGTTGCTCTTGTTCCGTTTTCTGTCTCTCTACGGCCTCGGCCAGTGCCGCAAGCCGGGAATCAATACTTGCCATCGTGTCCTCCTTCCATCGCCGTCTCCAACTCTTGCAGCCGGTTCAAAATGTCCGTTGTCTCGATCAGCTTCAAGCCGTGGGACAAGATAGCACGGGCCGCAGATATGCGGGCCTGGGCGTCCTCTTCCCTGTCCTCCACGATCTCCCGCAGGGTGGACAGGGCCGGGGATATGGCCTGCTGGGCTTGCCGGGTGGCGTCCTCGACCATGTTCCCAAATGCGTCCCGGTACGCTGCCCGAAACGCTGGGTCTGCCAAATAGTCTCTAAGTGTGCGGGGGGCAATACCCGCCGCCTTTGCCGCCGCCGCCTTGCTGGGGGATGTCAGAAGCGCCGCAAGCGCCTTTTGCTGTCTCGGTGTCATTGTTTACCTCCTCTCCGCTTTTTGCCGTTTTCTGCCGGTCATAGAGTACAAGCCAGTGGTCAAGCTCCATCGTCACCCGCCACCGCTGCCGATTTCCTCTATGGAAAACCGTGGGGAGACCATCCCCGAAAAACTCAGCGTCCCTTGCCGCCTGGGCCAGTGCCGCCGATAGGTCAACACCTTCCCGGCGCTTCAGCTCACAATGGATCCCGAACAACCCCACAAGGTCCGGCTCCCGCCCGAAACTCATAGGCTCACCTGGCCGCACATCATAGCCACGTTCTCGGAGAAGTCCGGCAAGCTCGATTTCGGCCCGTCTGCCTTTTGCCTGTGATCTTTTACACGTAGATATCAACTCCATTCAAAATAAAATGAGCCTTTAGTCGCTCCAGCATGACTGCAACGGTCTAAAGGCTCAATGGCTCATCAATATGAAATTTCCTATAATCACTTATATTATAGCACATTTGTTTCTGCTGTGCAAGCATTTATTTTGCCGTCCAATCTTCTGCGCTCACAACCATCTCCCCCTCCCAGCCGCAACGGGCCGCTCTGCACTGTGCCAACACACCCCAACACACGGCTCCGGCTTGGAGAGGGTTCAGCTTTTTCCCGCAGCGGGGACAGCAGTACCACCACCGCCCCCCGATCTCTCTAACCATAGCCGCTTACTGGAGCAAAACCCGGACAAATCATTGTTGCCGCCACCTCCATCCATACCTTTGCCGCTGTCAGAAATTGGTGGTGGCCTGGGAACTGGGCAATCAATTCGTCCACAACCTGGATGTCCTCCGGTCCCGCCTCGTTGATGATCGGAAGCCATTCCGCCGTGATCTCCCTCTCCACCTCAGACAAAGGACGGTTGATTAGCTGCTCCTGGTAGGCCATGAACTCCTCCATGGTGGCGGGAAATGTAAATGGTATCATACTATGACCTCCTCGAGTGCCCTCCGGCGGCACCGGATACCCCACCGAATAAGCGTGGAAATCATTTCGTGGTACAAATCCGGCTCCAGGGTGTTGCGGAGTTCCTGCTTCCAGAAACGTACACGGTCGCCCCACTCTCCAGCCTTTGGGGCAAATGTAAGCTCATGCTGGGTCTTCTCTGGTAAGTTGTCGAAAACGTCCCGGAGCGGCTGCCACTTTGGACCGTAGAACAAACAGCCCTCCATAGTAAATCCCCAGTACCCAAAGCGGACAGCTGGAACGGTATACACTGGCTTAACCTGGACGCCGCTGGCTCCGGTTTTCCGGGCCTTGCGGACCTCTCCGGTCAATCTGACCGCTGTTGCGATATCTTGCAGAATTTTCATTTGACTTTTCCTCCCATTTCGCTTGCAACGCTTGACAAAGGGAAACAATATAAACAACAACAAAATGGACTGTCAAC